>DASZXO010000050.1:0-4864 GCA_035545835.1 Lacunisphaera sp.
CGGGGGAACGGGGGGCGGAGGCACCGGAGGCGGCGCAGGCCACCCGTCCGCCGGCAGTCCCGGCCCCGGCGGAACGGCAGGCACGGGACCCGGCGGCACCGCCGGCCAGGCCGGCTCCCCAGGCGGCGCCGCCGGCTCCGCCGTCACCTGCGCCGCCACCGCCTACTGCGACAACGGCACCTGCCGCAGCCGCATCACCGAGTTCTCCATGCCGAGCGGGAAGACAGCGGCGTCCATCACACGCGGCCCGGACGGGAATCTGTGGTTTGCGAGTGGCGGCAACAACTGTGGGTCGATCGGACGCATCACACCACTCGGGCAGATCACGGAATTCGACCTTCCGACCTGCGGCGCCTCAGTCGCCAGCATCACGACCGGCCCTGACGGGAACATCTGGTTCGTCGGAGCGTTCAGCGCGCTACTCGGTTCTGCGACGACGAGCGGAGCGATCACGCTGTTCCCCACGCCTCAAGGCGCGTATCCCACAACCATCACCGCTGGCCCCGACGGCAATCTTTGGTTTGGGGACTACATGGACAAGATTGCGCGGGTGACGACGACGGGGACCGTGACGGAGTTTCCGGTACCGACGCCGGCAAGCAACCCTTGGGGAATTGTTGCGGGTAGCGACGGCAATCTGTGGTTTACCGAGGATGGCAAAAGCCAGATCGGGTTCATGACCGTAACCGGCACGGTGATGGAGATCCCGATTGCGTCCTCCGACCGCGGGCTCGAAATCACGCGAGGCGATGACGGTGTGCTGTGGTTCACGGAGGACAGCACTCCCAAGATCGGTCGGGTGACCCCGGATCACACCGTCGCTGAATTCGGCAGCCCGTGGATGGTCTCCCCGGAGAAGATCGCTGCTGGTCCCGACGGCAACATCTGGTTTACGGACATCGGCACCTCGAGCCTCGGCCGGATCCAGCCCAACGGAACGATCACCCAGTACGTGACGGCGAGCACCCCGTTGGGGTTGACGGCTGGACCCGACGGGAACCTCTGGTTCACCGAGGGCTCTCGCATTGCCCGCTTCGCGGTTCGCTGAGGCATGGTCGGCCGCGCGCCAGCGCTTCTATCGGTCGGCAATGAAAGAAGGCGCCCGATCCCTTGCGGGATGGGCGCCTGAGAACGTCTCGCTATCTTCGGAAACTCTTGCTTACAGGTTCGCGCAGGGAGCCGCGCCCTGGGCGTGCATGCAGTGGGGAACCTGCATGCCGCCACCCGGGGTCGTCCCCTGTCCCTCGACGCCCCAGCACAGGTGATACGACTGGCAGTTGCGCTTATCGACCGAGGTGCCGGTGCTGTAGGACGCTTCGCAGGTGGCTTCGTCCGTGTACCCAGTCGCCGAGGGGCAGTTGGCGAGCAGGTTCGCGCAGAAGTCCGCCGGGGACAGCACACTGGTGTGGTCCTGGGCAGTAACTGTGCAGCTGGTCATTACGTGGATCCCCGAGCCGCCCGCGCCGCCACCCGAAGTGCCGCCCCCCGAGGTGCCGCCACCGGCGTGACCGCCGCCGGAGGTGCCACCGCCCGAAGTGCCGCCACCGGAGGTGCCGCCGCCCGACGTGCCGCCACCGGAGGTGCCGCCACCGGAGGTGCCGCCGCCTGCGCGACCGCCACCCGAGGTGCCGCCGCCGGAGGTGCCGCCGCCGCTCGTGCCGCCGCCGGAGGTGCCACCGCCGGAGGTGCCGCCGCCGGAGGTGCCGCCGCCCGAGGCGCCGCCGAGGTGAGTGCCGCCAGTGCCGGTGCCGCCCGTGGCGTGGCCGGCGGAACCGCCCGTTCCGCTAGGGGTTGTGCTGCTGGAACAACCGAACGCCGCCATGGCAAGCATGAGGGCGGGCACTGCAAGCTTCTTCATCATCGTGGTCTCCTCGAGGGATAGGCAGGGGTTAGTCGGCACCGAAGTGCGAATCAGTTGAAAATTTTCAGCGGTCGGTCGCGCCGCGGATGGAAAGGTCGAGCGTGCGCACCTTCTCGAACCGCTGGGCGACGTCCACCCAGTTCCACAGGTTCCAGACCGCGTCGAAGAAGCTCTTCTTGTCGGGTCCGTACTGCAGGTAGAAGGCGTGCTCCCAGGCGTCCAGCACCAGGATCGGGACGCCGCCCTGGGTGATGTTGCTCTGGTGGTCGTAGATCTGCGTGGTCACCAGCCGCTGCGCGACGGGCTCCCACGCTAGGGCCGCCCAGCCCGAGCCCATGATCGTCATCGCGGCCTGGGTCAGCTGGCTCTTGAAGGCCGCGAAGCTGCCGAGGTCCTGCTTGATCTGCTCGGCCAGCGCGCCCGTCGGCTCGCCGCCCGCCTTCGGGGCCAGGTTCTGCCAGAAGAGCGAGTGCAGGACGTGACCGGAGGTGTGGAACGCCAGCGCCTTTTCCAGCGCGGCGATCTTCGCGAAGTCGTTCTTCTCGCGCGACTCGGCCAGCTGCTCGGTGGCCGTGTTGGCGCCGTTCACGTACGCCAGGTGGTGCTTGTCGTGATGAAGCTGCATGATCTTGCCCGACACGTGCGGCTCCAGCGCGCCGTAGTCGTAGGCCAGATCTGGGAGGGTGTACTTGGGCATGGGCGCGAATATGGCAACACTGCGTTCTTACGCAAGAGCTTTGTCGCATACCGGCGCGCCCAAGAGCGGCGCGAAAACCGTCGCCATGACCGCAGTGACCGGCGAAATACGGCCGTTTCTTACGTGATCGCCTGAGACCGAAGTCGCCGACCGCGCGCCAAACCGCGCGGACAGCGGCGCTCGTGCGCTGGAGAGCTCAGCGTTCCAGCAGCCGCTTTTCGCGGCGGAGGCGCTTGCGGAGGACGGCGGCGGCCCGCCGCTCGATGGTGGCCTGGGTCGGCTTGCGCCCCTTCATCGGCTCCTGCTCGCTGTGGTGCTCGACGAAGTCGCCCGGCTCGCAGCCCAGCTCGAACATCGTCACCTCGCGCTTGCCGCGCTCGCCGAGGCGGAACGGCACGACGGCGGCGCCGATGCCCGCGCCGACGTAGACGGCGCCGTTCGGCGAATCATCGGGCGCGTGGTCGCGCGAGCCGTAGAGACCGTGAACGTACTTGTGCCCGGCGACGATCCCGACGGCCAGCTCGTGAAGGCGCGCGAGCGTGACCTGGCCGCCGTGCGTGTGGCCCGACAGGACCAGGGGCACGCCGTACCGCCACAGGCCGTCCGCCTCCTCGGCGATGTGCGAGACGCCGAGCAGCGGGATGTCCTTGCGCAGCCCCTTCACGGCCTCTTCGCGGCGCGCGTGGCCCGTGTACGCGTCGTCGAGGCCGACCACCTGCAGCTGCTGCGAGCCGAGGGTGACGACCGTGTTGCGGTTGCGCAGCACCTCGGCCCCGCCGCGCTCGAGCGCGCGCCGGACCTCGTCGGCGCCCGACCAGTAGTCGTGGTTCCCCAGCACCGTGATGACGGGCGCCTGGAACAGGCGGATCACCTCCGTGAGCTGGTCGAGATAGAGCTGGCTGTGACAGACGAAGTCGCCCGAGATGACGATCAGGTCGGGCTTCTCGGCGTTCGTCATCTCGACGGCCGTGCGCTGCACCTCGAACGGGGTGATGCGGCCGACGTGCAGGTCCGTCAGGTGCGCGATCCGCAGATGACTGAGCTGCCGCCCGTAGACCGCCGGCCCCGCGAAGCGCCGTAGCTGGATGCCATAGCGGCGGGCGTCGCGCGAGGGGCGCCAGTTGGCATGCGCCCGGCGGGCGGCCAGTCGCGCCGACCACGTCGGGTCGCCTGTCGAATGGTGCGACGAATCCGGGTTCGCGCTGCGCTGTGGAGGTTCCGGGGCAGGGGACGAGGGAGCCTTGCTCACGGTACAATCGAGTATAAGCGCCCGGGGGCGTACCGCAGCCTCAAAAACCAGGCTCCGGCAGAGCTCATTTCCCTACACCAGCTCGAGAAAGGCCCGGGCCGCGTGGCTCAGCGTACGGGCCTTGGCGTACAGAAGCCGCACCTTGCGCTCGACGTGCAGCTCCTTGACGTGAATCTCGCGCAGCGCCCCGCTCTCGACGTCCTGCCGGACGGCCATCCGGGGCAGGAACGCCACCCCGTCGCTGCTGGCGACCAGGCGGCGGATGGTCTCCAGCGTGGGCATCTCGACGTCCATGCGCAGCGGAACCTTGTGGCGGCGAAACTCGCGCAGAACCAGCTCGCGATAGGGCGACACGACGTTGTGGGCGACGAACGTCTCCTCTCCGAGCTCGGCGATCGACACCGAGCGGCGCCGCGCGAAGCGGTGCCTGGGCGACACGACGAACGCCAGCGCGTCCGTGTAGATGACCTTGGTGACCAGCCGGTCGTCGCCGGGGTCGTAGCTGGCCACCCCCAGCTCGAGGTCCCCCTCCAGCAGCTCGACCGGGATGCGGCTGGACTGGCTGCGCCGCACCTGAACCTTGATCTTCGGGAACTTGGCCCGGTAACGCTGGATGTGCGGCAGCAGGTACAGCGTCGACGATTCGTTCGCGCCGATGACCAGCCGCCCCGCCGAATTGTCGCGCAGCTCTGCGAGGGCGCTCGCCAGCTCGTCCTCGAGGTTCCGGAAGCGCCGGGCGAAGTCCAGGACGGTCCGGCCGGTGTCCGTGGGCACCAGGTCCTTGGCGGCCCGGTCGATCAGCTTGTCGCCCAGCTCGTTCTCCAGCCGCTGGATGGCCAGGGACACGGCGGGCTGGGTCCGGAACAGCTTCTCGGCCGCGCGAGAAAAGCTGCGCTCGGCGACGACCGTCTCGAAGACTTCCAGGGCGTGCAGCTCCATGATCGCCGATGCTACCCATAAAGAACGCTTATCGATCCAACAACTTTTATAAATTTGCCAAATTCCCTGTCGCGACCCAAGGTTGAGTGATGTCTTCTTCGTCTCCGACGGTCCAGCA
>DASZXO010000051.1:0-2809 GCA_035545835.1 Lacunisphaera sp.
CCTCGCGTCTCGATCTCCAATCCGGGCGTCCGCAAGGAACGCCCCGACGTCGACCAAAGAAAAGGCCGCATCCCATGATGGATGCGGCCTAAAAGGGAAGCGGAACGATCGGGCAGGTCGGAGACCTGCCCGACCTGAACTCAGTCCGTCTCGAGCACGATCGTGTCGTACATGATGCCGTTGAAACGGCCGGAGGAGCGGTTGGTGCGAAGGCTGAGCGTGTTGGCGCCCGCCTTCAGCGTCGAGGCCGGGAAGCTGAACTCGAAGCGGGAATAGACCCCGCTGCGATTCGCGGCGCGGCGCACGCTGGCATCGTCGTTGTGCGTGACGCGGCCGACTTCCTGGCCGTTGAGGAGCACGGTGACATCACCCGGGCCGCCGGCGACCGGAATGGTCAGGTAGGCATTGCCGACGGGGACCTTCGCGACGTTGAACGCGATGTTCCAGGTGCCGGCCACCGGCTTCTTGTCCGGGCCATCGGCAGGACCGGGCTGGGCGTAGTACCAGTCGTCGGCTTCCTTGCTCTTGCCGATCGTGAACGTGAGGTCATTGGGGACGTCGTTCATGTGCTGGTTCGTGCGCGGGGCGCTGCCGAACTTGAATTCGCCCGCCATGCGATCGGCCTTGCCAACCTGGAAGACGAGGTTCGGGTGATACGGCGGATCCCAGTCGAGCGCACCCAGATCGAGCGTGCCGCCGCCGGCCTTCACCTCGATGCCGTCCTTGGCGAAGGACTGCGTGATCGGGCCCTGCGTTTCCCAAGCGTAGAGCGTGTAGGTGCCGGGACGCACGGCGGGAAGGGAGAACTTTCCATTCGCGTCGGCCTTCACGTAAAAGAGGTAGTCGCCGCCCTGATTGTAGATGACGCTCGCGCGATCCGCCGCCGGGGCGGGTCCACCCTGAGGTGCGCCCGCACCGCCCATCGGACCGCTGCCGGCATCACCGCCTTCGAGGCGGCCTTCCCCGCGCTGGCCGCCGCCCTGGGCTGCGGCCGCCGCGCCCGGAGCGCCGGCGGCGCCACCGCCGCGACGACCCTGGCCGCGCTGACCGGCCTGACCTCCCGGCTGTCCCGCGGGAGCCGCGGCACCCGGACCACGGCCGCCACCGCCGCCGCGCGACGGGTTGCTGGCCTGGCCGAGGATGACGTAGGCATAGGCCGCGGAGCGGTTATGCGAGACCTTGAGCTGGCCGGTGACCGTCATGCGCTGCACGGGATAGAGCGATTCGTCCATCCAGCGGTAGGGCCACTGCGACTTCTGGGCAGCCTGCATCTTCTTGGCGTCGTTGATGAGGGCTTCGGGCGTGTCGCCCGTGTTGAAGTAAAGGAACCACGGCCCGTGGATCTTCTCGCCGGTGCGGCTCGTCGCCGTGCCGCCGCCGCCGAAGTGGCCGCCGCCGAGATAATTGAGGATCAGCGCGTCCTGGTGGACGGCGAGCTCCTGCCGGAGCGGGCCGCCCGCGTAGGATTCCGTGCTGGGCGCGATGAAGAACGCGCCGAAGCCGTGGCCGAAGTGGCCCCACATCGGATTCTCGGAGTAGTAGAGACAGTAGTCGTATTTCTGGTAGATGCTGCCGTCGGGCAGCTTCCAGGTCTCGTCACCCATGTTGCCGGCCTCGGAGATCGACTGGAGGAAACCGTACTTCGGCTGCTTCCCGTACCGCTCGCCGCTGTAGGCGTGGTCGAGGATGTCCATGTCGAAGCGGTACATCGTGCGCGTCTCGCCCGAATTGGCGTCCGGTGTGTTCTTCACGATCACGTAGGGATGCACACCGCTCTCGCCCTTGAGCATGACGAAGTGGTGCTCGAGGTGCAGCTCGCGGTTGTCGATGACCGCGAAATGGGCGAAGTCCGGCGTGTTCTTCACCACGCGCACCGTGTCCACCACCAGGTGGCCGCGGCCGGCGCCGGAATCGAGATAGAACGTGCGGTGCGCATCGACATCGCGCGGCTCGACGCCGTGCAGGTTGTGCGCGAGCTCGCGGCCATTCTTGACCACCGACGTGGCGCTGAAGTCGCCGTTGGCATCCTTGCCAAAGGTGATCGCGACCAGGCCGTTCGACATGACCAGCGACTGGATGTCCGCGGGCTTCAGGTCGCCGGGCTGGGCCGGCGCGCCATTGATGGTGATGATCGGGCCGGCCTCGGCGCCGCGGGACGGGAGGGCGAGCGCGGCAAAACCGAGCGTGCAGGCGAGCGCGGCGCGCCATCCGTAACTGCGTTGGGTGGGGTTGTTCATGGGGAAAGGAAGAAGGAGAAAGGAAGAATTAGGAAAAATCAGCCGGACAAGCCCTTGAACGACTGCAAAATCGGGGAAGCCGGGAAAGCCAACGGCCGGGAAAAGAGTGACGCAGCGCCGGTGGAGAAGAGACACAATCCTGCGGGGAAAAAGCTCGGCTTTCGAGCTTTGGATTCTTGCGCCGCGGCCGCCCGATGATTTCTTTGCGGACGGCCTGTGCTTCGCCGGGCCAAGCCCTTCCCCACCCCGCCCATCCCTCCGACGTCCTTTGGTCATGAAAAGACTCGCCTGCCTTCTCGCCCTGCTCACTCCCGCCCTCGTGTTCGCCGCCACGGCCGGCATCGACACCGTGGTCACCGGCATTCCCGCCGGAGCCTCCGAGGTCGTCGTGGCGATCGATACCGTGAGCACCGCCCCGGCCGCCGACTATGAGGATCCCGCCGCCGCCGCGCAGAAGGCGGTCGTGCCGCCGGTTCCTGCCGCGCAGCCGGCCGCTGCTCCCGCGGCGGCCCCGGCCGCCGACGCCCAGGCGGCTCCCGCCGCAGGCGATGCCGTCGCGGGCCAGCGCCGCG
>DASZXO010000052.1:0-18775 GCA_035545835.1 Lacunisphaera sp.
GGCCCGCCGCGGCCGAGGCGCCCGAAGTGCTCGTGGATCCCCGGCGCGAGGCCGATGACCACCTCCGGGCGGTAGGCGCGGAACCAGCGGACAAAGTCCCGGACATCCTGCAGCGCGTCCTCCGCCTGGCGCGGCCCCGATGTCCCGGGCCCGGTCGATCCGAGGTACAACACGGGCAGGCGCTCATTCAACGGCAGGCAAGCCTGTCGCGCATAGAACATCTTTGACCAGGACTGGCCGGCACATTCGTTCCACCAGCGCGAGAGCACAAAGCCGATGCGGCGGTAGCGGGCCGCCCGGATCCGGTGGATCGCGAGGTTCATGACCCCGGCGTAATCCACCGTGACGTGGTTCAACGCCGGGACCGGCGGACATGCGCCCAGCCCCACCGCGCTCAGCCGTGACCAGTCAATTCGCTCCAGGCCGGCATCGGCCGGTCCAGGCGAGAAAATCACCCCGGTGATCCCCCGGCGCTCCAGTTCCAGTTTCCATTCCGGCCGAATTCCCGGGAAACAAGCGGCGTCAACGTGCTCGAGGGCGAAGCCCAGCTCGGCCGCCTTGCGCCGCGCACCGGCGAGGTGGAGCTGGAGCCAGGGCTGATCCCAGTCGCCGCCCATTGCCCTGCGGGTCGAGACGAAAGCGAGCGTGGTGGCCTGGCGGTGCGGCCGTCGCGCATTGCGGTAGGCCGCCAGCGCCGTCAGCGCCGGGTCGGGCGCGTAACCCATGCGTTGCGCGATCGCCCGGATGCGTGCGCGGGTGGCGCTGGGCAGCAGGCGCGAGTTCCGCAACGCCAGCGAAACCGTTGTGTTGTGCACGCCGGCGGCCCGCGCCACGTCGGTCTGGGTGATGCGGGTTTTCACCTCGGGCCGGACCTGGTGCCCGCGCAACGTCCCGTAAGCGCGGCCGGCCGGCCGGGCCCGGAACGGGAAGAGTGGCAAGGTTGGTTCACGTGGGCGAATCCCGGCCGCTCTCATCGCAGCGATCCTAGCCTCACAGTCCTGCGGCGGAGGAGGCAAAGACGACAAAAACGGATGGCGACGGGTCGGTGGGAGATTCCGAACCCGCACCGACTGGTTCAACCCACCGGTGGTCATGCTTCGGCTATGGCTTTGGATATAGCCGCGAGCTTGTTCAGTCTACTCGAGCTCGATGAGGCCCTGCTTCACGCCGGCGAGAATCGCCTGGGTCCGGTCGGAGACGCGCAATTTGCTCAGGATGTTCGTCACGTGGATCTTCACCGTGCCCTCGACCAAGCCGAGTTCGGCGGCGATTTCCTTGTTGCTCAGGCCCCGGGCCACGAGGGACAGCACCTGCATCTCGCGGGGTGAGAGCTGCGAGAGGACGCGACCCTGCATCCGGGTGGCGATCTCTGCCGGCACGTACTGGCCGCCCTCGTGCACCTTGCGGATCGCTTCCAGCAGCCGTTCCAGCGACATCTCCTTCACGACAAAACCGCCCGCGCCCGCCTTCAGGGCCTGGAAAACGTCCTCGCCGCTGGCGTAGTTGCTGAACACCAGGATCCGGACGTCCCCGAATTCCTCGCGCAGCTGGCGGATCGTTTCGATGCCGTTTTGTCCGGGCATGCGCAGGTCCAGCACCACGACATCGGGCCGATGCTGGCGGTAGGCGCGGACAGCCTCGGCGCCATTGTCGGCTTCCGCCACCACCTCCATGTCCGGCTCGCCGTTGGTGGCGGTGACGAGCCCCATGCGGAGCACGATGTGGTCGTCAACCAGCAGGATCCTGATCTTTGGAGTTCTAATCTGCATGGGACACCGCCGGGGCGGCAACCTTCACGGTCACGCGGACCGTCGTGCCGGAACCCGGGGCACTGCGGATTTCCAGGTCCCCGCCGATCTTTGCCGCGCGCCCGCGCAGGCCGCGCAGGCCGAAATGCCCCAAACCCTTCGTCAACACGTCGTGCGGCACGAAGCCATTGCCATCATCGGTCACGCTCAGCGTCACGCCCTCCGGCTGGTACGCGAGGGCGATGACAATCCGGGCGGCCGCGGCGTGGCGGACGGCGTTCGTGATGGCTTCCTGCGCGATGCGCAGGAGATGATGATTCGTTGCGGGCGACAGCGCCAGGGGCTGGCCGGAGACCTTGATCTCGACGGTCGCCGCCCCGGGCCCGATCAAGGCCGTCAGTTTCTTCAATGCCTCGCCGAGGTCGTTGCCGTCGAGCAGCGGCGTTTCCATGTCCCAGACGGCGTGCTGCACCTCGTGCCGCGTGAACGAGACCATGTTGCGGGCGACGCCGAGGCGCGAACGCACGTCGGGCGGGAGGCCCGGCAGTTTCAGGGTCGCATCGATCTGGAGCATCAACCCGTTCAAGCCCTGCTGGAGGCTGTCGTGGATCTCGCCGGCGAGGCGGTCGCGTTCGGCGAAGGTCGCGGCATTGCGCGTTTCCTCATTCAGCCGCTGCATCGCGACCCGCAGGGCCTCCGTCCGCTCGGCCACCAGTTTCTCCAAGGCGAGGTTCCGAGCCCGGGCGCGCACCGTCAGCCAGCGGGTCAGGCCCCACAAGGCCGCGAGGCCCGCCAGCAGGTACGCGGCGAACGCGTACGAGGTGCGAAACCAGGGCGGAGCGATCTCGAATCGATAGGACGCCACGCTGCCCAGGGGCTCGCGGCCGCTGACAAGGCGCGCCTCGAGGTGGTACGAGCCTTCCCGCAGGTCGGACAAGGTCAGGACCGGGCCGTCGCCCAGCGGCCGCCACGCGCTGCCGTCGCGCTCCAAAAGGAAATCGTAGGTCGGAGCCTGCCGCCCGCGATAGCTCCCGGAGAAGAACCGAAAAACCAGGCTGTTCTGCTTGTAGGTGAGCACCGGTGTCCGGTCGCCATCGAGTTCGGCCCCGATCTCGCGGTTGGCCCGCCCGTCGAGGACCTGCACCAGCGTGGGCTTCAGCCGCGGCGGCGCTTCCATCACCATCCGGCGGTCCAGGTGATAAAGGGACTGCGAGGCGGTGAGCCACACATCGTCGCCGGGCAGCACGCGCACCAGCGGGAAACCGTCGCCCGTCCGGACAAAGCCGGTGGGCTCCAACCGGTAGCCGCCGCCGTCCCGCGCATGAAAGATCAGGATGCCGTGCGCGTGTGACGCCCAGATTGTCCCGCTTTCATCCTGCTTGAGGCGGGTGATGGGATAAGGCGCCCGTTGGAAGATCTGCTCGAGCTCGGGCCGCCGGACGAAGGACTCCGTGGCCTCGTCAAAGAAGACCCGCCCGTCCGGCAAGCCGACCAGCGTCACGGTGTCGCCGACGATGCCGACGTTCACCCAGCGCGGGTCATGCCAGGGAAAGGCATCGAACACCCGAACGTCGAGGCGGCTGCCCTTCAAGGCAACGCGCGCGGCGCGGTTTGAACCGAGCTCGATCCATGCCGCGGTCTTCGTCGCGTGCACGATCGACGGATAGCCGAGGCCGGGGACCCGCTCCGCCGCTTCCGTCCAGCCGCCGTCCTGCCATCGCAGCGCCGTCATCGCCGTGCTGCCAATGACGTAGCACAGCTCCGGATTCACCATGACCAGCCGCGCCACTTCGAAGCCCTGCAGCACGAGCTCGAATTCAGCGTCGCCGCGGCGCGCAAAGACCCCCCGCGTGTTGCCCACGAGCATGCGGTCGCCGGCGGCCGCCACCGCCCAGATGTCGTTGCCCGGCTGTTGCGGGACCAAGGCGAAGCGCGTCGGCTCGCTCGCCGGTCCCGGCACCGAGTCGTAAAGCTGGCCGCTCGTGGCCACGACAATGCGCCCGCGCCAGGCGACCACCTGCGGCCAGCTGAGCGGCAGGCCGAGGCGCTGGGTGAACACGGTGAGCGGGCTGTCGTAGAGCACCTTGAACACGCCATTTTCCGTGGCGACCCAGAGCACCCCCGGCTCGCGCGCGGCCAGGTCGGTGATCCGGTGATAATCCGGCGTCGTCAGCGAGTACCGCAGCTCCCCGTCCTCCGAGTAGAAAAACAGGCCCTTCCCGCTCACGGCCAGGGCCACCGTGCCATCCACCAGCGTGCGCAGCGCCGTCACCCGGCCGGCCGGGCGATAGGAGCCCGCGGCGGGCCACGGCTCGGTCTTCCGGCCGTCGAAAGAGACCAGCCGTCCCTCGAGGTTGGAGATCAATACGCGGTCGCGGCCGAAGGGCGTCACCTGGTCCGCATACGAGCCGTCGAGGCCGTGCGCCGGCACCGGCCGCCACGTGCCCGCCGCCACATCGACCGCCATCACGCCGCCGTTCAGCGCCGCGGCATAGACGGTCTCGCCGACCATGAACATCTGCGAAATACCCGACCGCTCGAAATACAGCTGGCGGCCGGTCTGGCGGTCCCAATAAACGACCCCGCTGAACCCGCCGAAATAGACCCCCGACGTCGCCGGCAGCACCATGTTGAAATTGGCGTCCGGGATCCAGGCGGGTACCGTCGCAGGCCGAAACGACACCGGGCTGAGCAAGCCGGCCGTGTTCGGCTGCGCGCGCCCCCAGATGCCAAACCCGCCGAAAAAGGCCTCGCCGTTCCGATCGAATGCGACGCGCTGCATCGCCGGCTCGTCCCCGCCCGTGTTGGCGATGTTCACCCAGGTGTTGTCATTCAGCACGACGTAAGACCCGGCATGGCCAATCGCGATCCGGCCGAACCGATCGAAGCTCAGGCGGGCACTCGGGCCCACATTGCCGATCTCATCGAAGGAATAGAAGCGGGTGAACGGCAGGCCGTGCACGCCTTGCGGCGCCGGCGCCGTTGTGGCTTCCGGGCTCGCGCCGGCGGGCAACGCGGCCGCTAGCGTGAACACCCCGCCCAGCCGCACCAGCGCCAGGCCGGCGGCCACCCTGGCCAGGATGTGAAACCGTCGACGCCGGGGCACGGGCATGCGCCTAAAAGGCCGCAGACGGTTTCGTGGAGCAAGCCGTTTTGCGGCGAGCGCGGCCACCTATGGCTTACGCCATAGTGGCGTCCTCACCCATGCGACGTTGATTGCCGGCCGCGGGAATTCCTGCATCATCCTTCGCCGCCCCCGACCGGGCCGCGCATACCGTCCATGAACTTGTTTCTTCGTTCGCTCATTGTCGTTTTCCTCCTCGTTCCCGTCGTCAGCCACGCCGAGGATGCCCGGCCCCACCTGGCCCGCCAAGGCACCGCCACCCAGCTCTGGGTCGACGGCCGGCCTTTCCTCGCCCGTGCGGGCGAGCTCGGCAACTCGAGCGGCGAACCCGCGTACCTGCACCCGTTCTGGCCGAAGCTCAAGGCCATGAACCTCAACACGGTCCTCGCGCCCGTCTACTGGGAGCGGATCGAGCCCGCCGAGGGAAAATTCGATTTCTCCACGCTTGACGGCCTGTTGCAGGATGCCCGCGCCAGCGACATGCGGCTCGTGCTGCTGTGGTTTGGCGCCTGGAAGAACAGCATGTCCTCCTACGCCCCGGCGTGGGTGAAAACCAATTACCAGCGCTTCCCCCGCTGCCGCGACTCGGCCGGCCGGGCGTTGGAGATACTCTCGCCGTTCTCCGCCGAAAACCGCGCGACGGACGCCCGGGCCTTCGCCGCCGTGCTGCAACACCTCCGCGAGGTGGATGGCCAGGCGCACACTGTCGTGCTCGTCCAGGTGGAAAACGAAATCGGCATGATTCCCGAGGCGCGCGACCACAGCCCGGAGGCGGACCAGCTGTTCAAGGGCCCGGTGCCCGCGGAACTGATGGCGCACCTCGCCGGAGACTTTGATGCCCTCGCGCCGGAATTGCGCGACGCCTGGGTGGCGCAGGGCAGAAGGCCGTCCGGCACCTGGACCGAGATCTTCGGACCCGGCGTCGCCACGGACGAGATCTTCAGCGCCTGGTACTTCGCCCGGTTCATCGACGCCCTGGCCACCGCCGGAAAGGCCGCGTACCCGCTGCCGATGTACGTCAACGCGGCGCTCATCCGGCCAGGTCACCTGCCCGGCCAATACCCCAGCGCCGGACCCCTGCCGCAGGTGGCCGACGTCTGGCGGGCCGGGGCTCCGTCCCTCGATTTTCTCGCGCCGGACATTTATTTCACGAACTTCAGCGAGTGGGCCCGGCGCTATACGCGTCATGGCAACCCGTTGTTCATTCCGGAATCGGTCCGGGCCCCGGACGGCTCGGCCAATGCCTTCTACGCGTTTGGCGGCCTCGATGCGATCGGCTTCAGTCCCTTTGGCATCGAGTACATCAGCGAGTTGGGGGCGAAATACCTCACGGGCGGTTACGCTGTCATCGCCCAGCTCACCCCGCTCATTACGGCCAACCAAGGGCGCGGCACGATGGCCGGAATGGTACCGGAAGGGCCCGAGCAGCGGCAGCCGCAACAGGTGTGGCTCGGCGGCTACACCCTGCAGGTCGCGTTCGACCCGGGCGGCGGCTACGATGTCACCGCCGGCAACCCGGCTGCCTCCCCCCCACCCGCTTCGCCCACCGGCGGATTGGTCATCGCCACGGGCCAGGATGAATTCCTGCTCGCGGGCATCGGCATCACGACGACCTTCCAGTTGCGCGGGGGCGGCGGCATGCAGGTCGGCCTCCTTAGCGTCGAGGAGGGCGAGTTTGTCGACGGCCAGTGGCGGCATATCCGCTGGCTCAACGGCGACCAGACGAACCAGGGCCGCCACGTGCGGCTCGAACCGGGCCGGTTCTCGATCCAGCGCGTCCGGCTCTACCAATTCAAATAATCCGAGGCGGCTCAGCGCGCCAGGAAGGGATTGAACCGCCTTTCGTTGGCGGCGGTCGTCAACGGGCCGTGGCCCGGCGCGATGATCGTGTCATCCGGCAGCAGGTCGAGGATGCGCCGCGAATGCTTGAGCTGGCGCTGGCAGCAGAAATATCCGCCGCCCAGCGAGCCGGCGAAAATGAGGTCGCCCGAGATGAGAAGTCCCGGGCCGGTCGTCCCCGTTGTGTCCCGGACGAGGTAACAATTGTGCTCGGCGGCGTGCCCGGGGGTGTTGAACGCGGTGACGGAAATCCGGTCGTACGGCACCGTCTCGCCCTCGCCCAGGCCCCGGCACTGCGGCCAGCGCCCGCTGGGCGGCCCGTAGAACTCGCGCAGTCCGGTCTCGCGCAACACGACCTCGAGGCCGCCGATGTGTTCGGCCTCGTAGTGCGTCACGTAGACCGACTCGAGTTCCTGGATCCGCGCCGGCCACGCGCGGTGCAGCTCGGCATGGCTGGCGCCGGTGTCGAACAGGATGGCCGTGTCGCCGCCCGTGTCGACGAGGTAGGCGTTGGCCACGCCGACGCCGTACGGCATGCGCAGCGGGTGCACGCAAAAAGGCAGGCCGCCGAGTTCGGCGCCCGGATACGCGCCCCGCGCCAGGGCATTCAGGCCGACCTCGTTCAAACCCAGCACCCGCGCCAGCCGGCCCAGTTCCGCCTGCGTCAGCTCGGGGCGATAATCCAGCGCATCCTGGATGCGCGACAATTCCACGTCCGCAAATGCGGCGAGCCGCTCATAGCTGAGGTTGGCGTGGCGCGCGGCTTTTTCGAGCACGTCGCCGAGCTCGTCTTCCAGGGCCGGCTGGTCGAGGGAGGAATTCACGCCGCCAGCCTAACCAAAAAGGATTTCCCTTCCATCCCCGATTCTCCCAGTTTTTCGCGCATGGATCCCGTCCAACAAGAGGTCACCGAGATCTTCGTGCGCACGAAGGCGCTGCTGCAGGGCCATTTCATCCTGCGGTCCGGCTTGCACAGCGGCCATTTCTTCCAATGTGCGCAGGTGTGCCAGGACATGCCCGCCGTCGAGCGGCTCGGCGCCCTGCTGACGCACAAGCTCGGCGGGCTGAAGTTCGACACCGTGCTGGCGCCGGCGATGGGCGGGCTCGTGATCGGCCAGGAAGTCGCGCGCCAGGCGCGCGGCCGGTTCATTTTCGCCGAGAAGGAAAACAACGCCCTTGTGCTGCGGCGTGGCTTCACAATGAAGGCGGGCGAGAGGATCCTCGTGGTGGAGGATGTGATCACGCGCGGCGGCCGCGTGCAGGAGTGCCTCGACATCGTGAGGCAAGCCGGCGGCACGTGCGTCGGCGTCGCGCTGCTGGTCGACCGGAGCGCCGGCCAGGCGAAGTTCGACGTGCCCGTGTTTCCGCTGATGGAAATGAGCTTCCCCACCTATCCGGCCGACCAGGTCCCGCCCGAGCTGGCGAGGATCCCGGCGAGCAAGCCGGGAAGCTAAAGGAAAGTAATCGGTTCGCAGTTCACGGTTCAGATTTCGCGGCTCACCGGATTCAACCGTGAACCGTGAACTCCAAACCGGAAACCTGGGCTTCGCCGCTACCGCATCACAAACAGGATGTACCGGTAGACGCCGCGATAGTAGACGAGCGCGATGTTCCGGCCGTCGTGGATGACGCGCTTGGCCGAGGCCAGGTCCGTCACCGGCACGCGGTTGATCTGCTCGATCACGGCACCCTGCGGAAAATTGTCGCGGTAGGCCGAGTCGTTGGCGACCTCGGTGATGACGAGGCCATCGACCCGGTCGTCGATGCGCATCTCCTTGCGGAGGTCGTCGGTGAGCGGCGCCACCGTGACTCCCGGGACGAGTTCGCCCTCGGCGGCGTTTTCATCGGGCAGCTTGCCGAGCACCACGTCCGCCGACTGGGGTTTGCCCTCGCGCAGGAACTGGACCGACACCTTCGTGCCCGGCGCGGTCTGCGCGATGATGAGGCGCAGGTCGTCACGCGAGGTGATCGGCTTGTCGTTGACGCCCGTGATGATGTCCTCCCGCTTCAGGCCGGCCTTCGCGGCGGGGCCGTCGGCGGGGTTGAGATCGGTGATGATCACGCCCTTGGTGTCCGGCTTGAGGCCGAACGACTCGGTCATGTCCGGCGCCAGCGTGTCCGTCGATACACCGAGGTAGCCGCGGGCGACCGTGCCGGTCTCGATGAGGCTGTTCATGATGTTGCTCGCGAGGTTGATGGGGATGGCGAAGCCGATGCCGATGTTGCCCTGCGAGGTGGAGAGGATGGCCGAGTTGATGCCGACCAGCCGGCCCCGCGCGTCGATCAGCGCGCCGCCGGAGTTGCCCTGGTTGATGGCGGCATCGGTCTGGATGAAGTCCTCGTAGCCGGCGACCTCGTCGAGGATGTGCACCCGCCGGCCGGTCGCCGACACGATGCCCATCGTGACCGTCTGGCCGACGCCGAGGGGGTTGCCGATGGCGAAGACCACGTCGCCCACGCGCAGCTTGGAGCTGTCGGCCAGCGTCGCGGCGGGCAGCTTGTCGGCGTCGATCTTGATGACCGCCACGTCGGTCTTCGGGTCGGTGCCGATGACCTTGGCGGTGAACTCGCGCTCGTCATTCAGGAGCACCTTGAGTTCATCGGCCTCCTCGACCACGTGGTTGTTCGTGATGATGTAGCCGTCCGACGAAATGATGACGCCCGAGCCGAGGCCGCTCTGCTTCTGCTCGCCGCCGCGAAAACCATACTGGCGCAGGAACTCCGGCACCTGCTGGCGCACGATCTTGCTCGAGTAGACAGACACGACGGCCGGGCGGATCGCCTCCAAGACGTCGGCGTAGCTCGTGACAACGGGCGACTTGGTCTCGGCCACCGGCGTGCGGTCGACCTTGAGCTCGGGCCGCTTGCCGTCGGCCTTGGGCTTCATCGTTTTCGCCGCGGGTTTCTCGGCGGATTTTTCCGTCGCCGTCGCGCCCAGGAGCAGGCCCGGCAGCGACGTCAGCAAGGCAAGGAGAAGGAGTACCGACTTGGATTTCATGGGGGATGGAGAGCCCGGATGGACACCGGCCCGGCCGGCCGGTTCCCGGGCGCCGGTTCAGAAGCCCTTGATTTTGAAAAGGCTGGTGACGCTCTCGTTCGTGTTGATGCGAAGGATGGCCTCGCCCAGCAGGGGCGCGATGCTCAGGACCGTGATCGGGAGGCCGCGGGTGTCGATCGGGACGGAATTGGTGGTGATGAGTTCGTCGATCGTGCCGCTGCGCAGGCGCTCATAGGCGACGTCATTGAGCACGCAATGGCTGACCGCCGCGCGGATGCTGAGGGCGCCGTGCTCCTTGAGGATCTTGGCGGCGGCGGTGAGCGTGCCGGCGGTCTCCGTGATGTCGTCCACCAGGAGCACGTCGCAGCCCTCGACTTCACCGACGACATTGATGGCCTCGACCTTGGTGGCGCTGGTGCGCTTCTTCGCCACCAACCCCAGCGAGGCGCCGAGCATGTCGGCATACGCGGCGGCCATCTTCATGCCGCCGACGTCGGGCGAACAGACGACGAGGTTCGTGCTGCGCTTGGTCGCGAGGTACTGGAAGAAGACGGGGGAGGCGAAAAGGTGATCGACGGGAATGTCGAAGAACCCCTGGATCTGCTGGCTGTGCAGGTCCATGGCGAGGACCCGGTTCGCGCCGGCGGACATCAACAGGTCGGCGACCAGCTTGGCCGTGATGGGCACGCGCGGCTGGTCCTTCCGGTCCTGCCGGGCGTAGCCGTAGAAGGGAATCACCGCCGTGATGCGCTGCGTCGACGCGCGCTTGGCGGCGTCGATCATGATCAGCAACTCCATCAGGTGGTGGTTGGTCGGCGGGCACGTGGACTGGACGATGAAGACGTCGGCGCCGCGGATGTTTTCATTGATCTTCACGAACGACTCGCCGTCGGGAAAGCAGTTGACGGTCGCATCGCCGAGCGGGACGCCGATGCACTGGCAGATTTCCTCCGCCAGGGCGCGATTCGATGAGCCGGTGAAGATCTTAAGCTTGGTGTCCCTCATGCGGGGGCGTGGTAACCGAGATTGAGACCAGCGGGAAGGTTATTTCTCGGATTTCTCGAGCGCCTCGACGCGCTTGAAGAGGTCGGGCAGACGCTGATGCAGCACCTGCAACCTCCGCTCCAGCATGTAGGAAATGGCCGGCGTGCCGTTGAGGTAGCTGCCCGGCGGGACATCAAAGGCGATGCCGGTCTGCCCGCCGGCCTTCGTGCCCTTGCCGATCGTGATATGGCCGCCCACGCCCACCTGGCCGCCCAGGACCACGTAGTCCTCCAGCGTCGTGCTGCCCGATATCCCGACTTGGGCACAGAGGATGCAATGCTTGCCGATCACCACGTTGTGGGCGATCTGCACCATGTTGTCGATTTTCGTGCCCTCGCCCACGACCGTCCGGCTGAACCGGGCGCGGTCGAGCGTGGAATTGGCGCCGATCTCCACGTCATCCTCGATCACGACCTTGCCGATCTGCGGGATTTTCTCGTGGCGGCCCTGCACGAATTCGTAGCCGAAACCATCGGCCCCCACGACGACGCCGGGCTGCAGGCGCACGCGCCGGCCGAGTTCGCAATAGGACGCCACCACGCAGCCGGCGGCCACCCAGCTGCCTTCGCCGAGGCGCGCCTCGCGCCCGACGAAAACGGAAGCCTGCAGCACGACGCGCGCGCCGACGTCCGCGCCGTCTTCGATCACGCAAAGCGGACCGACATGTGCGGTTGGATCGACCCGCGCCGACGCGGCGATGACCGCGCTGGGGTGGACGCCCGCCGGGGGCTGGGGCCAGAGCGACTGCTCGATCCGGGCGCAGACCCGCGCCAGCGCCACCGATGGATTGTCGACATGGAGGTAGACCTGCCCGGGCTTGGGCTGGCCGTCGTAGTCGAGCGGCAGCAGCAGCACCGATGCCTGGCAGTCGGCCACCTGCGACCGATACCTGGCATTGCCCAGGAAGGACAAATCGCCCGGCCGCGCGGCGGCCAGCGCGGCGATATCGCCGATGGTGTGGCTGGTGGAGCCGGCCGTGCGCGTGGCCCCGGTGATGGCGGCAATCTCCGCTGGAGTATAGGCGACCTGCATGAGGTTGGAAGGTTGGCCGGCGGCGCCCGGCTTGCCCGTCATCGACGGGGGGCGGCCCGGCGGCCGGCGACAAAAAAGCCCTGTTCGCGGGAACAGGGCTTGGCAAGATTTCTCAGGGCTTCTTTGGCGTCACGTTCGGCACCTTGAACTGGTCGGAGGCCGGCGGGGTTGCGCCCGGCGTGGCGGCCGGTGCCGGGGTCGCCGGGGCGGCCGTGGCCGGCGTGGTCGCGCTCGCGGCGGGCGGCGGGCGATCCTTGTTCACTTCCTTGATCACCTCGTCGGTGATGTCGTAGGCCGCATCCGCATAGAGAACGCTGGGGATCCCGAAGAGCGTCGGGCCCGACTTGTCGATCACGAGGGTGGCGCCGCGCTGCTTGGCGAGATCGTTGACGACCTTGGTGATTTCCTCGAGGAGGAGGTCCCGGTGCGTCTTGATGCGCTGCTGGAGCGAGCGGGAGGTGTTGTTGCGGAAGTTCTGCACCTCGGTCTGCTTGTTCTGGATTTCCTGCAGCTTCTTCTGCGCGTCGGCCTCGGCCTTGCCGCGCGCCTCGGCGGTGAGCACGGTGTTCTTGGACTGCTCCATGAGCTCCTTGTACTCATCGACCAGCGTCTGGCCCTGCTTGTTGAGCTCCTCAACCTGCTCCTGGGCCTTCTGCTCGGCATCGCGGAACTTGGCGTTGGCTTCCTCGGTTTTGTAGTGGCTGTCGTAGATCTTGGCCATGTCGACGACGACCAGTTTGACGGCGGGTTGTGCGAGCAGGGCCGTCGCGCCGGCGCCGAAGGCGGCCAGGGTCACGAACGTGCGGATCATCTTGTTCATAGCGGATGGATGGGGGGTGGTTAGAAACGCGTGCCGAACGAGAAATTAAACTGCGAGCCTTTCCTATTAAACCTGTCCCCGGTCAAGGGAATACCGAAATCCAGGCTCAGGGGTGCGCCCGCGACGAACAGGCGCAGGCCGAAGCCGAAGTTGTCGTTGTAGTTGACCGGGCTGAAGTCGTAGGCCTTGGCGTTGACGAAGCCGCCATCGTAGAAGATCGCGAACCGGACGGGCTTCACGATGTCCATGGAGTATTCGAGGCTGACGAATCCGTAGGTCTTGCCGCCGAGGGGCTCGCCGGAAACGTCTTTCGGCCCGACCGTCCGAAACTCGAAGCCGCGGAGGTCCTGCGGTCCACCCAGGAAGAACCGGTCGTAAAAGGGCACATCCGGGACGTAGCTGAACGTGGTGGTTTGCGTCGTGCCGGTGGCATCGACGTAGCTCAGTGTGCGCGTGTGCACCTTGGCGCTGTCGCCGAAGCTGTCGGCCACCCCGGTCCGGCCGATGACGGCGAGCACCTGGTCCTGAAAATCGGCCAGCGGGAAAAACTTCGAGCCGCGGGCCTCGATCTTGTAGTAATTGTTGTCGCCGCCGAGCGGGCCGCCCGCGACGTCCATCTCGAGGCTCCCATAATGGCCGCGGGTCGTGTTGATGATCTTGTCGCGGGTATCCTGCGTGAGGAAGAGGCTGATCTTCGACGTGTCGGTCTTGCCCTCCGCCGCGAGGATCGGGAGCGGCGCGTTCGGCACGACGTTGGCGATGTCAACCACCTCGTAGGTGTAGCCGATCTGCCCCTCCAGCCAGTTGAACAGGCGCTTGCGCAGGTGCACCTCGCCGCCCGTGCGGATTTCCTCGTAATAGGAGCTGTTGTAGTCGGACGTCGTGCGGTAGAGCTGGAAGCCCAAGCCGAGCTCACGTTCAAACAGCCAGGGTTCCTCAAAGGCCAGGATGAGCTCGCTCGACTGCGAGCCGATTTGGAAGCGGAGGCGGAATTTCTGCCCGTCCCCTTGGAAAAACGATTTGCGGTTGAACAGGTCAAAATTGGACTGGGTGACCTCGGCGAACACCACGGCGCTTTCCAGCGAGCTGTAACCCGCGCCGAAGGTCAGGTTGCCGGTCCGTGCCTCCTCGACGGCGATCTTCAGGTTCTTGCGGCCCGGGATGTTGGTCGACTCGTCCGTGACGTTCACCGGGTCCTCGAAGAAGCGGGTGTTCTCGAGGCGGAGCTTGCTGATCTTCATCAGCACCTTGCTGAAGACGTCGCCCGGGCCGAGGACGAGCTCGCGCAGGATGACGATGCTCTTGGTCTTCGAGTTGCCCTCGATCTTCACGGACTCGACGAGGTATTTCTCGCTCTCGTCGACGTGGAACTCGACGTCGATGTTGCCGGTTTCGAGGTTGGGTTTGCGGACCAGCCGGACGCGGGTCTCGAGATAGCCATCGCGCCCGTAGAAGTCCTCGATCGCCTCCACGTCCTTGTCGAGCTTCGAGGGCACGAAGATGTTGCCCTTCTTTTCCTTCGGGAGGAAGGCGAGCAGTTTCGACGGGTAGACCTTGTTGCCGGTGAAGGTGATGTCGCCGATGTGGTAGCGCCGTCCCTCGTTGACGCGGATCGTGATGACGAGCCGGTCGGGCTTGGGGTAATCGAAGGTGATCTTGTCCTCGGCGATTTCCACGTCGAGGTAGCCCTGCTCCTTGTAGTAGTCGCGCAGCTTGTCCAGGTCCGAGTCGAACTCGTCGTCCTTCAGGTGGCCGCCGCCGGTCAGCCAGGAGAACATGTGCCACTTGGCGGTCTCCATTTCCTTGCGCAGGCGGCGCGCCTTCACGTGGTCGTTGCCGACGAAGTTGATGGCGGCGATGCGGACCTTGGCGCCCTCGCGGATCTTGAAGTTGACCGTGCCGTAGCCGGTGCTGCGGTTGCGGTCGATGGTGTAACTGACCTGGGCCTGGTTGTAGCCGTTCTTCTGGTAGAACTCGTAGAGTTTTTGCGCGTCGTCCTTCACCTGCCGCTCGTCCAAGGAGCCGTTCTGGACGGACTTGATCTCCTTCATCAGCCGGCGCTCCTTGTAGGCCTTGTTGCCAGTGAAGTTGATCCCCAGCACGCGGAACTTCGGGGTGACCTCAAAGACGAGGTTGACGGTGTTGTCCGGCAGCGTCTCGCGCTTGACCTCGATGAACTC
This sequence comes from Lacunisphaera sp., assembly GCA_035545835.1. Taxonomy (GTDB): domain Bacteria; phylum Verrucomicrobiota; class Verrucomicrobiia; order Opitutales; family Opitutaceae; genus Lacunisphaera. Next base: position 14,786 of record DASZXO010000052.1, read on the forward strand.
GAACAAGCCGGTCTTGTAGAGGGAGCGGATGTCGCGGTCCAGCAGCGCCTCGTCGAGATCGGTGCCCTCCCGCAATGACATGTTGGCGCGGACAATCTGCTCGCTGACATTCGCCATCCCCACGAACTTGATGGAAATGGTGCCGATTTTGTACGTGGGCTCCGCGCCGCCCGGGGTCTGGGCATGCAGGCCGGCCAACGCCGAAAACAGGAACAAAATTAAAGCAAAAACCCGGCCGGCCGGGTCACGGAGTGAAGTTTTCAAAGCGCGTAATTTCTTGAAGGAAAGTTAGTTTCAAATCTCCTACCGGTCCGTTGCGCTGCTTGGCAACGATTAAATCCGCCGCACCGGCTGCGGTCTGGAATTTTTCGTCGGCGTCCTTGGGTCGGGAAAGCATCAATACAACGTCGGCATCCTGCTCAATGGAGCCGGATTCGCGCAAGTCCGACAAGCGGGGAGTGCGATTTTCCTTTTCCGAGGAGCGGTTGAGCTGACTTAGGACTATCACGGGCAGGTCAAGTTCCTTGGCCATCGCCTTTAATCCACGCGAGACCTCCGCCACCTGCTGCTCGCGCGGGGCGCGGGAATCGGTGCCGCTGACGAGTTGGAGGTAGTCGACCACGACCAGGCCGAGCTTCCGGCGCGCGTAGATCCGCCGGGCCTTCGCCCGCATTTCCATGATCGTGAGGTTGCTCGAGTCGTCGACGAGGATGGGCGCCTTCTTGAATTCCTCCGCCGCCTGGCCGAGGGCATTGACCTCGCGGCCGTCCCGGCTGACCAGCCCGTCCCGGAGGAGCTTGATGTTGACCCGCGATCGCGAGCACAGCATGCGCAGCGCCAGCTGCGAAGCGCTCATTTCGAGCGAAAACACCAGCGTGGGCACGGGTTCGCCCTTGCCCGCCTTGGGCAGGGCCGCGGCCTCGGCGATGTTCAGGGCAAAGCTGGTCTTGCCCATCGACGGGCGCGCCGCGACCACGATCATCTCCTGGCGCTGGAACCCGAACGTCATCGCATCGAGGTCCTTGAAGCCCGAGGTCACCCCGGTCAGCTCGCCCTTCTTCATGAGCAGCTTGGCGATGACCGTGTTGGCCTCCTTGACGGAATCCTTGATCTCCTGGGCGCTGTCGCTCACGCGGTCCTGCGTCACCGCGAACAGGTCCTGCTCGACCTTGTCCACGAACTCCTCGAGGCCGCCCGTGAACGCGTACGCCTGCTCGACGGCACCCGTCGCCGCCTTGATCAGCTCGCGCAGCAGGTGCTTTTCGCGCACCTTCTCGATGAAGTAGCCGGCGTGGGCCGTCGTCGGGATCTTGCCCGTGACCTGCATGAGGTAGGGAAAGCCGCCCACCGCCTCGAGCTGGCGGCGCGTCTTCAGCTCCTCCGCGATGACCTCGAGCGTGACCGGCGGGCTCTTCTGGTAGAGCTCCAGGATGACCTCGAACAGCAGCCGGTTGGCCGGGATGTAGAACGCCTCGGCCGTGATCCGGGCCTCGAGGCAGCGCGCGATCGTGTCGCTGCCGTCCAGCAGGCAGCACGCGATCACATGCTCCTCCGCCTCCGCGCTGTGGGGCGGCGAGCGGTCGGGCGGCGCCGCCGGCCCGGCGCCGGCGCGCCCGGCGCCTTCGTAGCGGAGCAGCTGCCCGCGTTTGTTTTCGATGCCGGTCTCGGCCATGGCCGTTCAGCAAACCCCCGGCGCCCGCTCGCGGCAACCATCGAATATCGACAAATTCTTCATCGGTTATTCCCCTTCCGCTCCGCCGGCGCCGGGCACAAAAAAGCTGCGGGCCTGGCCGCAGCTTCGTTCTCCCCGCGCCGGCTCAGGAGGCGGCGGGCTCGATCGGGTTCTCGGAAACGACGTCGAAGGACAGGTCGACGCTGACATCGGCGTGCAGCTTGATCTTCACCTCGTGCTTGCCGAGGGTCTTGATCGGCTGGCCGAGATGGATGCGGCGTTTCTCGATGGCGATGCCGGCGGCGGTGAGCTTCTCGTGCAGGTCGTTGGCGGTCACGGCGCCGAAGAGCTTGCCGCCCTCGCCCGTCTTGACCGCGATGGCGATGGAGGCCTTCTCGATCTGCTTGGCGAGCGCCTGGGCGCCGTCGAGTTCCTTGGCTTCGCGCAGGGCGCGGGCCTTCTTCAGCGCCTCGACGCGCTTGCGGTTCGACTGCGTGAGCGGCATGGCCATGCCCTGCGGCAGGAGATAATTGCGGGCGTAGCCGGCGCGGACTTTGACCTGGTCGCCCTCGGCGCCGAGGCCGTCGACCGGTTTGAGGAGGAGAACTTCGCTGTTTGCCATGGGAATGGTTGGTTGGAAAATGACTTGAAGCTCGGACTTGGAGCCGGAGTGCGTGGGTCTCGGGACTACGGTTTGGCTCTACGCCCTTGGTATTTTTGACTTGTTACTTGGACCTTGGTGCTTGGTTAAAACGGCACATCCTCGTCGAGGTTCTCCTGCCCGGCGGGTGCGGCGGGCTTGGGGGCGCTGGGGCTGCGCGGCGCGGGGGAGTTGTAGCGGCCTTCGCCGCCTTCGCCGCCACCGCCGCCTTCATTGCCGCGGCCCGAACCGAGGAACTGGAAGTTGTCGCAAACGACCTTCATGCGGCTGCGCTTTTCCTTCGTGTTCTTGTCCTCCCACTGGTCGAGGCGGAGCCGGCCCTCGACAAACAGCGGCCGGCCCTTGGAGCAGTACTTGGCGATGTTCTCGCCGGACTTGCCCCAGGCCTCGATGTCCACGTAGGTGACTTCCTCGCGGTCGGCGCCCGATTCGTCGCGGAACTTGCGGTTCACGGCCAGGCTGAACTGGCAGATGGCGGTGCCCTTCGGCGTGACCCGGAGTTCAGGGTCGCGCGTCAGGTTGCCGATGAGCATCACTTTGTTGAGGTTGGCCATGGGGGCAGGCGGCGGTCGGGCGAACGCGTCAGGCGTTCTGGACCAGCGCGCGGTAAATGGTGTCGTTGAGGCGGAGCCGTTCGTGCAACTGGGCCGGGGCGGCGGCCGGGGCGGAGAAATTCACCTGGACATAGACGCCGCCGGGCAGCTTGGCGTCGGTCTTGCGCGAGAAATCGCGGCGGCCGAGGTTCTCGACGCCGGTGACCTCGCCATGGACGGCGGCGATCTCCTTCTTCACGCCCTCGATCAGGGCGTCGACGGAGTCTTCCTTGCCCCGGTTGTCGATGATGAAGGTGGCTTTGTAGTTACGCTTGTTCTGGCTCATGTTGGTCGCGACGGTGCAGGAGGTTCATGGCTTCGGCCGGCCCGCGATTGATGAGCAGGCGGAGGCCGTCCACGTAGGTGTTCAGTTGTTGGGTGATGAGTTGGTTTTGTTCGGGTGTGAATTTTCCGAGCACGAAGTCCTTGAGGTCCATGGCCGCGGGCCGCGGGGCGCCGATACCGAGCCGGTAGCGAATGAAGCCGTCACCGAGGTGCTCGAGCACGCTGGCCACGCCATTGTGGCCTCCGGCGCTGCCGTTGACCGACACCTTGATGCGGCCGAGCTCGATCGTGAGGTCGTCGTAGACCACGATCACCGCCTCGACCGGCAGTTGGTGGAAATCCACCAGCTGGCGGAGCGCGTGGCCGCTGTCGTTCATGAACGACTGCGGTTTCACGAGCAGGCGCGTGACGCGGGGCCGGGCATCCCAGCGGGCGATGTCGGCGTTGAAGTGGGATTCATGCTCCCATTTCAGCCGCTCGGCGGTCGCCAGCGCGTCAACCACGGCAAAGCCGAGATTGTGGCGGGTGCCGGCGTATTCGCGTCCGGGATTGCCGAGTCCGGCGATCAGCGTGACGGACATGACTCAAAGAACAGGTGCGGAGCGGCCCGCTCGCGGGCGAACGGGCCGCGCGGATGAAACTTACTTCTTGGCGGGCGCGGCGGGCTTGGCGCCCGCGGCGGCTCCCTTGGCGGGCGCGGCAGCAGCGCCCTTGGCCGGGGCGGCCCCGGCCGCGGGTGCGCCGGCCTTGGCGTCGCCCGGCTTGGCGGCGGCGGCACC
>DASZXO010000053.1:0-110084 GCA_035545835.1 Lacunisphaera sp.
GCGGGGAGCGGGCGAGTCTGGCAAAGCTCGCGTAACCTCCTCCTTGGGGCGGCGCGTAAATCCGCGTCACCCAACTGCAAGTCGAAAGCAACCTGAGAGGTAAGAGGTCAGACCCGTCCCACGGGGCCAACGCCCGGCCAAAAGCCGGGGCCGTCCGCGTGGCAAGGTGCTGGTGCGAAGCGCAGACGTTGCAGGCGTGCCAACACCCGTCCGGCGAGTTCTCCATCGGCAGATGGAACCGAACCGGGCGAAGAGGCCTCACTCGATAGATTCCGGAGCTGAAAAGACCGGGACGGTCCCGCTATGAGACCGACAGCATCGCTTGCCGCGGTGAGTAGCGTCGGGAAGCACACGGCCCGCGAAAGCGAGGCGCCCAATGTTGTGTAAATGGGGAAGAGTGCGTGGCGAGCACCCACCCCCGATTTTGGCCCGGGCATCGCGAGGTGCCCGGGCCTCAATCTTTGGAGGAGCATACTTTGTCAGCGCGCTGGGTCCCTCTGGCCCGGAACCTCGAGCCTTTTGGATCTGGCGCGCTGACCGCTCTTTCCGCCAGTTGCCCCGGGCTCGAACGGGGGACCGGGGCGGACACCTGCTTCCGTCTTGCCATGGGTGAAACGGCCGCGCACGTTGGGACTCTTTTCCCACCGAAGTCGCTCCGTTTCCCAATGAACCAGAACATCCGCAATATCGCGATCATCGCCCACGTTGACCATGGCAAGACGACCCTGGTCGACAAGCTCCTGAAGGAGGGCGGCGTCTATCGCGCCAACCAGCAGATCGAGGAGCGCGCCATGGACTCGATGGACCTGGAGAAGGAAAAGGGCATCACGATCAAGGCCAAGAACACCTCGGTCCACTGGCACGACAAGATCATCAACATCGTCGACACGCCGGGACACGCGGACTTTGGCGGCGAGGTCGAACGCGCCCTCCGGATGGTGGATGGCGTGCTGCTCGTGGTCGATGCCTATGATGGCCCGCAGGCCCAGACCCGCTTCGTGCTGCGCAAGGCACTCGCGCACGGGCTCAAGGCGGTCATCGTGATCAACAAGATCGACCGCGAAAATGCCGAGCCGGCGAAGATGTACGACAAGGTGCTCGAATTGCTGATGGAGTTGAACGCAACCGAGGAGCAGTTTGATGCGCCGGTCCTCTACGGGTCGGGACGCGACGGTTACATGATGTACCATCTCGGCGACGAGAGGAAGGACATGACGCCGTTGTTTGAGACCATCCTCGACCACGTGCCGCCGCCGTTCGCGAAGCCCAACGAGCCCTTCCACATGCTCGTCTCCAACATCGACTGGAGCGACTACGTCGGCCGCATCGCCGTCGGCAAGATCCTCGGCGGCACGGTGGCGGTGGGTGATACCGTCTTCGCCATTCGCAACGCCAACGGCGCCCGCATTCGCGCCAAGATCACCAAGGTGTTCGAGTACTCGGGCCTGGCGACCAACGAGGCGGTGACCGGCGTCGCCGGCAACATCGTTGGTTTGTCCGGTTTCGAGGACATCGACATCGGCGACACCATCACCGCCGAGGAAAACGGCCACGCCCTGCCCTTCACCCAGATCGACCCGCCGACCCTCGAGATGCAGATCTGCGTCAACGACGGCCCGCTCGTCGGCCAGGAAGGCAAGCTCGTCACCTCGCGCCAGGTGCGCGACCGGCTGATGCGCGAGCTCAAGACCAATGTCTCGATCAAGGTCGAGGACACCGACAAGGCCGGCGTCTTCAACATCAAGGCCCGCGGCGCCATGCAGATTGCGGTGCTTGTCGAGACGATGCGCCGCGAGGGCTTCGAGCTTCTCGTCTCCCGCCCGACGGTCATCGAAAAGGAAGTCAATGGCGAGCGCCACGAGCCGTACGAGACCGTCTGGATCGAGGTGCCCGACGAGTGCGTCGGCCCGATCATGCAGAACCTGGCCAACCGCAAGGGCCGCCTGACGAACATGGAAAAGATGCAGCACAGCACGATGCTGGAGGCGACCATCACGACCCGCGGGCTCATCGGCATGGAAATCGACGTCGTCAACGCCACGAGCGGCCGCGGCGTGCTCAGCCATTTGTTCAAGGAGTACGGCCCTTACGCCGGCGAGGTGCTCACGCGCGTAACCGGCACGCTCATCGCCACGGAGGCTGGCGAGACCACATCCTATGCCCTCGTCATGTGCCAGGAACGCGGCAAACTCTTCGTCAACCCGGGCGAGAAGGTCTATGAAGGCATGATCGTCGGCGAAAACCCGCGGAACGAAGACATCGCGGTCAACGCCGTCCGGGAGAAGAAGCTCACGAACTTCCGCTCCCAGGGCGAAGGCGTGGCGGCCAGCCTCACGCCGGCGACCAAGCTCTCACTCGAGCGCGCGATCGAGTACATCGCTGCCGACGAGTTCGTCGAGGTCACCCCGCAGAACCTCCGCCTGCGGAAGCGCATCCTCAACAACACCGCCCGCCAGAAGGCGATGAAAGCCGCCAAGGCCTAGTGCCCGCGGGCGGCCACCCAGTGGCCGAGCTGAGCCCGGAAAGCCTCGAAGGGCTGGCGCGCCAGCTCGTCGTACCGCGCGGTGGAGCAGAAGCCCAGCGCCAGTACGGTCGTGCGCGTCGTAACCCGATGCTCGTAGAGCGGCTCGTTGTCGTGCACATTCCGATAGGCATAGCGCTGGACGGTCTCGCCATATTTCACGAGCGGAAACCAGCGCAAGATCGGCTTCTCGACCTGCAGGGCGGACACCAACTCGCCCTTCAGGGTGTTGGGCACCACGGACTCACTCGAACGGGAAAGGGTGCGCGTATAGCTGAGCGCAATCAGTCCGGACTGTTCCAGCCCGATCAACGCGAGCAATAAGCCTGCAGCAATCAGGAAGTGGCGTGATCTACCAGTCATGTCCAAGTGCCGCGGGCCATTGGACATCTGACCTGCCGGCTTCAGCCGATCGACTTCGCGTACTCGTCGCCCGACATCAGCGCGGCCCCATCGGCCGCGTTGGCCAGTTTGAGCTTGAGCATCCAGCCCTCGCCGTAGGGGGCTTGGTTGACTTTCTCGGGATTGGCTTCGAGCGCCTGGTTGACCTCCACCACGGTGCCCGCCGCCGGCGCGTAAACGTCCGACGCCGCCTTCACCGACTCGACGACGCCGAAGGTTTCGCCGGCCTTCAAGGTCGTTCCCACCTTCGGCAGTTGGACAAAGGTGATATCGCCCAAGCTGCCCTGCGCGTAATCGGTGATGCCCACGGTCGCGGTGCCGTCGGCCGCGGCCTTCAACCACTCGTGGGACTTGGCGTACTTGAGATCGGCGGGAATGTTGCTCATGGAAAGGATTGCCGGGGATAGAAACGGGGAATGGCGCGCTCAACCAGCCTTTTTCAAGGGCACGAACGGCGGCTTAACCAGAATGAGAGGCAGCTTCGTGCCGCGCACATCCACCTGCAGGACCTGGGCGAGCGCCTTCGCCTCGACCAAGGCGGAGCCGATGGCCTCGTTCAACATCGGCGACATCGTGCCGGAAAGCACCCGGCCGACCGTTTGGCCGTTGGCGTCCAGCACCGGGCTCTCGGCGCGGATAATCCGGCGATCGCCGGTCCGGAAGAAAACTACTTTCCGTGCCGGGCCGCTCGCTTTGGCAGCCTGAAGGGCGTCCGAACCGATGAACGGTCCCTTGTCGAATTTGACCACCCAGCCCAAGCCCGCGGTGATTGGGTCGATCTGGTCGGTGATCTCGTGGCCATAGAGCGGATAACCGGCCTCCAGGCGCAGGCTGTCGCGCGCGCCCAGCCCGGCGAGTTCGAGGCCAACCGATGTGCCGGCCGCGAGGATCGCCCCGGCAAGCCGCGGCCCGTCGCCGGCGCTGCAATAAAGCTCGAAGCCGTCCTCCCCGGTGTAGCCCGTGCGGCTGATCAGGCAAGGTACACCGGCCACCTCCCCGGTGGCAAAGTGATAGTACTTGATGGGCGTCAGGTCGGTCTTCGCCAGCGACTGCACCAGGGCCGCGGCCCGCGGTCCCTGCACGGCCAGCTGGGCGTAGTCGGGTGAGCGATCGGTCACGGTGCAGTTGAAGCCCTTCGCCTGCTCCTGCATCCAGGCGATATCCTTGGCAATGTTGCCGGCGTTGATGCACAGCAGGTAGTCGTTTGCGCCCCGCATGTAGACGAGCAGGTCGTCCACCACGCCGCCATGCGGATAACACATCACGGTGTAGAGCACGCGACCGGGAAACAGCCTGCTGCAGTCGTTGGTGACGAGGTGCTGCAGGAAGCGAAGCGCATCGGGCCCCTTTACGTCGGCCTCGCCCATGTGGCTCACGTCAAAGAGCCCGCAGCGCAGCCGCACGGCCTTGTGTTCCTCGAGGATGCTCCGGTACTGCACGGGCATGTCCCAGCCGGCGAAGTCGACCATGCGGCCGCCGTGTTGCCGGTGAAAGGCGTTGAGGGGTGTCGTCTGGAGCGCGCACATGCGTCCACTTAGCGCCGCGCCCGCAGCCCGGGCAAGGAATCTTTGGCCGGGACGGCCGCCATTACGCCGGACGGCGGAGACCAAAAGAAATTGTGTTCATCGGCCGCGGTCCGCGTATTGTGCCGGCGCGATGCCCTCCGCCGTTCCCCTCGCCTACTGGGTCCACGACCTGAGTCCATTCCTGATCCGTTTCAACGAGCACCTGGGCATTCGCTACTATGGGCTGGCCTACCTGGCGGGCTTCGTCGCCGCCGGCTGGCTGCTGCAGAAGTACCACCGGGCCGGCCGTTCCGACCTGGACGTGAATGCCCTCATCGACCTGATGACGGCATTGGTGATCGGCGTGGTCGTCGGCGGGCGCCTGGGCTATTTTCTCCTCTACCAGTTCGAGCTGTTCCGGCACGACCCGCTCGTGCTTTTCCGCGTGTGGGAAGGCGGCATGGCCAGCCACGGCGGGTTCCTGGGCGTGCTGATTGCCCTCGGGTGGTTCGCGCGCAAGCACCACACGTCGCTGCTGACCGTGGCCGATCTCGTGGTGTCGGCGGCACCGCTCGGGCTTTTCTTCGGGCGCATCGCGAACTTCATCAATGGCGAGCTCTGGGGCAAGCCCGCCACGGTGCCGTGGGCGGTGATCTTCCCGCTCAGCGAGCGGCCCGGCACGCCGGTGCACCTGATGCTCCCGCGGCATCCTTCGCAGCTCTACGAGGCGATGCTCGAGGGCCTGCTCCTCTTCCTCTTCATGCAATGGCGCTTCTGGCGCAGCGACATCGCCCGGGGTCGCCCCGGGCGGCTGTCCGGCGAGTTCCTGGTCGCCTACGCCATCGCCCGCGCGATCGGCGAGCTCTTCCGCGAGCCGGACGCGGCCCTCATCCTCGGCCTCAGTCGCGGCACCTTCTATTCGATCTTCCTCGTGATCGCGGGCGCGGCCCTGATCGTCCTCGCCCCGCGCCGGCCGGTCAAAGCGTGAAGCCCGACGGGATCGTCGCGCCCTTGCAGACGCAGAGGATGCCGTCGCGAATCACGATGTTGTGCGGGTAATCGCCGTCGGCCTTGCCTTCGGGTGAAAGCGTGACGTTGTCGCCGATCCGCGCGTTCTTGTCGATGATCGCGTGGCGGATCCGGCAATTGCGCCCGACGCCCATCGGCAGGCGCCCCTTGGCGCGGTCGGCCTGGACCTCCAGCTCCGTCTGGTAGTAATCCGCGCCCATCATGACCACGTCCTCCAGGTGCGAGTTCTCGCCCAGGATGGAGCGGATGCCGATCACGCAGTGCTTCAGGTAGGAATCGGTGACAATGCAGCCGTCGCCAATCACCACGTGGTCGATGTTGCAGCGGTTGATCTTGGACGCCGGCAGGTAGCGCGGGTGGGTGAAGATCGGGGCGCCGCGATCGAAGAAATTGAAGGGTGGCAGCGGCTGCGCGAGGGCGAGGTTGGCCTCGAAGAACGCGCGCACGGTGCCGATGTCCTCCCAGTAGCCCTCGAAGATGTAGCTGAACAGCTTGGCCTTGCCGAGCAGCGCGGGAATGACCTCCTTGCCGAAATCCTTCATGCCGTTGTCGAGCGCCTGGCGCAGCACATCGCGGCTGAACACATAGATGCCCATCGAGGCGAGACAGCGCTTTTCCTTGGACGCCGACAGGCGAGCCTCGAGCGCGGGGCTGACCGTAAGGCTGTTGATGACCGCCGGGTCCTTCGGCTTCTCGACGAATTCCGAGACCGAGAGGTCGTCGGCCACCCGCATCAGGCCGAGGCCCTCGACCTTGGACACCGGGAACGGGATGGCCGCGATCGTCACGTCGGCCTTGGTCGCAACGTGCTGCGCGACGATCTTGCTAAAATCCATCCGGTACAGCTGGTCGCCACTGAGGATCAGGATGAACTCGTGCGCATGGGTCTCGAAGTGGACCAGGTTGCGCCGCACGGCGTCGGCCGTGCCCTCATACCATGCGCTGCTCTTCTCGGTCTGCTCCGCCGAGAGGATGTCGATGAAGCCGGAGCCAAAGGGGTCGAAATGGAAGCTCTTCTGGATGTGCCGGTGCAGCGAGGCGGTGAGAAACTGCGAGAGCAGGAAGATGCGGTTGAACCCGGAGTTCAGGCAGTTGCTGATCGGGATGTCGACGAGCCGGTATTTTCCGGCCAGCGGCACCGCCGGCTTGCAACGCTCTTTCGTCAGGGGATAGAGGCGGGTACCGCGCCCCCCGCCCATGATCACGGAAAGGACTTTCTTGGACTCGGGCATTGGGGGAGAACTCTAATTCCTTGCGGTATCATTTGAACGCCTTCAAAAATCGCCAGCTTAAACAAAATCATGTGCGGAATCGTAGGTTACATCGGGCGTCAAAAAGCCTCGGCCATCATCCTTGAGGGACTGAAACGCCTCGAATACCGCGGCTATGACTCGGCGGGCATCGCCGTGCAAACGGACGGCCATTTTCAGGTCGCCAAGAAGGTAGGCCGGGTCGACGGGCTGATCAAGACGACGCCCGCCCAGAAACTTCCCGGCACCACCGGCATCGGGCACACGCGCTGGGCGACCCACGGCGGGGTCACGGACGCGAACGCCCACCCGCACGTGAGCAGCGATGGCAAGATCGCCCTCATCCACAACGGCGTCATCGAGAATTACGCCAGCATCAAGAAATTCCTCCTGACGAAGGGCTACACGTTTGCGTCGGAGACGGACACGGAAGTGCTCTGCAACCTCATCGCGTACCATTTCCAGAAGGAGCCCGAGACGAGGGAGAGCAGCCGCTTCCTGGAGTCGGTCCGCAAGACCCTGCGCCACGTCGAGGGCACGTACGGCATCGCCGTCATGTGCGCCGATTGCCCGGCGGAGATCGTGTCGGCCCGCAAGGGATCGCCGCTCATCCTCGGCGTCGGCGACAACGAGTACATGCTGGCCAGCGACGTCGCCGCCATCGTCAGCCGCACGCAGAATGTCGTCTACCTGAAGGACGGCGAGATTGTCCATATCACGGCGAAGAACTTCACGATCACCACGATGGAGGCGGAGGATGTCTCGCCGGTCATCGACACCGTCACGTGGAAGGTCGAGGCGGCCGACCTGAACGGCCACGTCCACTTCATGGAGAAGGAGATTTTCGAGCAGCCCCAGGCCCTCGAAAACACCATGCGCGGGCGTTTCTCCGAGGACGGAAGCACGGCGCTGTTCGGCGGGCTCAACGTCTCGGCCGTGGACCTGCGGCAGGTCGATCGTTTTCATTTCCTGGCCTGCGGCAGCGCCTGGCACGCCTGCCTGGTGGCCGAGCACCTGATCGAGCGCTTCGCCCGGATCCCGGTCGAGGTCGACTACGCGTCGGAGTTCCGTTACCGGAACATGCCCCTCGGCGATCGCACGCTGTTTCTCACCGTCAGCCAGTCGGGCGAGACGATCGACACCCTGGCGGCGATGCGCGAGGCCCGCCGCAAGGGCTACAAGGTTCTTTCGATCAGCAATGTCGTCGGGTCCACGATCGCCCGCGAGGCGGACGGCGGCGTCTACCAGCACGTCGGCCCGGAGATTGGCGTCGCGTCGACCAAGGCCTTTACCTCCCAGCTGCTCATCGGCGCGATGCTCGCCCTGTACCTCGGGCGCATGCGCGACATGAACTTCTCCGAAGGCGTCGAGTATGTCCGCGCCCTCAAGCGCGCGCCGGAACTCGTCCGCCGGGCCCTGGAGCAGGCCGCGCATATCAAGGGCATCGCCCAGCGCTACGCCGGGTTTCACGATTTTCTTTTCCTCGGCCGCCTCTCGCTCTTCCCGATCGCGCTGGAGGGTGCGCTGAAGCTGAAGGAGATTTCCTACATCCATGCCGAGGGCTACCCCGCCGCCGAGATGAAGCACGGCCCGATCGCGCTGATCAGTGAACGCTGCCCGTCCGTGTTCTTCGCCCCCGCCGGCGAAATGTTCAACAAGGTCGTGTCCTCGATGCAGGAGATCAAGGCGCGCAAGGGCCCCATCATCGCGATCGCCACGGAGAATTGCGAACTGCCCGCCGGCCTCGCCGACGAGGTCATCCGGATTCCCGAATGCCACGAGGCGGTCCTGCCGATCGTCGCGACTGTGCCGGTCCAGCTTTTGAGCTACTATATCGCCGCCGAACTGAAGCGGGATGTCGACAAGCCCCGCAATCTGGCCAAATCGGTGACCGTCGAGTAGCCATGGAAGTATCTCCCACCCGCGAGGAGTTCCTGCGCCTGAGCAGGCAGGGCAACGTCGTCCCCGTCCGGGCCGACCTGCTGGCCGACTTGGAAACGCCGGTGTCGGCCTTCGCGAAGCTCCGCGGCTCGGGCCCGGCCTTCCTGCTCGAGTCGGTCGAGGGCGGGGAAAATGTATCCCGCTTCAGCTTCATCGGCTGCAATCCGCGGAAGGTCTTCGCCGCGCAGCCGGGTGACCCGGATCCGCTGGCGGCATTGCAGCAGGAGCTGGCGGGGTACCGGCCGGTCAGCGTGCCCGGCCTGCCCCCGTTCACCGGCGGCGCCGTGGGTTACCTTGGTTACGAATTCATCCACAGCGTCGAAAAAACGGTTCCGCTGGCCGCGCGCGACGAACTCGCGGTGCCCATGATGTGGTTCATGCTCTGCGACTCGATCGTCGCCTTCGACCGGGCGCACCAGACCATGCGGCTGATCGTCAATGCCCACGTGCGGGACGGCGGTGACCCCGCCGCCGCCGCGGCGTACGCCGCGGCCTGCGCCGAACTCAAGCGCCTCCAGGCCGCGCTGGCCCAGCCGCTGCCCCTGGCCCCGGCCGCCTTGGGCGATCCCGGGCCGGTCCGGGTGCCACCGGGGAATTTCACGCGGCCCGCCTTCGAACAGATGGTCGAGGACACCAAGGAGTTCATCCGCGCCGGTGACATCTTCCAGATCGTCCTGTCGCAGCGCTTCAGCCGCGAGTTCACGCAGGATCCGCTGGACCTCTACCGCACGCTGCGCACCGTCAACCCCTCGCCGTACATGTTCCTGCTGGATACCGGCGGCTTCGCGCTGGTTGGCGCGTCGCCTGAAGTGCACGTGCGGTTGACCGGCCGGAAGGTTGAAATTAGGCCGATTGCGGGCACCCGCCCCCGTGGCAAAACCCCGGCTGAGGACCTCGCCCTCGAAAAGGAACTCCTCGCCGACACCAAGGAACGGGCCGAGCACCTCATGCTGGTCGACCTCGCCCGGAACGATGTCGGGCGAGTTTGCGCGTTCGGCACCGTCAAGGTCCCCGAATTCATGGTGGTGGAACGCTACTCCCACGTGATGCACATTGTGTCGCAGGTGGAGGGACAACTTGCGCCAGAACGATCCGCCTTCGACCTCATGCGGGCGACGTTTCCGGCCGGGACCGTCAGCGGCGCCCCCAAAATACGTGCCATGCAGCTTATTGCGCAAAAAGAAGGCACCCAACGGGGATCCTACGCCGGTGCGCTCGGTTATTTCAGCTACGACGGCAACCTCGATTCATGCATAACCCTTCGAACGGCATTGATTAAGGAAGGGAAAGTCCACGTGCAGGCAGGGGCCGGAATTGTGGCGGATTCGGTGCCTGCAGCGGAGTACCAAGAGACGATCAACAAGGCGACGGCACTGTTTAAGGCCATTTCGCTGGCGGAAAAGCTCCGGAGCTAGCGTCCAGCCGGCACAGATCCTCGTATCTGTTGTCAGAACACGAAGTCGGGGAATTTCAACCCAGCCTTCGGCATCTAATATGCAGGGAAGTTTGGGTGACTCTTAAGCCAAACCCTATTCCTGGAACACTACCTATGCCTCACCGCAAAAAGACTCTCCGCTCCACGCCGGCCACAGTCGAATCACCCGCGGTTGCCCCGGCCCCCCAAGTTGCGATTCCATCGCCTGATGTCGGGCTGACACTGCGCCCGGAGTCGACGACCGCGGCTCCGTCGCGCTTCGATGTCGCCGACCCGGTGGATCGCCGGGACGAACGGTCGAACCTCCAGCTTTACCTCAATGAAATCCGGCAGACGCCGCTCCTGACCGTCGAGGAGGAGATCAAGCTCGCCGCCCGGATCAAGCGCGGCGACAAGTCCGCGCGCGACCACATGATCAAGGCGAACCTGCGCCTGGTCGTCAAAATCGCCTATGACTATGCGCAGATGGGCCTGCCGCTGATGGACCTCATTTCCGAGGGCAACCTCGGCCTCATCAAGGCGGTCGAGCGCTTCGACCCGGCCAAGGGCGGCAAGCTCTCCACATACGCCGCCTGGTGGATCAAGCAGTGCATGAAGCGCGCCCTGGCCAACCAGTCCAAGACGATCCGCCTGCCCGTGCACCTCGTCGACAAGATCGCCCGCATGCGCAAGACCATTGCCCGCCTGACGGAGGAACTCGGCCGCGAACCCGAAAACGAGGAGATCGCCGCGGAGCTGCAGATCCCGACGGCCAAGGTCGCGCTGCTCAAGACAGTCAGCGTCCGGCCGGCGTCCCTCGATGCCCCCGTGGGCGAGGACGACGACTCCGCCACCCTCGGCGACCTCGTCGGCGATGACAATGCCATCAGCCCGGACCACGGCCTGGGCGAGAAGAACCTCCGCGAGGACCTCAGCGCCATGGTCAACTCCCTCGACCCGCGCGAGTCCAGCATCATCAAGATGCGGTTCGGCCTCGAGGGCCACAAGGAGCTCACGCTCGAGGAGGTCGGCAAGAAGTTCAATGTCACCCGCGAGCGCATCCGGCAGCTCGAGTACCTCGCACTCTCGCACCTGCGCAAGCAGATGCACCACCATAACAAGCAGCGTACGGCCGACGAGGTCGAGCAGGAGACCCTCGCGGAGAAGCGCGCCGCGGTCATTCGCGAGTACATCGCGCGCCAGCCGGCTGCGGCCCGCTGAACTATCCCGCCTTCCCGGGCGCCGACCTCGTCGCAGGTCGGCGCCCTTTTTGTTGCGGACGGGAAATCCCGCCGGTTCGGGGCAATGCCTCTGGCATAACTTCAAAACTCCCTTGGCAAATGTGCCACCATGCCATGAATCGTCAGGCTCCACCCCCAGCCCCATGACGCTTCCGTTACGCTTTCGTGCCCGCCGCCTCTTTTTTCCCCTCCTTCTGCTTTCGCTCGCCCCCCTGCTTGCTGCCGCGCCCGCGCCGGAAAGACTGGCCGACGGCATCCTTATCGACCGCGACGGCTTGCTCCAAAAGGTCGAGGTGCGGTCCGAATCGATCGTGCGGATAGCCTATGCCGCCGACCGCAGGACGTTCGACAAGACCGGACTCATGCTGGTGCCGCGATCGGGTCCCCCGGCCGCCTGGCAACTCGAAACCGGGGAACGGTACGCCACCATCAAGACGGCCCGGCTCCAGGTTCGGGTGGATCTCGCCTCCGGCGACGCACGTTTTCTTGACGACACCGGTCGCGAGATCCTCGCCGAGGCGCCCGGTTCGCGATCTCTCCAGCCGGCTGAGGTGCAGGGTGAGAAAACCTGGCACGTGCGCCAGGCCTGGCTGTCAACTCCGGACGAGGCCCTCTACGGCTTGGGCAACAACCAGCTCGGCGCCCTGGACGTCAAGGGCTATGACCTCGATCTCTGGCAGCACAACGGCTCGGCCGTGGTGCCATTCCTCGTCTCGTCCCGTGGGTACGGAATCCTCTGGGACAACAGCTCGTTCACCCGCTTCGGGGATCTGCGCCGGACCGTGGACATTCCACCCGGCCAGCTTTTCGATCGGGACGGCAAGCCCGGCGGCCTGAGCGCCGAGTATTTCGCCGGCCCCGATTTCACCCGCTCCGTCAAAAAGCAGGTCGACGCCAAAATCGACATCCTGACGCCCAACGGTGCCCCCAAGCCCAATGCCGCGATCAACTCCGCCTTGCCGGAAACGGGCCCGTTCTCCGTGCGCTGGGAAGGGTCGTTCGTCTCCAACGAGTCCGGCGTGCATACGCTCGAGGCGTTTTCGAATTCCGGCATCAAGGTCTGGGTCGACGATGAGCTGGTGATGAACCACTGGCGGCAGGGCTGGCTGCCATGGTTTGAAGTCGCCCATCTTCCGCTGGAAGCCGGCCACCATTACCGGCTCAAAATCGAGTGGTCGGCCGATGATGGCAGCATGCCGACGATGCAATTCCGCTGGAAGACGCCCGCCCACGATTCCGCGACGTCGCTCTGGTCGGAGGTCGGTGACGGCATTGACTACTACTTCGTGTATGGCCCTGACCTGGCCAGGGTGGTTGCCGGCTATCGCGCGCTTACCGGTGCGGCCCCGCTGATGCCGGTGTGGGCCTTCGGCCTGTGGCAGTCGCGGCAACGGTATGAGACGGCGAAACAGAGCCTGGATGTCGTGCATGAATTCCGCCGGCGCGGCATCCCCTTCGACAACATCGTTCAGGACTGGCGTTACTGGCCCGAGGGCAAATGGGGCTCCCATCAATTCGATCCCGCGCGTTTCCCGGATCCTGACGGCTGGATCCGCGACATCCACGCGGCGCACTCTCACTTGATGATCTCGGTCTGGGGAAAGTTCTACCCGGGCACGGCCAATTTCGAGGCGATGCACCGGGGCGGCTATCTCTTCGAGCGCAACCTCAAGGAAGGCACCAAGGACTGGCTTGATGAGCCCTACACGTTCTACGACGCCTTCAACGCCGCCGGCGGCAGGTTGTTCTGGTCGCAGATCGACCAGCAGCTGTTCCGTCGCGGCATCGACGCGTGGTGGATGGACGCCACCGAGCCCGACCTGCGCCCGACCCCGACGCTCGACGGCCAGCGCGATTACACCAACCCGACGGCGCTGGGCTCCGCCGCGCGAATGCTGAACGCCTACCCGCTCTACAATAGCGCCACCATCTACGAGGGACAGCGGGCCGCCGCCCCCAACCAGCGCGTCTTTAACCTCACCCGTTCCGCCTTTGCCGGCCAGCAACGCTACGCCGGGGCCAACTGGTCCGGCGACACCTCATCGACCTGGACGGCGTTTCGCAAGCAAATCGCGGCCGGGCTCAGCTTCAGCCTTTCCGGCCTGCCCTATTGGACCATGGACGTCGGCGGCTTCTCGGTGCCGCACCGTTTCAACCAGCAGCATCCCAGGCCCGAAGACGTCGCGGAATGGCGCGAACTCAACACCCGCTGGTTCCAGTTCGGCACCTTTGTGCCGCTTCTCCGCGTCCATGGCGAATTCCCCTACCGCGAGATGTGGCAGTTTGGCGACGACGCCAGCCCGGCCTACCAGACCCAGTTGAGGTTCGACCGCCTGCGCTACCGGCTGCTGCCGTACATCTATTCCGTGGCCGGCGCGGTAACCCACGAGGGCGCCACTTTCCTGCGGCCCTTGGTCATGGACTTTCGCGACGACGCCATGGCGCGGGAGAGCAAGGACGAATTCCTTTTCGGCCCGGCCCTGCTCGTCTGCCCGGTGACAACCTACCAGCAACGCAGCCGCCCGGTTTACCTGCCCGCCGCGGGTTGGTACGACTTCTGGACTGGCACCGCAGCCCTGGGCGGGCAAACCATCGAGGCGGCCGCCCCGTTCGAGGCGCTGCCCGTCTACGTGCGCGCCGGCTCGATTCTCCCGTTCGGCCCCGAGTTGCAATACGCGCAAGAGAAACCCGCCGATCCGGTCACGTTGTTCGTCTATGCCGGCGCGGACGGCCGCTTCAGCCTCTATGAGGACGACGGATTGAGCTATGCGTACGAGAAAGGCGCGAGCGCCCGGATCGAGTTTCAATGGCACGACGCGGCGCGAACACTGTCAATCGGCGCGCGCCAGAGCAGTTTCCCCGGCATGCTCACCCAGCGCACGTTCCATGTCGTCGTCATCGACCCGCAGCACCCGGTCGGCTTCAGCTTCGAAATGCCGGCGGGCCTGGCGGTCCGCTACGACGGCACGGCGGTGGATCTCCACCTGCCCTGAGCTGACGCCACGGCCAAAAAGAAAGGCGCTCCGGGGTGCGGAGCGCCTTTGAAGTTCGCGGGTTCGGACAGAACCAGTCCGCTTATTCCTTCTTGGAAGCCTCGTCGAAGATGTCGCCGAGGTTGGTCATGTCGGTACCGGAGCCCGAGCTCTTGGAGAACTGGTCGTAGGTCGCCGTTTCCTGCGCCAGCTGCTCGGCCGAGTAGTTCGCCGCCTTGATCGAAAGACCAATGCGACGCTGCTCGCGGTCGATCTTGATGACGCGGGCGGTGACCTCCTGGCCGGGCTTGAGCACATCCTTCACCTTGTCGACACGTTCCTCCTGGATCTGCGAGATGTGCACGAGGCCGTCGATGCCGTCCTTCAATTCGACGAAGGCGCCGAAGGTCGTGATCTTCGAGATCACGCCCGGCACGACGTCGCCGATGCGGAAGTAGCTGTCGATGTCGCTCCACGGGTCGGTGGAGAGTTGCTTCATGCCGAGGCTGATGCGCTGCTGCTGCGGATCGACGTCGAGGACGATCGCATCCACCTCGTCGCCCTTCTTGAGCATCTCGGACGGGTGGTTGATCTTGCGGGTCCAGGACATGTCGGAGACATGCACCATGCCGTCGATGCCTTCCTCGAGTTCGACGAAGGCGCCGTAGGTCGTCATGTTGCGCACCTTGCCGCGGACGCGGGCGCCCACCGGGTAGTTGTGGCGGACCATGTCCCACGGGTTCGGCTCGAGCTGGCGGAGGCCGAGCGAGATCTTCTGCTCCTCCTTCTGGATGCCGAGGACGACCGCATCGAGTTCCTGGCCGACCTTGAGCAGCTCGGACGGCTTGCTGATGCGCTTGGTCCAGGACATCTCGGTGATGTGGACGAGGCCCTCGACGCCCGGCTCGAGTTCGATGAACGCGCCGTACGGGACGAGGTTGACGACCTTGCCGTGGATCTTCGAGCCGACCGGAAACTTGTGGTCGATGTTGTCCCACGGGTTGTTCTTGGTCTGCTTGAGGCCGAGGGAAACGCGCTCCTTCTCGCGGTTGATGTCGATGATCATCACCTCGATCTCCTCGCCCTGCTTCAGCATCTCGGACGGGTGGCCGATGCGGCCCCAGCTCATGTCGGTGATGTGCAGCAGGCCGTCCATGCCGTCGAGGTCGATGAACGCGCCGAAGTCGGTGATGTTCTTGACCACACCCTTGCGGATCTGGCCGGGCTGCAGCTTCTCGAGCAGGTCGCGGCGCTTGTTGATGCGCTGCTCCTCGATCAGCTCGCGGCGGGAAAGCACGATGTTCTGCCGCTCGTGGTTGATCTTGAGAACCTTGAAGTCGTAGGTCTGGCCGACGTACTGGTCGAGGTTCTTGGGCGGTTGGATGTCGATGTGGGAGGCCGGCAGGAACGAGTCCACGCCGATCGAGACGATGAGGCCGCCCTTGACCTTGGCCTTGACGCGGCCGGCCACGATGGCGCCTTCCTGGCACTTCTGCAGGATGTTCTCCCAATTCTTCTTCTGCTGGGCCTGCTCGTAGGAGAGAACCGGGTTGCCCTCCTTGTCCTCGAGCTTCTCGAGGATGACCTCGATGGTGGAGCCAATCTGCAGCTCGCCGAGATCGGCGAACTCGTTGGCGGGGATCACGCCCTCGGCCTTGCCGCCGATATCGACGACGACCTCGTTGGCGCGGATTTCAGTGATGACGCCCGGGACAATGGAGCCTTCCTTCAGTTTGTCGAAGGAGCTCTGCGCGAGCAGCTCTTGCATTAACGAACTCATGTTATCTTGGGTCGGAACGTCGGTGCGCGTGCTCCACGGCGCCCGGCTTCCGGCATGGATCCCTGGGGGACCCGTTGGTTGATGGTTGAACTTATATTCAGGCCGATTGGAGCGCCGCGACTGCATCGGCCCGACCAGAGAACGTCGCGAAAGGGGGCCAAAGTCCCTGATCCCCTTCCGACCGGCAAGCGAAAAATCCGGATTTCCCCGCCTATTTCGGCGCCGCCGATTCGTTCAATACCTGCTGCAGGGCAGCGAAATACAAATCATAGAGACTGTGCTCGCGCAACGGCCGTTCACTGAGGCCGCCCGGGAAGCCACCCTCGGTCTGCTCGTACACGACCATTTCCACGCGGGTGCCACCATCCTCGGCCTCGGCCAGTTTCACGCGAATCGTCGTCTGGCGGGCGTCATCCGTGCTGTTCGCGGCGCGGATGTCCGCGTAGCCCTCGATCGTTCCGTTGGCGAGGGAACTCCGCCCGAGTTGCAGGCCGACGTCTTTCACCGCCTTTTGCGCGGCGGCGAACACCACCTTGCGCGGCTGCGGGTACACCTGGGCGTGGGGTTCAACCGGCGTGAAGCGATCCTGCACGCGCGAAGAAACGGAATCGCAGCCGCCGAAAAGGGCGAGCGAAAGGCAGACGAGCCAGGCGGGAGATTTCATGATGGCAACGAAGGAGACCGCTCAGGCCGGCTGTTGTTGCGAAAGGCAATGCAGCGTACCCAAGCCCCAGATCAGGTGATAGCAATCGATCGGTATGACTTCGCGCCCGGGGAAGCAATCGCCGAGAATGCCGCGGGCGATGGCATCCCGCCGACGCTGCCGGAACTGCGGGACGAGCACGGCGCCGTTGACAACGAGGAAATTCGCATAGCTCGCCGGCACACGCTGGCCGCGGAAACCGAAAGGCGCCGGCATCGGCAGCTTCACGATTTCAAGGGCGCCGCCACCCGGTGTGCGGAAGCCCCGCAGCCGTTCCAGGTTTGCCGCGAGCGGACGATGGTTCACGTCGCGTCGGTTCGGCTCGACCACGGTCACCACGCCATCGGGTTTGAAAAACCGCGTGATATCGTCGACGTGCCCGTCGGTGTCGTCGCCCGCAATCCCCTCGTCCAGCCAGAGCACCTGCCTGACGCCGAGGAACTCCCGGAGGTTCGCCGCGATTTCCGCCCGCCCGAGGCCCGGGTTGCGATTCGGGTGGAGCAGGCACTGTTCGGTGGTCAGCAGCAACCCGCGGCCGTTGACGTCGATCGAGCCGCCCTCGAGCACCATGGGGTTCACGAACCGGCGCAAGCGCAGGCTCCGCGCGATGCGGCGGGGGATGGCGTTGTCCTGGTCCCACGGCGGATACTTGCCGCCCCATTTGTTGAACGTCCAATCGGTCACCGCCACCTCCCCGGTCCGGCGGTGCTTCACGAATATCGGCCCGTGATCCCGACACCAGGCGTCATCGGTCGGGTGATGGTGGAATGTCACCCGCCTTAGGTCGGCGCCGGCGGCGGCGCACAACCGGCGGGCCCGCGCCTGCCGCGGTCGGACGCAGTTGATTCGCACCTCCTCGAAACGGCTGATCTGGGCCACGAAATGCGCGAAGGCCCGGGGAACCGGGCGAAACTGTCCGGGCCAGGTGGCGCGATTATGCGGCCAGGAGAGCCAGATTGCCGCCTGCGGCTCCCACTCGGCCGGCATCCTGAAGCCCAGGGCGGCGGGTGTCCGGTTCGCGGCCATCAGTTCAGTCGATGAAGCGCTTCGTGAGCTCGCCGTACGCGTCGATGCGCCGGTCGCGCAGGAACGGCCAGTGCGTGCGCGTGACATCCACCCGGCCGAGGTCCACCGGCACGAGCAGGATCTCCTCGCGATCAACACTCGCCTTGGCCAGCAACTCACCGCTGGTGCCGGCCACGAAACTCTGCCCCCAGAACTCGATGCCATCCCCGCCCGCCGGCCGTTCGAGACCAATGCGATTGGCCACGGCCACGTAACAACCATTGGCGACGCCGTGCGCCCGCTGAATCACTTCCCACGCACCATGCTGGGTGGCGCCATGTTCCTTCTTCTCACGCGGGTGCCACCCGATGGCCGTCGGGTAGAAAAGGATCTCCGCGCCCTGCAAGGCGGCGAGGCGCGCGCCTTCCGGATACCACTGGTCCCAGCAGATCAGGACGCCGATCTTGCCGTACTTCGTCGCCCATGCCCGAAATCCCGTGTCGCCGGGCGTAAAATAGAATTTCTCGTAGTAGAGCGGATCGTCGGGAATGTGCATCTTGCGGTACCGGCCCAGCAGCCTGCCGTCGGCATCGATGATCACCGCGGTGTTGTGATAGAGCCCGCCGGCCCGTTTTTCGAAAAGGGATGCCACCACCACCACCTGGTGTTTTCTCGCCAGCGCCTGAAAGGCCCTGGTGGTCGGGCCCGGGATGGACTCCGCAAGCTTGAAGCATTCGTGGTCCTCGCTCTGGCAAAAATATTGCGACCGAAACAGCTCCTGCGTGCAGATGATCCGGGCGCCGCGGCGAGCCGCCTTCTCCGCCAAGGCCAGGGTCTTCCTGAGGTTGGCGGCCGGATCGGCCGAGCAGGCATGTTGAAGCAGCCCAAGCGTCACTTTCATCCCGGCAGCGAACTTCCGCCACCCCCGAATGACAAGAAATCTCTCGGCCGCAGCCGCCTGCGCCACACGCAACTAGTCTTTGACAAGCCGCCCGTTAATTGTAAAAAGGCGGGCTGCACCTCATTTCATCTCCACCATGTGTGCTGAACCCCGCCCGCTGATTGTGGTCGTCGAAGACGAGGAGGAGCTGCTGAAGCTGATCAGCCAGCACCTCGAAAATGCCGGCATGAACGTGCAGGGGTACAATCGCTCGATTCCGGCGCTTCGTTTCCTGCAGCACAATTTCGCCAACCTGCTGCTCCTCGACCTGAATCTGCCGGATACGTCCGGGTTCGATCTCCTGCGCGAGCTGAAGCAGCAGGACATCAACATCCCGACGATCTTCCTCACCGGAAACACGATGGAGGAGGACAAGATCCGGGGGCTCAACATGGGCGGCGACGATTACGTGACGAAGCCGTTCAGCTATCCGGAACTGGTCGCACGCATCAATGCCGTGCTGCGACGGACGGAGGGCCAGGCCGACTTCAACGTGACCAAGAACGTCCGGACGATCGACACGCCGTTCACCTTCCTTGGCGCCGAGATCCAGCCCGATCGGCTCGAGATCGTGTTCCCGAATGGCAGCACCCACAAGATCGGCCGCAAGGAGCTCGGCATCCTCGCCTACCTCAGCACCCACGTTGGCGTGGTGATCACCCGCAAAGAACTCATCCACTCCGTGTGGGGCATCCATGCCGACATCCGCAGTCGCTCGCTCGACCAGTACATCGTCAAGGTCCGGGCCGCATTCGAAAAAAACGGCATCTCGCTCGCCTGCTTCAAGACCGTCCACGGCATCGGCTACATTTTCGAACCGCCCGCAGCCTAGCGCGGATTTGCGATGCCCCTTGTGGGAGCGGGCTTGCCGGCCATCATGCCAGCTCGCGGCCCGTTGTCGCCTGCAACCTGGCTCCTGCGCGTATTGACCCGCCCTACCCGGCCAGGTCGCAGACTTCGAGCACCCGGTGCAGCGCATCCTCGAGGTGATCGCGGCGCTTGTACTGCCCGATCATCTTGGAGCGCCCTTCCTCCATGCGGTTCAACATCGTGCTGAGCAGTTCGGTGTTGTAGGCCTGCATCACCAGCTCGACGGCCTTGTCCTTGCCGACCTTGGCGACGATCTTCCTCATCATTTCGGCTTTATCCATGGCGGGGTCCGGGTTGCCGGCATTCTCCGCGGCACCCCGGCCTTGGCAAGCTTTTGCCGCGAAACCCGGGCTAGAACATCTCCGTCTGCCGCGTGTAGCGCTTCCGGGCGTCGGCCAGGCTCGACTTCATCTCCATCGCCTCCAGCAACTGGAAAAGCTTCTCCGTCGCCGGCTCGCCCGGGGCCACGTGCGGGAGCGGTGACTCCGTGCGCAACGTGGTCAGCCGGAGATTCAGCCGGAGCCGGTCGGCCAGCCGCGCTACCGGCTCGCGAAAACGCTCGGGCTTGAGGTCGCCCGCGTGGGCGATGATCGCCTCGAGGCTGCCGAATTCCTGGAACCACTTGGCCGCCGTCTTCGGCCCCACCCCTTCGGCGCCGGGAATGTTGTCCGACGTGTCGCCAATGAGTGCCAGGTAGCCTGCGATCTGCGCCGGTGGCACGCCGAACTTCTCCACCACCCCGGCGGCGTCGAGCACCCGCCAGCCCAGCTTGGGATTGGCGGTCGGCGGCGGCAGCAGGATCTTGATGCGCTCATCGACACACTGCGCGAAATCCTTGTCGGCGCTGACGATTAGGACGTCGTGCCCGGCGTTGGCCAGGGCGCGGGCCTGCGAGGCCACGAGGTCGTCGGATTCGACGCCCTCCAATTCCACGCCCACCAGCCCCATGGCCCGGGTGATCTCCTTGATGACGGGCACCTGGCGCTCCAGGGGTTCGGGCGTCTCCTTGCGGTTCGCCTTGTATTCCGGATGCAACGCCAGCCGGTCCTGCGCACCGCCGAGGTCGAAGAAGACGAGCATGGCGTCGGGCTTTTCCTGGTCCTGCAGGCGCCACAACGTCTTGACCCAGCCGTGCAATGCCCCGGTGGGGAACCCGTCGGAGCGGGTCAACTCGGGCATGCCATAGAAGGCCCGGAAGGCCATGTTGTAGCCGTCAACCAGCAGCCATTTCGCCATGGCGGGAGCGAAGCGGAAAAACCCGCCCCGGGTAAATCAATTTCGCGGGTGGCTCAGACCGGCGGAAACTTCACCCACCGGGCGCCCTGCTTCGAGCTCTTCACCACTGCTTCGATGAACGCCAGGCCGGCGACGCCATCGTCCACGGTCGGGAAATCATAGCCGGCTTTCGGCGCCTTGCGTCCCTCGATCGCATCGGCGATCGCCGCACCGGCAGCGCGGTAGACGTTGGCGAACGCCTCGATGAATCCCTCCGGATGCGCAAACGGCGTCCGCGTGACCGCCTGGGCGGCGGCGCCCAGGTAACCGTTGCCGCGGCGATAGACCTGCTGGGGCGCATCGGCCTTCTTCCAGATCAGCTCGTTGGGGTTCTCCTGGAACCACTGCAGCGAACCCTTGGTGCCAAAGACCCGGATGTTCAGGTTGTTCTCCTCCCCGCTCGAAACCTGCGAGGCGTAAATGATGCCCTTGGCGCCACTGTCGAACCGGATGAGGCAGTTGCCGTCGTCATCGAGTGGGCGCCCCGGAATGAAGGTCGATAGTTCGGCGCAAACCTCCGCGATCTCGAGTCCCGTGATGTAGCGCACGAGATTGTGCGCGTGCGTGCCGATGTCGCCCATGCAGTTGGAGACGCCGGCTACGTTGGGATCCATGCGCCAGTTGGAA
Organism: Lacunisphaera sp.; assembly: GCA_035545835.1. Classification (GTDB taxonomy): domain Bacteria; phylum Verrucomicrobiota; class Verrucomicrobiia; order Opitutales; family Opitutaceae; genus Lacunisphaera. The sequence continues at coordinate 21,476 of DASZXO010000053.1, forward strand.
ATCTTGCCATCCGTTTCCGTCTCGAGCGCCGAGATCGCGTAGCCCTGCGGATATTCGGCGACGACCTTGAGGATGCGTCCCAGCCGGCCCGAGCGCACCCAGTCGCGGGCCTCCTTCACCATCGGGTACCCCGTGTAATTGTGGGTCAGCGCAAACACGCAGCCGGTCTTCCGCACGATCTCGCGCAGCTTCCGGCCCTCCTTGAGCGTGAAGCACAGGGGTTTGTCGCAGATGACGTGGATCCCTGCCTCGAGGAACGCCTTCGCCACCGCGAAATGCGTGTTGTTGCGGGTGACGATCGACACAAAGTCGATGCGGCGCCCCGGGGGCAGCGCCGCCTCGGCGCGCACCATTTCCTGGTAGGTGGCGTACACCCGCGCGGGATCGAGGAAGAAATCGGCACCCGAGGCCTTCGACTTGGCGGGGTCGGCGGAGAAACAGCCGGCGACGAGTTCCATCTCACCGTCGAGGCGCGCGGCCATGCGGTGCACCGCGCCGATGAAGGCGCCGCGGCCGCCCCCGACCATTCCCATGCGTAGTTTGCGATTGAGTTTCATGGTAAAAACCTGCGGCCGCTTCAGAAAGCCACCGGCTTCCCGGTGGCGGCGGACTGGTAGGCGCCGTCGATGATCTTCATCAGGGCCAGCGCTTGTTCGGGCGTGTTGAGCGGCGGCTCGGTGCCTTCCACCGCGCGTACGAAGTTCATCGCCGAGCGCACGCGCCCCATCGTCTCGTCCGGCGACACCAGCACGGTCTGGTTCACGGTGCGGCCGTGGTCCTGCGTGTAGAGTTCGCAGCTGTCGATCGCCGTCGAGTCGATGCCGTCGACGCCGAACAGCCGTCGGATGAGGCCGCCGGCCGCGGTGCCCTGGAAGGTCACCGAAACTTCCTCCCGCAGGTTCATCTCGGCCCAGGACACCTGAAACGACATCGCCTGCCCGGTCTTGAACGTCACGAAGCCATGCGCCGCCGACTCGACATCCGTCACCCCGTTGGCGACGTCGGGAATGCCCCACGGCCCCTTGAACGCCTTGTCCGTGATGTGGTCCTGGTAGGTCCGCGCCAGGACGTGAGCCGGCTCCGGGTTGCCCATGAAGTAGAGCCCGAGATCAATCATGTGCAGCAGGTCGATCAGTGGTCCGCCACCCGACAGCGCCTTCGTGGTGAACCAGCCGCCAAAACCCGGGATTCCCGCCCGGCGGATCCATTTTGCCTGGCAGGTGTTGATCGTGCCCACGCGCCCCGCCTTGATGAAATCCATCATTGCATAGCTTTCCGGCCGGGCCCGGTTGTTGAAGTTGAACATCAGCGTGCGCTTCGCCGCCCGCGCCGCCGCCAGCATGGACGCCATCTCGGCGGCATTGATCGCCGGCGGCTTCTCGCAAAAGACGTGCTTGCCGGCCGCCAGCGCCTGCAGCGCCAGCGGGGCGTGAAACTTGTTCGGCACGATGACCGAGACGGCGTCGAGCCCGGCGAAGCGGAGGAGTTCCGCGACGTCCGTGAAGATCTTGGCGATTCCGTGCTTGTCCGCGGCCCGGCGCGCGGCCGGTTCGCTGACATCGCACAGCGCGACGACCTCGGCCCCGGCCTGCCGGAAGCCGGGAACATGATAATTGGCCATGCCGCCGGCCCCAATGATTCCAATCTTGATGTTCATGCGAAAAGCAAGGTCTGAGGTGTGAGGTGTGAGGTGTGAGGACCAGCCGGCTTTTCTCGGGATCGCCCCAAACCTCAGACCGAACCCCTCATACCTCTCTATTGGTTCTCCTTGTCGAAGGCCGCGTCGAAGGCGATCGCACTTCGGGCAAAATCAAGTTTGCGCAGGAACGCGCACGATTCCGCCGCGCCGTGCTCGCGGTCCATGCGGATGTCCTCCCACTCCACGGAGAGCGGGCCCGCGTAGCCGACGTCGTTCAAGGCCACGATGATCTCCTCGAAGTTGATGTCGCCGCGTCCCACCGAGCGAAAATCCCAGTACCGGCGGGCATCGCCGAAGCTGGCATGGCCGCCAAAGACGCCGACCGAGCCGTCACCGTGGCCCCACCAGACGTCCTTCATGTGCGCATGGAAGATGCGCGCGCCGAACACGCGGATGAACTTCACATAGTCGACGCCCTGGTAGCCGAGGTGCGAGGGATCGTAGTTGAAGCCGAAGCGCTTGTGTCCCTTCACCGCCGCCACGGCGCGCTCGGCGCTGGCGATGTCGAAGGCGATCTCGGTCGGGTGGACCTCCAGACCGAAGTTGGCGTTCTGTTTCTCGAACTCGTCAAGGATCGGTCCAAAGCGCTTCGCGAAGTCCTGGAAGCCCTTCGCCCAATAGTCCTGTGACGTCGGCGGGAACGCGTAGATGGAATGCCAGATCGACGAGCCGGTGAACCCGTTGACGACGACGGGCGTCTTCTTGTCCTTGTTGCCGGGCTTCGCATCAAAGAAACGCCGCGCCGCCTTTGCGGTCAGCGCCAGCTTCTTTGCGGCGCGCTTGCGCACGCCCTCCGGCTCGCCGTCGCCCCAAACGTCGGCGGGAAGGATCGACTTGTGGCGCTCATCGATCAGGTCGCACACTGCCTGGCCGACGAGATGGCTCGAGACCGCGAAACAGGTCAGGCCGTTGTCCTTGAGCACCTCCCACTTCTCCTTGAGGTACTTGTCGGAGGTCGCGGCGGCATCCACGTCGAAGTGGTCGCCCCAGCAGGCGAGCTCAACGCCGTCGTAGCCCATCCGCTTCACGAGCGGTGCAAGCTTGGCGAGTGGCAGGTCGGCCCATTGGCCTGTGAAGAGGGTGATGGATCGGGGCATGGTGGCGGAAGTTTGAAGGATGTAGGCGCCAGGATCAAGACGCCCGCAGGGCGCCCGGATCCCTCGCGTGCGATCCAGGAAGGGAGGTCGGAGACTCAGTGCGCGGCCACCGCGGCCGGCTTCTTCTTGAACACGGCGATGAGGATGAAAACGACCGTGAGCACGACCGGCAGCATGGCCACCTTGCCGAGGGCATCGAGCCCGGCCGCCGCCTGGATCGCCGCCAGCGCATCACCCGTCGGCGCCGCCCCGGCAGGGGTGCGGGCCGCGATGCCGGCGTCATACCAGCGCCCGATGACCGGGAGCACGAAGCTGACGCTGAGCATGCCGGCCCCGCCGATGACGGCGAGACCGAGCGCCCCCGTCTTCGGGTAGTTCTCGGCCACAAAGCCGACCATCGTCGGCCAGAAGAAGCAGACGCCAAAGGCGAAGATCGTGGCGGCGCCGAACAGCATCACCCCGCTGGCGCGGCTCATCGTGTACAAGCCGATCGTCGAGAGGATCGCACTCATGATCAGCATGCCGATGGGCGAAAGCCGGTGCACGAACGGCCCGGCGAACATCCGCCCCACCGCCATGAGCCCGTTGATCCAGACCAGCACGAGGATGCCGGACACGCCCGCGTGCGAAAGGATGTTCGGGATCCACTGGCCGGAACCGAGCTCGGTGGAGGCCGTCATCAGCATGCAAACAACCATCAGCAGGAACCCGGGCGCCAGGCAGGAGGCGAACATCGAGCCGGTGCTCTCCCCGCGCTGGACGCGCTCGGTCTGGGGCATTTCCTGGTGCTGCGCGAAGAACATGAACCCGTAGACGGCGAGCGGAATGAGCATGGTGGCAAACTGCACTTTCCAACCGAGGCCCGCCTGCGCCAGCACATACGAGACCAGGCCGCCGATGACGATGCCGCCGGGGAACCAGACGTGGAAATGATTCAGCTTCGTCGTCTGGTCCTTCGGAAAGAGCGTCGCGACCAGCGGATTGCAGGCCGCCTCAACCGAGCCGTTGGCAATGCCGAAGCAGAGGGTGCCAAAGAAGAGGCTCCAGAAATCCCACGCAAAGATGGTCAGCACGATCCCGATGAGGTGTCCGACAAAGGCGATTCCCAGGATGCGCTTGAAGCCGAGCGCGTCGACCAGCGGTCCGCCGAACATCATCGCCAGCGTGAAGCCCCAGAAGGCTGTGCCATTGACCCAGCCGGCCTGTTCGTTCGTCAGCTTGAACTGCGTGATCCAGTCGCCCGTGGCGTTGCCGCGCAGGGCAAAGCACATGGCCGTTGTGATGAGAGCGATGCAACTGGCTCGGAACAGGCGGGAGGGATGCATGGGGTATGGAGTGTGTGGTTGGGTTGGCTGGCAGAAAGATCGCCCGTCACTAGCCGCGCGACCGCGGGTGAAGGGCCCAGGGGATTTCGCGTTTCAAAGCAAACGCCCGCCCGTGTAGTGGTTCCCGGGCCCGGCTGCAAGCCCGACGCGTTTGATATGCAATGGTGTCAGATCAGCCCAAGCTTCTCGAGCACTTCGCGCGGCGGGCCCTTGAACTCCGCCAGCGGCATGTTGCCGACGTAGCCGATGTCCTTCATCCCTTCCGGGGTCGTGTAGAACCCGCTCGTGGTCAGGTCGCGGAACTTCGCGAAGAACTTCGCTCCCTCCTTCAGCTCCGATCGCGCGTCCGGCAGGTGGCAGATGTCGTCGCAGATCGCCCCGGCCTGCTTTTCGTCGAGGTCGGCAAACTCCTTGCCGAAACGCCGGCGCGCTTCGCCGTCGATCCAGGCCAGCCCCGCCAGGATGACCTTCCGGTCGTTTGCCTGGTCGGGATACGGCGAGCTGATCCACTCGTCGATGAAGTCCTGCACATGGAGGTCCGCCGCGCTGGGAACGGGTCCCTCGGCGGGAATCATGATGGCGCACAACGCGGTGGCGGTGCGCCGCTGCGCGTCGCTAAATGTCAAGGGCCAGAGGTCGCCCGGCTTGTACTCCTGGTTGAGCGCGGGATCGGTGCCGTAGGGCTTGCCCGATGGCGTGGCCGTCCCCGCGGTCGCACCGAACAGACGGCGGTCGGCCACGGCCGCCGCCGCCGTGGCGGTCAACATCCACTTTAGGGCGGTCCGGCGGTCGAGTCTCGTCGAAGCGGGAAGATTCATGGTCAGAGGTTCCCTCTTTTCATTTCCTCGAGGATGTGATCGCCGGCGCGCCACGCCAGGGCCATGATGGTGAGCGTCGGGTTCTTGTCCGCATTGCCGACGAACGGAGCACCGTCAGTCAGGTAAAGGTTGGGCACATCCCAGGTTCCGCACCATTGGTTCGTCACGGACTTCCTCGGGTCCGTGCCCATGATCGCTCCGCCGACCTCATGGATGATCTCTCCTCCCTTTGAGATGCCGATCTTGTCTGATTTCTGCCCGAGGACCCGGCCGCCCATCGCCTTGATGATGGCTTCGAAGGTCGTCTCCATGTGGCGAGCCTGCCTCAATTCGTGCTCGGACCATTGCCACGTGAACCGCAACACCGGGATGCCGTATTTGTCCTTCACCACCGGGTCGAGTTCGCAGAATGAACCCTCGTTGGGGATCATCTCGCCCCGGCCGGCATAGTACATGAAAGTGCCGAAATAGCGCCGGGCGTCTTCCTTCAATCTCCGGCCGTAGCTGCCCCGGGTGAACCGCTCGAGTCCGGCACCGGTCCACATGCCCGGCATGCCGCGGCCCCCGCCGAATTCGATGTGATAGCCGCGGGCGAAGCCGAGTTTTTCCGCCTCCTTGTACAACCACCACGGCGAATAAACATGGCCGCCGCCGGCGCCATCCTCGTTGTGTGGCGGCAGGCCCTCAAGGGCGGGGATCTGCCCGCTGCGGCTCGCACCAACGGTGTCCATGATATACCGGCCGACCAGGCCGCTACTGTTGGCCAGGCCTTGCGGGAAGCTGGCCGACTTGGAATTGAGCAGAATCCGCACCGTCTCCATGCCGCTGGCCGCCAGGACCACCACCCTCGCCTTGGCCCGGCATTCGGTGCCGGTCGTCTTGTCGAGGTAGATCACGCCGTTGGCGCGACCTTTCGCATCGAGCGTGACTTCGCGCACCATGGCGTTCGCCACGATGTCCAGGTTGCCGGTGGCCAGGGCGGGAGGCAGGTGAACGGTGGTCGACTGGTAATTTGCCCGGATGGCGCAACCACGGCCACATGGCGTGGCCCAGAAGCACGCGGCACGCTCGCTCATAGCCTTGGCGAGGACGCGCTGCGCCTTCGGGTTGTCCGGGTGAATCTTCCTGGGCAGCACCTCGGGATCCTGGCGCTGCGTGAGCACCGCCCGGTGGATGGCAAGCACCGGCACGCCCAGGTTCTTCATGTACTTGGCCGCATAGCGTTCGCTCGCCCGTGCCGCCGGCGGCGGCTGAAGGATTCCCGCCGGCGAATCCGGCGTGTTCTCATAGCCATCGTTGTTGCCGTAGACGCCGATCAGCATCTCGACCTTGTCGTAATACGGCGCGATGTCCTCGTAGCCGAACGGCCAGTCAAAGCCGAGGCCGTCGCGGCTGCGCGGCTTGAAGTCGTACGGGCCGTTGCGCAGCGAGATCCGGCCCCAGTGGTTGGTCCGGCCGCCCAGCATGCGCGCCCGCCACCACTCGAACTGCCTTTCCGGGTCGTCCGAGCCCTGCGTGTAAGGTTCGCCGGGCACCTGCCAGCCACCGTCGACGGTCGCGTCGTGGAAGCCGAAGGGTTTGTCGGGCGTACCGGTGCCCCGCAGCGGCGCCTGCGCATTCGTCTGGAACATCGGCGTCTCGGTCACCGGATCGTAATGGCGGCCGGCCTCGAGCATGAGGACCTTCGCGCCTTCCATCGTGAGGGTGTACGCGGTCTGGCCTCCGGCCGCGCCGGAGCCGACGACGATCACATCGTAGGTCGCCTTGACCTCGCCGGGAGAGATAACGGGCACGCGTGGAGTCTCCCGACTTAGATTTTCAGGTCCTTGAGATAGGCCAGGGTGATCGGGACGTTCTTCAGCGGATCGGAGGTCTCGTCCTCGATGATGTAATAGGTGACGCCGGTCTTCTCGGCGGTGCCGATCACGTCCTTCCAGTTGATGGCGCCGGTACCGACCGCCACGTTGTCCTCCACCGGCGCATGGCCGGTGTGGAATCCGGTCGGCGCGCCTTTCCTGATATCCTTGATGTGAAGTCCCATCCAGCGGCCGGAATATTTCTTCAGCATCGTGACGGGATCCCACCCGCCGTGGACCGTCCAGAACACGTCCATTTCGAAACAGACATTTGCCGGGTCACAGCCCGCGATAAGGTCGTCGAGCATCGTCGTGCCCGGCTTGGTGCCCGGCAGCGACTCGTAGCCATGCGGGTGATAGCCGAACTTCACGCCCACGGCCCGGAAGGCCGCGCCGGCCCGGTTGAAATCCTTCACCGCCTGCTCGATCTGGGCCGCCGTGATGCCGGTCTTGTCGTCGTGCGGAATCCACGGGCAGATCGCGTATTTTAGACCGAGGGCCTTGGCGTTCTGCACCATCGCGTCGAGGTTCTTCGTGATGTCCTCATAACCCACGTGGGCGGACGGGATCTGGAGGCCGCGTTTTTCAATCTCGGCGCGCACCTGCCCGGCCGTCATGCCCGGTGTGGCGACGCTGCCTTCAATCTCCGGGATGCCCCAGGCCTTGATCTGGTCGAGCGACGCCGTGAAGCCCCGGGCCTTCGTCAGGTCCTTGAGGCTCCAGGTCTGGATGCCGATATGGTCGTGAAAATCGGCCCGGGCGACAAGCGACAGGACGGCGGATGCAATGAGACAACTGGCGAGGCGGGATTTGTTCATGGGGTAGGTTGAAACGAGACCTTACCTTGATCCGTTGCCACGCCACGTCCAACCAGAATTTCTGTTGTGACGCATCGGACGCGCGGCCATCCCGCGCTCGCATCGCCGTACCGGCGACGGCGACCGACCCGACGCAGCACGCGACGGGGCGCCGCGCCTCAGACCGCCATTTCTTGCGCGGCCTCGAGGTGGCCGCCCTCCGGCTCCACCGACGGCAAAGGGGGGCAAGGCAGCGGGGCATGCCGGAAGCCGGCGCGCATCGCGTAGTCGATGAGCTTCGGTGTCCCGTGAAAGCCCATCTTCTCCATGATCATCTTGCGGTGCGACTGGACCGTCCCGGGGGAGATGCCGAGCTGGCGGCCGATCTCCTCGTTGGTCAGCGCCCGGGAAATGCAGATCAGCACGTCCTGTTCGCGGCGCGAGAGCATCTTGGGGAAATAGTTCGGGTTTCGGCGCCACGCGGCCTGTTCGCGCAGCACCGCGGCCGAGATCGCTGTCTGGCCCTGACGCACCCGGTCGACAATTCGGAGCAGCTCCTCCAATCCGTCGACCGTCTCCCAATAGACGCCATGACAGTGGACCTGCGTGAGGGCATAAGCCAGGTACTCATTGCAGTGGCTGATCGTGCCGATGATGGGAGCCGCCGTCACCTCGCGCAATCCGGCGACCATGCCGGTGGCGTAGCACTCGGACATCACCAGCGAAGCGACCACAAGGTCGGGGCCGACGCGCCCGATCATCTCCTGCCCCGCCACCGCGTCCCGTTCGACGCCCGCGATCTCGAAACCGCGGCGGCTGGCGAGGAAGCCGCCGAGCAGCTCCGCCTTGACGCGGCTGTGCTCGATGATCGCCAGTTTTGGCCGGGGGGCGTGGGGGTTCCGGGTAGCCATCGCGAACTGGGCGCAGAACGTGGCAGCGAATGCGGCGCGGCCAAGGTTCCGCACGTTATATTTTCGTTACCCTGCCGGGTAATTTGCACGGGAGATCACGGGCTTACCCGCCGCTTTCTGCCGAATCGGCGGCCGGGCGTTCCGTCGGCTCGGCCGATTTGCCGGCGGACTTCTCAACTGGCGGAATGCGGCGCCTCAGGCCGCCGCCGGGATTCACCAGGTGAGCCGTGACGAAGATAAGCAGGTTTCGCTTTTGCGTGCTCTCACCGCGGCTGCGAAAGAGCCGCCCGAGCCCGGGAATGCTTCCGAGCACGGGTACCTTGTCGCTGACCTTTTTCACGTCCTCCCGGGTGAGGCCGCCCATGACCAGCGTGGCGCCGTCCCAGATCGTCACCTTCGTGCTCACCTCGCGCACGGCGAAGATCGGCTGGAAGAAGCCGGACGGCACGGTGACCGTCGTGCCGCCGGACACGGCCACGCTTTGGCCGCCGTATTCAACGAAGCCCTCGAATTCCGTGACCTTCGGGTTCAGGTCGAGGCTGATGCTGCGATCGTCCTCCTCCACCGTGGGGGTGACCTTGAGCTCCACGCCGACGTTGCGCGTGGTGAACTCCTGCGGCGTGCCGGCGGTGATCGCGACGCCGGCCGAGCCTCCGCCGCTGGCGTTGCCGGTGCCCACCTGGCTTTGCACCTGGCCGAAGGATTGGGGATAGCGCAGCTCCTGCGCGACCGTGATCGTCGCCGGGTTGCCCGACAACACCGTCAGCTTCGGCGCGCTGAGCAGTTCCGTCCCGGCTTTTTGCGCCAAGGCGCGCACGACCGCATTCACGTCGAATTCGCCGAGTATCCCCGTGATGGTGGCCAGCGGGTTGGCCGCCACGCCCACGTTGTTCGTTCCCGGAATCGGAGGGGGATTGTCCACGATCGGCAGGTCGATCCCGCCGGCGGTCGACAACGTGCCGTCGGGGTTGAGCGTTTCCGTGCCCGGCCGGATGATGGCGCCCCGGGCGCCATTGCTGCTGCTCGTGAACGCGTCGCTGAGCGACCGGTTGCTGGTCGCGTAATCGCTGCCGGACGCCCCGCTGTGTTGCGTCGCCTTTTTCCCGGCCCGCCATTGCACGCCGAGTTCGTCCAAGGCACCCTGCTGCACCTCCATGAACTTCGCCTCGATCTCAACCTGGCGGGCCTCGCGGTAACGACGCAGGATGTTCCGGATCCGCTCCAGCTGGCGCGGGGTGTGCGTGATGATCAGCTGCGAGCCGTCGAACGCCAGGGTGCTGCCGGGTGTCGCGTCGAACTCCACCCCCGCCAGCTGAAGAAAATTGCGGATGGCGGCCCCTTCGCGTTCGACCTGCGGGCCGGATGGCAATGCTCCCCCGCCCGCGAGCGGATCCGGTGCCCCGGCCGCGATCGCGCCCGGACCCGCTTTGCCGGCCAGACGCAGGACGGTCGCCCGCGAGACGGGAAAGAACCGGGTCTCGAGCGGCACCGGCGCGCCGGCCGGCCGCACGACCACCGCGTCCGCCTGCACCTCGTAATGGTAACCGATCGCGTCGGTGACGAAATCGAGCACGCGCTTGAGCGAAAGGTCGTGCAGCGTCAGATTGACGACCGGGTTCGCGTTTGTGGGGTCGACCAGGACGATGTTGACGCCCCGCGGATTCGTGCCGGTCCGGTCGAACTCATCGGAGATCGCGCCGAGCGTGCTCACCACGCGACTGATCTCCAAGCCGCTGAAGCTGACGCTCGGCAGCACGATGCGCTCGAGCTTATCGGCGAGGGCCGGTCGATCCCCGCGATCTCCCTCCGGTGGTTCCGGCACGCCGGACTCCCCAGGCTTGCGCCATGCTTTGTCCACTTGCTCGAGCATCTCCTGGCTCGCCCGGTCACGATCTCCGGCAACGACCGCGACCGGTGCGGCTGGCCCGTGGACCACGATACCAGGCGTCTCTCCGGCGGCAATTGCCCGCGGCGCGTACAGGATAACGAGCGCGATGAGCAACAGGCGGCAATGGGAAGGACGCATGGGCCGGTGGTCTTACTTGGCGATGGCTGCGATCGAGGCGGCCGGCTGCCCGGTTGCCGACCCGGATGCGGCAAGGCCCACGGGCCCGGCGTCGGTCGCCGATGGGTGCAAGACGTGCATGGTGGCATCGGGCCGACCGGCAATATGCTCGCTGATGAGCACCTCAGGGGGATCAAGTTGGATCCGCTCGACGCAGAAAGTCGCGCCTTCGGAGGTGAGGCTGTCGCCCGTGCGCAGCTCGTGGGTCTCGTGATCGGCCCACGCCGCCTTCACGACTGCGACCGGATTATCGGTCAGTTTGCGCGTCCGGCTCTCCAGGACCACATCAACGCCCGAGATCTCATCGTGCACCACCGCTTCCGCCATCGGCTCCAAGTCCGGGGCGGGCGCGCGTTTTGGCGCCACGCTCGACACCACCAACCCAAGGCCCGCCACTCGTTGCCCGGGCCGCGCCAGGATGCCGCCGGGCCGTCCCGGGCTGACGAAGGCGCCGACATAGCCGCCGGGCCCGCCGAAATAGCCCGCCAACTGGAGTCGGTACGGCTCCGCCTTCACCGCCAGCAATTCGAGGCCGAAGGCGGGCTCTGGCATCGTCCCGCCCGCCGGTGATTTCACGATGAATCCCCGGCTGCCCGCGTCGTAGTAGATCTCGGGTGGTGTGAAGACCTCGTGGCTCCAACCGGTCGAAGGGTCCGGCGCCAGCCCCGTCCACTCATGCGAGATGGCCTCACTCCTTGCCGAGACCCCGGGCGCGTAACGCGCCGCGCCCAAACGGATCCCAACCGGCAGGGATTTCAGCCGGCGCATCCGGGGCGCCTCGGACCACGTCCAGGCGAAGCTCAAGATCATCGCCGCCGCCGCGCCCGCGCAGAGCAGCTTCTCCCCGGGGAGTTGGCGCCACCCGCTCATGATTCGGAACCGTCCGCTTGGGCCGACACCAGCATTTCGACGATGACCGTAAAACGGGACAGATTGGGCGAAACCACCAACACCGGGCCCGCCGCGACACCGGCCGCGGCGGAGGCCGGTCTCTCGTCCGGGACCGGTTCCGCCTCGATGGCCCGCACCACCAGGGGGCACCTTGACGCCGCGAGTCGATTCAGGAGACGCCGCAGGGTCGCCGTGCGCCCGGTGAACTCCAAGCGGAACGCATCCGTCTCCACGACGCCGGGTTCCCGGATCGAGAGTCGCGGATCAAGTTCAAAGAAATCTTCCACGCCCTCGTTGCGGGCCGGCGCGATGGTTGCGGCCACCGCCGCCGCGCCGGCGAGTTGATCGCGTCGCGCCCGCCCGGTTACCGCTTCCGGACGCTCGCGCTGCACTGCCAGCAAGGCGCGGGGCTGGGAGTCGAAAAGTGCGTCCAGCAATCGCTGCAGTTCGGCGCGCTGCCGGCTCACCACCTCGGCCAGATCCGGACGCGGACCCTCGCGGGCGTGGGTGGCGAAGCCGAACCTTTCCCCTGCCCTCACCGCGACCTGTGCCGCCGCGGCCGTGGCCCGGGCGCGTTCGACGAAGGCGACGATTTCGAAGTAGGCCTCCACCGGCTTCGACGGCGCGGGGCCCGCCGGCACTACGGCGGCCTCATTGAATTCCGCGCGCAATTTCGCCAGCTCACCGCGGACGGCGTCGATCCGGGCGCGCACGTCCACCTCGCATTCGGCGGTCGGCGCCGGCGACGCGTGAGCCAGCCGTTCACGCTCCACCAGCTTCGCCTCCAGCCGGGCCAGCGCCCTTCGCGCGGCGCGGGCGCGGTCCTGCCAATACCACCCTTCCACGCCGGCCGCCATCGCCAGCGCCACGAGCGCGATCACGGTGATGCGCCGGCGCGGCTGCATGCGTCAGAGCGGCCGCCGCGAATCCGCGACCAGCACCAGTTCGAACCTCAGCACGCCGGCCCGGGCGCCATCAAAGCGCTCGTCCTCCACGGCGCGGATGAATGGCGATTCGAGCAGGCCGGCAATCAACGCCTTCACCCGCGCCAGCGGCTCCGACCCGATTTGGCCGGGCCCATGTTCCCGATCGAGCATTCGGCCCGCGAGGCGCATCTTTTGCGGCCCCGCACCGGTGGCCGGCACGACCTGCAGGCTGTCGAGCCAGACATCCCCGACGCGGCCGAGTCGGTCCTGGAGGTCGACCAAAAAATCCCGCCAGCTTCCCCGGCGGTCCCGCGCCGCCTGCAGGGCCGACAGTTGTGCCTCTGCGTGCTCGAGATCCTGCCGTGCGCCGCGAAGCCGGGCGTCGCGCACGCGCACCGGCGCGAGGGCGCGCTCGATGGCCGCGGCCTTCCGCGCGGCTTCCGTGGCCATTGCGCGCGAGAGGATCAGCGGAGGCAAAAGCGTCAGGACAACCAGGATTCCGGTTCCGACCAGCCACGGCTGCCGGCGCCGGGTCCGCCACTCCCGTCGCCTCTGCGGCGGCAACAGGTTGAACTCCGTGCAGGTTGACTGCAGCCGAAGGCAGGCGGCGCCCACGAGATCATGGAGCATCGCGTTTTCCCCGGCGGCGCCGTTTCGAACCGCAGCGGGACCGATCTGTATCACCTGCCCTACCGCGAGCCGCTCGATCGGCAGGTTGAGGCGGTGCCCGAGGGATTGCGCCAGCCCCGGGACCGTCGCCCCCCAACCGGTCACGAACACCTTCCCCGCCTCGGCCGCCGCGGCTTGCCGGCTGAGGTGCAGCAGCGTGCGCGCGGTTTCCTGGTGAAGCCGGTCCACGAAAGTTTGCCTGCCGCTTGCCGCCGCACCGCCGGCGTGCCCTGAGCCCGCGACGGTACCGCCATCCGTGAAGCCTTGAGTCTCGTCCCTCAGGTTGTTGGGCCCCACCGGGAGCACACGGGCGAAGAAGCCGCGAGGCTCCACCAGCAGGAGAGTCGCCGAACGAATTCCCAAATCAAACAGCAGGATCGCATGAGGGCACCCCGGGTGCACCGCCCGAAATGCCGCGAGCGTTGCCACCGGCGCCGGGAGCACGCAATGCGGCGCTAGATCCGCCGCGTCCGCCACGCGGCACAGCCAGTCGAGGTGGTCGAGTTTCGCGGCGGCAAGCATCACCTCAGGGCCGCCGCCTCGTGCTCCCGCGTCGACATGACCCGAAACGATGCCGGTTGGATCACCCGGAATGCCCTGGCCAGCCTCGAAGCGAACGATTTCGTCGCGGCGGCCGGTGCCGGCCGGCGGCGCCTTGATCATCTTGATGAGCGTGACGTGCGGCGGCACGACTAGCGTCACCTCGCCGCGAACGCCGACCTGCCGGCGCAGCCCGGCCAGCGATGCGGCCGGCCGTTCCGCGGCCCCACCCGGACTCCCGTCCAAAATCGGGTCCGGCAGCGTCGCAAAGTCCTCGAGCACGAGCCGGCCCGCACGGCGACTGAACACACCCGCGGCGGCTCCGCCTGGGCCCAGTGAAACCACGGTTGCGTGTGTCCTCGGCATGCGACCACCAGTGGGTGTCGGCGAGGCGGGGCGTGGACAACGGCTCCGTCTACCCAATTTTGGTGCCCCGACAGGCCAGGCAACCCGCCCGGCTACGGTCGCGCCGGCACCATCCGCGGCTGCCTCGCGTCCGGCCCTAAGACGCGATCAACCGGCTTGGCGCCGCGGCGGCCGGCCGACCCGGTGGCCTTTCGCCGCATAGTAGAGAATGTACAGATAGCACGGCAGCGTGCAGGCCAGGAACGCGAACGGAGTCCCCACGACCAGCGACAAACGGCCATAGATTTGCGGCACGATGGCGCCACCCGCGATGCCCATGATGAGGAGCGCCGAGCCGGTTTTGGTGAACCGTCCCAGTCCGTCGATGGCCAGGGGAAAGATAGCCGGCCACATCAGCGAGTTGGCAATGCCCAGCAGCGCCACCAGCGCCACCGCCGCCTTGCCCGCGCTCAGGAAGCCGGCGATGGCCAGCGCGATGCCCGTGAGCGCCGATAACTTCAGCGCGGTTTCCTGGCGCAGGTAGCGCGGGATCATGAAGACGCCGATCGTGTACCCGGCCACCATCGACCAGAGGGTGTAGGCGGTGAGGTTCTTCGTGTAGTCGAGGCTCAGCCCGAGTGACCGGGCGTAGGGACCGATCACGTCGCCGGCCATCACTTCGACCCCGACGTAGACAAAGATGCACCCGACCCCGAGCAGCAGGTGCGGAAATTGCCAGACACGGGTCCGGCTCCGGTCACCGCCGGCATCCTCGTGGCCCTCGAGATCGGGCTCCACGACCGGCAGCGGCGCGAAGACGATCACGAGCGCCAGCAGGAAAAGCACGAGGGCCATGCCGGCATAGGGCGCCATCACGCGATGCGAGAGGTCCTGCAACAGCTGGATGCGCTCGGCGGCCGTCGCCGCGCCCTTGATGCGCGCCTCCGTCTCGCTCGCCCCCTTGAGCACAATGGCACCGAGAATCACCGGGCTCAGCGCGCCTGCGACCTTGTTGCAGATGCCCATGATGCTGATCCGGCTGGCGGCGCTCTCGATCGGCCCGAGCACCGAGATGTACGGGTTCGAGGCCGTCTGCAACAGCGCCAGGCCCATGCCCTGCACGAACAACCCGGCGAGAAAGAGGGCGAAGCTGCGGGCCAGCGCGGCCGGCAGGAACACGAGCGCGCCCACACCCATGATCGCCAGCCCGAGCGACATGCCACGCTTGAAGCCGGTCCGCCGCAGGATCATCGCTGACGGCAGCGCGAGGCAGAAATAGGCCATGTAGAACGCAAAGGTCACGAGCAGCGCCTGCGCATCCGTCTGCAGGTCGCACGCGAGCTTGAGGAACGGGATCAGCGTCCCGTTCAGCCACGTGACGAACCCGAAGATGAAGAACAGCGCCCCGATGATGGCGATGGAAACGATGCGGCCGGCGGAATGGGCCGGGGCTGGAGAGGCAGGCGCAGGGTCCATGGCGAAAGGGCGGTCGGCGCGCGGTTACTTCGCGGTCCCGGCGAGCCGGGCCAGTGCGGGCGCAATCGGCAATTCCACCGCCGCGTGCGGCTGGCTGGCGGCGGCGATGGCCGCCTCCAGCGCGGGACCGTCCGGGATCCTGCCGTGTTGTCGCGCCTCGGCCGCGGCCAGCCCGGTGCTGGCCGCGTCCCGCCAGGCCCGGAGCACCGGCTCGGCCTCCGCCAGCCGCGGTGAGAGCTCCGGCAGTCGCGCCAGCAGTTGGCCCGCGGCCTCGCGCCAACTCGTCAGCAAGGTCGTGAGCGCGGCGCTCGCCTCCGGTGCAGGCTGATCCACCGCCACCCCCGCGACCGCCGCGGCGAACGCCCGCGCGCCCGCGCTGTCCGGCCGGGCGCAATCCACCAGTCCGGTGAGCGGCGTGAACTGGTTCGCGTTCGGCTGGTGATTGGCCCGCTTGTAGCCTTTCACCGGTTCGATCACGTCGACGAAGGTGCGCAGTGCCGCCAGGTCGGCCGCGGTGGCGGCGTCGCCCGCCAGGCGGCGCAGGGCCGCGCCCAGGTAACTCTCGTGCCGCAGGCCCGCCTCCTCCAACCGGCGGCTGACGACGGCCAGCCGCCGATACATGTCCGGGACATCGCGCAACCCGGCCGGCGACCACAGGCGTTCCGCAATCGCGGCGGTGCGCGGCCAGATGCGGGAGTCGATGGTCTCGGGCGTCACCCATTCGGCCCACATAGTCGCCTCGCCGCCGAGGACCAGCCGGCGCTCGTCCGCCGTGAGCGGGTTGCCGGGCGGGAGCGGGTCGTTGAGATAATGCCGGGCGGTCGATTCGCACAGGTCGATGTAGTAGCCGTTGGAAAGAATGGTCGGAAAGCCATGGCGCGTGGCGGCGGCGATGCCGTCCGGCCCGCGCCAGGAATGGACCACGCTGCCGGCCGGAAGGTCGGGATGAAGGATCTCGTCCCAGCCGACGAGTTTCTTGCCCTTGCGGGCGAGGATCGCCTGCACCCGCCCGTTGAACCAGGCGTGCAGGCCGGCGTTGTCCTTCAACCGGTGCTCGCGGATGAACGCCTGGATGCGCGAATTCGCATTCCATTGCACGCCATTGTTCTCGTCGCCGCCGATGTGCAGGTATTCGTCGGGGAACAAGGCCGCCATTTCCCCGAGGAAGCCGTCGAGCAACGGATACACCGCCTCGTTGGTGGGATCGAGCACCGGGTTGAAAACGCCCCACTTGCGCTCGAGGACGTACGGCCCGGGCGCGCTCGCCAGCTCCGGGTAGGCGGTCACCCAGCTCGTCGCGTGGCCCGGCAGGTCGAACTCCGGCACCACGCGGATGCCGCGCGCCGCCGCGTAGGCGATGATCCCGCGCATCTCGTCCTGCGTGAAGTAATGGCCGTCCGATCCCCGCTCCTGCAGGCGCGGGAACTTCCTGCTCTCGATGCGGAAACCCTGGTCGTCGGTCAGGTGCAGATGGAGCACGTTGAGCTTCACCAGTGCCATGCCGTCGAGGTTGCGCTCGATCACTTCCCGGGGCTGCCAATGCCGGCAAACGTCGATCATCAGGCCTCGCCACGGAAACCGCGGCTGGTCCGCGATCACCGCGGCGGGGAGGAACCAACCGGTCGCATCCGATTGCAGTAGCTGGGTCAGCGTCGCGAGCCCGCGCAAGACCCCCCATTCCGTCGGTGCGTTCAAGCGCGCCTGCCCGGCGCCGATTTCGAGGCGGTACGATTCATCCTCGCCCAGGCGCGGCACCGGGGCGCTGGCCGCCGCGCATTCGATCACCAGCGCCGCGGTCGCTGCATGGGCCGCCGGCGGATATTCGCCGGTCGGACTCCGCGGCAGCGTCAGGCCGCTCCGCTGCTCGATGGCCCGCAGCGTCCGCGCGACGGCCGCGACGAGACGCGGACTCTGGAAGCTGGCCCACGCCACCCGGAATTCCGCGGTGACCGGAAGCCGGCCGGACTCGGGTTGGTACGAGGCCGGATACGGCATGAGCGCCGAATCGGTGGGGGCGGCCCGCACCGCGGACGCACTCCCGGCCAGGAGCATTCCGGATAAGAACATGGCGATGACAATCGAGCGGCGGCGGGCGGGGCGATTCATGATCGTTGCCGCCCACTGAGAGCGTCAATTGTCGCCCGTTCCGCAAGACCAAAGGCGACGGGCCGCGGCGCGAGACTTTGGCCCGCGCCCTGCCGCCGGCGGTGCGGCCATCGCCCCGCCTTGGCACCGGTGCAGCCCCGAGGCCGCCTCGCGGTCCAGCACGAAGAGCGCGTCGGGATGCCGCCGGACAAATGACGCCGGCACTTGCCTCGTCTCCGGGCCCTCGACCGCCGCGCGAACCATCGCAGCCTTGGCTCGTCCCCAGGCCAGCACGATGATGCGCCGCGCCTCGAGGATGGTCCCGGTCCCCATCGTCAGCGCACAGGCCGGCGTCAGGGCCTCGCCGCCAAAGTCCGCCGCGGCCAGCTGGCGCGTCAGGGGATGCAACCGCACCAGGCGCGTGCGGGCCGCGGCCGGACTCCCGGGCTCGTTGAAGCCGATGTGCCCGGACCGCCCGAGGCCGAGGATCTGCAGGTCGATCCCGCCCGCCCGCCGGATCGCCGATTCGTAGTCCCGGCAAACCCGCGCGATGTCGGCCCCGACGGCGGTCCCGTCCAGGAGGTGCACGTTGCCCGGCGGGATGTCGACCTGGTCAAACAGGTGTTGCCGCATGAAACGGTGATAGCTCTGGGGATCGGCGGCCGCCAGGCCGAGGTACTCGTCGAGGTTGAAGGTGACGACCTGGCCGAAACTGAGTCCCTCCTCCCGGTGGAGGCGCACGAGCTCGGCATAGAGCGGAATCGGCGTGGACCCGGTCGCGAGGCCCAGCACCGCGGCCCGGCCCTCCCGCTGGCGCTGGCGGATCAGGCGGGCCATCGCCGCCGCCACCGCGCGAACCGCCGCCCCTTTCGCGGCATAGACCGCGAGGCGCGCCTTCTCGCGCGGATGGGGCGGCAGGGCGGTCAGGGCATTCATCACAGCGGAGGGAGCCATTTTAGTTCTCGCCCGCTTTCGGGCCAATGGCAGAAATGATGATGTTTTTATCGGAAATGATACTTGCCCGAAGCACCTCGCTTTCCCGTCTCGTGGCGCAGCTGCCACGCCCACCCCACCCGCTGCTCGGGCGCCGGCCCGGACCGCTGGCGCTGCCGGACAATCTCATCTGCTTCCAGCGGCGCTCCTCGACCGAGCTCAATCGCCCCGGCCACGGCCGGTCCCTGCATCACCGCTTTGTCCTGATCTTCGCCCTGCGCGGCCGGGTTTCCGTGTGCGTCGACGACCACGTGATCCCGCTCGGGCCCAACGAAGGCCTGTTGGTCTTCCCCTTCCAGTTCCATCACTATGTCGACGCCGGCCCGCGCGACCTGACCTGGCTGTTCGTGACGTTTGACCTCGCCCAGGCGGACGGGCTCCAGGCCCTGCGCTACCGGCCGTTCCCGCTGGTTCCCGCCCTTCGCGCCTTGCTGCAGCAACTGTTGGCCGCCCACCGGGTGGAAGACCGGACGTCGGCGCTGCCGCTGCTGCTGCTCGCCCTGCTGCTGGCCCGGATTGCGCGCCTGGCCCCCGCCCGCCCGCCCGGTGCGCCGCCCGCACCCGGCGGTTTGGTGACAAAGGTCAACGAGTTCGCCCACCAGCGCCGCGAGCCCTTTCGCCTCCGGGAACTCGCCCGGAGCCTGGGCATCAGCCAGAGCCACCTGCGGGCCCGGTTTCGCGCTTCGTGCGGGGTCAGCATCGGCCGGCATCTGCGCCGGCTTCGGCTGGAGCGGGCCTGCGGGCTGCTGCGTCTCACGTCGCTCAGGGTCTCCGAGGTCGCCGAGCAATGCGGCTTCAACTCCGTCTACAGCTTCAGCCGGGCCTTTGGCGCCGCCTATGGCCAGGCGCCGACGCGGTACCGCCAGCTCATGCGCGCGGGGCCCGGTGGCCGGCGACAATAGATGACAAGCGTTCGTCAAGATGTGCCGAGTAAACGGGCGAGTCGTGGGCTAAGCTGGCGGCCACAACCACCCAACACGTCCATGGCAACTCTTCTCGATCGCGTTCCGCAAAATGCCGCCGGCAAGTTCTACGTCGACACCTCGTGCATCGACTGCGACCAGTGCCGCGCCCTCGCCCCCGACTTCTTCGGCCGGACGGAGGACGGCATGTCCTTCTTGATCAAGCAACCCGTGACACCCGAGGAAGTCGCGCTGGTGGAGGAGGCGATGGATGCCTGCGCCACCACCTCGATCGGCAGCGACGGCGACCAGGCTTGATCCCGGCGCGGGAAACGGCCCCCGGTTTCGCGGCGGGACCGGTGAATTCGCGCCGGGCTCGCCTCACCCGTGGTCCGAGGCGCATGACCGCCTCTTTCTCCCCCGGGGCGCGGTGTGACGGTCAACGAGCTACGTGAGCAATTGCACGATGCGGACGATCGGCAGGAAGAGCGCGATCACGATCGTGCCGACCACCAGCGCCAGAAAAAGGATGAGGACGGGCTCGAGCAACGACCCGAGCCCGGCCACGGCGGCGTCGACCTCCTCCTCATAGATGTCGGCCACCTTGTTGAGCATCTCCGGCAGCTGGCCGGTGTGCTCGCCGACTTCGACCAGGCCCGACACCATGGGCGGAAACACCGCCGCCGCCTCGAGCGTCGGCGCCACCGCGGCTCCCGCCATCACGCGGTCGTGGACGGCGGTGAGGGCGCGCGCGACGCGCCGATTGCCGCAGGCCTCGCGCGTGATCAGCAAGGCCGGCAGGATCGGCACGCCGCTCGCCAGGAGCGTCCCGAGGGTGCGCGCGAAGCGCGCCACGACGGCCTTCAGCATCAGTTCGCCCAAAACCGGCAGCCGGAGCTTGAGCGCGTCGTGCACCAGCGCGCCGCGCGCGGTCCGGCCGATGGCCCGCCACGCCAGCCCGGTCGCCACGGCGAGACCCGCCGCGATCACCACGTGGTGCCGGACCGCATCGCTGGCCGACAGGACAAAACGGGTGAGCGGCGGCAGCGGCGCGCCCTTCAGCAAGTCGGCGAAGATCTGGGCGAACTTCGGCACCACAAAGACCAGCAGGCCGGAGAGGATCAGCAGTGCCACGGCAAGAACGATGGCCGGATAGACCATGGCCGCGACGATGCGGCCGTTCAGTTGCAGCGTCTTTTCCTTGAACCGCGCCACGCGATAGAGCACGGCAGCGAGCGCCCCGCCCGCCTCGCCCGCCTTGACAAGATTGACGTCGAGCGGCGCGAAGACGCGCGGATGCCGGCCCATGGCTTCCGAAAGCGTAGCGCCGGATTTGATCGCTTCCGCCACGGACGCGATGACGTCGCGAAACGCGGCATTCCGCTGCTGCCGGGCGAGGACCGACAGGCCCCGGACCAAGGGCAGGCCCGCGCGCAACAGCGTGGCCAACTGCCGGGTGAACACGGCGAGCTCCTTGGCGTCCGCCACCCGGCCGAAGCGAAAACGCGGCCGGCGGCCCGACGTGCACGGCGACGCGGCCGACCATTCCCGGATGCCGGGCGCAGCCGGGTCGGCAGCCGCGACGCTGGTTGGAAACAAGCCCTGGTCCCGCAAGAGTCCGGCCACGTGGCGGGAATCCGCCGCCTCGAGCTTGCCGCATTTCTCGCGGCCGCGCGCATCGACCGCGGTGTAAGTAAAGAAGGGCATCGCGGTCACGTGTGCTTCAGGACCTCTTCCACCGTGGTCTGGCCGGATCGCAGCGCGTCGATCGCCGCCTGCTGCAGTGTGGTCATGCCGCCGGCCAGCGCCGCCTGCCGCAATTCCGCCAAGGAGGCGTCGCGAACGATCAGCTCCCGCAGCCGGTCCGTCACCCGGAGAAACTCAAAGATGCCGATTCGCCCCTTGTAGCCGGTCCCGCGACAGGACTCGCAGCCCCGACCGGCATGGAGCGGCCCGTCACGCAGCAGCGCGGGATCGAGGCCGAGACGGCGCAGCTCCGCTCCGTTCGGCGTGACGGGAATCCGGCACCCGGGACAGACCCGGCGCAGCAGCCGCTGGGCGAGGATTCCCTCGAGCGTGGAGGCGAGCAGGAACGGCGCGACGCCCATGTCCACGAGCCGCGTCACGGCGCCGGCCGCATCGTTCGTGTGCAGCGTGGACAACACCAGGTGGCCGGTCAGCGAGGCCTGGACGGCGACTTGCGCCGTGTCGACGTCGCGAATCTCCCCGACCATGATGGCATCCGGGTCCTGCCGAAGGAAGGCGCGTAACGCCCGGGCAAAGGTCAGCTCCGCCGCGAGGTTGACCGGCACCTGGATGACCCCGTCGATCTCATACTCGACGGGATCCTCCACGGTCAGCAGCTTCGCCTCGATTCGGTTGAGCACCTGCAGGCAGCCGTAGAGCGTCGTGGTCTTGCCCGAACCGGTCGGGCCGGTGACGAGCAACATTCCGTCCGGCCGCCGCAGAACGTCCTCGATTCCGGCCAGGATGGAAGCCGGCATCCCCAGCTGGCCGAGTTCCAATGGCACCGCCGCCTGGTCGAGGACGCGGAGCACGACACTCTCGCCGAACTGGGTCGGGAGCGTCGAGACGCGCAGGTCGACGGTGCGACCGCCGCATGTGACCCTCATGCGCCCATCCTGCGGCAACCTGCGCTCGGCGATGTCGAGGTTCGCGAGCACCTTGAGGCGCGAGGTGACCGGCAGTGCGAGCCTCCGGGGCTGCCGCGGCAGGTCGCCGAGCGTGCCATCGACCCGACAGCGGATCTTGAATTCGTCCTCAAAGGGCTCGAAGTGAACGTCCGAGGCCTGGTCGCGGACCGCCCGCGCCAGCACCTGGTTGACGAACCGCACGACCGGGGCCTGCCCCGCCAGTTGCGCGAGGTCGGTCGCGCTCAACCCCTCATCGCCCGTGGGATCGTCCTTGTCGGTTTCAGGCTCGAGGAGCATCTGCTCCAGCGCAGCACCGCCCGGGCCGTAATGCCGCGCGATGAGCCGGCGCACTGCCGCGGGCTCGGCCACGACCAGCCGTACCTCGCGTCCGAGCAGAAAGGCCAGGTCTCCCGCCAGGTTCGGGTTGAATGGATCCGCGGCGAGCAACGAGACCGAGCCCGCGTCGGCCGCCAGGGGCACGACCCCGTAGGTTTGCGCGGAGGCCGCATCCAGCAACGCGATCACCTCCGGCGGCAGGCTGGGCGGGACCTCCAGCGCCACGGCGAATTCCAGCTGCGCCGCCACGGCGCGCAGGAGTTCGGCTTGCGCAATGAGACCTTGCTCGACGAGCACGGTGGCGAGGCTCCGGTCGCCCGAGCGGCTGGCGGCGGAGGCCTCCCGCAATGCCGCGGCGTCCACCAGCCGGCGCGCGGCGAGCAATTCGTGTATGGCCTGGTCGTGTCCCGCGTACATGGCGGAGGTCCCGGCGGCCAGGCCCGCCGCCGGAACGGTGAAGGCGTTACAGTTCGCGCAGCTTGAATCCCATCGACGTGAGCTTCTCGCGCATGGCGTTCGGCTCCTGCGATTTTTCGAGGGCCTCGTCGGGATCGATCAGCTCGCGGTTCACCAGGCTCATCAGGTGGGTGTCGAGCGTGATCATGCCGAGCGCCGCGCCCGTCTGGATGTCCGAGGGAATGCGGAACGTCTTGTTGTCGCGGATGAGCGAGCCGATCGACGAGGTGTTGACCATGATCTCGTAGGCGGCGATGCGCCCGCCCGACTTCTTCTTGCAGAGCGTCTGGGAGATGACGGCGATGATCGAGGTGGAAAGCTGCATGCGGATCATCTCCTTCATGTTCGCCGGGAAGGCGTCCACGATGCGGTCGACGGTCTTGGCCGCGCTGTTGGTGTGCAGCGTGCCGAAGACGAGGTGGCCGGTTTCGGCGGCCGAGATCGCCGCCTCGATGGTTTCCAGGTCGCGCAACTCACCCACCAGGATCACATCGGGGTCCTGGCGCAGCGCGCGGCGGATGGCTTCGGCGAAACTCGGCACGTCCGAGCCCACCTCGCGCTGCGTGACGACGCATTTCTTGTGCGGATGGTAATACTCGATGGGGTCCTCGATGGTAATGATGTGGCCGTCGCGGTTCTCGTTGATGTAATTGATCATCGACGCGAGGGTCGTCGACTTGCCGGAACCGGTCGGGCCGGTGACGAGGAACAGGCCGCGCGGCCGGTAGAGCAGCTCCTTGATCTTGTCGGGCATGCCGATGCTGCGCAGGTCGAACAGCTGGTTCGGGATCTGGCGCAGGACGAGGCCGTAGTTGCCCTTGGCCTTGAGCACGCTCACGCGGAAACGCGCCTTTTCGCCGAACGCGAAGCCGAAGTCGGTGCCGCCATTGAGCTTCACGTTCTGGATATGGTTGTCCGGCGTGATGGCCATCATCAGCGCCTCGGTGTCCTCGGGGCGCAGTTCGGGTCCGTCGATCGGGGTCATGCTGCCGCGCAGCCGCAGGCACGGGGGCACGCCCACCTGCAGGTGAAGGTCCGAGCTCTTCTGGTCCACGACCAGTTCAAGGAGGTCATTCATTTCGTAGCTCATGCGGGGGATGGGTTAAAGGTGACTATGATCGCCTGCCGTCACGGAGACAACCTCCTCGATCGTGGTGAGGCCAGCGAGAATTTTGCCCAGGCCGTCCGCCCGCATGCTGCGCATCCCTTGCCCGCCGGCGTGTTCCCGCAAGCGGCGGGCGGTAACATTGTCGTAAATCAGCTCCCGCGCCCCGGCGTCGATCTCGAGGATTTCGAAGAGCCCGAGCCGGCCGCGATAGCCGGTGCCATGGCACGCCGCGCAGCCGGCGCCATGGGCGATGGTGGCACCGGCCACCTGCGCCGGCGCCAGGCCCAGGGCATGCAGCTCGCGGACCGAGGGGGCGTAGGCGCGGCGGCAGCCCGGGCAGATGCGGCGGACGAGCCGCTGCGCCATCGCCGCCCGCACCGACGCCGCCACGAGAAAAGGCTTGGCTCCGAGGTCGACCAGCCGGGTGACGGCAGTGGCGGCATCGTTGGTGTGCAGCGTGCTGAAGACCACGTGGCCGGTCAGCGCGGCGTTCATCGCGATCTCCGCCGTTTCACCGTCGCGAATCTCGCCGACCATGATGACGTTCGGTGCCTGTCGCAGCATGGCCCGCAGGGCGGCCGCGAAGGTCAGGCCGGTCGCGGCATTGACCGGGACCTGGTTGACGCCGGGCAGCTGGTACTCCACGGGTTCCTCCACCGTGATGATCTTGCGGTCCGCGTGGTTGAGTTGGTGCAGGGCGGCGTAGAGGGTCGTGGTCTTGCCGGAACCCGTCGGGCCGGTGACCAGCACGAGGCCATCGGGCGAAGCGATCAGCCGCTCGAATCTCGCCTGGTCGTCCCCCTGGAAACCCAGCTCCGGCATCAGGGGCTTCACCTGGTCCCGATCCAACAGCCGCATCACGAGTCCCTCCCCATGGGTCGTCGGCAGGCTCGCGACGCGCAGGTCGAGCGCCCGGCCGCCCGTGGCAAGGCGGATCCGGCCGTCCTGAGGAACGCGTTTCTCGGCGATGCTGATATTGGCCATGATCTTCAGGCGGGAAATGACCGCCGGCTGCAGGCGCTTGGGCACGGCGTCCGCCTCGACCATCACTCCGTCGATCCTGTACCGCACGCGCAGTCGCCGCTGGAGCGGCTCCAGGTGGATGTCCGACGCGCGCCGCCGCGCGGCATCCTCGATCAGGCGATGGACGAGTTGGATGATGGGAGCCTCCGAATCACTCGCGGGCCCCTCCTGGGCGGCGGCGACGGAGACGGACGAGGCCGCCGGCGACTCGGCGACCGCTCCCGCCGCTCCGGCCGGGCCGTAGTGCCGCTCGATGGCCTGGCGAATCTCCTCCGCCGGGGCCAGGCTCGCCCGGACCGGAATGCCGGCGTGAAAGCTCGCGCCATCGATCACCTCGATCGCGAGTGGATCGGCGATCGCGACCTGCAGGATGCCTCCGGCGCAGGCCCACGGCATCACACCGTTCTCCTGCGCGAAGGATCGGGGCAACATGGCCAGGATTTCGCCCGGCACGGTCCGCCCGGCGAGTTCCACCACCGGCATCCCGAGTTCCTCCGCCAGGGCACGGCCGAGGGCGGCGCCGTCGATCGTCCCGTCGGCGACCAGGTCGCCGGCCAGGGAGTTTGTCGTGCCGCCGGGTTGCCGCGCGCGGCGCCGTACCGCCGCCTCAAGCCGGTCCCGGTCCAGCAGATTTCGATGGAGGGCGATCCGCAGCAGGGGGTCGTCAGCGGTGGTCACGGCGTGGGTTGATCCCGCGCCCGGCGACCGGCCCTGGTCGAGCGGCGGGAAATCAGCGGTTCAGGCTCAGCAGGAATTCAGCGTTGGTCTTGGTCTTCTTCAGGCGCTGGATGAGCATGTCGAGCGAATCGGCCGCCGGCACGCCCTGCATGGCGCGGCGCAGCGCGTAGACCCGCAGCAGCTCGTCCGGATGGTAGATCAGCTCCTCCTTGCGCGTGCCGCTCTTGTCGATGTTGATCGCCGGGAAGATGCGCTTGTTGACGAGGTCGCGGTCGAGGTGGAGCTCCATGTTGCCGGTGCCCTTGAATTCCTCGAAGATGATCTCGTCCATCCGGCTGCCGGTGTCGACCAGCGCGGTGCCGAGGATGGTCAGGCTGCCGGCGCCCTCGATGTTGCGCGCCGAACCGAAGAAGCGCTTCGGCTTCTGCAGGGCATTGGACTCGAGGCCGCCCGACATGATCTTGCCGGAGTTCGACGCCAGGGCGTTGTAGGCCCGGGCCAGCCGGGTGATCGAATCGAGCAGGATGACGACGTGCTCGCCGTGCTCGACGAGGCGGCGGGCCTTCTCGATCACCATCTCGGCGCAATGCACGTGGTTCTCGGGCGTCTCGTCGAAGGTCGAGCTGACGACCTCGCCCTTGCAATGGCGCTTGAAATCGGTGACTTCCTCCGGCCGCTCGTCGACCAGCAGGATGATCAGCTTTGCCTCGGGCGAGTTGGCCGCGATCGAGTTGGCCATGTTCTGCATCAGGATGGTCTTGCCGGTGCGGGGCGGCGCTACGATCAGGCCGCGCTGCCCGAACCCGACCGGGGTGATGATGTCGACCATGCGCATCGACACATCCTTGGCGCCCGGCTGCTCGAGGATGATGCGCTTGAGCGGGTAATAGGGCGTGAGTTCCTCGAAGGGCTGGATCTTGGAGACCTCCGACGGCTTCCCGCCCATCACCTTGCGGATGGCGACCACCGCCGGGCAACGGTCGTTCCCTTGCGGGGGCTGCAACTGCACCTCCACGGCGTGCCCGCGCTTCAGGCCCAGGTGCTTGATGAAGATTTCCGGGAGAAACGCGTCCTCCGGATACAGCCGGTAGTTCACGTCCTCGTGCACGACGAAGCTCAGGCCGCGGTCCGTCATGTCGATGTAGCCGCGATCGTAGAGCGGGACCTTGTGCTCGGCGATGTGCTGGAAAATCTGCGTGATGAGCTGCCGGCGATTCGGCGCGCCCTCGAATTTCACGTCCAGCCTGCGGGCATAGGCGGTGAGATCGGCCAGGTTCAGCGCATAGAGCTCGCACAGCCAGACGGGCTCCTCCTTGCCGGCGATCTCGTCGGCCAGTTTCGCCAGGGCATCGAGGTCCTGGAATCGCGCCGGGTCCGGCAGGTCGCCGTAATTGACCATCTCTTTGGGCGGACCGGGTTGCGGCGGATGCTTCGGCCCCTGGAAATTCTGGTTGCCGCCCCATTTGCCGCGAAAGTGCTTGCCGCGTCCGCGCCGGCCGAACTTGCCGCCGTGCTGGAACTGGCCGCCATTGCCCCCGTCGTTGTACCCGCCCTCGGCCGCGGTCTGGCCTTGCTCCGGGCCGCCGTTATCCTGCGCCCCGGCATGGGACGCATCGCCGTCGGGGACGGGCGCCGTCGGCGCGGGCGCGGGCGGCGGCTCGGGTGCCGCGACCGGCGCGGGACTCGGAGTCGAGGCCGCGGGCTCGGTCGCCGCGGGCTCGACGTCCCTCGCCGCGCCCTTCTTGCCGCTCCGGTAAAGGCGCGACCGGGCCGGGCGCTTGGCTTTGACCGATTCGCCGTTGGCGTCGTCGGGCGCGTTGCTTTCCTCGTCGGATTTAGGCGGGACTTCCATGAAATTGGCCGTGGGGCCTGGCGGATTGGGTGTTCAAGAGGCGGTCGGCCAGGGCATTGACCTGTTCCCGCAAAAAGTCGGTTGAGCCGTCATTAAGGAGAACATGGTCTGCCAGGTCGCATTTTCGAGCCAGTGGCAGTTGCTTGGCCAGGCGCTGGAGGGCGATGTCCGGGGAGATGCCGCGTTGCTCCAGCCGCCTCAGTTGTTGGGCCGAATCTGCGGTAACACACACGATGAAATCAAACCAATTCTCCAACCCCTTTTCGAAGAGAAGCGGGACTTCCACAATGAAGGCCGTTCCCTTTGCCGCGCTGAAGATCTCGCGCCAGCGGGCCAACAGCCGCGGGTGCAGCAGGTCTTCCAGCCACGCCAGCGCGGCGGGATCGTTGAAGACGATCGCGGCCAGGTGATCGCGTCGGATGGTCCCGTCCGCGGCCATCACGCCCGGTCCGAATCGCGCCCGGATCGAATCGCCGACGCCGGGCGACGGGTAGATTTCATCCCGGATCATCTGGTCGGAATCGAGGCGGCGGAACCCCCGTTCGGCAAACATGGCGGCCGCCGTCGACTTGCCACATCCCATCCCCCCGGTCAGGCCCACAATCAGATTGGTGATGCTACCCATTCGCGAAAAGCGTAGACAAAGGGCTTGCCGGATAGGGGGCAACCCCTATCTCCTAATACCCGCGATGGTCCCGCCGCACACCGTCAACACCAAGAGCTCGCTGGCTGTAGCGGCGATGGTAAAAGAGGCGCTGGGAGACATCGGATCCAAAGCCAGCTTTCCGCTGATCGACCGCCTGTTTGCCGATGTAACGGACATGTTCGAGGGGCGCTATCCCGGCTACCGGGCCATCGACATGTTTTATCACGACTTTGAACACACGTTGCAGGCGACCGTCTGCCTGACCCATATCCTGCAAGGCCGGAGCCGGAGCGCCGACAAGCCCGTCCTCAAGCCGCGGGATTGGGAGCTGGCGATCATGGCTGTCTTGTTGCACGACAGCGGTTACCTGAAGGAAACCCGCGACGTCGAGGGCACGGGGGCCAAATACACCATCGTGCACGAGCGCCGCAGTTGTGAGTTCGCCCGGCAGTATCTCCCACGCATGGGTGTGACGGGATCCGAGATCGAGGACATCTGTTCCGCCATCATCTGCACCGGACCGCAAAGCCGGATCAGCCAGATCACCTTCCATCGCGAGGAGGCCCGCATCTTCGCGTTCATCCTGGTGACCGCCGATTACCTCGCGCAGATGAGCGCGGCCGATTACCCGGATGAGCTGCCGATCCTCTATCGGGAGTTCCACGAAGCGTACGAATTCGAGAAGGTCCCGGAGGAAAAACGGCCGTACAAGTCGGTCGAGGACCTGCTTCGGCGCACCCCCAATTTCTGGCAAAATTACGTCCGGCCGATGCTCGACTTCGAGGCGGGCGGAGTGCATCGCTATCTGGCGACAGCGGGCCAACCGAATCCCTATTTGCAGGCGGCGGAGGCCAACATCGCTGAAGTCCAAAGGCGCCTGCAGGTGGGTTCGGGCTGAAATCAAACTCCGCCTGACAGTCCCATGCTCGCGACCATCTGCTCGGCAGCATTGCTGGGCATTGACGCCGTTCCCGTCCAAGTCGAAGTCAACACCGGGGAACGGGGCGTCCCGACCCTGATCCTGGTCGGCCTGCCCGATGCGGCCGTCAAGGAATCCGAGGATCGCGTCTTTTCCGCCCTCAGCAATTCGGGGCTGCAGATGCCCCGGACCCGCACGACCATCAACCTCGCTCCCGGCGACCTGCGCAAGGAGGGATCGATCTATGACCTTCCCATCGCGCTCGGCATTCTGGTCGCCACCGGCCAGCTCGCCTGCGAGCACCTCGGCGAACACGTCATCGCCGGCGAGTTGAGCCTTTCGGGCGCGACCCGGCCCATCAAGGGCGGCCTGGCCATGGCCGTGCTGGCCCGCCAGATGGGCAAGAAGTCCATCCTGCTGCCGCCGGCGGCGGCCCGCGAGGCCGCGCTGGTGGAGGGCATCGCCGTGCGCGAGATCAAGTCGCTCGACCAGGCGAATCGCTTCCTGGCCGGCCAGCTCGACCTGCCGCCGCTCCAGCCGCCGCGGGACGCCGCGCCGCGGCTGGCGGAACACGCGGCCGATTTTGCCGACATCAAGGGCCAGCAGGCGGTGCGTCGCGCCGTCGAGGTCGCCGTGGCGGGCGGACACAACCTGATCATGATCGGCCCGCCCGGCTCGGGAAAATCGATGATCGCGAAACGCATCCCGGGCATCATGCCGCAGCCCACGCTCGAGGAGTTCCTCGACATCCTGCGCATTCATTCCGCCGCCGGGCAGACGATCACCAACGGCGTGCACTACCTCCAGCGCCCGGCCCGGTCCCCGCACCATACGATCTCGGACGTCGGCCTCCTCGGCGGCGGCGCCATCCCCGGCCCGGGCGAGATCTCCCTGGCCCACCATGGCGTCCTGTTTCTCGACGAACTGCCTGAATTCAAGCGCTCGGCGCTCGAGGTGCTGCGGCAACCCCTGGAGGACGGCCACGTCACCATCTCGCGCAGCGCGGGCAAGATCACCCTGCCCTGCCATTTCATGCTCGTGGCGGCGATGAACCCCTGCCCGTGCGGCTATCTCGGCGACCCGCGCCACGAGTGCCGCTGCTCGCCCGCGCAGGTGCAACGCTACCGCGCCCGGATCAGCGGCCCGCTGCTCGACCGCATCGATCTCCACGTCGAGGCACCGGCCCTGTCGATCGCGGAACTGCGCCGCGAACATGGCGGCGAGTCCTCCGCGGCGATGCGCGCGCGCGTCGATGCAGCCCGCCAGCGCCAGCTCGCCCGGTTCCGGGGCACCCGGATCACGGCGAACGCCCGCATGGCCGCCGCGCAGCTCAAGGTCCATTGCGGTTTGGATGCGCGGCTGGGCGACCTGCTCCAGCAGGCGATGGAACAGCTCTCGCTCTCGGCCCGCGCCTACGACCGCATCCTCAAGGTCGCCCGCACCATTGCGGACCTCGCCGGTGCCGAGCGCATCGATTCCCCCCACCTGCTCGAGGCGATCCAATACCGCAGCCTCGACCGGAATGTCTTCTACTGACCGGGCACCAGCCCGGCCAGGAATTCGCGGGCCACCACGCGGTAGGCCGGTCGGTGGCGCTCGTTGAATGCCTTCGAGTGGTGCACGGCCGGGTAACCGTCCGCCGCGATGGCCGATCCGAACCTCTCCGCCTCGCCGGCACCGAACGGGAGTCCGCCCTCCGCCGCGAGGCGGACCACCCCGGCCCACGCGGCGGCGAGTTCTTGCTTCGATCCGTGAAATGTCCGCGCTGTCTGCACGAACGCGGCCGCCAGTTTCCGCACGTCGCCGTGCTGTTCGACGAAGGGCCGGAGATGAATCCGGACGATTCGCCCATCCGGCGAAATGGGATCGATCAGCGGTTCAGCCGGCCCGGGGCCCAACCCGGCCACTTCCCGCTCCAGCCATTGCCGCGCCGTGGCCTCGTCAAGCGCGGCATGTTCACTGCCCAGGCAGGCTTGAAAGACCAGCTTGTAACAATCCTGCACCTGCAATCCCGGGTACCGGCGCACCTGCTCCTTCAAGATCGGTGCAAAATCCGGCTCGCTCGCACCGGCGGCGACCAGGCCGAGCGAAAAAACCAGCGCAACCACTGCGTGGCGGCGGATCCGGGAAAGGATGAACGGCGAAGGCATCGGCCGGAATCAGGTCCTACGATTGAGCCGGCCAGGCAAGCCGGCAAGCCCGCCCGGTGCGCGCGACCGGACCGCGAGGCGCGCCGGCGACAGCTAGAATGTTACGGGGATGTAAACTCGGGCCGCGCACCCAACCGCGTTTGAACGGATTGATTCGAGATGCGTCTTTCACCGCGTAGTTCAAATAGGTTTGCTTGGTGTTAGGGTGAAGGGCCGTCCAGGGGTGGATGGCCCTTCTGCCTTTCCAGAGGGTTTCCCCCACCCGACGGTGGGCGGTGAACTCAGGCCCCGACCCGGACGACGGCGGCTCGCCCGCCATGGCTCACCACGTCGCCCGCGACCAGCTTCCGTCGCTTCCGGATTTCAACGCTGCCGTTGACCGTTACCTGGCCCGCGCCAATCAACTGCTTCGCCTCGCCACCGGTGCCCGTCATTCCGGCGAACTTCACAAACTGGCAAAGCTCGATCGGAACCTCGCGAACGACGATCGGTTCGGCCTTCGCCGGGTCAGTGCTGGAGGAATCAGGCATCGGGCTGGTCAGGGTTGAGCCTGATGCCGCGGTTTTCGATCACAATCCGGCGATCGCGATAGAGGCTGCCGATCGCCTGCTTGAACGCCTTCTTGCTGACGCCGAAGCGCGCCCGGATCTGCAGTGGCGGGCTGTTGTCGTCGAATGGCAGGCGCCCGCCGGCGGCGGTCAGGGCCGCCAGGATTTTCTCGCTCACTTCGCCAATGCGCCGGTAGCCGGCCCGCCCGGGCGCCAGGTCGATCTTCCCATCGGGACGGATGGCCCGCACGTAACCTTCCACCCGCTGGCCCACCTCGAGGGGACCGGCCAGGTCGCTGCGATAAAGCAGGCCGCGGTGGGCGTCGTTCACAATCATGTTGTAGCCGAGCGGGGTGCGGCTCGCGACAAGCAGTCGCACCGACTCGCCGGGATGATAATTGGGCGGCGTGAGGTCGAGTCGCCGGTTGAACCGCGCCGTCGCGATGAGCCGGTCGCTTTCCTCGTCGACGAGCACCTGCACCAACACGCGATCCCCGGGATTCAGGGGTCCGGCCATCTCGCGAATCGGCAGGAGGAGATCCTTCTCGAGCCCCCAGTCGAGGAAGACGCCGACCCGGCGGTTGACGGAGACCACGCGCAGGCCGGCGAACTCCCCCGCCATGGCCAGCGGGCTCCGGGTGGTGGCCACCAGCCGGTCCTCCGAATCGCGATACACGAAAACGTCGATCTTCCCGCTGAGTTTCGCGTCCGGTGGCACATACTTGGACGGCAGCAGGATTTCACCGAGCCGGCCGCCGTCGAGGTAGACACCCGGCGGGGCGGAGCGAAGGATGACCAGGCGGTTCCGTTTGCCGAGTTGGGCCATGCGAATGGATTGCGGGGGCGGCGCTAAATGCACCGGCCGGCACGTGGCGGCGCCGGCCGGGAAATTGGCGCCCTCACGGGGAATCGAACCCCGGTTTGGGCCTTGAGAGGGCCCCGTCCTAGCCGCTAGACGATGAGGGCGGAAAATCTGGAGGAGCAGGAATGCGCGCCGGCACCAAAGGCGTCAAGTGCGCAGAGGCCTCAGACGGCGTACAATTCCTCCGGTTTGAAGAAGCGCTCGAGCTCGAGCTTCGCGTTCTCCACGCTGTCCGATGCGTGGCACACGTTCTTCATCATCTCGGTGCCGAAATCGCCGCGGATCGTGCCCTTCGCCGCCTTGCGCGAATCGGTCGGACCCAGCAAATCACGGACCTTCTGGACGATGTTTTCGCCCTGCAGGGCCATGACAATCACCGGCCGCGAGCTCATGAACGCCTCGATCTCCGGGTAAAACGGCTTGTCGGCGACATGCGCGTAGTGCTTCCGCAGCAGGTCGGGCGTCAGGCGCATCATCTTGCAGCCGACCACGGCGAAGCCGGCCGCCTCGAAGCGATTCAGCACGTTTCCGACGTGCTTCTGCGTCATGCAGTCCGGTTTGAAAATGATGAATGTTCTCTGCATATAAGCGGCCCACCATACTTTTGCCCACCCGTTTGGAAAGCCCCGATTTATGGAAAATTCACCCCTCCGCCCGGGGCATTTCCCGGAAGGCGGCCAGCGCGTCGGCCCGTGCTTCTCCATGATCAACCATGGGTTGCGGGTAGTCGGTCCCCAAACGCACGCCGGCGGCCTGGAGGGCCGCAGCCGGCGCCTCCCACGGCCGGTGGAGGTGCTTGGCGTCGAGGCGGGCGAGTTCCGGCACCCAACGGCGGACGTACTCGCCGGCGGTGTCGAATTTCTCCCCCTGCATCGTCGGGTTGAAGATCCGGAAGTAAGGCGCGGCATCGGCCCCGCAGCCGGCCGTCCACTGCCAGCCGAGGGTGTTGTTGGCCAGGTCCGCGTCCACCAAGGTGTCCCAAAACCACGCCGCCCCGTCCTGCCAGCGCACGCGCAGGTGCTTCACCAGGAAGGAGGCCACGATCATCCGCACGCGGTTGTGCATCCAACCGGTCTGCCAAAGCTGCCGCATGCCCGCGTCGACGATCGGATAACCGGTCTGTCCGCGCTGCCACGCCCGCAAGTCGGCCGCGCTCCGGCGCCACGGGAACGATGCGAATTCCGGGCGCATTGGCCGCCGGACTGTTTCGGGAAAGTGAAACAACACGTGCTGGGCGAATTCCCTCCAGCCCATCTCGGTCAGGAATGCCTGCGCCCCCGCGTTGACCGGGAACACGCCGCTCTCTTCGGACAGCGCGCGCACCGCCGCCCAGACCTGCCGCGGCCCGACCTCGCCGAAGTGCAGGTGCGGCGAGAGCGCCGAGGTGCCGTCGATGGCCGGCGCGTTCCGGTCGCGCGCATAGTCCGCCAGCGGCCCGGCAACAAATTGCTTCAGTCTCTTTAGCGCCGCGGCCTCGCCGGGCTGCCACGTCGCGGCCAGGCCGCCCGCCCAGTCCAGCCGCGGGAGCAACTGCAGTTCCGCCAAATCCCGGCTGGCCGGCCAGCGCGCGGGTGCCGCGATCGGGCCCGCGGGAAGCCCGGCCGGAGCCTCCTTCGCCAGCGACAGGCAGTGGCGCCAGAAGGGCGTGAACACCCGAAACGGCTGGCCCGATTTGTTGCGCACCTCGTGCGGTTCGTGCAGGAGCGCGGCATTGAAACTCCGGGCCTCGACGCCCGCCGCCTTCAGTTCCACCTTGATCGCCGTGTCGCGGGCGATCGCCCGCGGCTCGTAGCAGCGGTTCCAATGCACTGCGGTGGCGCCGCTGTCGCGCACCAGGCCCGCCAGCGCCGCCGCCGCCCTGGTGTTGAGGATGGTCAGCCGGGATCCCCGCTCCCGCAGCGCCGCGTCCAGGCTGGCCAGCGAATGATGCAGCCACCAGCGCGACGCGGCGCCCGGCGACTCATCCGCGGCGCCCGCTTCGTCCCACACGAAGACCGGGATGACCGCGCCGCCGCGTTTCAGCGCGGCGGCCAGCGCCGGGTTGTCGTGCAACCGCAGGTCCTGCCTGAACCAGACGATGGTGGCCGACACGGTGCGATGATCAGAGCGCCTCGGAATACAGTTTCTCGTAGGCCGCCACCGCCTTGGTCCACGAGAAGTCCTTCATCATCGCGTTGCGCTGCACCCGGGCATAGCGCACCGGGTCGGCATAGAGCGCGAGCGCGCGGTGCAACCCGGCCAGGAAGGTGTCCTCCTTCGGCGCGGCCACGATGCCCGTGCCTCCCACCGGGTCGACATCGATGTCCGTCACCGTGTCCACCAGGCCGCCGACATTGCTGACCACCGGCACCGTGCCATAGGCCTGGCTGTACATCTGGTTGAGCCCGCACGGCTCAAACAGCGACGGCATCAGGAAGAAATCCGCGCCGGCCTCGACGAGGTGGCTCATCGCCTCGTCGTGGCGCACGCACACGCCGACCTTGCCTGGCAGCGCCGCGGCGAAATCCTTCACGAGCACCTCGTATTTCTTCTCGCCGCCACCGAGGATCACCAGCCGGCAGTTCTCGCGGGCGAAAAAATCCATCGCGCCCAGCACGAGGTCGAGTCCCTTGCCCGGCGTGAACCGGCAGACCATGCCAAACACCGGGCCCTTGACCTTGCCGCTCCACCCAAACTCCCGCAGCAGCTTGGCCCGGCACGCCGCCTTGCCCGCCAGGTTCTCGACGTTGTAGCGCTCCGGCAGGCTCGGGTCGGTGGCCGGGTTCCACACCGCCGTGTCGATGCCGTTGAGCAGGCCGTGCAGGTCGTCGAGCCGCGTGCCGATGACGCCATCCATGCCGTTGCCGAATTCCGGCGTCTGGATTTCCTTCGCGTATTGCGGGCTGACGGTCGTGATGAGGTCGGAAAAGACGATGCCGGCCTTCAGCATGCACATCTGGTCGTAGTACTCGAGGCCGTCGATGGTCATCAGGTCCTCGGGCAGGTTGGTCAGCGCATAGGACTTGCGCGGGAACACACCCTGGTAGGCGATGTTGTGGATCGTGAAGACCGTCTTGAGGGCCAGCGTCACCGAATATTTTCGCTCGGCATCCCGCAGGAACACCGGCAGCAGCCCGGTCTGCCAGTCGTGGCAGTGCACGATGTCGGCCTTGAAATCGGTCAGCCGGAGCAGTTCGACGACCGCCTTCTGGAAGAAGATGAACCGGGCGTCGTTGTCGTCGTAATCCCGCTCGCCCGTCCAATAGGGCAGCTTCCGGTCAAAGAACTCCTCGCGGCAGATCAGGTAGAGCGTGACCCCGGGCCGGGCCTCGTGCGTGATCACGTCGCCCGCCATCAGCGTGTCGCCCATCTCGATCTTAAGCTTGTGGCTGGCCTTGGCGCCTGCCAGGTGCGGTCCGTCGAGCACCGAGCGGTAGCCCGGCATGAAAACCGCCAGCTGGTGCCCGCGGTCGGCCAGCGTCCCCACGAGCGCGGCCACCGCGTCCGCCAGGCCGCCTGTCTTCAAGTACGGAAACAGTTCGCTGGCCGCATGGGCAATTCGCATGTTGCAACACTACGGAACCGGACGCACGGTTCCACCCGAAAATCTCGCGGGACCACCGTTTCGACCGTCGTCGTCCCTGACCGCGAGCCCCGCATGAGTTTCTCCGAACGCCTCCTTTCCCACCTGCAAGGCCGCGGCTACGTCCCCGCCCCCGCCGCCGCCATCGCGCGCGACTGGCGCCTCAAGCCGAAGGACCGCCGGCGCTTCGACCGCGAGGTCGCCGCGCTCGTGCACGCCGGCCGGATCGCCCTGATCAAGGGCGACCGCCTGTGCCTGCCGCGCACCGCCGACCTTGTCACCGGCCGGATCAATTTCCGCCAGAAGGGCTCGGCCATGGTCTATCCCGAAGTGAAGGTCACCGAGCCGCCGAAACCCGCGATCTACGTCGCCGCCGAGGACACGGGCGTGGCGCTGCAGGGCGACACCGTCGTCGTGCGCCTGCGTTCGCCGCGCGAGCGCGATTTCCCGCATTTCCTCCAGCCGGGTGAGCTCGCGGGCCGCGTCATCGAGGTGCTCGAGCGCGGCCGGGCCACGCTGACCGGCACCCTGCACCGCGGCCGCACCTACTTCTACGTCGCGTCCGACGACCCGCGGATGACCCACGACATCATCGTCGACGACCCGATGAAAGCGTCGCTGCGTCCGCCGCCCGTGGTGGGCGACAAGGTCGTGGTCCGCCTCAACGATTGGACCGAGCGGCACCTCAATCCCGACGGCATCATCATCGAGCGCCTCGGCCGCACGTTCGAGCCGCGCGCGGAGCTCGCGGCGATCTACCACAAATACAGCCTGTCCACCGTGTTCCCGGAGACGGTCATGCGCGAGGCGGCCACCCTGCCCTCCGCGGTCGGCGCGTCCGAGCTGGCGGGTCGCCAGGATTTCCGAAACGTCCCGACCTTCACGATCGACCCGGACGACGCCAAGGACTTCGATGACGCCCTGTCCCTCGAGCACCTCGCGCGCGGCGACTTGCGGGTCGGCGTGCACATCGCCGACGTCAGCCATTACGTGAAACCCGGCACGGCGCTGGACCGCGAGGCCCAGCAACGCGGAAATTCCACTTACCTCATCGGCACCGTCGTGCCCATGCTGCCGGAGAAACTCTCGAACGGCCTCTGCTCGCTCGTCGAGGCGCAGGACCGCCTGACCAAGGCCGTCCTTTTCACCTTCGGCCGCGACGGCCGCCTCAAGCGCACGGAGTTCGCCAACACCGTCATCCGGAGCACCAAGCGCCTGACCTACCGGCAGGCGTTCGCCCTCATGTTCCAGGACGACCTGCCGGCCATCCGCCGGCTGCCGTTGCCCGCCGCCCACCAGACCGGTTCCACCGGCCGCGCCCTCTCCAGCCTGGCCGCGTCGGAACTGGCCAGCCTGCAGGGCTGGGTCCGCGAGCTGTGGGCCATCGCAAGCCGGCTCCGGCGCGAGCGCATGGCGGGCGGCAGCCTCGATCTCGACATGCCGGAGACGAAGATCTTCGTCGATGCGGAGGGCTACGCCGACCGGATCGAACTCATCACCAACGACGAAAGCCACCAGCTGATCGAGGAGTTCATGCTTCTCGCCAACGAGGCCGTCGCCCGCCTCACGCGCACGCACCAGTTGCCCGCGCTCTATCGCGTGCACGACGACCCGGATGAAGCGAAGCTCGACGACCTGCGGCAGTACCTGGCCACGTTCAACCTCAAGGTCGGCGACCTCACCCAGCGCGCCGAGGTCGTCAGGCTCCTCGGCCTCCTGCGCGATCATCCCCAGGGCTACCTGCTGCGCACGCAGGTGCTGCGCTCCATGCGCAAGGCGTGCTACCGCGCCCGCCCCGACGGCCACTACGGCCTGAACAAAAAGGACTA
Source organism: Lacunisphaera sp. (assembly GCA_035545835.1). Classification (GTDB taxonomy): domain Bacteria; phylum Verrucomicrobiota; class Verrucomicrobiia; order Opitutales; family Opitutaceae; genus Lacunisphaera. Next base: position 59,494 of record DASZXO010000053.1, read on the forward strand.
CACCCACTTCACCTCGCCCATCCGGCGCTACGCCGACCTCGTCGTGCACCGCGTGCTGGACACGTTCCTGGCCCGCGAATCCGGCCAGCCGCACCGCCCCGTTTCCTACCGCGTCGCCCAGATCGACCAGCTCGCCGAGCACCTCAGCCAGACGGAGATCAACAGCACCGAAGCCGAACGCGATTCCGTCAAGGTCAAGCTCATGGAGTACTTCGACCGCGAGGCGGACAAGAAGAGGAAAACCATCTTCACCGCCATCATCACCGACGTGCGCAACCACGGCTTCTTCGTCGAGGTCGCGGAGGCCGGCGCCTTCGGGCTCGTCCCGGTCTCCTCCCTCCGCGACGACTTCTACCTGCTCAACAACGCGGGCACCGCCTTCATCGGCCGGAAGACCCGCCGGAAGTTTGAGCTCGGGCAGAAGGTTCCCGTCGTCGTGCTCAAGGTCGATCGCCAGAAGCGCCTGATCGATTTCACCGTCGCGTGACGCGGCGGTTTGCTTTTGCGGCCAGGTTCGCTAGTTGCATGCTGATCGGCCAACGTTCCCAGCTTCAGCCATGAAACACTACGACTTCGCAGACCAATTCCGCGCCCTCTACGACAAGGCGGTGAAACTCTACGCCGCCGGCCATCGCGACAAGGCGGGCTACTTCGATGCCTCCGAAAGGGCTTTTCTCGAGGCCAACGGCATCGGCATCCAGGCGATGTTCGACTACGCCGAGGACCAGAACAATTACGGCGAACCCGGCTATGACCGTGCGCTCGCGATCGAGTCCGTCCGCCGCGACTATTTTCTCAACGTCCAGAAGGGCCAGGCGTCCGCCACGGTGCTCGACGAGGCGAAGATGCCGGCCAAGACCGACGCGGTGAAGGGCATCGAGTGGCTGCCGCGCATCATCCCTAAGACCAAGGCCAAGCTCCGTGGCGAGCTGCCCGCCTCGCTGATGTATTCCTGCGGCGGCGACCGCCGTTTCTTCAAGCAACACGACATCCACCCGGCCGAATTCCTGAGCGTCGTCTGGCGCAACGCCGACAACGACGCCGCGATCGTCGACTGGGTCGTCGCCCGCAGCGCGGCCCATTGAGGCGGCCTCCGCTCCCGCGGCGGCGGGCGTTTTTCCGATTGCGCGGCGCGCGGCCGGCCCCTCGACTGGCGCCGTGGTCGCCGAAGCCGAATATCGCATCAAACTGCCCGTGTTCGAGGGTCCCCTCGACCTGCTGCTCTTCCTGATCCGGAAGAACGAGCTCGACATCTACGACATCCCGATTGCGCACGTGACCCAGCAGTATCTCGAGGTCATCTACGCGATGAAGGAGCTGCAGATCGAGGTCGCGGGCGAGTTCTTCGTGATGGCGGCCACCCTGATGGAGATCAAGAGCCGCATGCTGCTTCCCAAACACCAGCAGGCGGTCGACCCGAATGCCGAGGAGGAGGACCTCGACCCGCGCTGGGAGCTCGTCCACCAGCTCCTGCAATACAAGAAGTTCAAGGAAGCCGCCGGCCGCCTCGGCGAGATGTCGCTCGACGCCCAGGACAGGCTGGCCCGCCCCGGGTCGGCGTTCGCCCCCGCCTCCGAGCGGCCGCTCAAGCACGTCGATCGGATCGACCTGTGGAACTCCTTCAACCTCGTGTTGCGCCGGCTGGCCGAAAAGCTCGTCGTCGGCCAGATCCACGCCGAGCAGGTGACCGTCGCCGACCAGATGGAATACGTGCTCGCGCACCTCCAGACCCGGAAGTCGTTCGCGTTCTCGTCGCTGTTCACCGAAAAGATCTCCCTGCGCCGCCTGGTCGCCACTTTCCTCGCCGTGCTGGAGCTGACGCGCCTGCGCAAGCTGCGCCTGGAACAAACCGAGGCGTTCACGGACATACTGTGCACCGCGGTCGAGGAAAACGCGCTTGAAACCGCCGTACCCGTTTCCACCGTGGAATCACAGGATGAAAAAGACTCCCCGGCGTCGTAAAACCAAGCAAGCCCACCTGCTCGGCATCGGCCTCGACAACCAGGACGGCCACAAGCGCCTGACGCAGGCGGAGAAATTCACGATCGTCGGCGGTTCGGAGGAAACCCACACCCGCGCCACCGAGACCTTCATCAAGACCTTCGAGGAGCTGAAGAGTCGCGGCAAGACGCTCGAGGCCGTGGAGCCAGGCGAACTGCACGAGATCATCCACAAGTCGATCCCACAGTGAGCGGGCGTCCCGCCGGCCGCCCGCGGTCCGCTTGCCTTTTCCCGATCGCTAACTTAACTCCCCCGCATGTCCGACAAAATCGCACACCTCGACAACAGCACTTTCAAGCCGGCCGTCGCCTCCGCCACGCCCACGCTGGTGGACTTCTGGGCCCCATGGTGCGGCCCGTGCAAGGCCATCGCCCCGGTCCTGGACGAGCTCTCCACCGAGCTCGATGGCAAGCTGAAGATCGCCAAGGTCAACGTGGACGACAACGGTGACCTCGCGGCCGAGTTCGGTGTGCGCGCCATCCCGACGATGCTGCTCTTCAAGGGCGGCCAGAAGGTCGACCAGTTCGTCGGCATGATGGACAAGGCCACGCTCAAGGCGAAGCTCGCCGGCAAGATCTGAGCACGGGGGTGCCGACGATCCCGGGCGAGGTCGAGGACCTCGCCTTTTTTGTTCGCGGATGTGGCCGCCCCCCGGGGCGCACCCGTCCGGCCTAGCGCCCGAGCAGCAGGCCGGCGCTCAACAGGACGCCGAAGGCCGCCAGGAACTTCGCCGTGGCCCCCAGCACCGCGATCTGGCCCGCCGGCTCACTGGCCTGCGCGAGGCGCCGCGTCAGCGCGATCGCCCACGGCGCCAGCGCCAGCGGCAGCAACACCGGCCAGCGATAGCCCAGCAGCAGCAACGCCGGCGGGCACAGCAGGGCCACCAGCGCCGAGAGGGCGTATTGCCAGATTGCGAAACGCCGGCCGAACCGGACCACGAGCGTGTGCTTGCCGGCGCGCCGGTCGGTCTCGACGTCCCGATAATTGTTCGCCACGAGGATGTTTGCCGCCAGCAGCCCGATGGCCGCGGCGCAGGAGGTGGCGTCCGGGCCGACCCAGCCCGCCTGGACATAGAAAGTCGCATCGACCGCGACGAGCCCGAAGAAGAGAAAGACGAATAGGTCGCCGAGCCCGTTGTAGCCGAGCGGCCAGGGACCGCCCGTGTACGCCACGGCGCAGACGAGGCTCACGACGCCGATCGGCAGCAGGATCCAGCCGCCCTCCCGCACCAGCAGCAGCCCGACGGCGAAGGCCGCGGCCAGCACGAGCGCCGTCGCCCGCCGCATCGCGGCCGGCGCCACCAGCCCGGCGGCCACGGCGCGGCGTGGGCCGACGCGCTCGGGCGTGTCGGCCCCTTGCAGGTGATCAAAGTAATCGTTGGCGAAGTTCGTGCCGATCTGCACGAGGAGTCCAAACGCGAGGCAGATCAGGGCCTTCGCATAATTCGCCGTGCCATGGGCGGCGGCCAGCGCCGTGGCGGTGACGACCGGGATCACCGCCGCCGCCAGGGTCCGGGGACGCGCGGCCTCGACCCAGGTGCGCCATGCGGACGGGTCGGACATCAGGACGGGTGCGAACGCGCCTTGCGGCTGAAGATGACGACCGGGCGCTTCGTGAGCAGGCTCAGCAATGGCGGCAGGAGGATCAACCCGGAGTTCACGCTCACCAGCCGCAGCGCGCCCCCGAGCGCGAAGCCGAACGGGAACAACAGCAGCCCGAACGCCGTGAGAAACCAGCGCGGATTGGGAATCACGGGATTGATCGCCAGGACCAGCGCGAAGGCGAACAACCCGGCGGTATGGCCAAACGTGAAGGGTTCCGCCTCCGACGTCACGCCGCACGTGCCCACCGCCTGCCCGAGCAGGAAGAAGAGCGCCGCAAAGAAGCTCACCCGGCTCTCCCAGCGCACCGATTGCACGAGCACGGCCACAAGCAGGACCAGCGCCTCGATGACAAATGCCGTCATGGCGCCGTCCTCGGTGGTGGCCGCGAAGGCGAAATTCACGAGGCAGTAGCCGCCGGCGAAGGCCCGAAACAGGTCGAGGTAGTTGCGAAGATTCCGGAATTCCTTTCCCGGCTGGACGGAGCGGTCGTCCGGGTCGCGCGCCCCCATGCCGGCGAGCCGTTCCAGCGCCCCGTCGGGTTTGCGCCGCCGTTTCAGCACCGCGCGGCCCGTGCGCATCCACTGGCGCGGAAACCACAGCAGCGCGAGGGCGATCACGAGGTACTTCCAGTCGACTTGGAGGGAGGAAAACATCGGGAGGAGGCGCCCATACGTAGCGGGCGCCGCGGGCATGTCAAAAGCTTCGTCTTCCGCCCGGCGGCGGATCGTTTGCCGTCCCGGGCGCAGCTTCCAGCGACCGGATGCGCGCCATCACCAGGTCCCGCGCGGCGGCCGCGTCGCCCGCCGGCAGGGTCGGCAGGATGCCCCGCAGCCACGCCAGGGCTTCCTCGCGCCGGCCCAGCAGCCGCAACAGCTCGCCATGGATCCGCGCAGCATAATAAGGTGCGCCGGGCCGCAGGGCGGCTTCGCGGTAACAGCGCGCGGCCTCCTCGAGATTGCCCGTGCCGCGCAGGTGCAGGTTGCCCCTCTCGATCCAGAAGGCCGGATCGTCTTCATGGCCGGACTGACCCCTGGCCAGGAACGCCAGGGCGCCTTCCGCCGCGGCGACGCGAGCGCGACTCCGGACGGCGGCCGGCGCCGCCGGGTCGGTCGTCCACACCGGCAGGTCGTAGGCGAGCGTGCGGGCGCCGTTCAGCCAGAAGTAGAGCGGTCGGCCGTCCACGGCAACGGTCAGCTCGATCAGCGCGCGCGTGGCCGCGGGATCGCGGCGTTCCCACGCGAGGTTGGCCTCAAGCCAGCATCCCCCGGCGACCGCCGCCCTGAATCCACCCAACACGGCCAGCAGCTCCCCCGGTCCCGCCACGCCGGCCAGGGCGCGGACCGGCACCGCCGTTCCCGGTCCGGTCGTCAGCTGCCTCTCCAGGGGACGCAGGCAGGTTGCGCCGACGGCGAGGACCAGGAGGCGCACCCCGGTGCCGCCCAGCCTAACACTCGCGGCGATGAAAGACATGGGAAGTGAGCGCGTCGAACAGCGCAACATAGGCCGCCCAATAGAGCGTGATCCCGGCCACCCAGCGAATGCCCGCCACGCGCCCGCCGGCCAGCACCTCCCCGGGATCGAGGAGACCAAGGTCCGGCCACACCCGCAGCCATTGTCCCACGCCGTGCTCGGGCGCGAACCGCCGCAGCTGCGCCACCAGGACGAGCATCAGGCTGGCGCAGCTCGCGAACAGCGCGGATTGCGCGAAGCTGCACACGAAAAGAGACATCGCCGCGATCAGCACGAGCTTCAACCAGGCCACCGCGGCCGCTTGCAGGAGGACCGCCAGCCGCAGGTGCTCGCCGGGCCATGCGCCCCCGCGCGCCACCAGGACCGCCGCCAGCACCGCCGACAACAGCGCGACAAAACCGGCGAGCAGCGCCGCGATGCCGGCGTGGATTCCGCAGACATATTCCCATCGCCGGATCGGCCGCGCCAGGACCATCTGCGCCGCCCCGTGGCTGATCGCGTCGAAGAACAAGTGCGTTGTCGCCAACACTGCGAGCAGCGAGCCCAACCAGCCGATCACGCCGAGCCCGAGGTCGCCCAGGAACTTCACCTCGACCTGGCCGAAGTTGAAGGCCTGCAGCTCCCACGACCCCGCGATCAGGCCCGCGCCCGTCAGGCCCAGCAGCAGCGCAAGGCGCAGGCGGAACGCGATGGTCAGCGTATGCCGGGCCACCAGCACCGTGCGCCGCCAGGCCGCCCGGCCGCCGTGATGCGCCGGCTCAGGCATGGGCGGCGAACCGATCGAGATAAAGTCTCTCGAGCGGCGTCACTTCCGGCGCCGCGAAGGCGTCGTCCCCGAGAAGCTCGCCGGGCGTGCCTTCCGCGAGCAGCCGCCCCGCCCCGAGCAGGGCGATGCGATCGCAGATCGCCTCCGCCCGGGCCAGCAGGTGCGAGGTGAAGATGATCGTTCGGCCATGCGCGGCCAGGTCGCAAAGCAAACGCTCAAGCCCCAGACGTGCGACCGGATCGAGCCCGTCGGCCGGCTCGTCCAGCAACACGAGGTCCGGGTCGTGGAGAATGGCCTGCGCCACGGCGAGGCGCTGGACCATGCCCTTCGAGAATCCACCGATCCGCCGGTCCGCCACCTCCTCCAGACCGCTCCAATGCAGCAGCTGCTGTACGCGCATTTCGCGGTGGAATCCCGTGAAGGCGCTGAGGCCGGCGCAAAACGCGAGCACCTCCCGCGACGTCAGGTGCGGCGAGAACCGCGGCGCCTCCGGCAGGTAACCCACGCGCGTTCGCGCCGCGTCCGAGCCCGCGGGGTGGCCGAAAACGCAACATGAGCCGGTCGAGGGGCGGATGAGCCCCGCGAGCGCCTTCAAGACCGTGCTCTTGCCCGAACCATTCGGGCCCAGGATGCCCAGCACCTGGCCGGGGGCGAGGCGCAGCGTCAGTCCTTCCACCGCCGTCCCCGGGCCGGCGCCCCACCAGCCACCCGGATAACGTTTGGCAAATCCGTCGATTTCCACGGCCCAGGGATTGGCGCCGTTCCATTTCATCGAATGCCGAAGCCCTGGAACTCGCCCTCCCGTCGCGTCTCGGTCACTTCCGTTTTGCGGATCAATCCCGCCATCCTTTCCTGCACGGCGCCGACAAACGCCCGCAGCTCCTCCTGGCGGCCCTCGGCTTCGAGCAAGACGCGGCCATCGGGCAGATTCTGGACCCACCCCGCGACTTCGAATTCGCGCGCCACCTGCAAGGTCTGGTAGCGGAAGCCCACGCCCTGGACGTGCCCGCTGAAATACGCCTTGGCATGATGGACTTCCGGCATGGTGTCACCAAAGCCCTCGCCGCGGTGCGATTCAACCACAACCTCTACCCGGGTTTGGCCGAGAATTTGATTTGCCAGACCCGCCTGCCGCCTCACTGTCCGGGCAGACGCCGCAAGGTGTCATTCATTTCATGACGAATCCTGATTCCGACGGGCTGTTCGACAACGATTGGGAAGATCGCGGGGAGTTGTCCTGGACCGAAACAGATTGGATGCGCTACCTCGGCCAGCAGGAAATCGCCGTCCAGGACTACCTGAGGGAATACGACCAGCTGAGCGATGTCTCCGACCGCATCGACGAGGTCGCGCGGCGCATGGGCTGGGAGATGGCCGACGAGCCCGCCGGCGTCGCGAAGGAGTTGCCCGAGGATGAGGCGGACGCCGAGGAAGCCTTCGAGGGCGACTGGGATCCCTACACCATGCACCGCAACCCGGTGTACATCGCCTCGCGCGCCCTTTACATCAGCATGATCGCCCCGTGGGAGCGCCTGGCCTGCCAGCCGGACAAGGTGCCGGCGGCGCTCGGCATCACGCTGCTCGCTTCGCTCTACCGCGGCTATGAACAGGTGCTGCAGGCCGTCCAGGCCCTTGAGATGGGCGACTACACGCTGGCCATCTGCCTGTTCAAGCATGCCCACCGGGAGTTGAACCTCACCCTCGCCCGGCTCAGCCAGCCGGATGTGACCAAGTGCGCGATTGCGCTGCGGTTTCGCGATTATGCCACCCCGCGCCTGTTCGACCTGCGGGAGATCTGGCTGCGAGTCATGAGCGAGTGCCGTCAGGACCGCCGGGACGATCCGCCGGCCGAATAACGCCGGCCGCGCCGCCTGGTTAATTGCAGTTGGCGGGAGTGACATTTCGGGCGTTCAATCCGCCGGCGCCGGCACCCGCCGCGCCGGGATTGACAGGAAGGCCCGCCTCCGCACTCTGCCCGCATGCCCCGAACCCGGCACCTGCTGCTGCCCCTCGCCTTGGTGCTTGTATCCGGCTGCGCCGGCACGGCCACGACCAACCAAGCCGAGCAGGCGAAGAACAAGAAGGAATCGGAATACGTTTACTACACGCCAACCGGCTCGAACATCCCGGTGCGGATCCGCAAGGATCTACTGCAATCGAGCGCGGCGGAGACAAGCAGCGACCAGGAGGCGATTCGCAACCTCCAGATCAAGGGCCAGAAGTCACCCAAGGGAGATTGACCCCGTCCGGCGATTTCGCCCCCGGGCGGATCTTCCAAAGGCCGGGCCCGGCCGGGACGGGACAACCAGCTATCGTCGCCGGCGCCGCCCGGCGGCGGCCGCACCGCTCCCGCGCGCCGGGGCCCGGGTTTCGCCCGTCTTCAGTGAATTGATCTGGTCGCGCAACAGCGCGGCCCGCTCGAACTCGAGCTTGTCGGCCGCCTCCTGCATCTCCTCCTCCAGCTCGGCGATCACCGCCGCAACGTCGTCGACCGATTCGGCCACCGCCCGTTCGCGGTCGCGACTGGCGCCGTCGTAGACGTGGAGGCTCGCCTGGACGCCGCGCTTCACGCTGCGGGGCGTGATCCCGTGGGCCGCATTGTAGGCCAGCTGCTTTTCCCGGCGTCGCGCCACCTCCTCCATGGTCCGCCGGATCGAGCCGGTCACCTCGTCGGCATAGAAGATCACGCGGCCACGCTCGTGGCGCGCCGCCCGTCCGGCCGTCTGCATCAGGCTGGTTTCACTGCGGAGAAATCCCTCCTTGTCCGCATCGAGGATCGCGACCAGCGCGACCTCGGGCAGGTCGAGCCCCTCCCGCAGCAGGTTGATCCCGATCAGCACGTCGAAGTTGCCCTGCCGCAGGTTGCGGAGGATCTCGACGCGTTCGAGGGCGTCGATGTCCGAGTGCAGGTACTCGACCCGGATCTTCGATTCGCGGAGGTACGTCGTCAGGTCCTCCGACAGGCGCTTCGTCAGCGTCGTCACGAGCACCCGTTCGCCGCGCGCCGCCGCCTGCCGCACCTCGCCGATGAGATCCTCCACCTGCCCCTTTGTCGGCCGCAGCACGATCTCCGGGTCGAGCAAGCCGGTCGGGCGTATCACCTGCTCGGCCACGACGGCGGAGAGGTCCAGCTCGAAGCGCGCCGGCGTCGCCGAGACGTATACCGTCTGGCCCGTGATGGACTGGAACTCCGCGAAACTCTGCGGCCGGTTGTCGAGCGCCGAGGGCAGCCGGAAGCCGAAATCCACGAGCGTCTTCTTGCGCGCGATGTCGCCGTTGTACATGCCGCCGATCTGCGGGATCGTCACGTGGCTCTCGTCGATCAAGGTCAGGAAGTCGCGCGGGAAGAAGTCGATCAGGCAGAACGGGCGGTCGCCCGGCTTGCGCCCCGTCAGGTGCAGCGAGTAATTCTCGATCCCGCTGCAGAAGCCCATTTCCTGCAGCATCTCGAGGTCGTAGTTGGTCCGCATCCGGATGCGCTGGGCCTCGAGGTATTTCTGGCCGCCCTCGAAGTAGGCCACGCGCTGTTCGAGCTCCGCCTTGATGCCGGCGATCGCCTGGTCCAGCCGGCCTCGGGTCGTGACATACTGGTTGGCCGGGTAGAGGTCGAACTGGTCGGTCTTCCGCAGGACGGCGCCGCTCACCGGCTCGAATTCCGTCAGGCTCTCCAATTCGTCGCCGAAAAACTCCACGCGCAAACCGTGCTCGAGGTACGCCGGCATGACGTCCACGACATCGCCGCGCACGCGGAAGGCGCCGCGTTTCAGGTCGTAGTCGTTGCGCTCGTAGAGGCCCTCCACGAGCCGCTCGAGGAATTTGTTGCGATTGAGCGACTGGCCCGTGCGCAGCGGGATGCGCATCGCCGAGAAGTCCTCCGGCGAGCCGAGGCCGTAGATGCACGACACGCTCGCCACCACGATCACGTCGCGCCGGCTGATCAGCGAGCTGGTGGTCGAGATGCGCAGGCGCTCCAGCTCCTCGTTGATGGACGAGTCCTTCTCGATGAAGGTGTCGCTGGTCGGCACATACGCCTCCGGCTGGTAGTAATCGTAGTAGCTGACGAAATACTCCACCGCGTTCTCGGGAAAGAACGCCTTGAATTCCGAGTACAGCTGCGCCGCGAGGGTCTTGTTGTGCGAGATGATCAGCGCCGGCCGATCGAGCTGCGCGATGACATTCGCCATCGTGAACGTCTTGCCGGAGCCGGTGACGCCGAGCAGCGTCTGGTGCCGGTGCCCGGCCCGCAGCGAGTGCACGAGCGCCCGGATCGCCTCGGGCTGGTCGCCGGTCGGCTGGTAGTCCGCGCGCAACTTGAAAAGCATCCTCCCTCCCTACGCATCCGACCCGTTTCGGCAACTCCCGTTCGCCCCGGCGGGCGCCCGGCCCCTACGACCGCAGGCTGCGGCGGAGGAAGATCGGCGCGATGGCCACGAGGGCGCCGACCACCAGCACCCAGGTGCCGTGCCGGTTCCAGACGATCCTCGCACAGTGCCAGGCGAGCGATCGTTCCGCCCGGACGGCCGCCAGTTCCTCCTGCTGGCGGGCGAGCGCAATCTCGATGCCGTCTTTCTCCCATTGCAGGCGCACGGCGGCCTGCTCGAGCTCGACCGCCTTCTTGAGAGACTCAGCCTGCATCTGGCGCATGCGCGCCAGCCGCGCTTCATTTTCGGCGCGCTGCGCGGCCGGCGTGGTCAGCCAGCTGAGGCCGCCGCCAAGGTCCTCCAATTCCCGCCCGACCCGCTCCGCCTGCGCCGCCCGGTTCTTGCGGGCGGCGATTTCCACGCGCGTCGCCGTCGCCCGCGCCTCCGTGTCCGCCGCGGCCGCCTGGAGCCGGGAAATCTCCGCCGTGAGGCGGTTGACCCGCGCCCGGCGTTGCGATTCAAAATCACCGGCATCCTGCCGCCAGGCCCACCAGCCGAGGACGCCAAACAGCACGCCGGCCAGCAGCAGGCCCAGCAAGAGCCTCTGTACCAACCACCAGAAAATTCGCGTGGAGGAATCCATGGATCACACCGCCGAGGGGATGCAGGGGTAGGTTCTTTCAACCTTTCGGCGTAAAGGAAGCAAATTGCTAAAACCGGCCCGCGAAGCCAAGCTGGCCTGAACTCATCGCCGGCCCGGCCGGCAACCCCATGTCCCTTCAAAACACCATCTACAGCTCGCCCGTTTACCAGCAGGCGTGCCGCCAATTCGATATCGCCGCCGACATCCTCGGCATGGACCATGCGCTCCGCGAGCGGACCAAGCGCCCCCGGCGCTGCGTCGTGGTTTCGATGCCCGTGCGCATGGACGACGGCCGGGTCGAGATCTTCGAGGGGTACCGGGTCCAGCACAACCTTTCCACCGGTCCCGCCAAGGGCGGCATCCGGTTCCACCATGACGTCACCCTCGGCGAGGTCGCGGCGCTCGCGATGTGGATGAGCTGGAAATGCTCCCTGGTCGGCCTGCCCTACGGCGGCGGCAAGGGCGGCGTGGTCGTCGACACCCGCCAGCTCTCGGCCACGGAACTCGAGCGCCTGTCACGGCGCTACATGCAGGAGATCCTGCCCTTCATCGGCCCCAACGTCGACATCCCGGCGCCCGACGTCGGCACGAACGAACAGGTCATGGCCTGGATGATGGACACCTATTCAAACCACGTGGGCCACTTCGATCCGGGAGTCATCACCGGGAAGCCGATTGCGATCGGCGGCTCGCTCGGCCGCCGCGAGGCCACCGGCGAGGGCGTGGCGTGGTTCGTGAAGTCCTACCTGCAGGACCTCGGCGTCACCCCGGAGAAGACCACCGTCGTGATCCAGGGCTTTGGCAATGTCGGCAGCGAGGCTGCCCTCGCTCTTTACCAGTGGGGCGCCGAGATCGTGGGCATCTCCGATTACACCGGGGGCATCCACAATCCCAAGGGCATCGACCTCAAGGCCGCGCAGGAGTACGTCGCGAAGAACCGGACGCTGCAGGGTTTCCCGGGCGGCGAAGCGGTCACCAACGAGCAGCTGCTCGAGCTGCCCTGCACCGTCCTGGTCCCGGCGGCCCTGGAGCGCACCATCACGGAGAAGAACGCCGGCAAGCTCAAATGCCGGCTTCTCGCCGAGGGCGCGAACGGCCCGACGACCAACGCCGCCGACGTCATCCTCGAGCAGCGCGGCGACATCGAGGTCATCCCCGACGTACTCTGCAACTCCGGCGGCGTCATTGTCTCCTATTTCGAGTGGCTGCAGAACCTGCAGAACTACTATTGGACCAAGGGCGAGGTGTTCGACAAACTCTACCGGATGCTCGCCAAGGCCAAGGCATCGGTCGATGAGACCAAGAAGAAGTACCAGTGCAGCCGGCGCACGGCCGCGCTCGTGCTCGGCATCTCCCGCGTTGCGGAGGCCAAGTCGACCCGCGGCTTGTTTCCGTAAGCCGCCCGCCGCGACGCTGCGCCATGACCATCCCGGCGCGATTCGCCCACACGAACCTCGTCGCCCGCGACTGGCGGCGCCTCGCCCGCTTCTACCACGAGGTCTTCGGCTGCACGCCGGCGTCGCCGGAACGCGATTTGCGCGGCGACTGGCTCGACCGCGTGACCGGCCTCGACGGCGCCCGCCTGCGCGGCATCCACCTGCTCCTGCCGGGACACGGCCCCGGCGGCCCGACCCTCGAGATCTTCAGCTACGACGCGATGCCCGCCGCGTCCGAGCCCCGCGCGAACCAGCCGGGCTTTGCGCACATCGCGTTCGCCGTCCCGGATGTCGCGGCGGCGCTCGCGGCCGTCCGGGCCGGCGGCGGCTCCGCCGTGGGCGACCTGGTCCGGCACGACTACCCGGGCCTCGGGCAGCTGGAGGTCGTCTATGCCCGCGACCCCGAGGGCAATATCGTTGAATTGCAGCGCTGGACGTGAGGCGCAACGCCGCGCGGCCACGCCGGCCCGCGTCAGATCACGATGAACGAGATCACCACGATGATCGTCGGCCCGAGCGCGGCCAGGAACAGCCCGCCGGGGGACACCCCGTCGGGGAAATAGCGCTGCAGGATCGACTGGCCGGCCGGGTTGGGTGCATTGGCAATCACCGTGAGGCCGCCGCCCGTCACCGCCCCGGCGACGACGGCGAATTTCAACGAATCGGTGAAGCCGGGCACGAGCGTCGCGAGGTAGGTGATCAGGGCGTTGTCATTGAATGCCGTCAGCACCGTGGCGCCAAAATACAGCGGCAGCTCGCCGAGCCGGCCGAGCACCGGCTGAATCCACCAGGCCTGCAGGCCGCCGTGGATCACCAGCCCCGCCAGGAAAAAACCGACGAGCAGCGGGCCGCGCAGGTCCATCCGGTCCTGGTGGTGCGCGGTCGCCTGCGTGAAGGCCAGGAAGAACAGGAAAGCGCCAATGAACAGCACCGGGAAATGCGCCATCCACACGGTGAAGCCGAGGAAGCCGAGATGCACCGCCGTGACCCAGGCCGGGACCGGCTCGCCCGCGGCCGCATCCGCCCCGGCGGCACGCAAGGCCAGCAGTTCCTTCCGGAAGACCAGGAAGTAGCCGAGATTCGAAGCCAGGATGCCGGTCACCGCATGCCAGCCGAAATGCCGGAACATGTACGCCAGGTCCCAGCCCCACCCATGCGCCACCATCAGCACCGGCGGCGCGGCGAAATGCGTCAGCGTGCCCCCGATCGATACATTCACGAACAGCAGGCCGATCGTCGCATACCGGAGCCGGAGGCCGGGCTGGAGCGCGTAGAATTGCCGGGCCAGCAGGAGCGCCGCGATCGTCATCGCGGCCGGCTCCGTGATGAAGGATCCCAGCAGCGGCGCCACCGTCAGGATGGAGAACCACCACGCGACCGGCCGCCCGCCGCCGAGCGCCGCCACGAGCCGCAGGCATTCCTCCGCGAGGCTCATCACCGGGCGCGTCGACGCCAGCGCCATGATGATGACGACGAACATCGGCTCCGTGAAATTCACCCGGGTGGCGAGATACTGCACCGCGGGGTCGAGGCCCTGGTGCCACACGATCGCCGCGCCGAGCACCACGGCCCAGATGCCGAACACCGCCTCGACTTCACTGAAGAAGTGCAGCACCTGGCCAGGGAAACTCACCTCCTCGGGCCGGTCGTCGTCGCCGGTTTCAACCCGGCCTCGCTGCAGCAGCGCCGCGCGATGACGCGCCTCGACGGCATGCGCCCAATGCCGGATCCGGGCCGTGGCGAACGTGTGCAGGACGGCGAGCAGGAAGATCGCGGTGGCCACCACATTGAAGGGCTCCGCTGCCGCGCGGGCCCGCAGGACCTCCGCGATGCCGGCGCCCGCGGGGTCCGCATACGACGACAGCTCGCGGGGAAAGGCCCCGCCGGCGCCGGTCGCGCCGAAAGCGGGCAGCGCCAGCAACAAAAAGAGGATCGGAAAGCGCGGGACCATGGTGGGGGAACGGGCGCCGGGTTTCGCCCGGTCGCGTCCACGCGTCGATAACGCCCCAAACCCGCGGGAGGTCAATCCCGCGCCGGGAATCAGAAGGTGTGGATGAAGAGCCCCGACCGGAGCTTGGGTTCGAACCACGTGCTCTTCGGTGGCATGATCTGGCCGGCGTCCGCGATGTCCATGAGCTGCGCGATCGTCACGGGATAAAGCGAGAACGCCACCCCGCCCTGCCGGTCGACGCGGCGCACGAGTTCGTCCGTGCCGCGAATGCCGCCGATGAAATCGATGCGCTTGCTCGTCCGGGGATCGTCGATCCCCAGCACCGGCGCCAGCAGCTTGTCCTGCAGCACGCTGACGTCGAGGCGCCCGACCGGGTCTGCCTTCGGATCAACCGGACAGCGCAGGCCGTGCCATTTCCCGCCGAGATACATGCTGACCCGGCCCACGGCGTCCGGCGCCGGCACCGCGTCCGGCTCGAGCCCGAACACCGCCTGCACCTTCGCCCGGAACGCGTCCGGCGTGAGGCCGTTCAGGTCCGCGACATGCCGGTTGTACGGCAGGATCTTCAGCTCGCTCGCCGGAAAGATCACGCACAGGAACCAGTTGTAATCCTCGTGGCCGGTGTGCGCCGGGTTGCGTTCGCGGCGCCGGCGCGCGACCCGCGCCGCACTCGCCGCCCGGTGGTGCCCGTCGGCAATGTACGTCACCGGCACGCGGGCGAAGGCCGCGGCCAGCTCGGCGCCGCCCGCGATGCGCCAGACCGTGTGCCGGATGCCGTCGGGCGCGATGAAATCGTGCTGCGGCCGCTCGCGCACCGCCGCCGCCACGAGCGCGGCCACGGCCGGTTCATCGCGATAGGTCAGGAAGATCGGCCCGGTGTTGGCGCCCAGCGTGTCGATGAGCCGCGTGCGGTCGTCCTCCTTGTCCTTGCGCGTCTTCTCGTGCTTCTTGATCAGCCCGGTGTCGTAGTCGTCAACATGGCACAACGCCACGAGGCCGCGCTGCACGTGCGCGCCCATCTGCTGCTGGTACAGGTAGAGGCTCGGGCCCGCCTCCGTCACCAGCACGCCGGTGTCCTGCAGCCGGAGAAAATTCTCCCGGGCCTTCGCGTACACCGCATCGCTGTACGGATCGGTCCCCGCCGGCAGGTCGATCTCGGCGCGGTCGACGTGCAGGAGGCTCTCCGGCCGGCCGGCCGCGAGGGCGGCGGCTTCGGCCGCGTCCACCACGTCGTAGGGCACGCAGGCCACAGCCGGGGCGCGGGCGGGAACAGGCACGAGACCTTGGAAGGCACGGATACGCATGGGAGTCTCCTGCCACGAAACACAGCCGCCTTCGCGTGAAAAGGTTTTTTGCCGGCGGTGACGCGGAATCGATCCGGCCCCCGCACCGGCGGCGGCGCGGCGCACCCTCGCGTCCGCCAACAAAAAAGCCCTCCGCGAGGAGGGCTGCAGCGACCGGCGGAAGCCGGCCTTATTTCACCTTCGTCGCGCGCTTGAACTTCGAGGTGAACTTCTCGACGCGGCCGGCGGTGTCCACGAGCCGCTTCTCGCCCGTGTAGGCGGGGTGCGAGTCCATCGTGACGTCGCGCAGGATCACGTAGTAGTCCTTCCCGTCGATCTTCTCGGTGCGGGCGGACTTCATCGTGGAACGCGTGAGGAATCGCTTCCCGGTACCGATGTCGAGGAAGCAGACGTTGTTGAGGGCGGGATGGCCTTGGGTCTTCACGGTGGAAAATATCCGGATCAGCCTTGGCGCGCCTTGTAGCGCGGCTCGACCTTGTTGATGACGTAGATGCGACCCTTGCGACGAACGACCTGGCAGGCCGGGTGACGCATCTTCGCGGACTTGATGGAGGAAACAACTTTCATAAAAGCGAAGAAAGAAGATGGTCGGCGCTGACCCTGTCAAAGCAATTTCTTTGGCGCGCATCCCGCGGCGGAAATCCCGCCGCGTCCGGGTCCCTACATCCTCCGCCGGACTAGTTTAGGGTGGGATCATCCGGTTCGTCGACGATGAGCCGCAGCTCCGGACCCAGCGCCCCGAGCATGCTGCGCCAGAGCTCGATCCCGTCGGTATTTTCGAGTTTGTCACCCTCGACCGCGGTCACGAACCAAGTGTCCTGCTTCATCTCGTTCTCGAGCTGCCCGCGCCCCCAGCCGGTGTAGCCGAGAAACGCGCGGAGCACGACGTCCGGCCGGCCGACCATCTCGGCCGCCTTCCCGGGCTCGAGACCGAATTGCAGCTGGAACGCCCCTTCGTCCGCGAGCCACTGCCACGACACGATGATCAACTGGTCGGGCGCAACCGGCCCGCCGTTGTAGAGCGGCACGCCGGCGAGCGGCCCGAGCGCGAACTCCTGGTTGATCTCCGCCAGCTGGCGCCCGAGCGGCCGGTTGAGCACCACGCCCATCGCCCCCTCCTCGCCATGGGCGGAGACCAGCACCACCGTCCGGCGGAAGTTCGGGTCGCGCATCGCCGGGTGCGCAAGGAGCAGCTGGCCGGCGAGGCTCTGGGGCTTTCGCGCTGTCCGCCGTTCGCGCATGGCTGGGTTTGAGACCGGTTCCGGCGCCGGGCGTGCCGTCAAAGTTTGCTGAGCTTCACGCCCGCGTCCCCGAGGATCGGCGCGACCAGCGGGTCGTTCTGGTAGTCCTGGTGGTACTTGACCTCGGCGATGCCCGAGGCCGCGAGGATCTTGGCGCAATTGATGCACGGGAAATGCGTCACGTAGGCCACGCAGCCCTCGACGCTCGAACCGCGCCGCGCGGCGTCGGCGATGGCGTTCTGCTCGGCGTGCACCGTGGCCTGCTCGTGGCCGTCGCGCACGCGCGACACGTGCGGCGTGCCCGGGAGAAAGCCGTTGTAGCCGGCCGCGACGAGGCGGTTCTTGCGGCTGCCGCCGGTGACGATCACGCACCCGACGTTGAGCCGCTCGCAGTTCGACCGCGAGGCGATGAGCTTCGCCGTCGCCATGAAATATTCGTCCCAGCTCGGGCGATGCGGGAACCGCTCGGTCGCCCCGGCGATCAGGTCGATGGGGTTGAGGCCTTCTGCCATGGCCCCACGGTGGGTCGCAGCCGCCGCGAGGCAATCCGTAAACACCCCGCGCGCGGCGCAGGCCCGGCTTGCACGCGCCCCGGCCGGGGCTCAACCTGTGGCGATGGCCTCGCTCCAGCAACTCGTGGACTTCTGCGACAAGCGCACCCGCCGGGCCGCGTTCAAGGACTTCCCCGGCGCGCACAACGGCCTGCAGGTCGCCAACGACGGCCGGGTGACCCGGATCGGCGCGGCGGTCGACGCCGGCCTCGTGCCCTTCGAGCAGGCGGTGGGGCGCGGCGTCGATTTCCTCCTCGTCCACCACGGCCTGTTCTGGGGCGGCGTGCAGCCGCTCACCGGCCCGGTGTACGGCCGGTACGCCGCCCTCGTGCGCGGCAATTGCGCCGTCTATGCGAGCCACCTGCCGCTCGACGCCCACGAGGAGATCGGGAACAACGTGCTGCTCGCGCGCCAGCTCGGCCTGAAGCCGCGGCGCCCGTTCCTCTTCCACGAGGGCGAGCCCATCGGCTGGATCGCACCGAACCGGCTGAAGCGCGCGCAGCTGTGCGCGCGCCTGGAGGAGCTCTATCCGCGCGTGGTCGTCGTCGACTGCGGCGCCGCCGCACCGAAGCAGGTCGCCTTCTGCAGCGGCAGCGGCAACAGCGCCGTGCCGCAACTCGCGGCCGCCGGCGTCGACACGCTGGTCACGGGCGAGCTGCGCGAGGAGTGGTTCAACTACGCGCAGGAACACCGGCTCAACCTGATCTGCTGCGGGCACTACGCCACCGAGGTCCACGGCGTGAAGGCGCTCGCCGCCGAACTGGCACGCAAATTTCACCTGCCCTGGGAATTCATCGAAACGGAGAACCCCCTGTGAAAATCGCCATCCTCCACGGTCCCAACCTGGACCGCCTCGGCCGGCGCCAGCCGGAGATCTACGGCCGCGCCACGCTCGCCGACCTGGAAAAGCTCATCCGCACCGAGGCGCGGCGCCTCGGCTTCACCACGATCTTCTACCAGTCCGCCCACGAGGGCGCCCTGATCGACAAGATCCACACCCTGACCGATCGCGGCATCGAGGCCTTCATCGTGAACTTCGGCGCCTACTCCCACACGAGCATCGCCCTGCGCGACGCGCTGGCGGCGTCCGACCTCCCCGCGGTCGAGGTGCACATCTCCGACATCAAGCGGCGGGAGAAATTCCGCCGGCACTCGCTGACCGCCGGCGCGTGCATCGCGATGATCTCGGGGAAGGGCTTCCCGGGCTACATCGAGGCGCTCCGCCTGCTCGCCCGGATTTAGGCACGCCGGGCTTTACGCCGGGCGACTTTTCTGCCGGGGATGAAACCCGACCTGCATGGGCCAACACCTTCCCGACTTTGCCGCACCGCGCTGGTTTGTGTGCCACACCAAGCCGCGCAGCGAAAAGAAATTCGCGGCGCTCCTCCTGCGCGAGCGCTTCCCGCACTACCTGGCCCTCATCCGCAGCGTGCGCCGCTACGGGCCGCAGACGAAGACCTTCACCAAACCGCTCTTCCCCGGCTACGTGTTCGCCCGCCTCGAACCGCAGCGCAAGAACCAGATCTACCAGCAGGACCTGCTCGTCCGCGCCCTGCTGGTGGAAAATGAGCCCGTGTTCCTGCGCCAGCTCGAGGACGTGAAGGCCATCTGCGCCTCGGGCCTCGAGGCCGCGCTGCACCCCCTCGTGCACAAGGGCACGCATGTGCGCGTCCAGGGCGGCCCGCTGCACGGGCTGGAGGGTTACGTCGACGATCCGGCCAACCCCCGCGGGATCGTCGTCGCCGTGGACGTGCTCCAGCAGGGCCTGCTCGTGCGCCTGCCGCTGGAGAACCTCCAGGTGCTGCCCTGAGCGCGGCCGCGGGGCCGGCCGGGCCCGCCGGGTCGCAGAAAATCCTCGCATCGAGCGGGCCGGCGAATACCGATGAAACATTCCCCGGGGGTTAGTGTCCGCCCCGGGTGCACACTGCCTGATTTCACGGCCCCACCGATGAACCCTTTCTGTCCGCGGCTTCCCGCGGTGCTCCTGCTGGCGGTTCTATTCCTGCCCTGGGCGGCGCGCGCCCAGGAGGCGCCTGCATCGAACCTGCCGTCCCCGGATGACCAGGCCCTGCAAAAGGTCAGCGGGATCTTCGACACGGACCTGCCGAAGACGGAGAAAAAGGGCCGCATCCGGCTCATCGTCCACCCGCATCTCGGCGACTTCACCCGGCGCCCGTACGTCCGCGTTCCCCTCGGCATTCGCTGGGGCGTCAATGACCACGTGGAACTCAGCGCCACCGTCGAGCCCTACCTCGAGCACGGCTTGCGGCGCGGTTCGCCCGGCAACGGCCTGGGCGACGTGGAATTCGGCGGAAAATACGCCTTTCACCGCTGGCTGCAGCCGGACTTCGACGCGAGCGTCGGCGCCAACCTCCGATTCCCGGTCGACCATCCGCCGCTCGATATGACGGACGGATACAACCACTACGCCCCCTACTTCGTCGTCGCCCACCAGAGCCGGCGGATCGAAGGCCTCAAGTACTTTGCCAGCACGACCCTCGACTACATGGACAAGTCGTCCGTCGCCGGCAGCTTTCGGAAAGACGACCCGCACAGCACGAACATGATCTTCGGCACCGGCTTCGTCCTCGATCGTTATCCGTATCACTACACGCTGGAGACGGGTTACCAGACGACCTCGCTGGTCGGTCGCGACAACAAGCAGTTCGTCTATGTCCGGCCGGGTTTCGCCTGGGACATCCCACGGCGCTACACATTCGATTCCCACGGACGCTGGCTGATCGGCGTCAGCTTCAAGATCACCGAGGGTCCGGACGGCACGCGCATCGACAGCGGCGGGAAGCTCCGCGGCGAATTCAGCCTGCGGCGCTGGTTTGGCGGCCAGCCGCGCTGAACGGGACGCGCCGCACCGGTTCATCCGGGCGGCCTGCAGGAGGGTTCGTCCGCGTCCGCACCGCCCGCCGGCCCCGGCTCGCCGGCGGCGGATCCGCGCCCGGCGCACACCGGAACGCCGCACGCCCCGTGGGCCGCCATCCGCCCCGGAGCCGCGGAATTACCCGCGCCTCCGCGGTTCGCCTTTATTGCTGAAACCCAATCGCGTGCCGCGTGTCGGTCCTGCGAACATCTTGCATCACTCGAAGCCCCCACCTTCCGGCCGCCCCTCGCCACGATCCGGGGCGGCGCTCCTGCTGGCCGCCGGCCTCGCGCTCGCCACCATGCTGCGCGCGGCCGACGCGCCGAAGCCTTTCGCACCGACGCCCGAGGACGAGCGCCTCGACAAGGTCAATGGCATCTTCGACACCGACCTGCCCTGGACCGAGGCCAAGGGCCGCGTCAAGGTCATCATCCATCCGCATCTCGGTGACTTCACCCGCCGCTCGTATATCCGCGTGCCGGTCAGTGCGCGGCTCGGCGTCAACGACCACGTTGAATTCAGCGCCACGATCGACCCGTTCTTCGACCACGGGTTCAGGCAGGGCGCCTCCGGCAACGGCGTGGGCGACCTGCAGTTCGGCGCGAAGTATGCGTTCCTGCATTGGCTGAAGCCCGACTACGACGGCAGCGTCGGCCTCAATCTCAGTTTCCCGACGGGCCACCCGCCGCTCGAGATGACCGACGGCCACGACCACTATGACCCTTACATCGTCGTCGGTCGCGACAGCCGGAAGATCCCCGGGCTGCAGTATTTCGCGAGCGCCACCTACGACCACATGGAGAAGTCCGGCGTGCGCGGGATGTTCCAGCTCAACGAACCGCATTCGAGCAGCCTGTTGTTCGGCACCGGGTTCGTGCTCGATCGCTTTCCGTACCACTACACGCTCGAGGTCGGTTTCCAGACCACCTCGCTGGTCGGCCGCGACCACCGGCAGTTCGCCTACATCCGGCCGGGATTCGCCTGGGACGTCCCGCGTCGCTTCACTTTCGATTCCGACACCCGCTGGCTGGTGGGCTTCAGCGTGAAAGTGGCCGACGGTCCGGACGGCTTGCGCGTCGACAGCGGCGGCAAGGTCCGCGCCGAATTCAGCTTCCGGCGCTGGCTGGCGCGCTACACCGGCTCGGACCCCGGCGGATCCCGCTGAGCGGTCAGTGCCAGGCCCGGAGGGCGGCCAGCCCATGCAACGTGGCCCAGGCCGCGAAGGCCGCCGCCACGTCGTCCACGACGACGCCCCAGCCGCCCGGCCATGATTGCAGCCGGCGGATGCCGAACGGCTTCAGGATGTCGTAGAGCCGGAACAGTGCGAAGCCCGCGAGCAGCACGCCCCATCGCGGCCACGCCACCAGCGCGCCCGACCGCCAGCCCATGAACACCAGCGGCATCACCACAAACTCGTCCAGGATCACCTGCCCCGGGTCCTTGCGCCCCAGGCGCTGCTCGGCTTCGCCGCACAGGGCCACCGCGAAGTATCCCGCCAGCACCGTCCACGCGAACACGACCTCCCATCGCGCCTGGCCGAAGCACGCGAGGAAATACAGCACCCCCGCCGCGGAGCCCCAGGTGCCCGGCGCCGGCAGGCGCATCCCGACCGGCCCGAGCGTCGCCAGGCCGACCACCAGTCCCCGCGGCAGCATCCGGGTCCAGCCTGGCTGCGAGAGCTTCATGGTGCGGCCGGGGCCCGGTTTACTCGAGCACCACGTGGCCGTGGCGCCGGAAATACGAGATGCCGGACGTGATGGTCAGCACCACCGAGAGCGCATACAGGCCGATGCCCGCGTAGTGGATCACACGGATGATCCAGCGGTCGCCCGGCGCGAACAGGTCGCCGTAATCCTGCGCCATCATCCGCGAGCCGAGCAGCCAGCCGATGGCATTGAGCTGGACGAACGTCTTGACCTTGCCGCCCTGGTCGGCCTCCACCACGAGTCCCTTCATCGCCGCCGCCATGCGCATGCCGGAAACCATGAACTCGCGGCCCAGGATGCACAGCAACAGCAGCAGGGCGATGTTCTCGTAGCCGAGGAAGAACTTCCCGACGATGAGCGCGAACATCAGGCCGATCACCATCACCTTGTCGACCACGGCGTCCATGAAACGCCCGAAGGACGACACCTCCCCGCGCGCTCGCGCCACCATGCCGTCGAACCAGTCGGTCAGCGCCGCGGCGATGAACAGCCAGAAGGCAATCGTCGCCGCCCACTGGAAATCGCGGTTCATCAGGAGGACGATGGCGAACATCGCCGGCACCCGGGAAACGGTCATCCAGTTGGCCACCGTGAAACGCATGGTCCGCAGTCAGACAGCCGGCGCCGCCTTGGCAATCCCATGATGGCGAGCGGCCGCGGCGGCCCCGCGCCGCCCGGCCGGACGCGCCGCCGCCGGCACCCGGGGGTTTGACGCAAAACGTCCTCGCCATACCTTGCGGCCCTGCAATCCTCCCTCCCGGCGCCATGAGAATCTGCATCTACCCCGGCACCTTCGACCCGCTGACCAACGGCCACCTCGATGTCCTCGAACGCGCCGCCAAGCTCTTCGACCACGTCCGCGTATCGGTGGCCATCGATTCCACGAAGAAACCTCTGTTCTCCCCCGAACAGCGGGTCGAGCTGATCAAGGCCAACCTCCACGGGCTGCCGAATGTCGATGTCGTGAGCTTCGAGGGCCTGCTCGTCGAGTTCGCCCGCAAACAGAAGGCGCACGCGATCATCCGCGGGCTGCGCGCCCTGTCCGACTTCGAGTTCGAGTTCAACATGGCCCTGATGAACCGCCACCTCCGGCCGGATGTGGAAACGATCTTCGTCATGCCGGCCGAGGCCTACAGCTACACGAGTTCCTCGCTGGTCAAGCAGATCGCCAAGCTCGGCGGCGACGTCTCCAAGTTCGTGCCGCCCAATGTCGCGCGCGCGCTGAATAAGGCGCATGACCAGCTGTAGGGCGCCGGACCCGGTCCCCGCCCGATTTTCCTGAAACTTTCGCCGGGCGCCACCGTCATTTTGTGTTCAGCGCCAAGGTATTGTTTGCTCCACCGTCACCCACCATCAACTTCCAGCCATGGCTTCCTCCGGGGGTTCGCTCAAAAAAATCGTCATCATCGCCCTTGTCCTCGCGGTCGCGGCCGCCGGCGCCTTCACCTATTACAGGCGCCAGCAGGCCGAGGAGGTGGCGCCTGACTACACCACCGCCACCGTTTCCAAGGGCGACGTCGTCCAGGTGGTGACGGCCACCGGCAGCCTTGACGCCGTGCTGTCCGTCGACGTCGGCAGCCAGATCTCCGGCCTCATCACGAAGCTCTTCGCCGACTTCAACACGCCCGTGAAGGAGGGCCAGAAGCTGGCCGAGCTCGACCCCTCGACCTACCAGCAAAGCGTCCGGCAGGCCGAGGCCAACCTCGCCTCCGCCCAGGCCAGCTACCGCCTCGCGGAGCTCAACGCCCAGCGCCTGAAGGAGCTTTTCGACAAGAAGCTGGTGACGCAGCAGGACAACGACCAGGCCCAGGCCCAGCTGCAACAGGCCCAGGCCCAGCTGCAGATCAACCAGGCCACCCTGGAGAACGCCAAGGTCAACCTCGCCCGCTGCACCATCTACTCGCCCATCGACGGCATCGTCGTCGCCAAGCTGACCGAGGTCGGCAAGACCGTCGCCGCCGGACTGAACGTCCCCGTGCTCTTCACCATCGACAACGACCTGACGAAAATGCAGATCACCGCGGCCGTCGCCGAGGCCGATATCGGGGCCGTCGCCGAGGGCCAGCACGCCACCTTCACGGTCGACGCCTTTCCCAACCGCAGCTTCACCGGCGTCATTTCCCAGGTCCGCAACAATCCGCAGACCACCAACAACGTCGTCACTTACCAGACCATCATCGATGTGAAAAACGATGATCTCAAGCTGCGCCCCGGCATGACGGCCAACGTTTCCATCGAGGTCGCCCGGCGCGACGGCACCCTCCGCCTCCCGAACGCCGCGCTGCGCGTGCGCATGCCGGAAGGCCTCGCACTCGCCGCCAAGGAGGCCGATGGCGGCAAGGAGAAGGCCGCCGCGCCCGAGGCCCGCCACAGCGGCGGCGGTGGTGGTGGCGGCGGCAACGGCGGTGGCGGCATGCGCCGGTTCTTCGGCGCCGACGCCTCGCCCGAAAACCGCCAGAAGATGCGCGAGATCATGACCGAGGTCGGCGTCGATTTCCGCCAGGGCCCGCCCACCCCGGAGCAACGCGAGCAGATCCGCAAGCTCATGGTCGAGCGCGGCCTCATCACCGCCGAGGAAGCGGCCGCCGCCGCGGGCGCGCGCGCCGGCAACGGTCCCACTTATGTCACCCGCACCGTCTACCGCCTGCCGCACGGGGACAAGACGGCGCGTCCCGAAGCCGTCAACGTCAAGATCGGCATCACCGACGGCCTCGTTTCCGAGGTCGCCGGCGGGTTGTCCGAGAACGACGTGATCATCACCAGTGTGACGGTGAACACCCAGGCTTCCGCGCGGACCAGCAATCCCTTCGGCGGCCCCGGCCGGCGCTTCTGACCACCGTGTCCGCCGTCGTCCAGATCGAGGAGGTCCACAAGATCTACGACTCGGGCGAAGTGCCCGTGCACGCCGTGCGCGGGGTGTCGCTCACGATCGCACGGGGGGAGTTTGTCGCCGTCATGGGCGCCAGCGGCTCCGGGAAGTCCACGCTCATGAACCTGCTCGGCTGCCTCGACCGGCCGACCAAGGGTCGCTACCTCCTGGACGGCACCGATGTCTCGGATCTCGACCGCAACCAGCTCGCCGATATTCGCAACCAGAAGCTCGGCTTCATCTTCCAGGGCTTCAACCTCCTCGCCCGCACCACCGCCCGCGAAAACGTCGAGTTGCCGATGCTCTACGGCCGGCGCCATTACTCCTCGCGGGACATGCACCAGCGGGCCCTGCAATGCCTTGAGCTCGTCGGCCTCGGCAACCGCGCCGACCATTTCCCCAGCCAGCTTTCCGGCGGACAGCAGCAGCGCGTGGCCATCGCCCGCGCCCTCATCAACGACCCGCAGGTCCTCCTGGCCGACGAGCCCACCGGCAACCTCGACAGCAAGACCTCGGTTGAGGTCATGGGCGTCTTCCAGAAATTGAACGACCAGGGCATCACCATCGTCATGGTCACGCACGAGCTCGACATCGCGCGCTACTGCAAGCGCAACCTGATCATGCGCGACGGCCGCCTCGTCAGCGACGTCGCCGTTCCGAACCGCCTCATCGCCGCGACCGAGCTGCAGAAGCTGCAGGAGGCCGAGGCGGCCGCGAAGCTCACCGCCTGACCGCCCCTTCCCCGTGCGCCTGCTCAACACCATCAAGGTCGCCCTCCGCGCGCTGCGCCGCAACGCCCTGCGCTCGGTCCTCACCGCGCTCGGCATCATCATCGGCGTCGCGGCGGTCATCGCCATGGTCAGCATCGGCAACGGCGCGAAATCCCAGGTTGAGGCCTCCATCGCCAGCCTCGGGCAGAACATCATCACCGTCTTCCCCGGCAATTTCTCCGCCGGCGGCGTGCGCACCGGCTGGGGCGGCATCAGCACCCTCACGGTCGAGGATGCCCTCGCCATCCGCAGCCAGGTGACCGGCGTCATCGCGCTCAGCCCCGAGATGCGCGACCGCGCCCAGATCCTCGCCAACGGCTCCAACTGGAACACCCAGATCCTCGGCGAGGACGTCACCTACCCGGACATCCGCATCTGGCCCGTCGCCGAGGGCGGGATGTTCTCCGAGCAGGACGTCCGCAGCGCCGCCAAGGTCTGCGTCATCGGCAAGACGGTGTCCGACCAGCTCTTCCAGGGCATCGATCCGGTCGGCCAGACCCTGCGCATCCGCAACATTCCCTTCAAGGTGATCGGGCTGCTCAGCAGCAAGGGCTTCAACTACTTCGGCCAGGACCAGGATGACGTCGTCATCATCCCCTATTCGAGCCACCTCAAGCGCATCGCCCGCCGGCCCTACCTGAGCTCCATCATGATCCAGGCCGACGACCCGGCGCACATGGACCGCATCCAGCAGGACATCACCGACCTCCTCCAACAGCGCCGCAACGGCCGCGAACCCGACTTCACCGTCCGCAACCAGCTCGAGCTGGCCGAGGCGGCGACCGCCACCACCAAGACGATGACCGTGCTCCTCGCCGCCATCGCCGGCGTGTCGCTCGTCGTCGGCGGCATCGGCATCATGAACATCATGCTCGTGTCCGTCACGGAGCGAACCCGCGAGATCGGCATCCGCCTCGCCGTCGGGGCGCACGGGCGCGACGTCCTCCTGCAGTTCCTCACCGAGGCGATCATCCTCTCGCTCATGGGCGGCGGCCTCGGCATCGTGCTCGGCGTCGGCTCGTCGCAACTGATCTCCCACCTGAACCACTGGCCCGTGCTGGTTTCGAGCAACGCAATCCTGGGCGCGGTGGGATTCAGCGCCGCCATCGGCGTTTTCTTCGGCTTCTATCCCGCCCGCAAGGCCGCGCAGCTCGACCCGATCGACGCCCTGCGGTACGAGTAGCCAGGCGGCGTGATGCTGGTTTTCCGGTGGGAGCCGGCAAGAGCGTCCCACGATGCCGCCCGGCGTCCCAGTATCGGGAATCGTGGTTCCCGGCGCCGAGGGCAATGGCCGCCATCGACCCGATGCCAGGTTTGGCCGCAAATATTTATCCCCTTGTCCGGCGGCGACTTGCTGCAAGATTGCGCGACTTGGCACGGCGCTAGCAGGAGGCATGGCATCAACCAATTTAAACCATGAAGACCTCCCCCAGGAACATCTCTCTCCTCGCCGCCGGCATCACCGGTGTGGCTTTCCTCTCCATCGCCAATTCCACCTTCGTTGGCAGCCTGCCGGTCGGCTCCATCATCGGCGCCGGCGCGGCGCTCGTCGCCGTCGTCATCGCGGTCCGCGATTACACGCGCCCCGTCCGGGTGTTCAATCCCGCCGCCCGCATGATCCATCCGGCGCTGCCGGCCACGGCCACCTGCCCCGCGGGCTCGACCTGCGCCAAGGACCGCCTCGCCGCCTGAACCGTTCGCCGGTTTCCACGCCCGGCCGCATCCGCATCCCCTGCGGCGGCCGGGCGTCGTTTTGCCGGCGCTCTTGACTCTTCCTCCCCACCCCCGTCACTTCTCGCCCATGGCCGCCAACGACCCCGCCCCTCATCGCATCCTCGTCGCCGACGACCAGCCCGACGTGCTGGAAGCCATGCGGTTGCTCCTCAAGGCCGAGGGCTACCAGATCGAGACGGTCAAGTCGCCCGCCGCAGTGATCAAGGCCGTGGAAGCGCGCGACTTTTCGCTGGCGATCATCGACCTCAATTACACGCGCGACACCACCTCCGGCCAGGAGGGACTCGACCTGCTGGCCAAGCTGCAGGCGGCGGACGCCACGCTGCCCGTCGTGGTGATGACCGCCTGGGCGAGCGTCGAGGTCGCGGTCGAGGCCATGCGCCGCGGGGCGCGCGATTTCATCACCAAGCCGTGGGAGAACCCGCGGCTGCTCTCGATCGTCCGCACCCAGATTGAGCTCGCCGGCGCCGTCCGCGCCTACCGCCGCCTGGAGCAGGAAAACCAGATTCTCCGCGGCAAGGGCGGCCCCACCCTGATCGCGCAGGCCGCCTCGATGCGCCCGGTCCTCGAGATCATCGCGCGCGTCGGCCCGTCCGACGCCAACGTCCTCATCACCGGCGAGAACGGCACCGGCAAGGGCGTCGTCGCCCAGGCGCTGCACGCCGTCTCGGTTCGCGCCACCCGGCCTTTCATCGCCGTCAACATGGGCGGCCTGCCCGAGGGCGTGTTCGAGAGCGAACTCTTCGGCCATGTCCGCGGCGCGTTCACTGACGCCAAGGCCGACCGCGCCGGCCGCTTCGAGCTGGCCGACGGCGGCACGCTGTTCATGGACGAGATCGGCAACATCCCCATGAGCCAGCAGGCGAAGATCCTGCGCACGCTCGAGACCGGCGAGTTCGAGCGCGTGGGCTCCTCGCGCACCAGCCGCACCAACGTCCGCCTGATCTCCGCCACCAACGCCGATCTCAACGCCGAGGTCACGGCGGGCAAGTTCCGCCAGGACCTCCTGTTCCGGCTCAACACCATCCATCTCCACCTGCCGCCGCTACGCGAGCGCCGCGAGGACATCGCCCTGCTCGCCCAGCATTTCCTCAAGCAGCACGTCGGCCGCTACTCGAAGCAGATCACGGGCTTCGAGGACGCCGCCCTCGAGGCGATGAAGGACTACGCCTGGCCCGGCAATGTCCGCGAGCTCGACCACGCCGTCGAGCGCGGCGTGCTCATGGCCCAGGGCAAGGTCATCCGCGCCCCCGACCTCGGGCTCAATGCCGGCCAGGCCGCCCCGCGGCTCGAGGACATGAGCCTCGAGGAGGTCGAGTCCTTCCTGATCAAGAAGACCCTCGCCCGCTGCGACGGCAACGCCCGCAAGGCCGCCGAGGAACTCGGCCTGAGCCGCAGCGCCTTCTACCGCCGGTTGGAGCGATACAAGCTCTGAGTTCGAACCGGATGATTGCGGCGCCGACCCGGGCAATCTTGACCACGGATTTCACGGATGCGCACGGATCAGAACGGGACGGAATGGAAGGACTGTCGTCCCGGCCCGGCAGGAACGGATATTCGCCCGGCCGGGTCCTGCCGAGCAACGAATGCATCCGGTCTTTCTTCATCCGTGCATATCCGTGAAATCCGTGGTTAAAAGAAATTCCCGGACCTGATGGCCGCCCCCAAACGCAGTCGAGTCTCCCACGAGCAGCGCATCTTCTATTACTCGCTGCTCAGCGGCCTGCCGGCGATCCTCATGCTGATGTGGATCCTGTGGACGGGCGACTACGACGCGAAGTCGCGCTGGACCGCCACGATCATCGTGGTGCTGCTGCCGTGGCTGGGCTTCGCCCTGGCCGTCCGCGAGCGCGTCGTGCGGCCGCTCCAGACGATGGCCAACCTGCTCACCGCCCTGCGCGAGGGCGATTTCTCCACCCGCGCCCGCGGCGCCAACCGCGACGAACCGCTCGGCGACGTCATGTCCGAGATCAACATGCTCTCCGGCGTGCTCCAGGAGCAGCGCCTCGGCGCCCTCGAGGCCACGGCCCTCCTGCGCACCGTCATGGAGGAGATCGACGTCGCCATCTTCGCCTTCGACGCGAACGAGACGCTGCGCCTGGTCAATCGGAGCGCGCAGGAACTGCTCGGCCAGCCCGCCGAGCGCATCCTCGGCCGCCAGGCCACCGAGCTCGACCTGGCCGACTGCCTCGGCGGCGAAGCCACCCGCGTGCTCACGCGCACGTTCCCCGGCGGCGCCGGACGCTGGGGCATGCGCCGCACGAGCTTCCGCGAAGGGGGCCTGCCGCACAAGCTGCTCGTGATCGCCGATCTCAGCCAGCCGTTGCGCGAGGAGGAATTGAAGGCCTGGCAGCGCCTCGTGCGCGTCATCGGCCACGAGCTGAACAACTCGCTCGCGCCCATCAAATCGATCGCCGGCAGCCTGACCACCCTGCTGCGCCGCACGCAGCGCCCGTCCGACTGGGAGGACGACATGCGCGGCGGCCTCGAGATCATCGAGGCGCGGGCCGAGGGCCTGAACCGCTTCATGCAGTCGTACGCGCGACTGGCCCGGCTGCCGGCCCCGACCAAGGCCCCGTGCGACATCGGCGCGCTCGTGCGGCGCGTGTCCTCGCTCGAGACGCGCACCGTCGTGCAGGTCGACGACGGGCCGGAACTCACCGTCATGATCGACGCCGCGCAGATCGAGCAGGTCGTGATCAACCTGGTGAAGAACGCCGTCGAGGCCGCGCCCGAGCCGGGCCAGGCCGGCGAGGCGACCTGCTGCGTGCGGACCGGCTGGCGGCGTCAGCCCGGCGCCGTGGAGATCTTCGTCGAGGACGACGGCCCCGGCATCGCGAACCCACAGAACATCTTCGTGCCGTTCTTCACC
This sequence comes from Lacunisphaera sp., assembly GCA_035545835.1. GTDB lineage: Bacteria > Verrucomicrobiota > Verrucomicrobiia > Opitutales > Opitutaceae > Lacunisphaera. Next base: position 89,648 of record DASZXO010000053.1, read on the forward strand.
ACCAAGCCCAGCGGTTCCGGCATCGGCCTCGTGCTCTGCCGGCAGATCGCGGAAAATCACGGCGGCGCGCTGACCCTCGAGAACCGGCCCGAAGCCAGCGGCTGCGTCGCGCGCCTGCGCCTGCCGATGTAGGGCCGGCGCTTGTCGCCGGGCCGAGGAGGCGGGATCGTCTCTTCCGCAAACTGAATGGCCGAGTTCGAGGAGGCGGGACCATCCGTCCCGCGAGCTGGATTCCCGGATCGGTGGAGGCGGGACGCCCTCGTCCCGCGGGTTGCCATTCTCGCTCCCACCCTGCGGGGCTGATTGCCCCGCCCCCACTTCCAGCCGGCAACACCGTTTCTACGCGTGGAGACGGGACCCTTGGTCCCGCGAACCGCCATTCCCGCTCACCCGCCGCAACGCTGGTTGTCTCGCCTCCAACTGCTCCGCTTGGAATCCCACTATCGGGACGGATATATCCCGACTTCGCTCTGAACAGTGGAATCCGCACCTGACGTTCACTTCTCTTGTTGCTTATAGCTATACGCTTACAGCTATCCATCGCGCTTGGCACGGGCGTTGCAAATAGACCGGGCAATATCGCATCGCATGGACATTGCCCGCCCCAACGTCGCCAAGGAAAAACGCAAGAAGCGCATCATTTATGGTGTCATCGCCGCCGTCGTCCTGATCGGCATCACCTTCGCGCTTTCCCGGCTGAAGCCGGCTGCGCCCACGGTGCCGAAGGACATCGTGTGGATGGACCAGGTGAAGCGCGGCGACATCGACCGCCAGGTGCGCGGCCTCGGCACGCTGGTCCCGGAGGAGATCCGCTGGATCGCAGCGCGCACCCAGGGCCGCGTCGACAAGATCATCATCCGGCCCGGCACGCCCGTCGAGCCGGGCACGCTGATTCTCGAGCTCACGAATCCCGACGTCATCAACGCCGCCACGAACGCCGAATCGCAGCTGCACGCCGCCGAGGCGCAGCTCGCCAACCTCCGCACGCAGCTCGAAAGCACCCTCCTCCAATCCGAAGCCACCGCGGCCAACGCGAAATCCAACTACGAGACGAGCAAGCTCCAGGCTGAGGTGAAGGAACAGCTCTTCAAGGACGGCCTTGTTTCCGAACTCGAGCTGAAGCTCGCCCAGGCGACCGCCGCGCAGGCGCAGATCAGCAATGACATTGAACAGAAGCGCCTCGCCTTCGCGCGGGAGTCGATCAAGCCGCAGCTCGCCGTGCAGGAAGCGGAGGTCGAGCGCCTGCGCGATGCCGCCCGGCTCCGCCAGGAGGAACTCGACGCCCTCAAGGTCCGCTCGAGCATGTCAGGTGTTCTCTCGGCGCTGGGCACGCCCACCCTGCCCATCGAGGTGGGTGCCCAGGTCCAGCCCGGCACGAACCTCGCCCGCGTGGCCGACCCGACCAAGCTGAAGGCCGAGGTGCGCATCGCGGAAACCCAGGCCAAGGACATCGCGATCGGCCAGAAGGCCCAGATCGACACCCGCAACGGCGTGGTCGACGGCGTGGTCTCGCGCATCGACGCGGCAGTGCAGAACGGCACGGTCACGGTCGACGTCCATATCACCGGCGACCTGTCCCACACCGGCGCGCGCCCCGATCTTTCGGTCGACGGCACCATCCTGCTCGAGCGCCTGAAGGACGTCGTCTACGTCGGCCGGCCCGCCTTCGGCCAGGAGAACAGCACGGTCGGCATCTTCAAGGCCAACGGCGACAAGATCGCCGCCACCGAGGCCAACCGCGTCCAGGTGAAGCTCGGCCGCAGCTCGGTCAACACCATCGAAATCCTCAGCGGCCTCCAGCCGGGCGACTGGGTCATCCTTTCGGACATGTCCCAATACGACTCCAACGACCGCGTGCGGCTGAACTGACGCCTGTCGTCCCGATCGTACTGCTCCCGCCGCCATGCTCGCCCCCGTCTTCATCCTGGCCCTCCTGACCGCCCTCGTGGCCACCGAATCGGACCCGGACCGATAGATTTCTGTAACCTTGGGACACGCCCGCGTGTTCCTCATAGTCAAACCCCGCGCTCCCCACCCACCATCATGACCACCGACAATACATCCCTGATCAAACTCGAAGGCGTCACCAAGGTCTTCCTCACCGACGAGGTCGAGACCCACGCGCTTTCCGGCATCCACATGGAGATCAAGAAAGGCGAGTACGTTTCCATCGCGGGTCCCTCCGGCTGCGGCAAGTCCACCCTGCTTTCAATCCTGGGCCTGCTGGATACGCCGACGGATGGCAGCTACTTCCTCAATGGCCGGCCGGTGCAGGGTCTCACGCTCCCGGAGCGCGCGCGGATCCGCAATCGCGAGATCGGGTTCATTTTCCAGTCGTTCAACCTCATCGGCGACCTGACCGTTTACGAGAACGTCGAGCTGCCCCTCACCTACCGCGGCATGCCCGCCGCCGAGCGCAAGTCGCGCGTGACCGAGGCCCTCGAGAAGGTCGGCATGGGCCATCGCGCCAAGCACCTGCCCTCGCAGCTCTCCGGTGGTCAACAGCAGCGCGTGGCCGTGGCCCGCGCCCTGGCCGGCAGCCCGGCCGTCCTGCTCGCGGACGAGCCGACCGGCAACCTCGACTCCAAGAACGGCGACGCCGTCATGGAGCTCCTCCACTCGCTGCACCGCTCGGGCTCGACGATCGTCATGGTCACCCACGACGCCCGCTTCGCCCGCAACGCCGACCGTACCGTGCACGTCTTCGACGGCCGCGTCGTCCAGGAGCAGATGGAATCGGATCCGACTCGCTGAGCCGGCTCCCACTGGGGCGTCGCCGCGATCCGACGCCCCGGGGCCTTCCCGGCCCGCCATGCCGATCGAATTCCGCTCTTTTGCCTTCCCGCCGGGTCCACTGCCCGGCGGAGTCCACTTCCTCGCCCGCGGACCCTGTGGTCGGGTCCGCGGGCAACTTTGAGGATCGTATCGGTGTGATAGTTGCCAGCGCTGCCTTATCATGTTCCAGCAACTTCGCTTCGCCTGCCGGTCGCTACTGAAAACACCGGGCTTCACGCTCGTCGCCCTCGTCACACTGGCCCTGGGCATCGGGGTCAACACGTCGATGTACACGCTGCTGGACGTGCTGCTCTTCCGGAGCGTGCCGTTCAAGGAGGCCGATCGCCTGGTCAGCGTGCTCGGCACCAGCCCGCAGGGCCGGCGCGAGAACTTCTCCTTCGCCGAGCTCACCGAGGCCGGCCAGCAGGCCGTCGGCCCGGGCAAGGCGTTCGCCTCGCTCACCACCTTCGCCTACTGGACCAACACGTGGTCCGACCCGGGCCGCCCGGCCGAACGGCTGCTCTCGATCGACGCCACGGCCGACTTCTTCGACACCTTCAAGGTTCAGCCGCTGCTCGGGCGCGCCTACACCGCCGCCGAGGAGGTGCCCGGCCGCAACCAGGTCGCGTTGCTCAGCTACGGCACCTGGCAGCGGCGCTTCGGCGGCGACCCGGCCGTCATCGGCCGCTCCGTGCGCCTCAACGCGGAACAGGTCACGATCATCGGCGTCATGCCGGCGAGCTTCGTCGCCCCGCTCTTCTTCGGCCCGGTCGACCTCTGGCGCCCGATGACGATCCCGCGCTTCATCGTCGAGGACCGCAACAACCGGTTCTTTACCGCCATTGCGCGCCTGAACCCGGGCGCCACGCCCGGCCAGGCGCTCGCCCAGCTCAACCCCGTCGCCGCCCATTGGGCCAAGGACTACCCGCAGACGAGCAAGGACCGCGGATTCAACCTGCTCCCGCCGCACAAGACCGCGATGGACGACACCAGCACCTTCATCATCTGGCTGATGTTCGGCCTCGGCTTCGCCGTCCTGCTGGTCGCCTGCGCCAACCTCGCCAACCTCCAGCTCGCCCGCGCCACCGCCAACATCCGCGACCTGGCCGTTCGCTCCGCCCTCGGCGCCTCGCGCGGCCGGCTCATCTGGCACCAGCTGGTCGAGTCCTTCGTCCTTGCCGTCGCCGGCGGCATCCTCGGCGTCCTGGTCGCCCTCTGGGTCAATGCCGTGTTCGGCCACGCCATCCGCCTCGGGCCCGACGGCGACAATACCCTGGCCCTCCCGATGAATCTCCGCGTGCTCGCCGGGGCCTTCCTCGTTTCCCTCGGCACGGGCCTCCTCTTCGGCCTGCTGCCGGCGTGGTTCGCCACGCGCAGCGACGTCGTCGCCACCCTCAAGCAGCAGACACGCAGCTCCACCTCCGGCCGCGGGCCGCGCTTCATGCGCCAGGCCCTCATCGTCGGCGAGGTGGCCGTCGCGCTCGCGCTGCTCGGCGTTGCCGGCATCATGATCCGCGGCCTTGACCAGCTCATGCGCCGCGACAAGGGCTGGGACACCGGCCGGCTTCTCGCCGCCAACATCCACCTGCCCGAGCAGTCCACCTACGCCGACACGGACAAGCGGCGCCTCGCCCTCGAGAAACTGGACCGCCATCTCGCCGAGATCTCCGGTGCCGAACACACGGCCCTCGCCACCTCGCCGGGCATCTTCGGCTACGCGAAGACCACCCCCATTGACGTCGAGGGGCAGCCCGAGTCCGACCCCAACAAGCTGCCCACCGCCGGGTTCACGATGGTGACGCGGGGCTACTTCGCCACCATGGGCATTCCGTTCCTCGAGGGACACGATTTCCCCGCCGACCTGAAGGCCGACAGCCCGGGCGTCGTCATCATCGGTGAGACGATGGCGAAGCGCCTCTGGCCCGGACAGAGCGCCCTCGGCCGGCGCATCGCCGAGCACAACGGCGGCAAGCTTGAGTGGCGCGAGGTCATCGGCGTGGTCCGCGACATCCAGTTCGCCCTCAACATCACCAACCCGTCGACGATGCTGCAGGTGTACAAGCCGATGGTCCACGAGCCCTGGGGCTACCAATGGCTCCTGCTCCGGGCGCCCAATCCCGGCGCGTTCAAGAACGACCTCCGCCGGGTCGTCAGCGACATCGACCCGGATGTGGCCATCGAGGAGATCTTCACCATCCCGGAGGCGGCGGACCGCTACCAGCACAACCTGGTCGTGATCAACCAGACCCTGGCCGGCTTCGCCCTGCTCGGCCTCGCCCTCGCCGCCGTCGGCCTCTACGGCGTGATCTCGTACCTCGTCGCCCAGCGCACGAGCGAGTTCGGCATCCGCCTGGCGCTCGGCGCCAGCACAGGTGCGGTGCTCCGCCTCGTCATGCGCTCCGGCCTCGTGCTCGCGGTCATCGGCGTGGCCGTCGGCCTGGCCGGCGCCTTTGCGCTCAACCGCGTCGTCGGCTCCGCCATGCCGCTCATGGCGGGCAACGATCCGGTGACCCTCCTGCTCACCGCGGCGGCGCTGCTGGCGGTGACCGTGGTCTCCTGCTGGCTGCCCGCCCGCCGCGCCACCCGGGTCGATCCGATCATCGCCCTCCGGGCCGAGTGACCTCGGCCGGGTAACAAGGACTAGGATCCCCAACGCGCCGCCCGCTGCTCAACTCTTGTTGCATAACGCTTCAGCCCCCCTGCTTCGGCACCTGTTACCTGTCACCTGATACTCGCTATTTCTGCTTCCCATGCGCTACGCCCTCCGCTCCCTGCTGAAATCTCCCGGCTTCAGCCTCGTCGCCCTGGTCACCCTCGCCCTCGGCATCGGCGTGAACTCCTCGATGTACACGTTGATGAACACGCTGCTGTTCGCCTCGGCGCCGTTCCCCCGGCCGGAAACGCTCGTCGCGCTCAACGGCCAGACGCCCCAGGCGGAGTTTCTCGACCTTTCGGTGGCGGAGATGGATGAGATACGCGCGCACCCGGCCAACCCCTTCGCCAGCTTCGCCGCTCGCTCGGGCACGCTCGAGACCGTCACCGTCCCGGGCCAGCTCCCCGAGCAGGTCCAGGGCACGGCCGCGCAGGCGGAGCTCTTCCGGCTCCTCGAGACGCCGCCGCTGCTGGGCCGGACCTTCACCGCCGCCGAATGCGTGGCGGGACAGGACACGGTCGTGCTGCTCTCCGAACGGTTCTGGCGCGAGAAATTCGGCGCCCGGCCCGACGCCATCGGCCAGACCCTGCGCATCAGCGGCCGCGTCTTCACCATCATCGGCGTGTTGCCCGAGGCCTACTCCTCGATGTTCATCTTCGGCGAGACGCGCTACTTCCGCCCGCTGGTGCCCTCGGATCAGCAGCTCACCGACCGCAACCGCCGCGAATTCGCCGTCATCGGCCGCCTGGCTGCCGGCACGTCGACCCTGCAGGCGCTCGCCCAGCTGGCGCCGTTGACCGACCGGTGGGCGAAGGATCACCCGGCCTCCTACCCCGCGGGTTACCACCTGCGCCTGCAGCTCGCGGGGCGCGTCGGCGGTTCGGCCAACGTCGCCATCATCACCCTCCAGCTCGGCCTCGCCGCCGCGATCCTCGCCCTCGCCTGCGCCAATCTCGCCAACCTCCAGATGGCCCGCGCCGTCGCGCGCATCCGCGACCTCGCCATCCGCTCCGCCCTCGGTGCCAGCCGCTGGACCCTCATCCGCCAGCAGCTCGCGGAATCGATGCTGCTTTCGGTGGCCGGGGGCGGCCTCGGCCTCCTCGTCGCGCGCTGGAGCAACGATCTCATCGGCCGCAACATCCGGCTGGGCCTGACGTCCACGCTGGCGATGCCCGTGGACGGGCGCGTGCTGGCGTTCACGGCCGTCGTCTCGCTCCTGGCCGGGCTCGGGTTCGGCCTTGTGCCCGCGTGGCTCGCCTCGCGCACCGATGTCAACGAGGCGCTCAAGCAACAGGGCCGCGGCTCGACCGGCGGCCGCGGCCAGGGCTGGATCCGGCGCATTCTCGTCGTCGGTCAGGTCGCCCTCTCGCTCACGCTTCTCTCGGTCGCCGGGATGATGATCCAGGGCCTCAACCGCACCATCAACTTCCGCCCCGACTGGGACAGTGAACGCATCCTGACGGCGAACCTTCAGGTCGACGAAGCAGCCTATCCGGTCGAAAAACGCCGCGCCCTCTACGACGACCTGCTCGCACGGCTCGAGCGCGTCCCGGGCGTGGAAGCCGTCGCGCTGGCCAACCTCCTGCCCGTCGCCAGCGACGGCGGCGGAACCGATATTTTTGCCGAGGGCCAGGATTCCACGGCCAAGGACCTGCCCAAGGCCGCGAACTACCTCGTCACGCCGGCCTACTTCAAGACGCTCGGCATCCGCGTGCTCGAGGGCCGGACCTTCGCGCCGCACGTGTCGCCCGACTCGCCCGACCAGGTCGTGGTGAACCAGTCCCTCGCGCGCCGCTTCTGGCCGAACGCCAGCCCGTTGGGCCGGCGCCTCGGCAGCCGCGGCGCCGACGGCAAGGTCGAGCTGCGCGAGGTCATCGGTGTCGTCGCCGATGTGGACGACGCCATCCAGTTCACCACCCCGGCCACCCACTTTCAGTTCTACTCGAACCTCACCCACACGCCGTGGGCCTATTTCCAGATCGCGCTCCGCGGCCCCAACCCCGCCCATTTCGGCCAGGACCTCCGCCGCGCCGTCGCCGAAGTCAACCCGGACCTCGCCGCGCGGTTTGTTTGGACCCTCGACGACATGCGGGACCAGTTCCTCCACAACCTGGTTGTGATCAATGGCGTCCTGGTCGTCTTCGCCCTGCTCGGCCTCACCCTGGCGGGCATCGGCCTCTACGGCATCGTGGCCAACAACGTGAGCCAGCGCATGACGGAATTCGGCATTCGCCTCGCGCTGGGCGCGAGGGCGATCGATGTGCTCCGGATCGTCCTCCTCCAAAGCCTCGTCCTCACCCTCGTCGGCCTGGGTCTCGGCGCGCTCGGCTCGTTCGGCCTCGGCCTCGCGCTGCGCCAGGCCCTCGGTCCCATCATCGCGCAGAGCCAGCTCATCCTCGCTGGTACCAGCGTCGTCATCTTCCTCGTCGCGCTCGGCGCCACCTGGCTCCCGGCGCGTCGCGCCACCACCGCCGATCCCATCGTCGCGCTCCGCGCCGAGTAGGTCCGACGTTTCGAGTGCAGGCGGGACCATCCGTCCCGTGGGCTCACGCCTTCGCGGCCGCGTCTTGCGGGGCGGCTGGCTCCGCCTCCCCGGCCTGCCCGATCCGCGCCCGCACCCGGAGGCGGATCCGGGCGAGCCAGACGTAGACCACCGGCACCGTGTACAACGTCAGCAACTGGCTCACGAAGAGGCCGCCGACGATCGCCAGGCCGAGCGGCCGGCGCAATTCGACGCCCTCGCTCGATGCCACCACCAGCGGCACCGCGCCCAGCAGCGCCGCGATGTTCGTCATGAGGATCGGCCGGAGCCGGAGTTGCGCCGCCTCGAAGATCGCGGCCTGCGGCGGGAGCCGGTCGCGCCGCTCCCGCGCGAGGGCGAAGTCGATCATCAGGATCGCGTTCTTCATCACGATGCCGATCAGCAGGAACAGCCCGAGCAGCGCCACCAGCGTGAACTCCGTGTTCGTGAACCGCAGCGCCAGCAGCGCGCCAAGCCCGGCCGAGGGCAGCGTGGAGAGGATCGTCAGCGGGTGCACGAGGCTTTCATACAGGATGCCGAGCACCAGGTAGACCGCCACCAGCACGCCGACGATGAGCCAGTGCTGGTTGTTCAACGCGTTCTGGAACGAGCGCGCCTCGCCCGCCAGCCGCGCCTGCACCTCCGTCGGCAACATGATCCGCGCCAGCGCGCGGTTGATCGCCTCGAGCCCCTGCTGCAGCGACACCCCGGGCGAGAGCGCAAAGCCGATCTCCTCCGCGACGAACTGCTCGTGGTGCTTCACGCGGTCCTCGATCAGCGCATAGTCGTATTTCGTGAACGCCGACAGCGGCACCATCGACCCGTCGCCGGCGATGACCTGCACGCGATCGAGCACCTCCGGGTCCTGCGTGTAGCGCGGGTCCAGCTCCATGATGACCCGGTACTGGTTGAGGTTGTCGTACAGGGTCGCGACCTGCCGCTGGCTGAAGGAATTGTTCAACACCGAGGTGACGGTCCGCATGTCGACGCCCAGGCGCTTCGCCGCCTCGCGGTCGATCTGCAGCATCACCTGCTTGGTGCCGCCCTCGTTCGGCACGTCGACGTCGGTCAGCTCCGGCAGCTCCTGCAGCGCGCGCGCCACGCGCGGCGCCCACTGGCGGATCAACGGGACCTCGCTCGCCATGATCGAGAAGTCGTACGAGCCCGCGTCCGAGGTCCGCGGCGGCTGGATGTCCTGCGCCACCCGCATCCACAGGCGGCCGCCGGCAATCGGCGGGGCCTCCACCCGCAGGCGGTCCACGATCGCCTGCGCCGACACCTTCCGCTCCGCCAGGGGTTTCAGCCGGATCATCATCCAGGCGTTGCTGATGCCCACGCCGCCGCCGGCCATGCCCACGACGTCGCGCACCGCCGGGTCCGCCATGATCAGCTTCCGGTAGGTTTCGATCTTGGACTGCATGATCTGGAACGAGAACCCGTCGTCGCCCCGGACAAAGCCCTGCAGCTGGCCGGTGTCCTGGTCGGGCAGGAAACCCTTCGGGATGCTCACGTAGAGCGAGACGTTGAGTGCGATCACGCCGGCCAGGATCAACAGCGTCAGCGTGGTGTGCTGCAGCACCCATTCAAGCGAGCCGGCGTAGCGCCTCCGGAGCGCCTCGAAGAACCGTCGCGTCGCCCGCTGGAACGACCCGGGCGCGCGCTCGTGCCCCGGCCCCAGCCAGCGGGCGCACAGGCTGGGCGTCAGCGTCAGCGACAGGCCGAGCGACACCAGCATCGCCGCCGCGAGCGTCAGGGAAAACTCCCGGAACAGCTGCTCGACCAACCCGCCCATGAACAGGATCGAGACGAACACCGTCACGAGCGACAGCGTCATGGCCAGCAGCGTGAAGCCCACCTCGCCCGCGCCGCGCAAGGCCGCCTGCATCGGCGGCAGGCCGGCCTCGATGTGCCGCGAGATGTTCTCCAGCACGACGATTGCGTCGTCCACCACCAGGCCGGCGGCCACGATCAGGGCCATGAGGGACAGGCTGTTGAGCGAAAAATCCGCCACGTACATGATGGCGAACGTGCCGATGAGCGACACCGGGATGGCCACGCTCGTGATCACCGCGCCACGCACGCTCCCGAGGAACAGGAACACGACGAGCATCACGAGGAAGGCCGCGAAGACCAGCGTGTGCTGGGACGCCGCCAGCGTCGCCCGGATCGCCGGCGAGCGGTCCATGACCACGTCGAGGTTTGCGTCGGCCGGCACCAGGGCCCGGAAGGCCGGCAGCTCCGCATTGATGGCGTTGATCGTGGCGATGATGTTGGCGCCGGGCTGGCGGCTGACCTGCAGGAGGACCGACGCCTCGTGGTTGTGAAAGCCGCTGCTGTTCCGGTCCTCGACCGAATCCGTCACGATCGCCACGTCGCCCAGCCGCACCGGCGCCCCGTCCTGGTACTTGACGATGAGCGGCAGGTATTCCGCGGCCCGGCGCAGCTGGCCGCTAACCTGCACCTGCCACTGGCGGCCGCCGCCCTCGATCGCGCCGCGCGGCCGCACCGAGTTCGCATCGGCGATCGCCCGGCGCACATCGTCGAGCGCGATGCCATTGTGCGCGAGGGCGAAGGGATTGAGCTGCACGCGCACCGCCGGAAGCGAGCTGCCGCCCACCGTGACCTCGCCGACGCCCGCCACCTGGGAGATCTTCTGCGCCAGGATCGTCGAGGCGAAATCGTACAGCGTGCCCGGCGCGAGGTTCGGCGAGCTCAGCGCCAGCACCATGATCGGCGCGGCGGACGGGTTCACCTTCCGGTAGGACGGATTCCCCGGCATGCCCGCCGGCAGCTGCCCGCGCGCGGCGTTGATGGCCGCCTGGACGTCGCGGGCCGCCGCGTTGATGTCGTGGTTGACGTCGAACTGCAGGACGATGTTGGTCGCGCCCGACCGGCTGTTCGAGTCGATGGAGTTGACGCCGGCGATGCTGCCGAGCGCCCGCTCGAGCGGGGTGGCCACGCTCGAGGCCATCGTCTCCGGGCTGGCGCCGGGCAGCGACGCATACACCACGATCGTGGGAAAATCGACCTCGGGCAGCGGCGCCACCGGCAGCAGGCGGTAGGCGAGCAGGCCCATCATCACCAGGCCGGCCGCGATCATGGTGCTCGCGATCGGGCGGCGGACAAACGGCCCGGCGAGGTTCATGGCGCGACACTCTCCGCCGCTTCGCCGGACGGGGCCGCGGCCGTCTTCCGGCCGAAGGCCCGGCCGAGCCGGTCAAAATACAGGTACACCACCGGGGTCGTGAAAAGCGTCAGGACCTGGCTGACCAGCAGGCCGCCGACCATGACCAGTCCCAGCGGCCGGCGCAGCTCGGCGCCGGAACCGGACGAGAGCATCAGCGGCAGGGCGCCGAACAGCGCCGCCAGGGTCGTCATCAGGATCGGCCGGAAGCGCAGCATCGCCGCCTGCCGGATCGCCGCCTGCGGCGCCAGGCCCTGCCCGCGCTCGGCCTCGAGCGCGAAGTCGATCATCATGATCCCGTTCTTCTTCACCAGGCCGATCAGCAGGATGATCCCGATGATGGCGATCATGTCCAGCGGCCGGCCGGTCACCTCCAACGCGAGCAGCGCGCCGACCGCCGCCGACGGCAGCGTCGAGAGGATCGTGATCGGGTGGATGCTGCTCTCGTACAGCACGCCGAGCACGATGTACATGGTGATGACCGCGGCGAGGATCAGGAACAGCGTGCTCGAGAGCGAATTCCGAAACGCGTTCGCCGCGCCCTGGAACTGCGTCTGGATCGCCTCGGGCATCCGCAGGTCCGCGGTCGTGCGCTCGATGGCGGCCACCGCCTGGCCGAGCGAGGCCCCCGGGCCCAGGTTGAACGACACCGTGACCGCCGGGAACTGGCCGACGTGGTTGATCAGGAGCGTCGAGGCGCGCTCGGTCACATGCGCGATGGTCGCCAGGGGCACCAGCTGCCCGGTCCCGCCCTTCACATAGATGCCCTCGAGCGCCTCGGGCCCGTGCGCCAGCCGCGGGTCCATTTCCAGCACGACGCGGTACTGGCTCGACTGGGTGAAGAGCGTGGAGATCTGGCGCTGGCCGAACGCGCTGTAGAGTGCGTCATCGATGTTGGCCACGCTCACGCCCAGCCGGCTCGCCGCGTCGCGGTCGATCTCCAGGAAGGCCTGCAGGCCGTGGTTCTGCAGATCGCTCGCCACCTCGCTGAGCTCCGGCCGCTGCTGCAGCCGCTCGACCAGGCGCGGCACCCACGTGCCGAGCAGCTCGGCGTCGGGGCACGACAACATGAACTGGAATTGCGTGCGGCTCACCTTGTCCTCGATCGTCAGCTCCTGCACGGGTTGCAGATAGAGGCGGATGCCGTTCACCCGGGCCGCCCCGGCCTGCAGCCGCGCGATGACCTCCTCCGCGCTGTCGCGGCGGTCCCCGTGCGCCTTCAGGTTGATCAGCATGCGGCCGCTGTTGAGCGTCGCATTGGTGCCGTCGACGCCGATGAACGACGACAGGCTGGCCACCGCCGGGTCCGCCAGGATCATGTCCGCCAGCGCCTGCTGGCGCTCCGCCATCGCGGCGAACGACACCGACTGCGGCGCCTCCGTCACGGCCTGCAGCGCGCCGGTGTCCTGCACGGGGAAGAATCCCTTCGGGACGATCACGTACAGGCCGGCGGTCAGCACCAGCGTGCCGAGCATGACGGCCAGGGCCAGCCGCTGGTGCCGCAGCACCCAGTCCAGCCACTGCCCGTAGCGCTCGATGACCCGGTCCAGCAGGCCGGCGGGACCATGCCCGCCGTGCGCCATCGGCGGCAGCATCCGCGCGCACATCATCGGGGTCAGCGTCAGCGACACCAGCAGCGAGATCAGGATCGACACCGCCAGCGTGATGGCGAACTCGTGGAACAGCCGGCCCACGACCCCGCCCATGAACAGCAGCGGGATCAGCACGGCGATGAGCGACACCGTCAGCGACACGAGCGTGAAGCCGATCTGCGCCGCGCCCTTGAGCGCCGCCTCCAGCGGCGAGGCGCCCAGCTCACGGAACCGGGCGATGTTCTCCACCATGACGATGGCGTCGTCGACGACGAAGCCCGTCGCGATCGTCAGCGCCATCAGCGTCAGGTTGTTCAGCGAGTAGCCGGCGAGGTACATCACCCCGAACGTGCCGACCAGCGACAGCGGCACCGCCACGCTGGGGATGATCGTCGCCGGGATGTTGCGCAGGAACAGGAAGGTCACGAGCACGACCAGCAGCACGGCGAAGACCAGCTCGTGCTGCACCGAGCGCACCGAGGCGCGGATGCTCTGCGTGCGGTCGGTCAGCACGGCCAGGTCGACCGACGCCGGCAGGCTGGCCGACAGCTGCGGCAGCAGCGCCTTCACGCGGTCGACGACCTCGATGACGTTGGCCCCGGGCTGCCGCTGCACGTTGACCAGCACGGCGGGCAGCTTGCCGGCCCAGGCCGCAAGCCGGCGGTCCTCGGAGGCGTTGACCACCCGCGCCACGTCGCCGAGCCGGAGCGGCGCGCCGTCGCGCCAGGTGATGATCAGGTTGCGGTATTCCTCGACCGAGCGGAGCTGGTCGTTCGCATCCATCAGGATCGTGCGGACCGGCCCGTCGAACGTGCCCTTGGGCTGGTTGACGCTCGCCGCGTTGATCGCGGCGCGGACGTCGGCGAAATTCAACCCGCGCGCCGCCAGCGCGGCGGGATTGACCTCCACGCGCACCGCCGGGCGCTGCCCGCCGGCGAGGCTGACGAGGCCGACCCCGGGCAGCTGCGCGAGCTTCTGGGCCACGCGCGTGTCCACCAGGTCGTGCACCTCGGGCAGCGACAGGGCGTTCGAGGTCACCGCCAGCGTCACGATCGGCGCGTCCGCGGGGTTGACCTTGCGGTAGACCGGCGGGGTGGGCAGGTCACTGGGCAGGAGGTTGTCGGCCGCATTGATCGCCGCCTGCACGTCCTGCTCGGCCACGCCCATCGAAACCTCGAGCGAGAACTGCAGCGTGACGACGGAGGCGCCGCCCGAGCTGGTGGACGACATCTGGTTGACGCCGGGAATCTGGCCGAAGCGACGTTCGAGCGGGGCGGTGACCGCGCTCGACATCACCGCCGGGCTCGCGCCGGGATAGAACGTGAAGACCTGGATCGTCGGGAAGTCGACCTGCGGCAGTGCGGCGACCGGCAGCAGCCGGTAGGCCATGAAGCCGGTCTGCAGCAACGCCACCATCAGCAGGCTGGTGGCGATCGGCCGCAGGATGAACGGGCGGGACGGACTCATGCGTCGGCTGGACCGGGAAACGTCCGCTCACGAACGCGGCCGGTGCCGCGCCGGCGGCGGCTTGGTCGATGCGGCGGCGGGCTCGTCCTTCACGACGATGACGTTTCGCCCTTCGCGCAACCGATCGATGCCCTCGAGCACGACCGGGTCGCCCGGCGCCAGCCCGGCGTTGATGGCCTGGTCGGCGCCGTCGGACGGTCCCAGCGCGACGTCGCGGATCGTCGCCCGGCTCTGGCCGTCGACCACGTAAACGTACGTGCCGCGCGAGCCAAACTGCACGGCCGCGGCGGGAATCACCAGCGAACCGGCCAGGGTCCGGACGCGCAGGCGGACGTTCACGAACTGGTTCGGAAACAGTTTCTCGTCGTCGTTGGGAAACTCCGCCTTGAGCCGCAGCGTGCCCGTGGCCAGGTCGATCTGGTTGTCGAGGGTCTTCAGGACGCCGGTCGCCAGCTGGGCCTTCTCGTTGCGGTCCCAGGCCTGGACCGGCAGTTGTTCGCCCTCGCGCAGCGGCGCGACCACCTTGTCGAGGTCGACCTCCGGCACGGTGAACACGACCGCGATCGGCTGCGTCTGCGTGATGACGACGAGGCCGTTCGCATCGCTCGCATGCACCAGGTTGCCGGGATCAACCCGCCGCAGCCCGATCCGCCCGGTGATGGGCGCCTCGATGCGGGTGTACGCCAGTTGCAGGCGCGCCTCGGCGACTTTCGCCTGGTTCGAGGCCAGCGTGCCTTCCCGCTCGCGGACCAGCGATTGCTGCGCGTCCATTTCCTGCGTCGTGACGAGCTTCTTCTCGTAAAGCTGCTGCAGCCGCTCCAGGTCCGTCCGGGCGGTTTCGAGCTGCGCCTGGTCCTGGCGCAGCGTCCCCTCGGCCTGCGCCAGCTGGATGCGGTACGGCTCGGGATCGATCTCGGCCAGCAACTGCCCCTGCTCCACTCTCTGCCCTTCCTCGAAGGTGACCCGCAACAACTGGCCGTCGACCCGGCTGCGCACGGTGACCGTGTTCAGGGGCGTCACCGTCCCGATCGCTTTCAGGTGCACCGGCAGGTCGCGGCGAACCGCCGCCACCACCCGCACCGGCATCGCCGGTTCCGCGGCCGTGCCCGCCCAAGCCGGGTTCGGTCCCCAGCGGTTCTCGCGCGGGCGCGGCAGGCTGAAATACCAGACACCCGCCGCCACGATGAGGACGGTGATGCCGTAGAGGACCCGGCGGGTGCGCATCGAAAGTGGTTGTTTGGGCATGGGCTGCGAAACAGTGGCGGAAGCACCGGCAGGACAATGACATTGAACGCGCCGATGGTCCGGACCAACAGACACTGCCGACGCCAAATCGCAATCACCTTGTTGGGGATTTGTGTCGTATTTCGATGAAATAACTCGACGAAGTTTCGGCCGGCGGCCGCGACGTCGATCCCGCCCCGGGCGAGACAAAATTTCCTTTCCTCGGGGTCTGATTCGGGTCTCCTCGCAATCAGTTGTAACCTGTCGGCCACTCGGCGGGTTAATCAGTCATCCCCCGGGACGTCTCCATGCACGACCTCAAGTTTGCCCTCCGCTCGCTCGGCAAGACGCCGGGCTTCACCGCCATCGCCGTGCTCACGCTCGCCCTGTGCATCGGCGCCAACAGCGCGATCTTTTCCGTCGTCAACGCGATCCTCCTCAAGCCCTACCCCTGGCCGGGATCCGAGCGCCTCGTCTACTGCTACAACACCTACCCGCTGATGGGCCTCGACAACGCCGGCGTGTCCATCCCCGACTACCTCGACCGCCGGGCCGGCGTCGACGGCTTCGCCGACTCGGCGATGTACACCTACCAGAACTTCAATCTCGCCGGCGCGGCGGAACCGGAGCGCGTCGTGGGCCAGCTCGTTACCCCCTCGCTCTTCACCACGCTGCAATCGAAGGCGCAGCTCGGGCGCGTGTTCACCGACGCGGAGGCGCAGCCGGGACACGACAAGGTCGTCGTGCTTAGCCACGCGCTCTGGAAAAATCGCTTCGGCGGCGACCCCGCGATCGTCGGCCGCACGATCCGCCTCAACACCGAGCCCTACACCGTCATCGGCGTCATGCCGGCGTGGTTCTATTTCCCCGTGCCGCGCGTGCAGGTCTGGGTGCCCTTCACCTTCACGGACCAGCAGCGCACCGACGCGGAGCGCGGCACCGAATTCTCGAGTTCGATCGCGCGGCTCAAGCCCGGCGCCACCCTCGCCTCAGTCCAGCGCGACCTCGACCTGATCCAGTCGCGCAATGCCGCCCGCCTGCCGGACAGCGCCGGTTTCTGGAAGACCGCCGGCTTCGGCGGCCGCGTGCGCGGCTTCCTCGACCTCAACGTCGCCAACATCCGCGGCATGCTCTGGCTCGTGCAGGCCGGCGTCGCCGCCGCCCTCCTGATCGGCTGTGCCAACGTCGCCAGCCTCCTGCTCGCACGGGCCATCGCGCGTGAGCGCGAACTCGCCATCCGCGCCGCCCTCGGCGCCGGCCGCGCCCGGCTCGTCCGTTTGCTGCTGACCGAGAGCCTGGTGCTGTTTCTCGCCGGCGGCACCTTCGGCCTGCTCATCGCCTGGTGGGGCGTCGGCGCCCTCGGCCGCGTCGGCCTGTCCACGCTGCCGCGCGCCTTTGGCGTCAGCCTCGATCCCGCGGTGTTCGGCTTCACCCTGCTCTCCGCCCTGCTCACCGGGCTGGTGTTCGGCGCGCTGCCCGCGTGGTCCGCCTCGCGCAGCGATGCCGCGGCGGCCCTCAAGGAGGCGGGCGCGCGCGGCTCGGCCGGGCGCCGCACCACCCTGCTCCGCGCCGGGCTGGTCGCCGGCGAGATCGCCCTGGCCGTCATGTTGCTCTCCACCGCGGGCCTCCTCGTCCGCAGTTTCGCCCGCTTGCAGGAACAGAGCCCCGGCTTCACGCCGGTCGGCGTCGCCACCGCCCGCCTCGACCTCCCCGGGGCCAAATACGACCGGCCCGAAAAGGTGATCGCCTTCCACGATGCCACCGTCGCCGCGTTGCGCGCGCTGCCGGGCGTGACCGACGTCGGCTTCACCGACATCCTCCCCTTCTCCGGCAACAACAGCCAGGGCTCGTACACGAGCCCCGAGATCAAGCTGCCCGAAGGCGCGCCGATCCCGCACGCCCAGGTGCGCAACGTCGATGTCGGCTACCTGCGCGCCCTCGGGCTGACCCTCCTGCGGGGCCGCTGGTTCACCGCCGCCGATGCCGGCGCCGCGCCGCACGTGGCGGTGATCGACCGGCTCCTGGCCGATCGCTACTGGCCCGGCCAGGATCCGCTGGGCAAGCACCTCAGCCGGAACGTGGGCTCCACCGACCCGAAGGATCTCTGGACCATCGTCGGCGTCGTCGCCCCGATCAAGGGCCAGAGCCTCGAGGAGAACGTCACGAAGGAAACGATCTACTTCCCCCTCGCGCAGCAGGCCGGCACGAACCTCTACATCGTGGTCAAGACCGCCGGTGAACCTTCCACGCTGGCGGCCGGCATCCGCCAGGCGGTGCGCACCGCCGATCCGGATCAACCGGTGTACGACCTGAAGACCATGGCGCAGCGCCTCGACGACACCGCCCAGCCGCGCCGCGCGCCGATGGTGCTGCTGGCGCTGTTCAGTGCCGTGGCCTTGCTGCTGGCGGGACTCGGCGTCTACGGCGTGCTCGCGTTCTCCGTGGCCCAGCGGACCTCGGAGTTTGGCATCCGGCTGGCCCTCGGGGCGACACCGGGCGACATCGCCCGCCTTGTCCTCCGGCAGGGCGCCCGGCTGGTGCTGGTCGGAGTCCTGGCCGGCCTCGCGGGGTACCTCGCATTGAGCTCGCTCGTCGGCAAGCTGCTCTACGGCATCGCGGCCACCGATCCAATGACGCTTGCGCTCGCGCCCCTCATCCTCGCCCTTGCGGCCCTCGCCGCGTGCCTGGTCCCGGTTCGCCACGCCGTTCGCGTCAATCCGCTGGAAGCGCTGCGCGCCGAGTAGGCGGGCGAAGTAACAAGCAACAAGGATCAAGTATCAGGTCGAAGCGATCGGCCTTGGGAACGGAAATCTTTCTCGTTTCCGCAATCGTCGCCCCGGGTCCGAATCGCCATTCCTTGGTACTTGGCTCTTGGTACCTGATTGTTCGCGAGAGCAAGCCGCCTGTTACCTGGCACCTGATACTTCGTACTTCCTCTTCATTTGTTGTTTCGCTCCGCGGCCGTTCTCCCCATTCTTGCGGGGGTGAATCAAGCTGAACTTCCTCCTGCGCCAGGGCCGGGCGCACCGGATGCACCGCCTACGGCCGCGCAATTGCTGGCGCTTGTCTACGAGGAACTGCGACGCCTGGCGGCGGCCAAGCTCGCCCGCGAGGCGCCGGGCCAGACCCTCCAGCCCACCGCGCTGGTCCACGAGGCCTGGCTGCGCCTGGGCGGTGACGCCCAGCCCCAGTGGGCCAACCGCGCCCATTTCTTCGCCGCCGCCGCCGAGGGCATGCGCCGCATCCTCATCGAAAACGCCCGCCGCAAGGGCGCCGCGCGCCGCGGCGGCGATGTCACCCGGGTCAGTGCCGACGCGACGGGTTTCGACCTCGCGGCGCCCGGCGACGACGCCGAATTGCTCCTCCTGAACGAGGCGATCGACGCCCTCGCCGCCCACGACGCCCGGAAGGCCGAGCTCGTGAAACACCGCTACTTCGCCGGCCTCACCCTGGAGGAGGCCGCCGAGGTGTTGGGCATCTCCGCCCGCACCGCCAAGCGCGACTGGACCTACGCGCGCGCCTGGCTCTTCAACGAAGTGAAACGCCTTCGCGGCTAGGGACGACACGCGGCGCATGAACTTTGAACCGACACACCCCGCCCTGTCGGGCACCCCTCTTGCTGGCGGGGACCTACGCGGGCGCCTGCCTGGCTCCCCTCTAGCAAGAGGGGTGGCGCCCGCCGGACCGGAGCTGGGCGAAGGCCGGCGAAGCGACGGGGTGTGTACTTCATCGCGGCGTCGCACGATATCCGATCCCGCACCCGGCGCATGAATCGCGACGAGGAAATCTTCGCCGCCGCCCTCGAGCTGCCCGCCGCGACGCGCGTCGCGTGGCTAGCCAACGCCTGCGCCGGCGACGCCGCCCTGCAATCCCGGATCGAGGCCCTCCTCGCGGGCCACTCGGCCGCCGCCGATTTCCTCGAGCACCCGCTGGTCGAGCGGCCGGTCCTGCCGGAGGAAAAACCCGGCGATCGGATCGGCCGCTACACGCTCGTCCGCAAAATCGGCGACGGCGGCTGCGGCGTCGTCCACCTGGCCGAGCAGCACGAGCCCGTCCGCCGCACCGTGGCGCTCAAGGTCATCAAGCTTGGCATGGACACCCGTGAGGTCATCGCGCGGTTCGAGGCCGAGCGCCAGGCGCTGGCGATGATGGATCATCCCGACATCGCGCGGGTCTTCGACGCCGGCGCCACCGCCGCCGGCCGGCCCTATTTCGTGATGGAGTTCGTCGACGGCGTGCCTATCACGCGCTACTGCGACGAGCACCGCCTGCCCGTCGCCGCCCGGCTCGAGCTGTTCGCGCGCGTCTGCCGCGCCCTCCAGCACGCCCACCAGAAGGGCATCATCCACCGCGATCTCAAGCCCTCCAACATCCTCGTCGCCGAGCACGAAGGCGTGCCCGCGCCGAAAGTGATCGACTTCGGCATCGCCAAGGCCACCCAGGGCCGGCTCACCGAGCACACGCTCGTGACCGGCCTGTCCCAGCTGATCGGCACGCCGGCGTACATGAGTCCCGAGCAGGCCGAGTGGCGCGACCTCGACATCGACACGCGCAGCGACGTGTACTCGCTCGGCGTCCTGCTCTACGAGCTGCTCGCCGGGCGCACCCCCTTCGATCCCCGGGAACTGGCCACGGGCGGGGTCGACGGGATCCGCCGCCGCCTGCGCGAGGTTGAACCGGCGCGACCGTCCGCACGCATCGCGACGCTCTCGAGCGAGGACCGCGCGGAAGTGGCGCGCCTGCGGTCGACCGCGCCACTGCCGCTGCCCGCCGTCGTGCGCGGCGACCTCGACTGGATCGTGATGCGCTGCCTCGAGAAGGACCGGGCCCGCCGCTACGCCTCGGCCCAGGAACTCGCCGATGACGTGCTGCGTTACCTGCGCCAGGAGCCCGTCGTCGCGCGCCCGCCGACCGCCTCGTACCGCCTGCAGAAATTCTACGCGCGCAACCGGCTCGCCTGCCTCAGCGCCGCGGCCGTCGCCGCCGCGCTCGTCATCGGCACCATCGTCAGCGTGCGCCAG
>DASZXO010000054.1:0-27442 GCA_035545835.1 Lacunisphaera sp.
GTAGCTTGCTTGATCGATTTCATAGTAGCCCAAGCATGCCAAAAAAATGTCCGCTGACAGATGCGCGAATCCGCCTAATTTCAGGCGAACCCGCGACCTGATTTTAGGTGGCGATGTAATTTGCCGTCGGCGCAGAATCTACTGATGGTATCAACCGACCAGTGAATGCCTTGCCTGTAAAGTCGCCTTGGTTCGCGTTTGTGCTTTCAGCGTTTCTGATGGCCGTCCGGCTGGCTGGCGCCTGGTCCGACCCGACCGCGGGGAGGCCATTGGGCGAACGGCTATCCATGAAAGAGGCCGGTGCAGATACCTATCCATGGATCATGCTGACCGATCACTTAGGCCGTCTGTTCGTGGGCGCCGAAGGCGGCCTCCGGGTCTTCGACGGCCAATCCTGGCATGCGTTTCCCGTGGCCGAGACCCATTCCCTCAAGGCGCTGGCTTGGGGACGCGACGGTCGTCTTTGGGCGGGCGCAACAAACGAGGTTGGATTTTTCACGGAGGATTCTCTCGGCCAGTTTCGCTATCACTCGCTGGTGGAAAAGCTGCCCCCGGATGCTCGGGATCTGGGCGTGGTCTGGGCCTGTGGGGTTGTCGATGAAGGCGTGGTCTTCATCGCTCATACCAAGGTGCTGCGCTGGGATGGATCCAGCTTTCGGGTCTGGTCATTCCCAACAGATCTGCGGCTCTGCCCCATGCGACTGCGCCAGGACCTGTGGTTTTACCATGCGGAATCGGGCCTCTACCGGCTGGCGGCAAATGGGCCTAGGCTGGAGTACCCGTCCGATCAACTTTCCAGCGGTGGCGTCATCGGTCTGGCTGAGGATGACCGGGGGCTGCTGTGTGTCGGCAAGGATGGCATCTTTCGTCCTGGCTCTCCGCCGCAACTAGTTTCCGATCCCGAGCTGAACCGATATCTGACCGCCTCACGCCCTTCCGGGATGACAACTTTGCCCGACGGCAATCTCGCTATAGGTACGGTATCCGGTGGCTTGGCGATTGTATCGCAGGCATGGCGCTTGGTCCGCGTCTTCGATACCGGAGACGGCTTGCCGTCGCGTACGATTGCGTGGGTCGCGCCGGACGCCACGTCCAGTCAGCTATGGGTTCTCACCAGCGATGGCATCGCCCGTCTCGAGTCAACGGGCGCGGCTACACTCGTTCAGGAAGCCACGGGGATAGGCGCCGTCACCGCGGGAGGAATCTGCCACGATGGTATCAAAAATTTCGTGCTCACCCGACAGGCGGTCTCCGAGTTGCATCCGATTTCCGGCAAAGCAGTTCAGTTGAGTCCGCTGGCTGGCCTCACATCGGCCTATAACGATATTACACCTTTCCGTGGTGGGCTGCTGCTCAGCCGGTTTGGCGGTATGGACTTCTATGCCGAGGGCAAAGTCAGGGAGATTTACGCCCAAGCCGCGAGAAGTGTGTTTTTTGCGCAGCGCTCCCGTGACGATCCTGCGCGCTTGTTCGTGTCCGAACAACCTGGCCTCGGTGAACTCGTCGCCCACCCGGATGGTTCGTTTGAACATAAGAGCCTAGCGAACCTGCCGGACATCTTGTCGTCGGTATATGAGGGACGCGATGGCGGGCTCTGGTTGGGTACTTTCGCCAGTGGTGCGTTTGTGTACGACTTGAAACAGGGCAGCCTTCGCGCGTTAAACGATCCGGCCTCGGGATCTCCTCTCAAGGGGGCAACGAGCGTCTTCGGCGATGAAGGCACAGTGGTTCTCCTAAATCACGGCCGTGCGTTCTTGCGAGAGGGAGGCGGAAGTGAGTTTCGGCCTCTGGCTGCGCTGCCCAACATGGGCGAGCAGTGGGTTGTGGCGCAAATTCCGGGTCGGGTGGCTTGGCTTGTCGCCTTCATGCACCAAGGCACCGCTCACAGCCAAGCCCTTGGTGTTCTATCCTTGAATCACGGCCAAACGCCAAGCTGGCAGGAACTCGACCCGCCGGATCTGGCCAAAGTGGGGATCATCTCTGCTTTGGACTATACGTTGGAAAATGATCATCCCGTGCTTTGGGTCGGCGGCTCGGAGAGCCTCATCCGCTATGATTTTGACGCCATACCAGCGATGGCGCGACCCGACGCACCCCTGATCAGGCTGGATACCGGGCGTTCGACCCGCGCCACCAACATCGGCGAGCCCGAGTTCGCATTCAAGGATCACCGCATCGCTTTTCAGATCTTCACCGCGAGCTATTTCCGCGGCCGGGACCTGCTTTTCGAGACCCGCCTGGGCGACAACGCCGCCGACTGGACGGCCCCCTCCGAGCGCCGGACCTACGAATTCTCCAACCTGTCCGAGGGCGGGTACCATCTTGAAGTCCGCGCGGTCAACCGCGCCGGGTTGGTCAGCGAGCCGGCGGCATTCTCATTCCGCATCCTGCCGCCCTGGTATCGCGACGGCTGGGCCTATGCAGGGTATGTCGCCGCCATCGGCGCCATGGTGTTTGGATTCGTCCGGATTCGCGAGCGCCGGATCCGCGAGCGCAACCAGGAGCTCGAGCGCCAGGTGCGGATTCGCACCGAGGAACTGGTGAAGGCCAACGCCGCCAAGGACGAGTTCCTGGCCAGCGTCAGCCACGAGATCCGCAACCCGATGAATGGCGTGATCGGCATCGCCGAGACGCTGCGGACCGACGCGCTCGATGCCGACAGCCGGCGCAAGTTCGGCCTGTTGCGGCAGTGCGCCACTCACCTGGGTTCGCTGCTCGAGGACCTGCTCGACTTCTCGCGCGTCCAGGCCGGAGCCGTCGAGCTCGAGGAGCGGGAGTTCGTCCTCTCCGAACTCGTGCAATCCGTCGCCGCCATGACCTCGGCCGAGAGCGAACGCCGTGGCATTCCGCTCGACGTCGCCATTTCACCCGCCGTGCCCGACCGGCTGAAGGGGGACCCGCGGCGGATCCGCCAGATCCTCCTCAACTTCGTGGGCAATGCGCTGAAATTCTCCGGGCGCGGCCAGGTGCGCCTGACCGTGTGGTGCAAACCCGGCGGCCACCTACGCACCGATGTCATCTTCGCCGTGTCGGACGACGGGCCCGGCATCCCGCCCGACGAGCAGAAGCGCCTGTTCACGCGGTTTGAACGCGGCTCCGCCGCGCAGCGCGGACGCGTACCCGGCACCGGCCTCGGGCTCGCGCTGTGCAAGGGCCTGGCGGAGAAAATGGGCGGGCGCCTGTGGCTGGAAAGCGAGCCGGGCGAGGGCTCCTGCTTCTACTTCAGCGCCCCGTTTGAACACGCCGCGGAAACGGCCGAGCCGGCCGTGCGCCCGCCGATCGCTCCGGTGCAACGGGCGGGTGTGGCACTCGTCGTCGATGACGAGGAATACAACCGGGTCGTCCTGATCGACCTCCTGGAGTCGCTGGGCTACCGCGTGGTGGCCGCCGCCGACGGGGGCACCGCCGTCACGCTGGCGACGGAGCAGGAGATCGATGTCGCCTTCCTCGACTATGACCTGCCCGGCCTGAGCGGCCTCGACGTCGCGCGCACCATCCGCGGTTTGACCAATCGCTCCGCCCGGGCCCGCATCCTGGCCACGACCGCCTTCACCACGGCGGACAAACGCACGCAGTGCCTTGCCGCGGGCATGAACGGTTTTCTCAACAAACCGGTCACCCTGGAGCGCCTGCGCCAGGCGCTGGCCGTCGCGACCGAAGCCGCGGCGGCCGTTCCCACCGCCGCGGCGCCGCCGGTCGATCCGCTGGCCAACATGCGCCTGATCGCCCGCCGGAAGTCCGTCCCGCTCGCCGAGGAGGTCTCGCTCTACCTTTCGGAATTCTCCGTCGAATTTGAACAGCTGCTGGCGGCGTTGCAGGAGGAAAACGCCGCCGCCGCCGGCCATTACGCGCACCTGCTCTACGGCCGCTGCGCGTTCATCGCGGAACGCCAGCTCGAGGAGGATTTCCGGCAGATCGAGGCCCTCGGCGCCGCCGCGGAGTGGGATGCCGCCCGGGCCCTCGGCCGCGAAGTGCAGGCCCGCTTCGACGCCCTCAGCCTCAGGTTGGCTTCTGCTGACCCAATCGGTCCGACCGGGTGAGCCCGTTGACAATCGCGTAGTGGATGAGCTTCGGCGTCGTGTGGATGTCGAGCTTGCGCATGACGTCGCGCCGGCGCGACTGCACCGTCGCCGCGCTGACGCCCAGCACCGCGGCGATCTCGTCGTCGGTCTTGGATTCGCCGATCAGTGACAGGATCCGCGTCTCGTAGTCGGACAGCACGCGAATGAATGCCTTGGGATCGCGGCGAATGGTCGAACTCGATTCGTTGACGATCGGCGTGTAGAAAATGCGCCCGGCCAGCACGGCCTCGATCGCCTCGGTGAGCACATCCGGCCGCTGGTCGTGCTTGTCGACGAACCCGTGCAGCCCGAGGCGTTGCACCTGCAGCATCGACCACGGGTCGCGATGGGAGGAAATGGCGATGATCTTCAGCGCCGGCTGTTCCTCCAGCGCGAGCGGGGCGAGATCGAGCCCGTCGCCGTCGGGCAGCGATAGGTCGAGCAGCACCAGCACCGGTTGGTATTTCCGAATGGCCGCCAGTCCTTCGCGCACCGTCGTGCAATGCTTCACGACCTCGAAGCCCAGCGATTCGCAGTGCAGCCGGAAGAACTCGGCGATCAGTCGCTGGTCTTCCACCACGACCACCGGCCGGCCCCGGCCCAGGTTGCGCCGGGAGGAACTGGAGTCATTGGCGCTCACGACGCATCAGGATGGCCTGGGCGCCGCGGCTCCGGCGCGGGACATCGCAAGAATTCGATTTCTCCCGCCGGGAAATGGCTTCATCGTGGCAACGCGACCGATTCGGCATGTGAATATAATCCTTTTCGAACCCGGGGAAGTCCAGCTTCCCTTGCCCTTGGACGACGCGCGCGCAATCCATTTGCTCAAAGTTCTGCGCCGGCAACCTGGTGAGTCCTTCGATGCCGGCCTCATCAACGGGCCGCGCGGCCGCGGCACCATCGCCGCGATCGGGAAAAATTCCATGTCCCTGGCTTTCGTCTGGGGGGAAACACCCGCACTGCCATGCCTAATTGATGTCATCGTCGGCCTGCCAAGACCCCAGACCGCCCGGGATATCCTGCGGGAATGCACCTCGCTCGGCATCGCGGCGCTGCATTTCGCGCGAACCGACAAAGCCGAGGCCGCGTATGCCGCCAGCAGCTTGTGGCGCTCCGGAGAGTGGCGCCGCTGCGTCATAAACGGCGCGGCGCAGGCCTTCAGCACGCACCTCCCGGTGGTGACGCATGGCCGCAGCCTGGATGAAATCGTCACCGCGCTGCCCGCCGCCGGGGCGCGGCTGGCGTTGGATAACTACGAAGGTTCAGCACACCTGGGCGCCGTCGACCTCGGCGCGGCGCGGCGCGGCGTACTGGCGCTGGGGGCCGAGCGCGGCTGGTCCAACGGGGAGCGCGACTGGTTGCGCGCACATGGGTTCACGCTGGTTCACCTCGGGCCGCGCGTCCTGCGCACCGAAACCGCCTGCATCGCCGCCATCACCCTGCTGCAGGTGCGGCTGGAGCTTGCCTGAAAACGCAGGCGGTCGGCTGACGCGCGCCCTTGCCCAGCCTTTTGACGCAGTGCCAGCCGTCGGGCGCGAGTTCGATTTCACCGGGCATTTCGAACACGACCAACGGATCCCGCGCGCCGGCGAGGAGTTCACCCAGCCGCGCGAACAACCGCGGCGCGACAACCGCGATGGCGGCATACGGCGGATCGATAAACACCAGGTCCGGCGGCTCGCCCCACGCGGCACTGGTGGCATCCGCCGTGACGACCTGCAGGCCCCCGGGATCGCGCCGCACGCTCTTGGCCACCGCCGCGATGTTGCGGCGGATGCACTCCGCCGTCCGCGGGTCGCGTTCGAGAAAGATGCCGGCCGTGGCGCCCCGGCTGAAGGCTTCCAGGCCATAGGCGCCGCTGCCGGCGAACAAGTCCAGAAACCGCGCGCCCGGCACGCGCGAGGCCAGGCTGGAAAAAACCGCCTGCCGCAAGGCATCGGTGGCGGGACGAACGGTGTCCCCGCGCGGGAGCACCAACGGGATGCCGCGCGCATCTCCTCCGGTTATCCGCATGGATGACGGCACCCCTCACCCGCAAGCTGCGTGCCGGCAAAATCTTCGGCGCATTTGAGCGGAACTCTTGTTGCGGAAACCTGTTGTAACATAGCATTTGCACGATGTCGGGGGCCAGCTAGGCTCTTTCCTCGGCATCGTGAGGTCGGCCACCTTCCTGGCCTCCGGACTGCGCAAAGGCAATGCCTTACAAATCACCAAGCATGATTTCCCGACCTTTGGTCCGGGCGGTCCTCGTTGCCGGTCTGGCGGCAGGGCTCCTGGAGGCGCGGGAGCGCAACCGCTGGCCATTCGCGGTCGAACAGCTGGGCCCGGCGGGCGAGGTCCAGTCCGGGGAGTACCTGGGCCCGCTGGTCTTCACGGCCACCCAGCCGGAAGGGGCCAAGGCGGAAGGCTTTCGGCCGCTCTTTCTTCGCCAAACCTCGGGCAACCAGGAGATGAACACGCTGCTCTATCCGCTCGTCACGTGGCGAAAGGACGAAGACGACGAGCGAGCCTTCAGCCTGTTCGAACTGATCAACTTCAAGCGTTATCGCGAGGACTCCTCCCGCGTCCGCAACTTCGACCTGTGGCCGTTCTATTTCTCACACCAGGCGGCGGATCCAGCGGAAAGCTATCGCGCCTTGTTCCCGCTCGGCGGCACGATCAAGCATCGCTTCGGCCAGGACCGGATCGATTTCACGCTCTTTCCGCTCTATGCGCGGGTGGGCAAATCCGGTATGGAAACGACCCACATCGTCTGGCCTTTCCTCCGTTTCATCGATGGCGCCGGCAACCATGGCTTCGAATTCTGGCCCTTGATCGGCCAGCGCGGCCGACCGAACGACTACGACAGCCGGTTTCTTCTCTGGCCGTTGGCGTATCGTTCCGCGCGGCACCTGGATGAGGCCCAGCCGACCGTGAGCGTTGGCGTCCTGCCTTTCTACACCCGTGACACCGGGCCGGGCTTCATCAGCGAGAACTACGCCTGGCCCTTCTTCGGCTATACGCATCGCACGGCGCCGGAGCGCTACGACGAGCGGCGTTATTTGTGGCCGTTCCTCGTCCAGGGCCGCGGCGACCAGCGGCAGGTGAACCGCTGGGCGCCGCTCTACACCCATTCGGTCGCGAAGGATTTCGCCAAGACCTGGATCGCCTGGCCGCTCTTCCGGCATGCCACGTGGCAGGAGGCCGGCGTCGCCCAGGAGAAGAACCAGTTCCTCTATTTTATCTACTGGTCGCAGACGCAGCGCAGCCTCACCAACCCGGCGGCGGCACCGGCCAGCAAGACCCATGTGTGGCCGCTCTGGAGTTCATGGGACAACGGCGCCGGGCGGCGGCAGGTGCAGGTGTTGAGCCCCCTCGAGGTTTTCTTTCCGACCAATGAGCCGATCCGCCAGCTCTACACGCCGCTGTTCGCGCTCTATCGTTACGACCAGGCCGCGCCCGACACGATCCGCCAGTCCTGGTTGTTTCACCTGGTGAGCTGGAACCGTTCGCCGGTGGAAAAGGAGTTCACCTTCGGCCCGTTTTTCCGCCTGAATCGTTCCGTGCGCGCGACCCGGGTTTCACTCGGCTCGGGGCTGGTCAACTGGACCCGGGCCGGCGGCAGCTGGAAGGTGTCCCTGTTCGATTTTCGCGCGAAGGATCTCTCCCGGGCCCTCGCGGCCCAATCACCATGAAATACCTGACCCTCGTCTTCGACCACATTGGCGGCACCGTGCTCATGACGCTGCGGGCCCTGCGGTTCACGCCGACCCTGCCCCGGCAGTTTCCGCGGTTTGTCGAGCAATGCTACCTGGTCGGCTACACGACCCTCCCCATTGTCACGATCCTGAGCTTCTTCATCGGCAGCGTGCTCGCGCTCCAGAGCGGCTACAGCATGGAGAACTTCGGCGCCAAGCAGTTCATCGGCACGCTCGTCGGCCTCACCATGGCGCGCGAACTCGGACCGGTCATGGTCGCCGTGCTGGTCACGGGCCGCGTCGGCTCGGCCATCACGGCCGAACTGGCGTCAATGAAGGTTTACCAGGAGGTCGACGCCCTCGTGACGATGAACATCCCGCCCGAGCGGATGCTCGTGCTCCCGCGGCTCGCGGCCATCGCCTTCATGATGCCCGTGCTGACCATCATCGCCAACATCTGCGGTTGGTACGGCGGCGCGCTCGTGTGCCAGTACACGCATTTCATCTCCGTTGACGGCCAGGCCTACTTCGCCGCCTTGAAGCGGTTCATGGAGCCGAAGGACATCATCGACGGCCTGCTCAAGGCCGAGGTGTTCGGCTTCGTCGTCGTCATGGTCTGCTGTTACACCGGCCTCATGACCCGCGGCGGCCCGCGCGAGATCGGCGGCGCGGTGACGAAGGCCGTGGTGGCCTCCCTCATCCTCATCCTGGTGCTCGATTACTTCGTCACCAAGCTCCTGCTCTTCACCACATGACCTCCTCGTTCACCGCCACACCCTTCGCCGGCAAAACCTTCGGGGTCACCGTCTCGCGGCTGAACAAGCAGTTCGGCGGCGTGCCGGTGCTGCATGACGTCAGCCTCGAGGTGAAGCCGGGCGAGATCTTCGCCATCATGGGGCCCAGCGGCTCGGGCAAGAGCGTGCTGCTGCGCCACATCGCCGGCCTCGAGACCGCCACCAGCGGCGAGATCCGCATCGGTGATTTCGACGCCGCCGATCCCGAAACGCGGGGCAAGGTCCACCTCGCGCTGGTGTTCCAGGCCGGGGCGCTCTTCAACTCGCTGTCCGTTTACGACAACCTCGCCCTCTATCCGCGTGAGCATCGCCTCTGCCCCGAATCCGGCATCCGCGAGCGGGTCATGCACGCGCTCTCCATCCTGTCGCTCGAGGCCGCCGCCGGCAAGTTTCCCTCGGAATTGTCGGGCGGCATGAAGAAGCGGGTCGCGATCGCGCGCGCCCTCGTGATGGAGCCCCAGCTTCTGCTCTACGACGAGCCGACCTCCGAGCTGGACCCCGTGATGGGGGCCACCATCAGCGAGATCATCGCCACGCTGCGCGAACAGACCGCCGTGACGACCATCGTGGTCACCCACGACCGCGAACTCGCCCTCGGCATCGCCGATCGCATCGCGATCATCATGGAGGGACGCATTCGCGCCACCGGCCGGCCGGCCGATTTCGGCCAGCCCGCCGACCCGGCCATCGCCAATTTTTTGAACCCGGTCATCGACCTCAAAAATCCCCGTTTCAGACAACTGGAGAACAACCATGAATAACCCGCAACAGACCATCCGCGTCGGGCTCTTCTTCGTGCTCGGCCTGGCCCTCGCCTGGATCACGTTCGAGTCGCTCAACGGCGGCCATCTCTTCAAACCCGCCGGCTACACGCTCATCGCCCCCTTCAACAGCCTGAAGGGATTGAAAGTCGGCGACGACGTGCTGATGGCCGGCGTCAAGATCGGCACCGTCGCCCGGACGCAGCTGGGCAACCAGCGCGTCGAGGCCGTGCTCTCGATCCAGCCCGAGGTCGTCATCCCGAATGACGCCGTCGCGAGCGTCGAGGTCTCGAGCCTCCTCGGCTCGAACTACCTCGGCGTGACCTTCGGCACAAAGGGCGCGCCGGCGCTGAAGAACGGCGATGAAATCAAGACGATGAACACCATCGACATCAACGAGGTCATCAGCCAGCTCGGCAGCCTCGGCGCCAAGCTCGAGCAGGTGGTCGGCGACATCGGAAAGTCGTTCGGCAGCGGACCGGATGGCAAGAGCGGGCTGTTCCAACGCCTGGACCAGCTCGTCACGGACAACGGGCCGAAGCTCACCGAGAGCATCAGCAACCTCCAGTCGATCACCGCGAAGATCAACCAGGGCGAGGGCACGCTCGGGCGCCTGGTGAACGACCCCAGGCTGCACGACGAGCTGCTGGACGGCGTCAAGGAGATCAAGGCCGCGGCGACGGATGCCCGCGCGTTCATGGCCGACACCAAGGGCATCGTCGCGGACGTGAAGAGCGGCAAGGGGGCGCTGGGCGTCTTGCTCTATGACGAGCCGACGGCCGCCAGCCTGCGCGCGTCGGTCACCAACCTGAAGGAGGTCTCCGAGAAGCTCAACAGCGGCAAAGGCACGCTCGGCCGGCTGATCTCCGACGACAGCCTGTACCTCAGCGTGCAGTCGACCATGAAGAAGGCCGACCGCGCCCTCGAGGGCCTGGGCGACCAGGGGCCGATCACGGCCGTCGGGGTCGTGGCCAATTCGCTCTTCTAGGCCGTCGTTGTTCTCCAGCTGCCGGCGGCCGTTCCGGTCGCCTCGATTTCGAGCCGAGCCCGCGAGGTCCGGCTCGAATCGTTTTCGCGCCGTCTCAACGAGCCTTCTTGTGGTAACGCCCGTCGAATGCGGTGGTCCAGGTCTTGCCGCCGTCGGTGGATTGCTCCCAGTGCTGGCGCACCACCCCATCCGGCAGCGGCGTCCAGGTGATCCGCTCGATCGTCGGCGTGCCGCCGACGACATGCTCGCCCGACATGACCATGCTGCCGTCGACCAGGCCGCCCGCGAGTTCGAGCACCCCGCCCGTGCCGACCCAATACTGCTGCCACTGTTTCCTGGCGACGTTGTAGCTGTTCAGGCTTTTCCCGTCGGCGCCGCCCGCACCGGTCCAGTTTTCCAACAGGCCGTAGCCTTTTGCGACCAGTTCAATGCGGCTGGTGCCGACCTGCTTCCCGTTGGGAGCGGCCACGTCCCATTCGCCGATCCAGAAATCAAACTGCCGCGCCTCGGGCGGGGGCGCGGGCGGCTGGGGCGGGGCGGATTGGGCGGACATTGGGACGGCAAGCAGGCCGAGGCCGGCGAGGAGCAGCAGGACTGATGGGGTTTTCATAGGGGAAAATCGTCCGGCGCGCTCACGAGCGCACCGGGATATAGATCGCATCGAAGCCGGTCTGCCACGTCGCACCCTCGTCGCGTGATGTTTCGATGACCTGGCGCACCCGTCCCTCCGGCATCGGCGTCAGGGTCGTGCGATCGAGAATCCGGACACCGCCTTTGCCGATGACCACGCCCTGAAACCGCACACTGCCGGGCGGCGCTCCTTCCTCCTGGGCTTTCTCTTTCACGAAGCCGCCGTCCGTGACCCATACCTGTTTCCAGCGGTTTTCCAGGCGATGGAAATAGAACCAGCTTTTGCCCTCGTGGTGATCCGGCTCCGACCAGTTCTCCTGCAGCGCGAATCCACCCAGCAGCTTTTCGATCCGGTTGTCCCCGGCCTTCTGGCCGTCGGCCAGCACGACCTTCCACGTGCCGACCCAAAAATCCAGCGCGTGCAGGCCGCGGGGCTCCGGCGCCTGATCCTGGGCCCCCAGGCGCACCACCAGGAGGACGGCCGCGCCCAGCAACCACGAGCTTCGTTTCATGTTCATCAACCTGCGGCCGACGCGGAAGTCGGGCAACGCAAAGGTGACCAAAGCATAACATCCGCCGACCAAGCGCATCTCCCGCGCGACAAAAAAGGGCCTTCGCCGCAGCGAAGGCCCTTGGCCGAAGAAGGACTCCCGTCCGGTCAGAACCGGTACGAGAAGTTCATGTAGTAGAACCGCCCGATCGAGCCGTAGATGCCGGTGTCCGCCGGCGGATCCGAGAAGTCGTTCGCATCGGACGGCGGGAACCGGTTGAAGAGGTTGTTGATGCCCACGGTGACGTTCAGGCCATGGAGACCCTGGAACACCTTGCCGGCATCCACGGAACCGAGGATATCCACCGACGAATACGAGCCGACGTGGAAGGTCGGGTCGTTGAAGCTCTGCACCGCGTCGATGAACGTATGGGCCAGGTTCGCCGAATAGGCGCCCTTCTGCCAGCTGATGGTGGAATAGGCGCGGTATTTGGGCAGCGTGCCGAAGCCGTTGTTCCCGACATACTCGGTGTACGGCTGGCCGGGCGACGACTGCAGCTGGAACTTGTGCAGGTAGGCCCAGGTGGTGCTGAAGTCGAAGCGGCCATAGCCCGTGTCCAGGCCGTACTTCACGCCGATATCCATGCCGTCCTGGTTCTGGCTGGCGACATTGGCGCTGAACTGGTCCACGAAGACGTTGGCCGGGTTCACGTGGAGCTGGCCGGGGGCGGTCACGAGCGTGCCGCCGAGCTGGCCGAAGTTCCCCAGGTGAATGTACGGGGCGAAGATCGAGGCCGGACCGTGCTGCTCGACGTCCTGGATCATCGTGGCGGTCGTGGCCAGCGTGCCGACGATGTCGGTCTCCTTGATGTTATAGTAGTCGACCGACACGGAGAAGCCCTTGAGCCGCTTCGGCGAATAGATGAACCCAACCGTGTAGTTCTTCGACTTCGACGGCCGCAGGTTCGGGTTGGCGCCGCTCTGCTGCGCGCCCTGGACGTTCGGGAAGTTGCCGATGGCGTTGCCGCTGCCGTCGTAGGCCGTCAGGCCGCCGAGCTGGGGCGTGGCGCCGGAACTCGTCGGGCCGAAGAGGCTGAAGAGGATCGGCGCCGAGAAGGACTTGGAGAAAGTCGAGCGCAGCGCGAACTCGTCATTGAACGGCAGCCAGCGGAGGCTGACCTTGGGGACGGTGGGATCGTCGGTGTCGCTGTAGATCTCGTGCCGGATGGCGCCGTCGAGGGACACGGTGTAGAGGCCCGGGAGGTGGTTCTCCGGGCTCGCCAGGGGAACCTTGGCCTCGAGGAACATCGACTTGACGTTGCGCCCGGCGTCGAAGGGGTCGACCGAGACGCCGAAGTTCCAGGCCGAGGTTCCGGTCGCCGGGTTGTTGACGCTGTTCTTGTCGGCCGTGATCGAGCTGGCCTCCTTGCGGTAGCCCACGCCGGCGGCGACATACACCGAGCCGGTCGGCAGGTCGAAGAGGCGGCCGTTGACCCGCGCATCGTAGGAGATGATCTTGCTCTTGCCGATCACCTGGGCGTCGCCGAGCACGCCCGCCTGGGCCAGCTTGTTGAGGTCCTGGTTGATCGCCGTGAAGTTGATCAACCCGGTCTGGATGCCGGAGACCAAGGCGGAGTTGAGCACCTGATTGCTGTAGGTCGCGAACTGGGTGGAGGTGTTGTAGAGGGCGTCGGCCGACCAGCTCCAGTCGGCGTTGATCTTGCCGTCAACCTGGACGGTGCCGCGGAGGCTGTCGGTATCGGTGACGTAGTCCCGGTTGCCGGCGTTCACGAAGCGGTTGCGGACCTGGGCCTTCGCGTCCGTGATCGGAATGCCCGGCAGGTTGAAGCTGGTCGGGTCCGACGGGTTGTTGATAGTCAGGAACAGCGGCTGGGGATTGAGATTATAGCGATTCACGGTCTTCGCATAGAGGAAGCTGGTCCCCACGGAGAGGCTGTCGTTGACCTTGTGCGTCGAGGAGAACGTCGCGACCTGCTTGTCGAGGGCGCCGAGGAAGGTCGGGCGCGTGGACAGGTCGAAGCCATTGGCCACGTCGTCGATGCTCGTCGGGATGTAAACGCCCGCCGCCACGAGTTGCGCCAGTGATTGTTGCGGGCCCGCCGGCGCCTGGGTCAGGTTCGGGTTCAGCTTGTAGAAGTTGCCCGCCGCGTCGTTAACGACGCCGGCATAGGTGACCGTCAGGCCGAGGACCGGCGAGGTGTAGCTGTAGTCGCGTTCGTAAAGCGGGTCCGACTTGCTCCACTCGGCGGATACCGTGACGTTGGTCTTGTCGGAGTTGGCGCCGAACATCACGTGCCCCGAGCGCTCCCGGTACATCGCCCCCGTGCGGTCGGCCTTTTCGAAGCCGAAGGAGCCGCCCACTTCGCCGCCCTGGAAGTTTTTCTTCAGGATGATGTTCACCACGCCGGAGACGGCGTCGGAACCGTAGATGGCGGAGGCACCGTCGGTCAGGACCTCGATGCGGTCGACGGCCGAGACCGGAATGATGTTCAGGTCGACGAACTGGTAGCCGCCCGTGCCCGACACCGGGTCGAACGCCGCGCGCTGGCCGTCGATCAGCACGAGCGTGCTGGTGTTGCGGAGCGCCACCTGCGAGCCGCCATTGGTGCTGTTGCCGGCGATGTTGCCGTTTTCCACGCCGATGTTGAGGCCGCCCACGATCTGGGGCACCGCCTTGCGGAGGAGGTCCAGGGCGCTCTTGGTCACGCCGGTCAATTCGATCGACTTGGTGTCGACGATCTGCACCGGGAGGGCGTTCCGTTCGTCGGCCGCGGCGGGGATGTAGGAACCGGTGACGACAAACTTGTCCAGCTTGAGGGTGTCGCCATTGCTGCTGTCGTTCTGCTGGGCAAAAGCGGCCGAGGCCGCGAACACGGTGAGGGCCGCGAACGCCAGATGGCGCGCGCCGCCACGCCACCTGCTTAGGGTGCGTGTAGATTTCATGCGTTTACTTGGGTGTGTGGAGCGCCCGGGACGAAATTCGCCCCGGCGCGCCCCCCTATGACACGCGCCCCGACCGGTCGCACAATTACGGTGCGACAGCCCTGCAATTCCGCGATACAAGCGGCGGCCGGCCCGCGCCGGGCCGCCAAATCGGCGCGATGGAACTCGCCTGCAATCCGGCGTTCAGAGGTGCGCCTTGAGGTCGTGCACGAAGGTGCGGCTGACCTTGAGCTTGGCGCCGTTCGTCAGTTCGACCGTATACTCGCCGTAGAGGGCGGGACTGGCCTTCCGCATGTGCTTGAGGTTGACGATGGTCGAGCGATGGATGCGGACGAAGTGCGCCGGATCGAGCTTCTCCATCATCTTGAGCAGCGACATGCGCACGAAGCGCGCCTTGTCCGCCACGTGCAGGCGCACATAGTCCCCGTCGGACTCGATCCAGAGGATGTCCTCCGGCGCGATGACGTGGATCTCACCGTCGCAGCGGATGAACAGCCGGGTGTCCGGCTTTCCCGCCGGCGGGCTGTCCCGACCCTCGCGCAGCTTTTGCAGCGCGCCCATGACCTCGTCGAGTCGCCGGGCCATTTGCTGGGCGTCGTGCTCGCGCACGGCGGCCTTGGCCCGCGCCAACGCCTCGGCGAAGCGGACCCGGTTGAACGGCTTGAGCACGTAGTCGATGGCCTGCACCTCAAAGGCCTGCAGCGCGAAATGATCGTAGGCGGTCACGAACACCACCTGAGGCAGCAGCGTGTCGGGGAGCTTGGCGAGCACGTCGAAGCCGGTCATGCCCGGCATCTGCACGTCGAGGAAGAGGAGGTCCGGCCGGTGCTGGCGGATGGCCTCGACCGCCTGGCTGCCGTTGCTGCATTGGGCGACGATCTTGATCTCGGGATCGTCCTGGAGAAGGGCCTCGACGTTTTCGCGGGCCAGCACCTCGTCATCGACGATCATGGTGCGAATGGTGGCGGTGGTAGTTTTCATGCTGTGTTGGTCTGAAAAGGCAGAATGATCTCCGCCCGCACGCCCCGGGGCGGGTGGTTGCGCAATCGCAGGCGGGCCTCGTCGCCGTAGAGCATGCGCAGGCGGGCAATCGTGTTCTGGAGGCCGATGCCGTTCGCGAGGGTCGCATCGTCGCTGGGCAGCGGCGGGCCGTCGTTGTAGACGGTGAGGATGAGCCGGGTCCCGTCGCGGACGGCACTGATGCGCAGGAGCCGGGCGGCGGGGTCCTGGGAGATGCCGTGCTTCATGGCATTCTCCACGAGCGGCTGGAGCACGAGGCTGGGCACCTGGGCACGCAGGCATTTCGGCGCGATGTCATATTCGACCTGCAGCCGATCCTGGAACCGGATGCATTCGATGTCGAAGTAGCGCCGGAGAAAAACCAGGCCTTCCTCGAGCGTCTCCCGGGCCTCCTGCCGGTGATCCAGGGAGCGGCGCAGCAGCTCCCCCAGCCCGGCCACCACATCCTCCGCCTCGCGCGTGCGCTCCTTGCGGATCAAGCCGGTGATGGAATTCAGGGTATTGAAGAGGAAATGCGGATGCAGCTGCATCTTCAGCGCATCGAGGCTCGCACGCACCAACCGGGTCTCGAGCTGCGCGTTCGCCACCACCAGCTCGTCCATCCGGCGCTGGCCAGCGCGCCATTCCCGGTAGAAACTGATCGTGTACAGCGCGAACGTGAGCAGCAGGTAGATCAGCGCGGGGGTGTAGCTCCACCCGCCGGTCCAGCGCAGCTCGTTCGCCACGACCGGGAGGAAGGATGCCGGCAGGTGGTTGGCCAGCACGACCCGGATCGACGCCACGACGACGAACAGCACCGCGACGAGGACCGCCATGCCGGCATGCAACACCAGCGTCCAGGCCCACCGCCGGTCCTTGATGGTGAGGTGCGAGTGCAGCCAGAACACCAGGGGCAACAACAGCCACCACAGGCCCTCGATCGGCCAGCGGTTCAGCTTCGTGTAGCGAAACGTCTCGAGGGTCGAGCCATGCAGCCACGGCCAGGCGTCCCACGCGAGCACGACGACGCCCGCGACCGTACCCGCCAGCCAGAGACCGAGCCAGGTCCGTCCATCCCGCCAGAACGGCGCGCGAATCATGCGGTCTCCGTCGATCATAAGCCGGGTTGGGCGCGCATCGGCTCATCCGGCGCCGGGTTGTCCGCCAGCCAGAGGCCCCTGGGCGATTGCCGCCCGAGCGGGTCCTCATACCATCCGCGCAGTTCGTCGGACATCAGCGCGGCGCGCCGCGCGAAGGTGACCGGCACGGCCGGCATCGCCGCCATGGCCCGGCGCTCGGCCTGATCGAGGATCGCCAGGCGTTCGGCGCCGCTCGTGGCCTCGGCCTTCGCCAGCAGCCGGGCGAACTCCGTGTCGACCCACTTGCTGTAGCTGTATTCCGGCGGCCAGAGGAAGACGCCGAGCAGATCGGCGGCGTCCGAGACCGTGGCGGTGAACGTGCCGTAGACGATGTCGTAGTCACCCTGCTTCACGCGGCGGTCCTGCCGTTCGACCGGCTCGTAACAGAGGTGGGTCTTGACGCCCAATTCTCGATACCAGTCCTCCGACCAGGCCGGGGGAAAGGGATCGTCCTTGCTCATGCTCGACAGCGCCATCGTCAGCACCGGAAAGCCCCGCCCGCCCGGGTACCCGGCCGCGGCGAGCAGCCGCCGGGCCTGCTCCGCATCCTCCTTCATCAACGCCAGGCCCTCGCGCCCCGGGATGCCGGGAACCCAGGACCACGCCGGCACCAGGCGCCCGCGGCCGAAACGCTCGATGGTCTCCCGGCGGTGCAGCGCCATGGCGAGCGCCTGCCGCACGCGCATGTCATTCAGCGGGCCGCGCAGGAGGTTGAAATTCAACGAACTCACCGCGAGCACCAGCTCGCTGCGCATCGAGACCGGCCGGCTGGTGGGCCACGGGGAGTCCGAAAATGCGGACAGGGGCGAGACCAGGTCAACGACGCCGGCGGCCAGCAGCATCCGTTCAATCCGGAACGATCCCGCGCGCACAAACGCCACGCCGTCGAGGCGCACCCCGTCCCGTCCGTGGAAATGTTCGTTGACGGCCAGCCGGTAGCCGTCGCCCCCGACGGCCACGAGCCGGAACGGGCCGTTGGAAACGAGTTGTTGCGGCTGGCCGATGTAGGCCTGCGTGGCGAGCACCCGCTCGGTGGTGGCATGGAAGGGGGCGAGGAGAGGATTCGCCAGCTGGGCAACGATGTTGGTGCGCACCTGCTCCAGCTCGATGCGCAGCGTAAGGTCGTCGACGGCGTGCGCGCCGACCAGCGCCGGGTCCCGGACGAGCCCTTGGTTGAAGGCTTCGGCGTTCTTCAGCATGTACAGCGGCTGCGCCAATTCCATCGGCTGCCGGAGCAGCCTTTGCCAGGCGCGCACGAAATCCTCCGCCCGCACCGGATCGCCATTGCTCCACCTGCCATCGGGACGGAGCTTGAACGTCACGGCCAGGCCGTCGGGCGAGACGCTCCAGCTTTCGGCCGCAGCCGGGCGCGGCTGCCCGGTCGCGGGATCGCAGCCGACCAACGGCTCCCAGAGCGAGAGGATGAAGTGATTGTAGGTCGGCATCGGCAGACTCCACCGATGCGGGTCCGGCACGAGGCTTTCCGTGAACGCGATCCGCAGTACGTTGCGGTCCGCCGGCGGCCGGGCCAGCGCGGCGAGGTTCTCCCGGCGGCCGAAACAGGCCAGGCCCAGGGCGGCACCCGCAACCAGCATGACCATGCTGGTCCACCAATGGATGCGGGAGCTCGTGGTCATTGGGTTGCGCCGTTCCTAGCGAAGCCCGGAGCGAACACAATACGCGACGTTCCCACAACCTGCGCGAGTCGGCCCCGCAGGCGGGCGCGACGAAGCACCAAAATCGCGCGCCGAAACGCACGCTATCACCCGCCCGGGCCCTCACTCCGTCGACCGAATTTGGCGGCTGGGCGTGCGAATCAGGTTCTTGGTCCGCCTTGGGCGAAATGGCGCGCGCGCAGCCGCAGGCCGTTGAGCCGGATGAACCCCGCCGCGTCGCTTTGGTTGTACCAGCTCTTCACGCCCTCCATGGACGCAACCTTCATGTCGTAGAGCGAGTACTTCGATTTCCGCCCGCAGGTGATCACGTTCCCCTTGTACAGCTTGAGGCGAACGGTGCCCGTCACGTGTTTCTGGGACTCGTCGACCAGCGCCTGCAAAGCCTCGCGTTCCGGCGCGAACCAGAACCCGTAATAAACCAGCTCGGCGTACTTCGGGATCAGCGAATCGCGCAGGTGCATGACCTCGCGGTCCATCGTGAGCGATTCGACCTGCCGGTGCGCGTGCATCAGGATCGTTCCGCCCGGCGTCTCGTACACGCCGCGCGATTTCATCCCGACAAAGCGATTCTCCACGAGGTCGACCCGCCCCACGCCATGCCTCCCGCCCAGCTTGTTCAGCACGCGGAGCACGCCGGCGGGCGAGAGCTTCCGGCCGTTCACGGCGACGCAATTGCCGCGCACGAAGTCGAGCTCCACGTACTCGGCCCGGTCGGGCGCATCCTCGGGCGAAACGGAAAGCTTGAACATGCCCTTGTTGGCCTTCGTCGTCGGGTCGAACCACGGGTCCTCGAGAATGCCCGCCTCGTAGGAGATGTGGAGGAGGTTTCGGTCCATCGAGTACGGCTTCCGCAACGAGGCCTCCACCGGGATCCGGTGCGCCTTGCAGTAGTCGATCATCTCGGCGCGACCGG
The DNA here is from genome assembly GCA_035545835.1 of Lacunisphaera sp. GTDB lineage: Bacteria > Verrucomicrobiota > Verrucomicrobiia > Opitutales > Opitutaceae > Lacunisphaera. Next base: position 19,093 of record DASZXO010000054.1, read on the forward strand.
GAAACTGGGCGCGGAAATTCTCGAGCTTCCACGGGGCGATGATCTGCAGCCGTGGCGCCAGCGCCATGTAAGTGAGTTCGAAGCGGCACTGGTCGTTGCCCTTGCCCGTCGCGCCATGGGCGACGGTGTCCGCCTTTTCCCGCCGCGCGATGTCGAGCTGGGCCTTGGCGATGAGCGGGCGGGCAATCGAGGTGCCGAGGTAGTACTGGCCCTCGTAGATTGCGTTGGCCCGAACCATCGGGTAGATGAAGTCCCGGGCAAATTCCTCGACGAGATCGAGTGTGTAGTGCCGGGTGGCGCCCGTGCGTTTCGCCTTGGCCGGCAGCCCCTTAAGCTCCTCCTCCTGGCCGATGTCCGCGGCAAACGTGACGATCTCGGCGTCGTAGGTTTCCCTGAGCCACTTGACGATGACGGAGGTGTCGAGTCCCCCCGAGTACGCGAGCACGATCTTCATAGTAAGCCGAAATCCTTGCGGAAGGGTTTGTCGGCGCAAAGTAAAAATCGGGGTTTTACCCGGGATTCACCCCCGCGGTGTTGATTTTGGGAGTCAAACTGCGACCATGCCCGCACCCGTATGAGCACGGCCATGCCACGAACCGGCGCCCGCCGCCCGTCAGGATTCACGCTCGTGGAAATCATGATCGTCGTGGTGATCATCGGGCTGCTGGCCGCCATGGCGATCCCGGCGTTCCAGCGCGTGCAGCGGGCCGCCCAGAATTCCCGGGTCGTGAATGATTTTCGCGTCTTCGCCCAGGCCTTCGAAATCTACAACACGCAGAATGGCACCTGGCCGGCCAATGCCTCGCCCGGCGTCGTTCCGACCTCGCCGGTGTCGATGAACAACGATTTCAAGGTGTCCGTCTGGCAGGCGACCACCCCGATCGGCGGACGGTGGAACTGGGACCGGAACATCGCGGGATTCTCGGCCGGCATTTCGATTTCCAGCTTCACGTGCACCGACGCGCAGCTCGCGGAAATCGACGCCAAGCTCGATGACGGCAACCTGACCACCGGTTATTTCCAAAAGGTCCAGGCCAACCGCGTGATGCTGATCCTGGAAGAGTAGCGTCGGTCAGCCCCGGCTGCGGGCGAGCGTGGTCAGGATGGCCTTCTGCACGTGCAGCCGGTTTTCCGCCTGGTCGAAAATCACGCAGCGCGGGTGATCCAGGACGGCCTGCGCCACCTCCTCGCCCGCGTGGGCCGGGAGGCAATGCATGAACAGGGCGTCGGGCCGGGCGCCGTTGAACAGCTTCAAGTCGACCTGGTACGGCAGCATGCGCTCGCGCCGGGCGGCGGCCTCGCCCTCCTGGCCCATGCTGGCCCAGACGTCGGTATAGACAATGTCGGCGCCGGCCACCGCGTCGCGCGGGTCGGTCGAAAACTCAAACGTGCCGCCGGCCTGCGTGGCGAGCGCGGCAATCTCCTTTGTCGGTTCATGCCCGGCCGGCCCGGCCAGCGCGACCTTCATGCCGAACAGCGTCGCTCCCAGGATCCACGAGTTCGCCATGTTGAAGGAGGTGTCGCCGAGAAACGCCACCTTGCGGCCGCGCAATGCCGCCATGAGGTCGCCCTGCGGCCCGGCCCAGCGCTCGGCCGCGGTGAACGCATCGGCATAGATCTGGCACGGATGCAGGAAATCGGTCAGCGCATTGACGACCGCGAGGCCGCCGTGGGCGGCCAGCTCGTCGAGCTCGGCCTGCGCATGCGTGCGCACGATGAGGCCGTGCACAAAGCGCGACAACACCTTGGCCGTGTCGGCGATGGTCTCGCCCCGGCCGATCTGGATGTCGTTCTTGTTCAGGAAAAGCGGATTCCCCCCGAGTTCGTGGATGCCGACCTCGAAGGACACCCGCGTGCGCGTGCTCGACTTGGCGAAGATCATCGCCCAGGTCTGGCCGGCCAGGGTTCGCTCGTGCTTGCCCCGCTCCTGCTTCAGCCGGCGGGCGAGCGCAAAGATCTGCGCCGCCTCGCCGCGGCTGAAATCGGTTTCCTTGAGAAAATGCCTCATGGTTGCGGCGCCCTGGCTTGGGCCGCGGACAGGACCGTCCGCAGGATGCCGGTCGCGCGATCGAGGTGTTCCATGGTCGCAATCAGCGGCGGAAGCAAGCGGATGCTGTTGCCGCCGGCGACGACCGCCAGCAGGCCCGCATCGCGCAAGGCCGCCAGCAGCGGGGCCGGCTCCCCCTGCAGGCCGAGGCCGACCATGTAGCCGCGACCCGCGACCGACCGGAGTTGCCGCGGAAATTCCGCGACCAGTGCCTCCAGCTTTTCCCGCCACGCCGCGCCGTTGGTTCGAACCTTTTCCAGCAGCTGGTCCCGCTCGATCACATCGAGCACGGCCAGCGCCGCCGCACAGGCCAGTGGCGTGCCGCCGAAAGTGGAGCCGTGCGAACCCGGCTGGAACAGGTCGGCATGCTTCTCCGCGGCCCAAATCGCGCCCATCGGGTAACCGCCGCCGAGCCCCTTGGCCATGCCGATCGCATCCGCCCGGATGCCCGCGTGCTGGAAGGCGTAGAATGTCCCCGTGCGGCCGATGCCGCACTGCACCTCGTCGAGCATGAGCAGCAGGTTGCGCTCGTCGCAGAGCCGGCGGACGCCCCACAGGAATTCGTCCGTGCACGGCACGACGCCGCCCTCGCCCTGCACGGTCTCGAGGAAGATCGCCGTGGTGTCCGCGTCGACGAGCGCGGCAAAGCTGTCCAGGTTGTTGATCTCGCCGAAGGCGAATCCCGGGACCAGCGGGCGGAAGCCCTTCTGGATCTTCTCCTGCGGGGTCGCGCTCATCCCGCCAAAGGTCCGGCCATGGAACGCATGCTGCGCCGCGATGATCTTGATGCATTTGCCCTCGACGCCGGATTTGCGAAGGCCGTGCAGCCGCGCGAGCTTGATCAGGCCTTCGTTGGCCTCGGCGCCGCTGTTGCAGAAAAACACCCGCCCGGGCCCGGCCTGCTGCACCAGCCGGCGCGCAAGTTCGCCCTGGTTCGGATGCCGGAACAGGTTGCTGACGTGGATCAATTCGCCCGCCTGCCGGCGGATCGCCTCGACCCATGCCGGGTGGCAATGGCCGAGCGCCGAGACGGCGACGCCCGAGGTGAAGTCCAGGTACTCGCGGCCGGTGTCGTCCCACACCGACACGCCCTGCCCGCGCACGAGCGTGATCGCCGGCCGGCCGTAGTTCCTCATGACGTAGGCGTCATAAAGCTCGGCGGTGTTGGTCCGGACGATGGAAGGCTGGCTCATGGCAAGAAAGCGGGCAGTTTAGGAAACCTGACGGCGAAGGCACGCGCACAATGCGCGGGACGGCAATCAGCCGCGCACAATTTCCGTCCCCACACCTTTGTCGGTGAAGATCTCGAGCAGGAGGCTGTGCGGCATCCGGCCGTCGACGAGGTGCACCCGCTGCACACCGTCCTCGAGGGCGCGCACGGCGCTCTGCACCTTCGGGCGCATGCCCTTGTCGATGACGCCCCTCTTCTTCAACCCGTCGACGTCGCCCACCTTGAGCGAGGAAATGATCGACGCCGGGTCCTTGGGATTGGCGAGCAGGCCGGGCACGTCGCTCATGTAGACGAGCCGCCGGGCGCGCAGCGCACTGGCGACGCGACCCGCGGCGGTGTCGGCGTTGACGTTGTACGGCTTGCCATCCAGGCCCTCCGCCACGGGGGAGATCACCGGCATGTAGCCATCGGCGATCTCCTTCTTGATGAGCTTCACCTTCACTTCGGTGACATCGCCGACGTAGCCGAGGTCGCACGGGTTGCCGTCGTCGTCGACCTCGAGCTTGCTGCACACGATGACGCTGTCGCCGGGCAGCCCCTTGGGATTGGCCCGGACGGAGGCCAGCGTGTCGCAGACGTCCTTGTTCACGACTTCATCGAGGGTCTTCTTGACGATCGCGATGGCCGCCTCGTCGGTGACCCTCAGGCCGTTCCGGAAAACGGCTTTCAATCCCGCCTCGTCCATGGCGCGGCTGATCGCCTTGCCGCCGCCGTGCACGACGACGACGTTGATCCCGACGGCGGCGAGAAAAGCGAGGTCCGTCGCCACGCTGCGCCGCACCGTGGGATCGGGATCGTCCATGAAGCTGCCGCCGTACTTGACGACAAAGATCGAGCCGCGGAAATCCTGGATGTAAGGCAGGGCCTCGAGCAGCACCTTGGCCTTGGCGATGATTTCAGCAATATCCATGGAGGAAGCGACGGGCCCGCGCGTGGCGCCGGATCACTGGTTCACGTGCACGACCTTGGCCGGCGGGAAACCGTTGAAGTAGGTGGCGGAAGCGTGGCTGTACGCGCCGATGTTTTCACTGTAGACAAAATCGCCGCGCTGCAGGTCCGGCAGGTTTTCCGCCATCGATACGACGTCGAGCGCGTCGCAGGTCGGCCCGAACACGGAGCAGAGCGACGTCGCTCCCTTCTTGAACGCCTTGATCGGGTATTTGCAGTGGTCGAAGATGACGCCTGAATAGGTGTGGTAGACCCCGTCGTTGATGTAATAGCTCGTCTTCCCGTCGCGGAGGGCCTTGCCGATGATCTTCGAGACGGCGTAGCCCGCCGACGCCACGAGGAACCGGCCCGGCTCGGCCAGGATCTGGATGTCCTTGGGAAAGAGGCGGTCGATCTCGGCGTTGATCACCTTGGCCAGCACCTTCAGCGGCTTGACCGTCGCGTCGTAGGGCGCCGGGAACCCGCCGCCGATGTCGAGCAGATTCATCCTCGTGTAGCCGCGATCGCGCGCCTCCTGGAAGATGCCCGCGGTCAGGTTCAGGGCCTGGACGTAGTTCTCGAAATTCGTCGTCTGGCTGCCGACGTGGAAGCTCACGCCCTCGACCACGAGGCCGAGCCGGTCGGCCTCGAGGATCAGGTCGACGGCCTCGCCGGGCGTCGCCCCGAACTTCGAGGACAACTCCACCATCGCGCCGGTGTTTGGCACCTTGAGGCGCAACGCCAGGCCGGCGTTGGGCGCGTGCTGCTTGATCTTGTGGATCTCCTCGAGGTTGTCGAAGGTGACGAGCGGCTTGTAGCGATCGAGCTCCTCGAGCGTCTCGGTCGGCTTGTTCGGGTTGGCGTAGATGATCTTGTCCCAGATCCAGTCCTGGCGCCGCTTCGCGGGCAGGTGCTTGATGTTCTGGTAGACGATCATGAACTCCGGCATCGAGGCGACGTCGAAGCTCGCCCCCTCGCGATAGAGGGTGCGGACGATGGCCGGGTCGGAGTTGGCCTTGACCGCGTAGTAGACCTGCACCCGCGGCAGGTGCCGGCGGAAATCCCGGTAGTTCTTCCGCAGCTCGTCATGATCGATGACGAACAACGGGGTGCCGTGTTGCTTCGCGAGCCGCTGGAGCCGGGCCTGGGTGATCATGGCGGGGCCGTCACCCGGCGTCGGTCACCAGGAAGTTCTTAAACTGCCAGGGATCGCGGAGGTCGAGGTCCGGCTTGTTGTACTTGGCGAAGGTCTGGTCGCGATCCTTGAGCGGCGTCCAGTCGGACGGCTTCGAGATCCAGCGGCCGAGGTACGGCTTGGCGATCTTGAGAATGTAGTCGTGCGGCAGCTCGTCCGGGACGCGGACGCCCTCCTGGGGATGCTCCATCATCCACATCGAGGCGGCGATGACCGAGATGGCCACCTGCATCGTGGTGGCGTTCTGGTGCGGCACGAGGCGCCGCGACTCCTCGATGCTGAGGTCGCTGCCGATCCACCAGGAATTGTAAGCGTGGCCCATGAGGAGCGCGCCGAGTATGTCCGCACCGGACGTGATCTCGTCGTTCATGATGCGCTGGTTCTCGTTCAGCCTGTAATTGTAGCCGCGCATCTCGTTGAGCGAGGCGATGGCCTCGTCGCACGGGCAATACGCATAGTGCATCGTCGGCCGGTAGACGGCCTTGCCGTTCTTCCAGACCGTGAGCGCGTCGGAGATGGTGAAGGCCTCGCCGTGGCGCACGACCATGCCGAGGATGTTGTAGTCGGGCACCCACGAGCGCACCCAGGTGTTGATGCCCATTTGGGCGAGGCAAATCTGGTTGCGGGGCCCCTGTTTGTGCTGGAAGGCGTTTTTCGGGAGCGTCTTCTCGTGCGTGCCCCAGCCCATCTCGGCCGTGGTCGTGCCCTCCTCGCGGAAGCCCTCGATGCTCCAGGTGTTGACGAATTCGTCGACCTGCTTCGGCACGTTGGTGATCTGCGTGTCGCGCTCGGAGCAATGGATGACCTTCACGCCCAGCTTCTGCGCGAGGACATTGAATCTCCGCGCGGCGATCAGCTCGGTGATGGCCTCGGCGTCGCGGCCGCGGGCCTTCTTGTCCGCGATCAGCCGCCTGCCGATGTCGATCAGGCCCTGTTTCACGAAATGCGAGATGAGGCCGGGGTTGGCGCCGTGTTCGATGACCGCGCTTGCACCCCGGGTTTTCCATTTTGCGGTCATGCGGCGCAGGTTCATGTGCCGCCAGTAAAGCGTCTTCTCGGTCGGGTGCTGGTTCGGACCGGAGGCGTACGGATCCCACAGTTCGGTGGAGGTGTTGATGTACATCACGCCGTGGTCGCGGCACCAGGTCAGGATCTCAAGGGCGTCGATGTTCCAGGCGAGGTCGATGAGCAGGTCGCCCGGGCCGACGTGCTTGCCGAGCAGCGCGCCGAGGTTGGCCTTGGTCACGCGGTCGCGGACAAACCTCACGCCCTTGGCCGTCCAGGGCTTGAGCTTCTTCGCCCGATCCTCGAAATCCATCACCGTGACATTCTTCGCCGGCACCTTGATGTGCTTGAAGAGAATGGGCAGGGTGCATTCGGCCACGGCGCCGTAACCGACGAAGAGGATCTTGTGATGGAAGGTGAGCATGTCTGCGGAGCGTTGGTGTTATCGTGTGTCCGGCGCGTGAAGCTCACGGCCGTCCGGGGGAAAATTTGCGCAAAATGTGGCGGCGAAGTCCGCGCCTGTGCAAGCGATTATTGAGTGACGAAACGGCGACAGCCCGGCGGGCGGCGCGCGGGGTCGCGCCGCCGGCGGATCATTCGCTCTTGTTGTAGTTCACGTAGCCTTCCGTCAGGTCGGAGGCGAGCAACCGGAACGAGGCTTTCCCCAGGTGCAGGTTGAGCGTGATGGTGAAGCGGCGGGCCTTCACGATCTCCTTCCACTTCGGTTTGAGCTCCGGGTGCGGCCGGCCGGCCGTCATCGCCGGCGTGTCGTCATAGAGGATGTCGAGCTTCGCCTCGACGAGCTTGGCCCCGGAGTAGCCGGCGGCATCCGCCAGCCGGCCCCAGTTCGGGTCCTCGCCGTACCAGGACGATTTCACGAGCAGGGAGTTGCCGATGGCGCGGGCGACCTTTTCGGCGTCCTCGGCCGACGCGGCGCCCGTCACCTTCAGCTCGATCACCTTGGTGATCTTCTCGCCGTCGGACACGATCTTGTCCGCCAGGGCGTCGCAGGCCTTCCAGACGGCCTCGGCGAACAGCACCCGCAGCTCGCGCGGGCTCTTGTCGCCGACGCTGACGCCGGAATGGCCGTTGGCGAGGATGAGCACGGTGTCGTTGGTGCTCATGTCGCCGTCGACCGTGATGCAGTTGAAGGTCCCGGCGACGGCCTCGGAGAGCGTCTTCTGGAGGAAGCTGCGCGGCACGGAGAAGTCCGTGGCCAGGAACGCCAGCATCGTCGCCATGTTCGGCTGGATCATGCCGGCGCCCTTGGCGATACCCGAGACGTAGTGCTTCTTGCCGTCGTAGGTGAAGCTGACCGTCACGGTCTTGGGCCGCGTGTCGGAGGTCAGGATGGCGCTGGCCGCCCGCTGTCCGTGCTCGGGCGTGCGGCCGCGCTCGGTCACCGCGCGCTCCAGCCCCTTGATCAGCTTGGGCATCGGCAGCGGCTGGCCGATCCGGCCGGTGGAACAGACGAAGAACGCCGCCGGTTTCAGGTTGAGGGAGGCAGCGATGCGCTGGGCGGTGGCCTGGGCGTCGCGCAGGCCGTCGGGGCCGGTGCAGGCATTGGCGTTGCCCGAGTTGGCGACGATGCCGTGGAAGGGCCCGCCGTCTGCGAGGTGCTTCTGGCACAGGAGAACCGGCGCGGCCTTCACCGCGTTCGTCGTGAACGTGCCCGCGGCCGTGCACGGCCGCAGCGAGAACAGCAACGCGAGATCGAGGCGCTTGAGATCATGTTTGTCGCGAATGTCGCAAGCCACGCCTGCGGCCTCGAAGCCGGGGACATCGGTGATGCCGGCGCTATCCTGGGTAACGGTCAGGTGCGTCATGAGGGGTGGGGAGAAGCTGCGCGTCGCCGCCGGAGCGCTCAGACCAGGCCCGCGGTCTCGGGGAAGCCAAGCCAGAGGTTCATGATCTGCACCGCCTGGCCGCTCGCCCCCTTCACCAG
>DASZXO010000055.1:0-2469 GCA_035545835.1 Lacunisphaera sp.
GCCGGCTTGTGGCCGACGATGCGCTCATCCACGGCCTGGTACTCAGCGTCGCTGCCCTGCCGCAGGTTCGAGCCGGCGTAGAACACCGGGTCGCCCGGCTTGAACAGTGTCACCGCGGAGCCGACCGACGCAACGGTCCCCGCCGCGTCGTATCCCAGCACCTTCGGCTTGCCGTCCGGGTCGGTGCGCGCCCGTGTCTTCACGTCGACCGGGTTCACCGACACGGCCTCGACCTTCACCAGCAGGTCGTGCGGGCCGGGCACCGGCCGGTCGAGGTCGATATCGACCAGCGCGTCACTGGCCGTGAGCGGGCGCGGATGAAGATAGGCGACGGCGCGCATCGTGAAGCTCCGGATCGTGCTCGGAGCGGAGACTTGGCGCTGCCGCTGCTAAAGGCAAGCGCAGCGACTACTGCCCGGCCTGGGTCTGGCCGATCGCATCGGTCAGTTGCGCGGCGGTGATCTCGGGATGGTCTGATTGCAGGCAGGCGAGCACCGATGCCTGCATCTCGGTCTTGCGCGCGTCGCTGCCCCGGGGCTGTGTCGCCCCGTCCCGGGCGCTGTTGGTGCAGGCGACCAGCTCGTCCAGCCCGACACCGAGCTTGGCCGCCACCGCGACCCCGCGTGGCGTGCCGCTGCCGGCGGCAAAGCTCGCGGCCGACAGCGCCGTCATTCCGGCTGCGACCAGAGCGAAAATCCAGGCCTTCTTCATGGGAGACTCCGTGGATACCTGCCGGCATCACGCGGCCATCTGCGCGGCCCTACGCCTCAATGGGGGCCGGCATCCTCTATTTCGTCGGCGATGACGTCGTCCGGCCGCTGGTCGAGCAGGGGGCCGGGCGCAGGCAGCGGCGCGGCCGGTGCGATCGAGCCGGTGTGCGTCCAGTCGAACAGCCCGCCACCATGACTGTTGCTGGCGATCGCGCCGGAGTAGGGAGCGCGCACGGGCGCCGGCCCCGCGGGCTTCGGGTTGCAGTAGCGCGAGGTGCCGTCCTTGCCGTGATGGGCGAGGTCGAGATGGAAATGGTCGCCGTGGTAGGGCTCGCCCGGTCCGAGCACGGTCTTGAAACGTTGGCAGGCCGCCGCGAAGACCTCGCGCAGGAAGCCACGGGCGCGGTCGTCGCCCAGCGTCCAATCATGCTTCACGGTGATGGTTTCGCCATCCGCCAGCACGAATGCGGCGATGTCGATGGCGTTGCCGTAGGCGTGCTCCGACAGGCTCTTGCCGGGGATCGAGTCGATCGGCCGGCACGAATACGAGGCGATCTGCTTCAGGCCGGAAAGCGGCTGGCCGAACCACGCGATCGCCGCCGGTTGCACCGCATCCGTCACCCATTCCTCGAGATACGAGGTCATCGGGCAGTTGAGGGTCGCCGTCGGCGTCAGCGGCAGGCTGCCGGATTCCAGCGCCGAAACCGCGAGCGGCTTCAGGATGCCGCAGGCGCCGCTGTCGTTGACGCGGCGCGCCGGGCGCTCCCAGGCGGTAAGCACGACCGCGTGCTGCTGCATGCACGAACGCTCCTCGGCGTCGTGCCAGGCGGCGCGCCGCTCGAAGCCGAAAATGCCAAGGGCGCAGCCGCCCAGGAGCAGGCCCAGGGCGACGATAACCGCCGGATACGCAACGCGACGGAGCATGATGCTTCAAATGCGCCGGATTCCGTAAAGGAAGCGTTGACCAATTGCGGCGGCCGCCGCTGTCCCGTTTTGGGCGCGGGCCAGTCGAATCCCCAACGATTTCTTAAGGCTAACGGTCGTTAAATCTCACGGTGCGCCGGTTCCTTCCCAGCCGCGGCCGGCCGCCGTTCGCCCATGACGCGCCGGGAGTTTCCATTGACGGCCCGGAAAATCCCATGATATCCCATGAAATCCCGGGAAACGACGGGTTCGCTGGCCAGTGTGCGTGGCCGGCGGCGCAGGGCGCGGTCGCCGTTGCAGTAAAGGGCACAGGTGGGGGCCATGGACGAGTTCGTATCCACCTTCACCAACCGGCTCGATGCCAAGGGGCGCGTCTCGATACCGGCTTCATTTCGGGCGGTGCTGGCGGTGGATGGATTCGACGGTCTCTATTGCTGCCCGACGCTGGATCTCCAGGCGGTGGATGCCGGGGGCAATCGGCTGCGCACGACCATCAGTCAGAGCCTGACTTCCTTTCCGCCGTTCTCGGAAGACCACGAGTTCCTGTCGACGACGCTGATCGGCGAGAGCGAGATCCTGAAGATCGACGGGGATGGGCGGGTCGTGCTCACGGACCAGATCAAGGCGCACGCCGGCATCGGCGACAGCGTCACCTTCGTGGGGCAGGGCTACAAGTTTCAGCTTTGGGAGCCCAGCCGCTTCATCGCATACCGGAAAGAGGCCAAAGACCGGCTACGCGACATACGCAAGCGGCTCCTCCCAGGTCATCGTGCGGCAGGCGTGACTTCAGGGCCGGAAGAATGATGGCGGGTCGCGGCACACCGAGCGGCGGTGT
>DASZXO010000056.1:0-10589 GCA_035545835.1 Lacunisphaera sp.
TGGCTGCCCGGCCTGGATTCGAACCAGGACTAGGCGAGTCAAAGTCGCCTGTGCTGCCATTACACCACCAGGCAAGAGTCCGGAGCGCAGCGTGCGCCGCTGAAGTGGCCGGTCAAGGGCGGAAAATACCGGGTGGGACGCTGACTCCTGGCGCAGCCGGAGGGATTGCTTTTGGGTTTTGGATGCCTCTTCGCACTCCGGGCCTGACACGCGTTGGCCCCGACACCTATCCTACGGGATGAAATCGTATCGCCTGAGTCGACGGGGATTCGTGCCGGCGGCGCCGGAAGCTCGTGACTTGTTGCAGCGCGCGGGCGGCCGGTTCGTGGAAGAATACGAATGTCACGACGCGATCTGGCTGCCCCGCGGCGGTCCGGCCGAGTCCAGCGCCGCTGCGATCCGGATCCGGAGGTTTCCGCGCGACCAGGGAAAACCAACAATCGTCACCCAAAAGTCCGCGGAGTTCAGGAACGGCATAAAAACCGACCACCAGGTTTTCTCGTTGGAATGCCGGACCGAGTCGGATCTGCGGCTGAAAATGGCGGAGTTTGAACGCAAAGGCTACCGGCACGCCTACGGTTTCAGTCGGACCGGTTGGCAGTATGACTTCGCGGACGCGGCAGCTTTCGTTGAACTCATTGAATTTCTGGAACCGTCGGTCGAGATTTGCGCGGACGCTGAACCTCGTCTTTCAGAAATCGCCACGCAGATCGGCTTGAGCCGGTTCATCGAATGCTCTCTGGCCGAATATGTGAGACAGGTGCTGGCGCGGAGAGGGCCCAGCGGGGGCACGTCAGGCCTCGACCGCTGAGAGGGAGGCGCGGGGCTGCAGCCGGTCGAGGGCCGCTTTGATCGCCTGCAGATAATTCGGGTGCCAGAGTTCATGCTCCGCGTCGGGGACGTCGGTGTAGGTGTGCCGGCGGTAGAAGTCGCGGATGGCGGCGGCGCGGCGGTGCATCTGCCCGTCTTCCCTGGCGCCCACGAGGATGTCGGCCGGGGTGTCCGCGTTGCCGGCGCGATAAGAGATCATCCAGCGTTGCGGCTCGTCGTCATCCTCGAGGAAGAACGGCGAGATCGAACCGAGGATCAGGTGGCGCGCCTGCAGCGCGCCAAGATGGGCGTAGAGTCCGCCGAGCGAAAATCCCATCACGACCTTGTCCGCCGTCTGGGCTTCGACCTGCGCGAACAGTGCAGTCGAGGCGAAGTTTGGCTGGGCACCGGGCCATTCCAGGCGGACAAATTCGGTCTCCCAGCCGGAGGCGTGGGCAAAATCCGCAAACGGCCTGAATCGGCGCTCGGCGCCAGGCATCGGCGGGACAATCGTCAGCAACGGCATGCGCGTACGGATGGGCACATAGGGGAAAACGTCAAACGGCGAAGGGCGGCCGCACCAAGGTGCAACCCGACGGAGAGGCGGTGGGAGAAATCCCCCGGCAAATCTCGAGACCCGTACCCCGGCGCCTTTTGCCGTTGGCAGGCCGGGCGGTCTTTTTCATCGTCCACGCCAGCCATGAATTCCTTCAGTCGTTTTGGACGGGCGGTCGGGTTCCTCCTGACCTTGTCGAGCGTCACCTGCGGTGTGCGAGCAGCGGAGAACACCGCGCCGGTGCCCACCTTCCAGCGGGGCGTGAACATCTGCCACTGGATGTCCCAATGCTTTGACCGGCCCTATGCCGGCGACTGGTTCGGCGAGAAGGATGTGCAGTGGATCGCCGCGCACGGCTTCGACCACATCCGTTTCCCGATCGACGCGCGGCTCTGGCTCAAGCCCGACGGCTCGCTCGACCCGGCGAAGATCAAGCCCTTCGAGGACGCGATCCAATGGAGCCGACGGCAGCACCTCGGCATCATCCTCGACGTGCATTTCCTCCCGGGCGCGGACTTCAACGACGGCGGCGACGGCCGGGCATTCGTCGATCCGAAGATCCAGGACCAGGCCGTCGGCATCTGGCGCGAGATCGCCCGGCGTTTTGCGCCCGAGCCGGCCGACCTCCGGTTCGAGATCATCAACGAGCCCGTGGCGCCGGAGAACAAGCAGCTGAATGTCCTGAATCGCCGGGTTCTGGCGGCCATCCGCGAATCGAACCCGACGCGAATCGTCTATCTCACCTCGAACCGCTGGAGCATCATCGGCACGATTGATGACGTCGAGCTGCCCGACGACCCGAACATCGCCTTCACCTTCCACTTCTACGAGCCGATCGTCTTCACCCACCAGAATGCGCCCTGGGTCTTTGCGAAGACGGGCGCGCCGGCGGTCAAGTTTCCGGGCGTCGTGCCCAATGTCGCGCCGTATGGGAAGCCCGGCGACGCCGTCGCATCGGCAGTCGGCCGCACGCTGTCCGTCGCGGCGGACATCGACGCGCCGTTTGCCAGGATGGCCGCCTGGGCCGAAAAACACGCGAAGGGCCGCGAGATTCTCCTTGGGGAATTCGGCGTCTACCGCGCGGCGGACGACGCCTCGACGCAGGCCTGGTTGCACGGCGTGCTCGAGGCCTGCAAGCGCCACGGGTTTGGCTGGAACCTCTGGGGCTATCGCAGCGGCGAGTTCGGCGTGGTCGATTGGGAGGGACACGAAACCCGGATCTTGGGCGACTTGGAGCCGTATCTCCGGCCGCCGCGGTAGGCCGGCCAGCGCCCGCCCTGAGACTCTTTTTCCGGAAAACGATGCGGCGGCGCGCCTCAGGCGCGGACCGGCCTTCCGGTGGGAGCGAGCTGGCTCGCGAGGATTCTGGCGTCGCGAGCCAGCTCGCGCCTACGGAAGTGATTGCCCGGGGCGCTTCTCGCAGCTTGTAACCGCGCGGTCGGCGGTGTAGGAGATACCTCCGGCCAGGCGTTCCCCGCGCCAATCTGAAACGGAAGCGAGGCCGCCGGGCCCGAAGGACATGCCATGAACACCATCAGGATCATCATCACGAATTCCGACGGCATGGTGCTGGACAGCGTGAAGCTGTCCGCCACCGACGAGACCAATGCAATCGCCTACCGGGTGATCAGCGGGGAGGTGGAGGCCCGTCCGGACGAGGCGGTGCTCGTCATCGGCCCGTGCCAGGGAAAGTTTGAGGAGCACGCGCCCGCCGCCATCGGCGCCAGTTGAACGCTCGCCCGGCCCGGCTTCGCCGGGTCGGATCCAGCACGACCGACACCGCGGCGGCCTCGTCGAGGAGGTTCCTTCGGCGTGGGTCCATGGGCTGGCTTCCTTGGTGCCCCCGGGCCGGCTGGTTGCGCGGCACATCGCCGGGGCTCGCTGGCGGTGGCCCCGCCGATGCAGGCGGAGTATCGGGTGCGGCGGGAGAGCGGGAACAAGGGCGCAGGCCGGGCGGACCGCCACCCGCACCGCGGGGCCCGCATTTACCCCGATGGGTCCGACGTCGGCCAAACCAATTGGCTGGCTTTGCCGGTCGAAAATCTGCTACTCAGACCGTCCCACCCACAGCCATGTCCACCACCCATCGTCATTCCGTCATCCTGTTCCTCGCCGTCGCCCTGTGGGGCGCGGCCGCGCTGTCCGCCGACATTGTCGAAACGAAATCCGGCGCGCGCCTCACCGGCAAAATCACCAAGATCGACGCCGGGTCGGTCATCATCGACACCGACTACGCCGGCACGATCACCGTCAAGCAGTCCGAGGTGACCGGCCTCAGCACCGAGGCGCCGGTGGCCGTGCGGCTGGCCAGCGGCACGCGTTTCGACGGCAAGGTCACGAGCACGCCCGGCGGCGGCATCGCGATCGACAATTCCGACGGCAGCGTGCGCACGACGGTCGACAAGATCGCCGCGTCGTGGAAGGCCGGCGGCAAGGACCCGGACGTCGTGGCGCTGGAGCGCAAGTGGGCCTACGAGGCGACCGCCGACGTCACGGGCAAATCCGGCAACAAGAGCCAGCTCGGCACCGCCGGCGGCGTGCGCGCGACGCTCGCGGGCGTGAGGGACAAGCTGGCGTTCTACGCCGCTTATGACCGGCAGGTGACGGACGCCGTCAAATCGGCGGACCAGTTCAAGGCGGGGGTCGACTACTCGAACAATTTTTCCGGCGGCAATTCGTGGTACATCCGCGACGAAGGCGGGTTCGACCGCGTGAAGGACATCCAGTTCTACGACGTGGCCGCGGCCGGCTTCGGGTACGACTTCATCCGGCTCCCGAACCATGTCCTCACGAGCCGCGTCGGTTTCTCGTTCCGCAACGAGAACTACAAGAACCCGGCCACGACCGACGTCAATGCGGCCGGTCTCGACTTCGGCCTCAACCACGAGCTGAAGCTGACCAACATGAGCCTGGTCAACCGCCTCGCCTTCGTGCCCTCGTTCGACGACTTCGCCAATTATCGCGCCACCCACGAGAGCTTCCTCGAGGTGCCGACGACCAATCCGAACCTCAAGGTCCGTTTCGGCGTCAGCAACGACTACAACAGCAAGCCCGGCGCCGGGGTGAAGAAGCTCGATACGACGTATTTTTCCCGGCTGGTACTGAATTGGGAATAAGCCTAGCGTCCGATCCGCCGGCCCTGCGCGCCGGGCGGACTCGCGCCCATGTTCCCGCACCCCACCTCATCGCACACCTGGAAGTTCTTCCGCACGGGCGGGCTCGACCAGGCCGCCCTCGAGACCGGCGCCGACCTGCTGGCGCTCGAGGACCTCGACCCGAAACTCTGGGTGGCGCTCAGCTGCCCGGTCAAGGGCCTCGAACTCGACGAGAAGACCCTTGCGTTGATCGACACGGACGGCGACGGGCAGATCCGCGTGGCCGAGGTGATCGGCGCCGTGAAGTGGGCCGCCGCGCGCCTGGTCGACGCCGGCGAGCTGCTCAAGGGCGTCGACGGGCTGCCGCTGGCCGCCATCAGCCAGGCGAGCGCCGACGGCCGCCTGGTGCACGCCTCGGCCCGGCAGATCCTGCGCAACGTCGGCCGGCCGGATGCGGCCGCGATCACCGTGGCGGAGGCGGCGGACACGGCCCGGATCCTCACGGCCAGCGCACTCAACGGCGACGGCGTCATCCCGCCGGAGGCGACCGACGACCCCGCGGTGCAGGCGTTGATCCTGGACATCATCGCCTGCCGCGGCGGCGCCAAGGACCTGACGGGCGCGACGGGCGTCACCGCGGCCGACATCGACGCATTTTTCACCGACCTGGCGGCCTACCTCGAATGGATCGGCCGCAGTTCCGCCCGGGACATCGCCGTGCTGGGCGAAGGGACCGCCGCTGCGGTCACGGCCCTGCGCGCGGTGCGGGCGAAGGCCGGGGATTATTTCGCGCGCTGCCGCCTCGCGGCGTTTGATCCGCGCGCGGCCGCGGCGCTCAACCGCGATGAAAAGGAGTACGCGCCGCTCGCGGCCCGGGAGTTGAAGGTCACGGCGGAAGAGATCGCCGGGTTCCCGCTGGCGCGCATCGAGGCCGGGCGGCCGCTGCCGCTCCTCGAGGGCGTGAATCCCGCCTGGGCGGCCGCGCTGGCGACGCTCCACGCCGCGGTCGTCACGCCCGTCCTGGGCGCGGCGAAGACCGCCCTGACCGAGGCGGAATGGGACGCCCTCAACGCGAAATTCGCCGCCTATGAAACCTGGCTCGGCGGCAAGGCGGGCAGCCGCGTCGAGCAGCTCGGCGTCAAGCGGCTGAAGGAAATCGACGGCGGCGACGGCCGCGCGGTGCTGGCGGCGCTGGTCGCGAAGGACAAGGCGCTCGAGCCGGAATACAAGGCCATCAACGACGTCGAGCGGCTGGCGCGCTACCATCGCGACCTGCGGGCCCTCCTGCACAATTTCGTCAACTTCGCCGACTTCTACTCGCACGACCGCCGGGCGATCTTCCAGGCCGGCACGCTCTATCTCGACAGCCGCAGCACCGAGCTGTGCATCCGCGTCGACGGGGCGAGCCCGCTGGCGGCGATGAGCAAGGCCTACATCGCGTATTGCACCTGCACCCGCACGGGGGGCGAGACGATGAACCTCGCCGCCGGTTTCACGCAGGGCGACAGCGACTACCTGTTCGTCGGGCGCCGCGGCGTGTTCTACGACCGGAAGGGGCGCGACTGGAACGCGGTGATCACGAGCATCGTCGACAACCCGATCAGCATCCGCCAGGCGTTCTGGTCGCCCTACAAGAAATTCGTCCGCCTGGTCGAGGAGCAGGTGGCGAAACGGGCCGCGGCCGCCGAAGCGGCCTCGGGCACGAAACTCGCCGCGGCGGCGGAGCAGACGGCGCACGTGGACCAGGCCGGGCCCCCCGCCGGGCCGAAGAAGATCGATGTCGGCACCGTCGCCGCGCTGGGCGTGGCCGTCGGCGCCATCGGGGGCGCGCTCGGGGCGATCACCACGGGCCTCGCCCGGCTCGCGATCTGGCAGCTGCCGCTCGTGGTCATCGGCCTGATGCTGGTGATCTCGCTGCCGTCGATGGCCATCGCCTGGCTGAAGCTGCGGCAGCGCACGCTCGGACCGCTCCTCGAGGCGAACGGCTGGGCGGTGAACGGACGCGTGCGCATCAACATTCCCTTCGGCTCGGCGCTCACCGACCTGGCGGCGAAGCCGGCCGGTTCGCGGCTGGCGCTGGAGGATCCCTACGAGGACAAGGCGGCAAAGCGACGCCGGCGCCTGTGGCTTGCGCTCGTCGTGGTGGCGCTGCTGGCCGCCGCCGCGATCTGGATCCGGCGCGACCGGCTCCAGCACGGCCATTATTTCTGGGAACCGGCGCCCCCGGCGGCGGCCGCCGCGCCGGCGAATCCGCCTGCGAGTGCGCCCTGATCAAGAAACTTCCGGTGTGATCAGTTTCCAGCGACATGCCGGCGGGCCTTTTGACGGAGCTGCCGGGGACCAGTTGGAGGGCTGGTCTCCTGACCAGCCGAATTTCGGGATACGGTCGGCCGGGAGGCCGACCCTCCACTCCCCGGCGCGTCAGGGATAACGCGCCCTGCCTTGGTCCAGCCGGCCCGGGAGTACGGGCTGCACCTCGAAGCTTCGCTCAGTCCGCCCGCTTCTTCCGGGCGTCCTCGGCGGCCTTCTGCTCGACGGCGTTCTTCCGCATCAGGACCGGGTCCTTGAAATCAAACTCGATGTCCATGGAGACGCAGATCCTCTCGGGGTGCTTGTTCCCGACGGTCTGCGGCTCGTACTTCAGGCGCACGGCGGTGGCGAGCGCGGGCAGGTCGAACTCCGGATAGGTGGACTTGACGATCCTCGGCTTGAGGACGTTGCCCTGCTGGTCGATGACGATCGAGACGACGGCCTTCCCGTGCTTGCCCGTGCCCTGGAGCTGCCGGGGGTAGGGCGGCAAATAGATGTGGATCGGCTGGGGCCAGGCGGGCAGTTCCTGCGCGGGAACGACGGTGCCCTGGGGCTCGGCAAAGACATTGTAGCCGGCGACGGTGTTGAGGATTTCCTCCGGCGAGAACGTGAAATCGAACGGAATCTGCACCTTCATCGCAACCGGCCGGCCCTCGCGTTCGCCCGGCTGGAATTCCCATTGGCGCGCGGCCTCGATCGAGGCCTGGCCGAAGGCGGGATCGGTGGCGGAAAGCACCTTGGTGTCCACGACGCGGCCCTCGGTCGACACGAGGCATTCGACGACGCATTCGCCGGCAATGAGCTTCTGGCGCAATTCGGGCGGATGGACCGGCGCGACGGTGTGCAACGCGCGCGGCGGATGCGAACCGGACGCCGGCGGCGCCGGGGCGACGGCGGCGGGTTCATCGGCGAGGAGGGGCAGTCCGCAGGCGCCGGCGGCGAGGCCGGCGACCGCCAGGAAGGTGGGGAGGGGGCGGGACATGGGGTTAATTGACCTGGATCGGGGTTGGGGTATGGGCGCTTTGCCGGTAGGCTTCGAGCGCGCGGGGGAGGAGGGTGCGAAGCTGTTCGATGCGATCCGGTGTCGACGGGTGATTCGACAGCCAGCTGAGCCCGGTCGACTGGCCCGCGGTCGTTTCCTCGAGATGTTCGAGGACGGCGATCGCCTCGGCCGGGTCATAGCCGGCCCGGGCCATGTACATCAGCCCGATGTGGTCGGCCTCGGCCTCCTTTTTCCGGTCGAACCCGACGGCGGTAAGGTTGCTCGAAAGCCCGTAGGCCTCGAGGACGGCGTTCGAGGTCAGCGCCCCGGCGCCGGATCCGGCCACGAGGCCCCCGACGAGCAGCCCGCCGCCCTGGAGCGCCATCTGCTGTGACAGGCGCTCGTTGACATGCTTGGCGGCCACGTGGCCGATCTCGTGCGCGAGGACCGAGGCCAGCTGGTCGTCATTGTGGACGATCTTGAACAGGCCGCTGAACACCCCGACCTTGCCGCCGGCCATGGCGAAGGCGTTGATCGTCTGGGGCGCGTCGAAGACGACGAATTCCCAGTCGGCATCGGGGACGTCCCAGAACGCGACCCGCGCCAGGCGCTCCCCGACGCGCTGGACCATGGCGTTCAGCTGCGGGTCGCGGCTGAGGCGGTTCTTCTTCTTCACCTGGTTGAACGCGGCCAGGCTTTGCTTCACGACCTCCTGGTCCGAGACCATGTTGATGGCGGTGCGGCCGGTGACCGGCACCTCGTAGCAGCCCGCCCCGAGGAATAGGCTCCAGGTGGCGGCGGCGAGGGCGATGCGGGCGGCCGGGCTCATGGGGTGGTGACCGGTGACGGGCGCAAAATACCCCGGTCGGGTCGGTTGGCAAGGTGCGGGCGCACATTTGGCATTTGCGGGTCGGCGCTTTTTGGCTATCAGAGTGCAGTCTTTCCAAATTGTTACCGGCCGGCTGTTGGACCACGCCTTCCACGTCAATCATATCACCCCGCCATGAGTGACCCTGCCGAGAGTGTGCCGGCGAAGAAGCGTCGCATCATTCATTGGGATCCCGAGCACGGCCGGGCTGAAGGCAAGAAGCGATGGACGCTGCTGCGCATCCTCGGTTGGACCGTCGGCGGATTCTTCGGGCTGTTGCTTTTCGCGGGCCTCGCCATCCGCGGCATCCGGCTGGTCGTCGGTCCGCAGTTCCTCCGGCCGGCGCCGCAGGCGGCGGCCGCGAAGGTCGACCCCGGCGCGGCTTTCGTCAGCGAGTCGAAGGCCGAGCTGGCGCACGAGACCGCGTACAAGGCGCTGGTGGAAATCCGCAAGCTCCCGCAGGACCACCCGAGCCAGTTCGAGCGCCTGATCGGCATCGAGAAGGATTTCCTGACGGGCGAGGCGCTGTTGTCGGCCCACGAGTACGCGAAGGCGCTGGCGCATTTCACGGCGCTCAACCGCGACATCGACGAGTACAGCCTCAACGTGAAGCTGAAGCAGGAGACGCAGAAGGCGTACGACGAGGTGATCATGCGCATGAAGGAGCTCGACCGGGCGCGCAGCCTCGCGCCGAAGGAATTCGACACCGCCTTCACCGAGGCCGGCATCGGGCAGGAGTTCTTCAAGGCCGGCGGCTTCATCCGGGCCAAGAAGGAATTCGACCAGGCCTTCGCCGCGCTGGGCCGGGCCGAGCAGGCGCTGAAGGATTACGTCGACGGGCACATCCGCACCGGCCAGCAGGCCGTCGCCAACGGCGAGCGCGAGGCGGCCCTCGACGCCTTCAAGGCGGCGCTGGAAAAGGACCCGGGCAACGAGGTCGCGCAGCAGGGCCTCAAGCGCGCGGAGGTCGCCGACCGGGTGCACGCGCTGTTGCTGCAGGGGGCCGCGTTCGAGGCCAAGGCGGAATACGCCCGGGCGCGGGAAGCCTTCGCCAAGGCCTTTGAGACCGATGCGTTCTCGGCCGTGGCGCAGCAGGGCAAGGCGCGCAACGAGCGGCTGGAAAAGGAAACCGAGTTCAAGGCCGCGACCGACGCGGCCGCGGCCGCCCGCGCGGCGAAGGACTGGCCCAGGGCCATCGCCTCGTACGAACGGGCGCTGAAGGTTTACCCGCAGAAGGACGACATCAAGAAGGCGCTCGCCGAGACGCGCGACATCGCCCACCGCGAGGCGGTGAAGGCGGCACTGGCCAAGGCCTTCGATTACGAGAACAAGTACGAATGGGAGGACGCCCGGGCCGCCTACAAGGCCACCATCGACCTCGACCCGACGCACGAGGAGGCGAAGGAGGGTTACGCCCGCACCGGCAAGATGATCCGGACCCTCCTGCAGTTCAACAAGCTGGTCGAGGTCGCGGAACAGCTTTCCCAGCACGCCGAGTTCCAATCAGCCATCCGCTCGTTCAACGAGGCGATGGCGATCAAGCCCGCCTACCTGGCACTGTCCGATCGGGTCGAACAGCTGCGCACGCTGCTGCTGGCGCAGAGCCAGCCGGTGGCCGTGACGTTTGAATCCGACGGCGAGTCCTGGGTGTCCATCAGCAATTTCAGGATGCTCGGCAAGATCCACCACGAGACGGTCCGCATCCTGCCAGGCGACTACGAAATCGTCGGCCGCCGCAAGGGTTACCAGGACGTGATCCTCATGCTCCAGGTGCGGAACGGCTCGACACCTCCCCCGGTGAGCATCGCCTGCACCCTGCGGTCCGGCAGCTAGGGCGCCACGTGAACCTCCGTTTTCCAGGCGCGGGCGCCCTCGTGTTGCTGGTCGCGACCATGGCGGCGCAATCGACGGACCCGACCGCCGCCAGTGCGCCGGCGGGCGACGCCGCCGCGCTCACCCCGGCCGCGG
>DASZXO010000057.1:0-9942 GCA_035545835.1 Lacunisphaera sp.
CGCGATCCTCGCCGTTGGCACCACCGTCACGAAGCCCGTCGTGAAGAACGGCCAGATCGTGGTCGGCCAGACCATGGTCCTGACGCTTTCCTGCGACCACCGCGTCGTCGACGGCGCCCTCGGCGCCCAGTTCCTCGCCGCGCTCAAGGACCTCCTGGAAAAGCCCGCGCTGCTCCTGGTCTGAGTTTGGCGCCATCGGTGGAGGGCCGGTCTCCCGACCGGCCGCGACTTTTGTAGGAGCGGCTTTATGCCGCGATCTTTCGCGCCCGCTCCCGAGGTAAACCCGCTCCTGCATCAAACAAGCCGGGATACGGTCGCTGTGCCCGCGTCGGTTCCCCAGCGACACATCGCCGTCGACATCCGCCGCGATGCCGCCCACACTGGCCGCCGTCAAGGCTCCCCGCATGCCACGCCCGGCATGCCCCAGCGGTTACCCCCGTCCTCAACGACAACGACCGAACCCTCCACTCGGGTGCACTCGACGCCAACCGGGCCTCGCATGAATTCGCGGCACCAGGCTGCCCTCTGGGCCTTGGTGCCCGTCCTGGCGCTCCTGCCTTTGCTGCTCTGGCTCGGCTGGAGGTGTTCTTCCCAACTTGTCAGCGAATAGCAGGCGAACCTGCGTGCCACGCTGGAACTGCGCGCTGACGCCGTGCAGCGCTCCATCGCCCGGACCGAACAGAAACTGAACCGGCTTTCGGCTTTTGTTGCGGCCGAGACCGCAAAAGGCGGCGCGGTGGACGGCGAAAAATTCAACACGCTCGCCGCCGGTCTCCACGCGAGCGCCACGTGGATTCGCGCCATCCAGGTCGTGGCCGACGGCGTCATCACCCACACCTACCCGCTCGCCGGCAACGAACCCACGGTCGGGTTCAATCTCCTGACGGCGGCGAACAAGTACGCCGGGAAGGACATCGGTCGCGCCCTGGAAACGGGCCGCACCACCGTCACGGGTCCGCTCGAGCTCATCCAGGGCGGCCTGGGCGTCGTCTTCCGCCAGGCGGTCCCCTCGTCCGGCGGTGGCCCGCGGCGCCTCGTCGGCATCGTCCTGAACATCGGCCCCCTCCTGAACGACGCGGGCATTCCCGAGGGCAACGCCACCGACGGCCTGCTCGCCATCCGGACCGTCGGGGGCGGCACGTTTTTCGGGCCGGCGGCGGTGTTCGACCGGCAACCGGTCGTCCACCGCATCACGCTGCCCGACGGCGCCTGGGAGATGGGCGTGTGCCCGCGCAGCGGGTGGAACGCGGGTTCGGGCCGGGCGGTGTGGCTGTTCTACAGCGTCGGTTCCGTGGTGATCGTCCTCGCGAGCATCCTGGTCTACGTCCTGGCCCGGAGCCGGTCCAAGCTCACCGAAAGCATCCGGGAGAAGACCAACGCCCTCCGCGAAGAACTGGCCACGCGCCATGAGGCCTAAACCCAGTTGCGGCGCCATTACGCGCTCCTGCGGGCGGTGACGGAGGGAACCAGCGACTCCGTCTTTGTGAAGGACCAGGACGGACGGTACCTGATGATGAACACCGCGGGCGCCGGTTACCTGGGCCGCCCGGTGGAGGCCATCCTCGGCCGGACCGATGCCGAACTGTTCTCGCCCAAAGCCGCCGCGTCCCTCCAGGCCAACGACCGCCAGGTGATCGAGTCCGGGCAGGTGCAGCTGTTCGAGGAACAAGGCGACGCCACCGGGGCGGCGCGCTTCTACCAATCCACCAAGGCGCCTTGGCGCGACTCCGACGGCCGCATCATCGGTGTCATCGGCATCAGCCGCGATGTGACCGAACTCAAGAGGGCCGAGCGCCAGCTCCGCCAGAACGAAGCCACCATCCGCGGCGTGTTCGCGGCCGCGCCCGTGGGCATCGGCATCCTCCAGGACCGGGTCATCCAGGTGGTGAACCGCTGGTGGTGCGACCGGTTTGGCTATGCGGAAAACGAGCTGATCGGCCGGACCACGCGGATCCTCTACGCGGATGATGCCGAGTTCGAGCGGGTCGGCCGGTGCCTGTACAGCGGCCTGCATGAGTCCGGAGTCGCCACCGTCGAATCCCGCATGCGCAGCCGCGACGGCACGCTGCGCGACGTCGTCCTGTCCGCCGCCCCGCTCAGCAGCCACGACCCTTCGGCCGGCACCATCGCGATCATCCACGACATCACGGCGCGCAAGCGGGCGGAGGCGGATGTCCGCGAACTCAATGCCAGCCTCGAGCGCCGCGTCGCCGAGCGCACGCATGAGCTGGCCATCTCCCGCGACCGCGCCGAGGCGGCCGACCGGGTCAAGTCCGCGTTTCTCGCCACCATGTCGCATGAGTTGCGCACGCCGCTCAACTCCATCATCGGGTTCACCGGCATCCTGCTCCAGGGGCTGGCCGGCGGCCTGAACCCGGAACAAACCCGCCAGCTCGAGATGGTGCGGGACAGCGCGCGGCACCTGCTTGCCCTGATCAACGATGTCCTCGACATCTCCAAGATCGAGGCCGACCAGCTCCAGATCCAGCGCGAGCCGATGGCCGTCGGGGACTCGGCCGCAAAGGTCGCCGCGCTGGTGCGCCCGCTGGCGGACCGGAAGGGCCTGGCCCTGCACGTCGACGTCGCCCCGGATGTCGGCGCGATCACCAGCGATCCGCGGCGGGTCGAGCAGATCCTCCTCAACCTCCTCAACAACGCGGTCAAGTTCACCGAGCGCGGCGAGGTCGGCTTCCGCGTCTGGCGGGAATCCAACCGCGGCGACGGCGCGGCCGCCGGGCCCCAGTCCCGGTCCACCGCCCCGTTTCCCCTCACCGCCGCGACCGTCGTGCGCTGCGAGGTCCGCGACACCGGCATCGGCATCAAGCCCGAGCACATTCCCACCCTCTTCCAGCCCTTCCGCCAGATCGATTCCGGCCTGACGCGCCTGCACGAGGGCACCGGCCTCGGCCTGGCCATCTGCCGGCGGCTGGCGGACCTGCTCCACGGCGAGATCACCGTGCACAGTGAATGGAACCGGGGCAGCGTCTTCACCCTCACCTTGCCCGTCGACTGATCACCCCCGCCCATGAAAGGCAAAATACTCCTCATCGAGGACAACGAACAGAACCGCTACCTGGTCACCTTCCTGCTCGAGCAAAGCGGCTACGCCGTCGTGTCCGCCGCCACCGGCCCGCTCGGCATCAAGCTGGCCGGCGAGATCGCGCCCGACCTGATCCTGCTCGACATCCAGCTTCCGGGCATGGACGGTTACGCCGTGGCCCGGAACCTGAAGGCTGACCCCCGCCTCAAAGCCATCCCCGTGGTCGCCGTCACCTCCTATGCGATGCTGGGTGACCGCGAACAGGTCATGGCCGCCGGTTGCGACGGCTACCTCGAAAAACCCATCGACCCGGAACGATTCGTCGCCGAGATCGAGCGCTTCCTGCCCCCCAAAAAAACGGACGCCCGCCCATGAGCCGCGCCCTCATCGTCGACGACAAGGCGGAGAACCTCTACCTGCTGCGGACCATCCTGCAGAGCCGCGGGTTCACCGTCGACGAGGCGCGCCACGGCGCCGAGGCCCTGGCCCGGGCCCGCCAGACGCCACCGGACATCATTGTCTCGGACCTGCTGATGCCGGTGATGGATGGCTACACGCTGCTGCGCCACTGGAAGGCCGACGACCGGCTCAAGGCCACGCCCTTCATCGTCTTCACCGCCACCTACACCGAGCCGAAGGACGAGCGCCTCGCCATGGACCTCGGCGCCGATGCCTTCATCCTCAAGCCCACCGAGCCCGCGCCGCTCCTGGCGCAAATCGAGGCGGTGCTGGCCCGCGCCCGGCAGGACCGCGAGGCTCCCACCCGCCGGCCCGCCGCCAACGCGGAAGGCACCCTCCAGGACTACGGCGAGATCATCATCCGCAAGCTCGAGGAAAAGGCCCTGCAACTCGAGGAGGCCAACCGGGCCCTGCAGGACGACATCATCCAGCGCCGGGCGGCCGAGGCCGAGGCCATCCGGCTCAGGAATGAGTCCGAACAGGCGCGCGCCGTGCTCGCCGCGACCCTCGAGAACCAGCGCCGGGTCGAGCAGGCGCTGCGCGAGGAACAGTCGCTGCTCCAGAGCCTGGCGGGGTCGATTCCCGACCACATCTACTTCAAGGACCGGCAGTGCCGCTTCGTCCGCGTGAATCCGAGCATGGCGGCCATGATGGGCCTGCGGGATCCGGCCGAGGCGATCGGGAAGACGGATTTCGATGTCTTCTCCGAGGAGCACGCCCGGCAGGCCTTCGAGGACGAGCAGCACCTCATGGCGACCGGGGAGCCGATCGTCGGCGTCGAGGAAAAGGAAACCTGGCCCGACGGCCGCGTGAGCTGGGTGTCCACGACCAAGATCCCGCTGCGGGATGCCGCCGGAAACATCACGGGCCTCGTCGGCGTCTCGCGCGACATCACCGGCAAGAAAGCCGTCGAGGCCAAGCTGCGCGTCCAGGCCGAGTGCCTCGACAAGGCCAATGACGGCGTGGTCATCACCGACCTCGACCGGGTCGTGACCTTCTGGAACCGCGGGGCGGAACGCATGTTCGGCTACAGCGCCGACGAGATCGCCGGCCGCCCGATCGAGCTGGCCCTGCGGCTGCCCACGGTCGGCGAGGCCGCCGGCATCTGGCAGTCCGTCGCCCTCACCGGCCAGTGGCGCGGCGAACTGACCCTCACCCACCGCGGCGGACAACCGCTGGCGGTCGTGGCCAGCATCACGCAGATCCACGACGACGCCGGCCACCCGGCCGCCCGGCTCTGCATTATCTCCGATGTGACCGAACAAAAGAAGCTGCAGGACCAGTTCATGCGCGCCCAGCGGCTCGAGAACATCGGCATGCTCGCGGCCGGCATCGCGCACGACCTCAACAACGTCCTCGCGCCCGTCCTGATGGCGGCCACGATGCTGCGAAAGAGCGTGCCCGAGGGCGAACTCCGCCTGGTTGAGACGATCGAGACGAGCGCCGAGCGCGGCGCCGGCCTCGTGCGCCAGATCCTCGGCTTCGCCCACGGGGTCGGCGGCGAACCGCGCGTGATTCAGGTTCGGCACATCATCAACGACATCGTCGCCATGGCCGAGGCGACGTTCCCGAAGTCCGTGCGCCTCGAGGCCGACGTTCCCCGCGACCTGTGGCCGATCACCGCCAATCCCACCCAGATTCACCAGGTGCTGCTCAACCTGTGCGTGAACGCCCGCGACGCCATGCCCGACGGCGGCACCCTGGCCATCCGTGCCGCCAATCTCCTGCTCGACGATGACGCCGCCGCCCGCATCCCCGGGGCCCGGCCCGGCGCCTGGATCCAGGTGGACGTGGTCGACACCGGCATGGGCATCCCGCCCGACATCGTCGAACACATCTGGGAGCCGTTCTTCACCACCAAGGGCGCCGGCAAGGGCACGGGCCTCGGCCTGGCGACGGTGCGCGGCATCGTCGCCACGCACCAGGGCGCCATCACCCTGGAGAGCAAGCTCGGCCGGGGCACCACGTTTCGCGTCTACCTTCCGGCGGAGCGGACCGCGGAACGGATCGCCAGCGCGCAGCCCTTCGCCCCGGCGGCCGGCCGGCGCGAGCTCATCCTGGTCGTCGACGACGAGCACAGCATCCGCGATGTGGCCACGGCGATCCTCCTGAAATTCAACTACCGCGTCCTCACCGCCAACGACGGCGTCGATGGCTGGGCACTCTTCCAGGCCCATGCCGCGGAAATCCGCCTCGTCATCACCGACCTCGACATGCCCAACCTCGGCGGCGCCGACTTCGCCTCCCGCCTCATCTCGACCAACCCAGCCGTGAAGGTCATTGCCATGACGGGCGCCGACCGCGCCGGCGTCCTGAGCGACCGCTCCGGCCGGTGCTTTCACGACGTGCTCATGAAGCCCTTCACCGCTGAGGAGCTGTTGCGCAAGGTCCAGGGCGTGCTGCCGGTCGCTGGCTCGCCCTGACCGGCTTTGTAGGGCTGCCGCTTGCGGCATGCCGGCTGAAGATACGCGGCTGGGCCGAAGCCCAGCCCTCCAGAAAAATAAACCAACCCTGTTCCGGTGGAGGGCCGGCGTCCCCGCCGGCCGTTTTGATTCATATCGCCTGCCAGCAGGCTCCTACACGCGGATCGATCCGTGCATTTAGCCACGTATCGCACTAACGTTACTGATGTCAGTGCTTCCCGCTCACGATTTCTAGCTCTCCGCCTTTCCCACCAGCTTTTCCACCGCCGTCGTGATCTGCTCGACCGAAAAGGGCTTCTCGAGGATGGCATCCGCCCCGAGCGAGTTGGCCATCTTTAAATAGGTGGCGGCGCGCGTCCCGGTGTCGCCGGAGATCGCGATGATCACCGCCCGGTGGCTGTGCCGGCGCATCTGCATGATGGTCTCAATGCCCTCCTGGTCGGGCATCACCAGGTCGGTGATCACGCAGGCCGGCTTCAGCTCGGCATATCGCGCCATCGCCGTCTTCCCATTCTCCGCTTCGACGGTTTCGTAGCCCTTCCTCCGCAGGACCAGGCGCAGGAGGTCGCGGATGGCCTTGTCGTCGTCAGCGATCAGGATGCATTTCATGGGGAGGCCAGCCCGGCGGAACGGGATGCGCCACCCTGATCCCGGCGCCGCGAAAGGGCAAGCCCGCGTACTTTGCCCGGGTTATCCCCTTCTCACCGCTCATTGGCCGGTGGCCCCGTCCGAGATGTCCATTGGTCAATGTTCAATAGTCATTTGTCACGTCAGGCCGCATCCCAATGACCGATGGCGAATGACCAATGACTCCGGGCCGTTCGTCAGCCTTCCAGTTTTTCAGCCTTTCCTCGCCCGCCCCTACTCCAGCTTGCGCAGCGACAGGTCCGAGAACTCCGCATAATCGCCGTCGACCTGGTTGAGCACGCGCACGCCCAGGCCGATGTTCTTGACGTTCTCCGGGGCGTGAACGAACACCGCGAGCTCGACCGGCTCGCGCCAGTCGCCGACCGGCACCCGGTCGATGTTGCCGATCCCAAGATAGCCGCCCTTGTCGTCGAGCATCGTGACGATCAGGAAGGTCATGTTCCCCGGGCTGACCTTCGCCCGGACCTTCACCGTGCCGATGTAGTCGTCGCCCGGCTCGGCACTGTGCCACTGCGAAAGCGTCTCCTGCTTGCAGCCCTCGAAGCGGATGCTGTTGCGGTCGCCCACCGGCACGAGCGTGATCCGCCTTGTCTCGTAAGGCTCGCCATGGCCCTGCCAGTAACCTGACTTCACCCAGTCGAGCGCCGTGAAATCGTCGACCTCGCGCAGCGTCAGCTTCGTCAGCTCACCGTCCACGTTCAGTTCCGGTCCGGGCCCGCGGTGCCGCGCCAATATCGGCACCAAGTCGCCAAAGGCCGCATCGAATCCGGCCAGCTTCGCCGCCGCTGCCCGCTGCGGCCACAGCCGCCAGAGCGCCCGCCGCCGCGGATCGTTGCGGGTGTATTCTTCCATCAGCTTGGCCCGGACCGCCAGCGGCTGGTCCCGCGCCAGGGCCTTGATCCGCTCCTCCACAGCGTGCCGGTCGGCCTGCACGGCGCGGGCCGCGGCGACAATGCCGGCCGCATCGGGCCGGTCCGCCAGGGTCAAGCGGCTGAGCGCGTCGCGCGACTCGCCGAAGGCACAGAA
Source organism: Lacunisphaera sp. (assembly GCA_035545835.1). GTDB lineage: Bacteria > Verrucomicrobiota > Verrucomicrobiia > Opitutales > Opitutaceae > Lacunisphaera. Next base: position 7,597 of record DASZXO010000057.1, read on the forward strand.
CGCCTCGGTCACGCCAAAGGCCTCGCTGACGAACTCCACGCGCTCCCGCACCACCGGCGACGCCGCCGCCTGCCGGGCCGCATTCAGCAGTCCGCGCAGCTTTGCCCGAGCCGCCGCGGGATAGAGCAGGTGCTGGTCGTCGTCCTTGAAATATTTCAACCAGTACGACGGCAACGGCTGCTCGAGCCACTGCCGGTCGCACGTTGCAAAGAACTCCCGCATCGGCCCCGCCGCCTCCTGCCAGAACTCGCGGTAGTAATCGTCGAGCAGCTTCGCCGGGTCCTGGCTCGCGTCCCACAACAACTGCGCGGCGAGCCAGCACTTTGGCCCGTCCAAGCCCCAGTTGGTGGAGGCTTCCGCATAGAAGGCCCGCACGCCCGCCGCATGGGCAAATGGAATGGACTGCGCCACCGCATATCCGACGGGCTTCGGCACGAGGAATGGCGCCCCCTCGTAATAATCGTAGAGGCCCACGACCTTCGGCCCGGCCGCGATCCAGCGCTGGATCAGGTCGCGGTCCTCCGCCGCAAAGGCCGGGTCGAACCATTGCGCCCGGTCGGCGGTCAGGTAGGGCACAACGTTCGGCTCGACCTTGAAGCGCGGCACCTGCTCCGTCCAATCGTAGGCGTAGGTCGTCACGAAGTGGTCCGGGAACTCCGCTTGCAGGCCCTTCGCCACCTGGTTGGCGAAGCCAAACACTAGGTCCGAATAGTCGGGCTTGTGGCGGAACCAGCGCGGGCCGCCGACGATTTTCTGCGTCGTCTCCGACTGGTCGTACCGGATCGAGTCGTTCATCGCGACCGAGACGGAAAGAAGGTTCGGGTCGGCGTCGAACCGATGGCGGATGACGTCGATGGCGTGCGCCGCCGCCGCCGGCGCGGCGATGTTTGGCTGCCAGTTCGGGTCGTTCGGACGCGTGAGCGTGAACTTCTGCCAGCTGAGGAGCGGCTCCAAGTCGGGTTGCTCCGCCAGGTCCTCCGGTTTGAAGAGGTCGCTCATCGCATGGTAGTGGCGGAAGATTCCCCGCAGCCGGTTCGCGGCCGACCAACGCTCCTCGGCCGGGTGGTCCAGGCCACCGAGGCTGCGCGACACGAACGAGGGCTGGTAACGCTCCACCCCGAACGGCAGGCGCAGCGTCTCACGCGCCGGCACCGAAGCCCCGAGCGGGCCCGGCATGAACCAGCGGGCCCCCAGCTTCTTTTCGAGGAACCAGCCGGCCGCGCCGGCAATGTCCTCGCGCCACCGGGCGCGGAGCACGACGCCGAAGGGCCGCACCGCCATGGCCACGGAGCGGTCCAGGCGATCCGTTCCCGCCCACGGGATTTCCCGGGCATGCCGGGTTTCGCCGATGAAGACGCCGTTGACCCAGAAGTTCCACCAACGCTCGCGCACGATCGGGAATTCCACCTCGCCCGACCCGGCCGCCGCCGCGAGGGTCTCGCGCACCAGCTCGGCCGCCGCCAGTTCCTCCGGCGTCGCCGCGGCCGGCACGACGATCGCGCTGCCCGCCCCGCCCCGGTCGAAGACGGCGAACGAACTCGGCGGGTGCCACCACCGCCAGGCCAGCCACGCCGCCACGATCAGCAGCCCGGCGAGAAGGAAGCGATGGGTCGTCCGGCTCGACATGAGCGGTCAGGCGGTTCGCCGAGGGCGTGCCGCATTTGGAGGCGGGGTGCCCTCACCCCGCCACGCGCCTGCACGAATGGCAACCCGCGGGACGAGGGCGTCCCGCCTCCACCAGGCAGCCCTTAGTCCGCGCAGAGTACGGGTTCCACCGAGGGTTTTCTTAACATTCACGCCCACCGTTCATCGGTGATCCCCGGCCCCAGTCAACGACCCATTTCCACGCCGCCACTATGGGTCGCCTTGGAGGGTCGGCGTCCCCGCCGACCGTTCGCTTTCAACACAGAGGTCGCGGAGGCCACGGAGGAGAACCACGGCTGGCCGGGAGACCAGCCCTCCACAATTCCTCCCCGCAGCTGGCGTGGAGGGTCGGCGTCCCCGCCGACCGTTGGTCTTCAACACAGAGGTCGCGGAGGCCACGGAGGGGAACTGCGGCTGGCCGGGAGACCAGCCCTCCACAATTCCTCCCCGCAGTTGGCCTGGAGGGTCGGCGTCCCCGCCGACCGTTTGTCTTCACCACGGATTTCACGGATCCATCCGTGACCGCCTCACCACTTGCTGCTCACTAGCTTTCGCTCTCAGCTTTCAGCGTGTCAGCGATCAGCCTTTCAGCTTTTCCGCTTTTCAGCGTTTCAGCCTGTCAGCCTTTCAGCGTGTCAGCGTGTCAGCTTTTCATCCTGTCAGCTTTTCAGCTTTTCTCCCCGCCTCCCCCCTCTCCGCTAT
>DASZXO010000058.1:0-41677 GCA_035545835.1 Lacunisphaera sp.
CGCGTCGTCGCAGCAAGCAGCACGCAGATAGCCAAGACAGGTACGAGCTTGTTTCTCACAACAGGAGATGACCGAAACGGACGACGCGAAAAACTCAAAGCTCCAAATGCCAAATCCCAATGAAGCTCCACGAACCGATAAACCGAATCCAGACAGCTTTCCGACCTGCCGACCTTGATGTTTGTTTGGCGTCTGAGATTTGGAATTTGGAGTTTGCCGCCCTCAGCGGGCCAGGGCCCGCTCCCGCTCGACGAGTGTCGGGTGCGAGTAATAGACGGCGCTGTAGAGCGGGTGCGGCGTCAGGTTGGACAGGTTCTTCTGCGAGAGCTTGCGCAGCGCGCCGATCATTGGCGCAGGCGAGCCGATGGCGTCCCGGGCGAAAGCGTCGGCCTCGTACTCGTGCCGCCGCGAGATCCAGTTGCCCACCGGCGCGAACCAGAAAGTCACGAGCCCGCCCAGCAAGGCGAAGAGCAGGAAGGTTGGAGCCAGCACGCCCGCGGGCAGGCCGAAGGTGGCATTGAACCAAAGCGCGTTGGCCAGCCAGGCAACGACGGCGAACGCCGCGAACTGGAGGGCGGCGGTCGTCGCGAGGAACTTCGGGATGTGCCCGCGCTTGTAGTGGCCGATCTCGTGCGCGAGCACGGCCTCGAGCTCGTCCTGGCCGAGCTGCGCCATGAGGGTGTCAAACAGGACGATCCGCCGGAAGCGGCCGAAGCCCGTGAAGAACGCATTCGAATGCCCCGACCGCTTGCTGCCGTCCATCACCTCGATGGTGCGGGCGCGAAAACCGGTGCGCTCCGACAGCGCGAGCAGCCGCTGGCGCTGGTCGCCGTCGGGCAGCGGGGCGAGCTTGTTGAAGAGCGGCAGGATCAGCTTCGGGTAGAGGACGATCATCAGCAGTTGGAATCCAAACAGGAGCGCAAAGCCCCACACCCACCAGGCCGCGCCCGCCAGCCGCACAAGCGCGAGCAGCGCCCACGCCAGGGGAAAACCGATCGCGAGGCCAAGCGCGGCGGACTTCACCTGGTCGCTCACCCAAAGCCCGAGCGTGCCTTTGTTGAAGCCGAACCGGGCCTCGAGGTGGAACTGCGACCACCATGACAGGGGCAGGCCGGGCAGGCCGAGCAGGAGCATCGTGCCGACGAGAAACAGCGCGCCGCTCCAGGCCGCGCCGGGCGCGAGCGCGTCGAAGCGCTGCCACAGCCACGGGAGCACGCCGCTGAACAGCACGACCAGCAGGACGAAGACGTCGTAGGCTGCCTCGAACGAAGCCAGCTTGCTTTTGGCCAGCGTGTACTCGACCGACTTGGCGTAGGTTGGCTCGTCCATCACCTCCGCGACGGCCGCCGGTCGCTGCGCCGCGTGACGGCGGGCCTCGGCGCGATTCACGGCCTCGAGCGCGAGCTGGGCCGCCAGGCGTAGTACGACCAGGAGGACGACGGTCAGGGGTAACCAATCCATCCGGAAGAACAGAGACGAGTTTGCGGCCACCGGCCAGCATTAAGGAGCGAGCACGTGGGCCGAATGCAGGGGCGTGCCTGGTGCGCGCCCGGGATCCGCTCTTCACGGGGTCTGGATCACGGATGGAGGGCTGGTCTCCTGACCAGCCGTGGCCGGCCGGTGTACGCAATCGGGCGAACTTGGCTTACCGCAGTCGGCCGGGAGGCCGACCCTCCAATTGTGCTCCACTGCGCGCAGCCCGGCCGCCCCGCGGAACAGGATTGAAATCGACCTCACCCGACCCATCCTCCTCGCCGTGGATCAGGACAAGAACGCCAAGCTCAGTTTCGAGGCCGCCCTCACCCGTCTCGAAGCCATCGTCGACTCGATGGAACAGGGCGAGGTGCCGCTGGCTGACCTGTTGGCCAAGTACGAGGAGGGCAGCAAGTTGCTCAAGGTCTGCGAAAGCCGCCTGAAGGACGCCGAGCTCAAGATCGAGAAGCTGAAGAAGCAGAAGGACGGCGGCGCCGCCTTCGAGCCGTTCGAGGCCACCCGCGCGGAATAAGCGCCGGCGGCTGTTTCCCTCTCCTTTGATGAGTGCATCATCCCCTGCTCCCCGTCTGCTTGACCGCATCGCCGGCCCCGCGGACGTCAAGGCCCTTGAACCCGCCCAACTGCCCCAGCTCGCCCAGGAGATCCGCGACGAGCTGATCGCGGTCACGGCGCGCAACGGCGGACACATCGGCCCGAATCTCGGCGTGGTCGAGCTGACAATCGCGTTGCACCGCGTGTTCGACTCGCCCGCCGACCAGCTCGTGTTCGACGTCGCGCACCAGGGCTACGTGCACAAGCTTCTCACCGGGCGGAAGGGCGAGTTCTTCCAGAAACTGCGCAAGAGCGGCGGCGCGTCGGGCTTCCTCTTCCGCCCCGAGAGCGAGCACGACGCCTTCGGCGCGGGCCACGCCGGCACCGCCCTCTCGGCCGCGCTGGGCATGGCGACGGCCCGCGACCTGCGCGGCTCGTCCGAGCACGTCGTCGCGGTCTGCGGCGACGCGGCCTTCACCTGCGGCATCACGCTCGAAGCGCTCAACAATGTCGTCAGCTCGACGAAGCGGCTGATCGTCATCCTCAACGACAACGAGTGGTCGATCGCCAAGAACGTCGGCGCGATCGCCGGTTACCTCAACAAGCTCAGCACGAGCCCGACCTACAACAAGCTGCACCACGACGTGGAGGCGTTCTTCAAGAGCTTCCCGACCGGCGTCGAGATGAACAAGGTCTACCACCGGTGGAAACGCGAGACGAAGGACTTCTTCGTCGGCTCCTCGATCTTCGAGAAGTTCGGGCTCCGATACCTCGGCCCGGTCGACGGCCACAACCTCGACCTGCTGGTCAAGAACCTGGAATTCGCCAAGCACTGCGACGTGCCGGTGCTCATCCATGTCCTGACCAAGAAGGGCAAGGGCCTCGGTGCCGCGATCGAGCACCCGGAAAAGTTCCACGGCGCCAGCCCGTACGACCCGGTGACGGGCGAGAGCGTGAAGGCGGTTCCGGGCACGCCGCCCAACTACCAGGACGTCTTCGGCGGCGCCCTGGCCCGGTTCGCGCGCGAGGACAAGAAAGTGCTCGGCATCACCGGCGCCATGCCGAGCGGCACGGGCCTCTCGGCGCTGGCGACTGAGTTGCCGGGGCAGTTCTTCGACGTCGGCATCGCGGAGGAACACGCCGTGCTGTTCGCCGCCGGGCTGGCGACGAAGGGCTTCCGTCCGGTGTGCGCCATCTATTCGACCTTCCTGCAGCGCGCCTACGACCAGGTGATCCACGACGTCTGCCTGCAAAACCTGCCGGTCACCTTCTGCCTGGATCGCGCGGGCCTGTCGCCCAACGACGGCCCCACGCATCACGGTTTGTTTGACCTCTCCTATCTCCGCTGCGTGCCGAACGCGACCGTCATGCAGCCAAAGGATGAGGACGAGCTCGTCGACATGCTGCACACCTCGCTGCACCTGCCGGGGCCGGGCTTCATCCGCTATCCGCGGGGCGCGGGCCTCGGGACCGCGATCAAGGCGGAGCCCGCGCGGCTGCCCGTCGGCCAGGCGCAGGTCTTGCGCGAAGGTTCCAACATCGTGATCTGGGCGCTGGGCCCGATGGTGCAGGACGCGCTGAAACTCGCCGGGCGACTTGATCGCGAAGCCGGGCTTTCGGTCGGGGTCGTCAACGCCCGCTTCATCAAGCCGCTCGACCGCACGCTCCTGCTCAGCCAGGCCGCAGTGGTGCCGCTCATCGTGACGATGGAGGACAACGTGCTCGCCGGCGGCTTCGGCAGCGCGGTCATTGAGGCGCTGCAGGAGGGCGAGTGCCACACCGCCGTCGAGCGCATCGGCTGGCCCGACGCGTTTGTCGAGCACGGCAGCAATGTCGAGGTCCTGCGCGCCGCGCACGGCCTGGCGCCGGACGACATCCTCCGCCGCGTTCTCGAGCGCTGGCGCCGGCTGGGCGAATCGCGGCTCGCGACGCGGGCTTGATTTGGCCCGGCGGTTTGTTTTAGTGCCGTCCAGTTTTTTGCGGGCGTAGTATATCGGCTATTATGTGTGCTTCCCAAGCATGAGAGGCGGGTTCGACTCCCGCCGCCCGCACCATGCTTCGCATCGTGTTAACGATCGCGACGCATGCCTTCCGAAGTCTTGACGGAGGAGGGCGTCCTTCCGGCAGCTAGAGATGCTACGCATGGCACGGCCCGCTTCGCCGGGCAAAGCGAGGGCGAAGGCGGCCGCATTTCTGGGGGCGGGGCGACCGGCCCCGCGGGATTACACCATCGCAAGCCAGAGCCCGCGAGACGAGGGCGTCCCACCCCCACCTCAGGAGTAATCCCGCCGCCCGTCGAGCGCGCTCTTGAGGGTCACCGCGTCCGCGTAGAGCACCCCGCTGCCGCTCGGCAGGCCGAAGCCGATGCGCGAGACCTTCACGCCCGATTGCGGCAGCCGCTCGGTGAGATAGTGGCAGGTCGCCTCGCCCTCCACGTCGTTTGAGAGCGCCAGGATGAGTTCCGTCGCTTCCCCGCCGGCAATCCGCTGCAGCAGCGCGCCAAGGTTGAGGTCCTCCGGCGCCACCCCGCGAATGGGGGACAGCTTGCCGTGCAACACATGATAGCGCCCATGGAAGGCGCCGGAGCGCTCGATGGCCGCGAGGTCGGTGACGTATTCGACGACGCAGACCTGGCCGTTGCGGCGCCGCTCGTCGGCGCAGATGGGGCATTGGGCCTCCTCGGCCAGGTTGCCGCAGGTCGAGCAGCGCCGGACATTCCTTGCCGCGAGCTCGAGCGCCGCCACGAGTTCCGGCAGGCGCGCGGGCTTTTCCACGAGCAGGTGCAGCGCGATGCGCTCGGCCGAGCGGAAGCCGATGCCCGGGAGTTTCTTCAGCTGCTGCTGCAGCGCCTCGAGCGCGGGGGTCACGGGGATCAGAACATGCCCGGCATCTGGAACGCCGAGGAAATCCGCTGCATCTCGGCATCGTTGCGCTCCTTCGCCTTTTGCGCGGCCTCGCGCACGGCGTTCAGGATGGTCTCCTCGACCAGCCTGGCGTCTTCCTTGAGAAATTCGGCGTCGAGCTGAAGCGAAAGAAACTTGCCCGAGCCGCTGACCTTGACCTGGACGGCGCCGCCACCGCTGGAGACGTCGATGACCTGGGCATCGAGCGTGGCCTGCAGCTGCTCGATCTGTTTCTGCATTTTCTGGGCTTGCTTGAGAAGTTTGCCGACGCCGGGCATGGGAAGGAGGGGGTTGGAAACGCCACTAATGCGGACTAATGGGCGCGAATCACGTATTATTTTGCAGAATCTCGCCGAAGCCGGCGCGAAAGTCCGCAAAATGCGGGCGCCAGCCCAGCTCCCGCCGGATCCGCGCCGCCGCGATGATGCGATCCGGCATCGGCTGTCCCGCGCGACGCCCACCCGGCGAGCGGTCAAAGCCCGGCACGGGCCGCCCGAGTCGCGCCGCGAGCCAGGCGACAACCTCGCCGCGCCGCGCCGGGGCGTCGTCAGCGACATTGAAGGTCCGGCTCAAAACGGCAGCCGGCGCGGCCAGGCAGGCCAGGATCGCGCGCACGATGTCGTCGCGATGGACCAGGTTGAGATGGTAATCCCCCGCTCCCGGCAGGACAGGCATGCCGGCGCGCAACTGGTCGAGCAGGTGGTGCCGGCCGGGCCCGTAGATGCCCGCCAGTCTCAGGATGAAGTGCCGCGCGCAAACCGCCGCCGGCGCCCGTTCGAGGATACTCTCGGCCTCGCGGAGGATCCGCCCGTTCGGGGTCGCACCGTCCGCGCCGGCTGATTCGTCCACGGTCGCTCCCCCGCCCTGCGGATAAACCGACGTGCTGCTCGTGTAGACGATCGTGCCGACCGGCCGGTCGCCCCCGGCCGCCCAGGCGAGGATCGAGCGCATGCCGTCGACATAGGAGTGCCGGTATCCGTCCTCGCCTCCGCCGCCCGAACTGACGCAGTTGACGACAAAATCCGGCCCGGGCGCGATCTCACGGTGCCAGGCGGACGAGGCGAGGTCGGCCTCCGCCACGGGCGCGACGCCGAGCTCGCGCAGCGCCGCCGCGCAAACGGGATTTCGCGTCAGGGCCTCGACACGGGCGCCCTCCGCCCGCGCCGCCCGGGCCAGCGCGGCGCCGACGTAGCCGCAGCCGAAGATCACGAGGCGCTTATTCGCAGTGGAATCCACTGCGAAAGTATCAAGGGACAGGTAACAAGTAACAAGCGCGAGTTCCCAAGCATGTCGATTCCCCAGCTTGATACTTCATGCCTGTTACTTGATACTTCCTTGGAATGCCCTCCGTGCTCGTGTTGCTCGCCGATGGTTTCGAGGAGATCGAGGCGTTTGCCCCGATCGACATCCTGCGTCGCGGCGGAGTCGAGGTGATCGTCGCGTCGCTCAATGAAAATCGCCATGCCACCGGGCGCAGTAACGTCGTCGCCCATGCCGACGTGGCGCTTTCGGCGGTCGCGGACCGCTTATTCGACCTGCTTTTCCTGCCGGGCGGTGCCGGAGTGAAATTGTTGCGCGCCGACCCGCGCGTGCGCGCGGCGGTCGAACGCCATCATGCGGCCGGCCGCTGGCTGGCCGCCATCTGTGCCGCGCCCACCGTGCTGAATGACTCTGGCCTGCTCTCGGGCCGTAAGTATACCGCCCACTTCTCAGTCGCCAACGAACTGGATGCCATTCGGGCCGATGAGAGGATCGTGACGGACGGGAAGTTGACGACCTCGCGCGGCGCCGGCACGGCCGTGGAATTCGGCCTGCATCTGGTCGCGCTGCTGGTGTCGCCAGCCAAGTCGAGCGAAATAAGCAAAGCCATTTGTTTCTAAGGCTTTGCGAAAAAATCGGCATTGCCAGCAACAGCGTTGGTGCTGTTTGATTGCGCCAGCCCGGGACGGGCAGCGCCTTGCCTCTGGCCGATTCGATTCCCAATTGCGCCGCATCCATCAACGGGAAGCGACGATGCGAAGCTTTGCCTAGAGGTTTCACCCCATGTGCGGCATAGCCGGCGTTCTTTCCCCGACGCTGTCGGCGGAAGCGAGAACTGAAGCCGTCAATCGCATGGTTGACCGGCAACGACATCGCGGTCCGGACGACCGGGGCTTCCTCGCGGATGGACCGGTCACGCTCGGCATGTGCCGCCTGGCCATTTTCGATCCGGCGAACGGCCATCAGCCGATGGTCAGTCCGGACGGGCGGTTCAGCCTCATTTTCAACGGGGCGATCTACAACCACGCGGAACTGCGCGGCCGGTTCGAGGAGCGCGGGTGGAATTTCCGGACGCATTGCGACACCGAGGTCCTGCTGGCGGCCTTCGCGCTCGAAGGCGCCGGCTGCCTGCAGCTCCTGCGCGGCATGTTTGCGTTCGCGGCCTGGGACCGCCAGGAGCAGGTGCTCTTCGCCGCCCGTGATCCGCTGGGCATCAAGCCGCTCTACTATGCCCGGCTGCCCGAGGGTGGACTGGCGTTTGCCTCGGAGCTGAACGCCCTCCTCGCCAGCGGTCGCATTCCGCGCGAGATCGACCCGGCCTCGGCCGGTGAATTCCTCGCGTGGTTCAGCGTGCCGGCGCCGCGGACGATCTATCGCGGCGTGTCCAACCTGCCGCCCGGGCACAGCCTGGCCGTCGACGCCCAGGGGCGCGCCCGCACCGGGCCCTGGTGGCATTTTCCCGCGCCACGGGCGGACGCCCGGGTCGCCGGCAACTACCACGAGTTCGTCCACGGCCTGCGGCACCAGCTCGAGGACACCGTCCGCGCCCACCGGCTGGCCGATGTGCCGGTGGGTGCATTCCTGTCGGGCGGCATGGACTCGACCGCCATCGTCGGCTTGATGACCCGGGCGGGCGCGACCCGCCTCAAGACGTTCTCCCTCGTTTTCAACGAAAGCGGCTACTCCGAGCAGTCCAGCGCCCGGCTCGCGGCGCAAACCTTCGGCACGGAGCACCACGAGGAGGTGCTGACCGGCGCCCGTGTGGCCGCCGACCTGCCGCGCATCCTGGCGAGCTTCGATCGGCCGACCGGCGATGGCATCAACACCTACTACGTCAGCCGGCTTGCCAGGCAGGGCGGCGTCACCGTGGCGTTGTCGGGCCTGGGCGGCGACGAATTGTTCGGCGGCTATCCCTCGTTTCGCGACCTGCCCCGCCTCGATCATCTGCTGCCCCTGTGGCGGCGGGCGCCGGCGAAGCTGCGCGGCGCCATCGTGGCCCGGCTCCGCGCGACGGCCTCCGTTCGCGCCCGCAAGCTCGCCGATTTCCTGGCGCACGCGCGCGACCTCCATGAGCTGGCCTCGCTGCAACGACGCGTGCTGCCGGAGGCCCAGCGGCTGGCGTTGCTCGCACCCGAGGCGCGGGCCCAGGCGGAACGCCTCGGGCCCAACCACCCCATGCTCGAGGACTATGCTTTCGAGCTGATTGGCGCCGACCCGTTCCAGATCATCAGCGCCTGGGAACTGCGCACCTACATGGCGGACGTGCTGCTGCGGGACAGCGACGTGTTCAGCATGGCCCATTCGCTCGAGCTGCGGGTCCCGTTCGTGGACCGCGTGCTGCTGGAATGGCTGTGGCCGCAGCACCGCTGGTTCAAATACGACCCCGCCCATCCCAAGCGCGCCCTCGCTGACGCGACCGCCGACCTCGTGCCCGCCGCCATCCGGAACCGGCGCAAGCAGGGCTTCGTGCTGCCGTTCGCCCAATGGATGCGGGCGGAGTTGAAACCATTCCTCGACCACACCTTTTCGCCGGCGTCGCTCGCCGCGTGCCCCTGGCTCGAGGCGAACGAAGCCATCCGCCTCTGGCAGGACCATGCCACCCAGCGCGACGCGCGCCACTGGTCGCGCGTGTGGACCCTCGCCGTGCTCGTGGCATTTGCCAACCGGCCCGCCAGCACGTGAACTATCTCCTGACCTCGCCGGAAATGTTCCTCCACGAAGGCGGCATCGCGCGCATCATGCGGCTGTACCTGAATGCGCTGTGTGAGATCGCCGGGCCGGGCGGCCGGGTTGATTCCATCGTGCTGAACGACCGGCCGGGTCCCGAGCCCCGCCTGGCGCGCTATGCCAACGAGCGCCTCGGCGAGCATGTGGCGTGCGACCGCCGCAAACTGGCCTTCATCCGGGCCACGCTGCGGCTCGCGCGGCGCGCCGACTGCATGGTCTGCGGCCACCTCCACCAACTGGTGATCGCCTCGATCGCCGCCCGGTTCAACCGCCGGCTCAAGTACTGCCTGGTGGCACACGGGATTGAAGTGTGGCGCCCGTATTCATTCCTCGAGCGCCGGGCGCTGCGCGGGGCCGAGCGCATCCTGTGCATCAGCGAGTTCACGCGGCGCCAGCTGCTCCGCTTCTGCCCCGGGCTCGCGCCGGAGCGCCTCGTGGTCGTGCCGAACACCTTCGACCCGCACTTCGCGCCCGAGTTGAACGACCAGGTATCGCAGGCACCGTTCGCCCTGCCGCGCATCCTGTCGGTCGGCCGGCTCTCTTCCGCCGACACCTACAAGGGCTACGACACCCTGATCGAGGCCATGCCCCTCGTGCGCAAGGTGTATCCGGCGGCCCGCCTGCGGCTGGTCGGCAAAGGCGACGACCTCCCGCGGCTCACGGCGCTGGCCGACCGGCTGGGAGTCGCCGGGAGCGTCGATTTCCTCGGGCCGATCAGCGACGAGGCCCTGCGCGCCGAGTACGCGGTCTGCGACCTGTTCGCGCTGCCCAGCCGGAAGGAAGGCTTCGGCCTCGTTTACCTCGAGGCCATGACCTACGGCAAACCCTGCATCGGCGCCCGCGCCGGCGGCGCGCCCGAGGTCATCGACGAGTCCGTGGGCCGGCTCGTCGAATACGGCAACATCCCCGACCTGGCCGATGCCATCTGCGAGCTGGTGCGCCATCCGCGCAATTCCGGGGTTGTGCGCGAACACGCCGCGAAGTTTGCTTTCCCCATCTTCCGGCAGCGCCTCGCCGCGATGCTCTCCTGACGCCATGAACCGCCCCGAAGCCCCCGAACTGGTCCTCGAAGCCGGCCGCGCCAGCCGCCACTACTGGGCCGACCTCTGGCGGTACCGCGAGTTGCTGGGGTTCCTGGCGTGGCGCGACGTCAAGGTGCGCTACAAGCAGACGGCGCTCGGGGTGGCCTGGGCCATCCTGCAGCCGGTCGTCACCACCGGCATCTTCAGCTTCATCTTCGGGGTGCTGGCCGGCATGGGCAAGGGGGACCGCACGTATCCGCTGATGGTCATGGCCGGCGTGCTGCCCTGGCAGTTGTTTGCCAACGGCCTGTCCGGGGCCAGCGGCAGCCTGGTCTCCAACACCAATCTCATTTCGAAGGTTTATTTTCCCCGGTTGATTGTGCCGGTGTCCGCCCTGGCGGTGGCCGTGATCGATTTCCTGATCGTGCTGGGCATCTTTGTGATCGCCGGCCTGGCCTTCGGGCACCTGCCGGGCTGGCGGTGGGTGTTCCTGCCGCTCTTCATGGGCGAGGCGCTCCTGCTCTCGCTCGGCGCGGGGCTCTGGCTCACCGCGCTCACGGTCAAATACCGCGACTTCCGCTTCATCGTTCCCTTCCTGCTCCAGGTCGGCGTGTTCCTGTCGCCGATCGGGTTCCGCACGGACATCCTCCCCAACTGGCGCGACCTGCTCGCCCTCAATCCGCTGACCGGCGTGATCGAGGGCTTCCGCTGGTGCCTGCTCGGGAACGAGGGCACGTTCTACTGGCCCAGCTTCGCCACCTCGCTCCTCGTGGGCGCGATCGTCCTCGCCGGCGGCCTGTGGTATTTCCGCCGCACGGAGCGCAGCTTCGCCGACATCATCTGACGTGAGCCAGCCGGTCATCAGCGTCGAAAACCTCGGCAAGCGCTACTACATCGGCCACCAGGCGCGACACGACACGCTGCGTGACCGCCTCGCGCACGGCGCGCGCGGCCTGGTGCGGCGCTGGCGCAATCCGGGCGACCTGCCGGCCATCGAGGAATTCTGGGCGCTCCGCGACGTGTCGTTCCAGGTCAACCAGGGCGACGTGGTCGGCATCATCGGCCGCAACGGGGCCGGCAAGTCCACGCTCCTGAAGATTCTCTCCCGCATCACCGAGCCGACCGTGGGCCGCGCGGTCATCCGCGGGCGCGTGGCCAGCCTGCTCGAGGTCGGCACCGGCTTTCACCCCGAGCTGACCGGCCGCGAGAACATCTTCCTCAACGGCGCGATCCTCGGCATGTCGCGCGCCGAAATCCAGCGGAAGTTCGACGAGATCGTCGCCTTCGCGGAGGTCGAGCGCTTCCTCGACACGCCGGTGAAGCACTACTCGAGCGGCATGTATGTGCGCCTGGCGTTTGCCGTCGCCGCCCACCTCGAACCCGAGATCCTCATTGTGGACGAGGTCCTCGCGGTCGGCGACGCCGAGTTCCAGAAAAGGTGCCTCGGCAAGATGCGCAGCGTCGCCCGCCAGGAAGGCCGCACGGTCCTCGTCGTCAGCCACAACCTCAACCAGATCGCCACGCTCGCCGGGAAGGGACTCCTGCTCCACCAGGGGCGCACCGTGGCGGCCGGCGACATCACGGGGGTCATCCAATCGTATTTCGGCAGTCGCACGTCGGCCTGCGCCGAGTGGTCGGTTCCGGAGAAGCCCGCCGCCACGCCGCACCTGAGCCGCATCCGCCTGCAGACCTCCGAGCCTGGCAATGTCCAGGCCTATGGCCGCGCCCTCACCCTCGAGTTCGAACTCCACCACCAGGAACCGGTCAAGGACGCCTGCTTCTCCTTCCAAATCCTCAACAGCAGCGCCCAGCCCGCCGTCCACCTCTGGCTTTACAGCGCCGACCGGCCCTTCGCCACCGGCCCCGGGCCAACCCGGCTGCGCTGTGAGATCCCGTTTGTCCGCCTGAATGTCGGCCATTACACCCTGCGCCTGTTCTTCTCCGGCCCGCCCGGCAGCGCCTTTTTTGAGATGACGGAACCCGACCTGGCCTTCGAAGTCGTCCGGCTCGACCAGCCCACCCTTTTCGGCTGGCGCAGCGAAGTCTGCGCCTATTTTGAAACCGCCGCCTGGCAGGTCGATCCCGCGCGATGAGCCGCCCGGCCACGCTCGCTCCCCTGGCGGTGTCATCCCCCGCGACCACCGGCCGGGCGGTCTCGCGCCATCGAACCCAACCATGAGAAACGAACCGCCAACCCCCGAGGTCGTCGCCGGCATCATCACCGATGACGATTATGTGCGTGCCCGGCGGCAACCGCGACCGGGAGACTCCCTTTATCTTCACCTGGCCGACCTTCGCCAGGCGATGGCCCTGCCGGCCGCAGCCAAGCCAGGATGCATCCTGGATTACGGGTGCGGTGGCTCGCCCTACCGCGACCTGTTTCCCGGGGCGCGCTATCTTCGGGCTGATTTGCCGGACACCACCGGGACGGATTATGTCATCCAGCCCGACGGCACGATCAAGGCGCCGGACGGCCAGTTTGATCTCGTGCTGTCGACGCAGGTGCTCGAGCACATCGCCGAACCCGACAACTACCTGCGCGAGTGCTTCCGCGTGCTCGCCCCCGGCGGGCAGTTGTTCCTGACGACGCATGGCTTCTACGAGGAGCATGCCTGCCCGAACGATTTTCATCGCTGGACCGCCGATGGGCTCCGGCACGACGTCGAGGCCATCGGCTTCCAATGCCAGGAGGTCCACAAACTGACGACCAACGGCCGCGCGGTGTTGCAGCTCATCGAGCAGTACTCCGGCGCGCTGTTCGCCTCCCGCTGGCATCCATTCGGCATGTGGCTCGGCATCATCCGCTGGCTGCCGTCGCGCTGGCGTGCCGCCCTGCATCGTTGGTCGGACCGCTTTCATGGCAGCTATCGCGTCGTGCCGAGCACCGAGCCCGGGCACTCGTTCTATCTCGCCCTGGCCATCCGCGCCATGAAACCGCGCGGGACGGCACCCCGGTAAACCCCACCGGACCCGGCATCCGGCCCCCTTTCCGGAATCCCCGTGTCGACCCAACCAGCAACCACGAATGATCCGCCCCGGGTTCTGTTTCTCGGGCATGATGCATCGAGGACCGGAGCGCCCCTGCTGTTGCTGGCGCTGATCCGGTGGCTTCGCGCGCACTCCGACGTCATTCCGTCGGTCGTGCTCCTGGCCGGCGGCGAGATGGAAACCCAGTACCGGGAGCTCGCCGCGACCGCGCGTCATGATCTCCTGCGGGACGCCATGAATCGCGGCCTCGGGCGCAAGGTCCTGCGCCACCTGGGCTGGATGGGCCTGAGGACACCCGATCTCGCCGCCTCCTACCCACCGCAAGGATACCCGGTGGTCTATGCGAACACCATTGCCACGCTCCCCGTTGCCGCGCAACTGGCCGGTCCCGGCCGGCGCGTGGTGCTCCACGTCCACGAGCTTGCCTACACCACCGACTATTATGCGGCCAGGGAATTGCTCCGGAGTTCGGTGGCGGCGGTCGATGTCTACATCGCCGCGAGCCACGCGGTGCGGGAGTTCCTGGCCACGGACCTTGGCATCCCGGCGCCCAGGATCCAGGTCATCCATGATTTCCCCGTCGTGACGGCGGATGAGGCGAACCGGGAGCGCCAGAGAACCGCACTGCGCCGCCAGCTCGGCATCAGTGACGAAGCGTTTGTCGTCGGCATGTGCGGCTGGCCGCAGTGGCGCAAGGGCGTGGACCTGTTCGTGCAACTGGCCGATCATCTGCAGCGGAGCCCCCGGCCAGTCGCCTGCCATTGCGTGTGGGTGGGAGGCGATCGCCAAAGCCAGGCCACCGCCCTCCACGATGTGGCCAAACTGGGTCTCCAGCGGGTCTGCCATTTCGTGCCGGCGGTCAGCGACCCGGCCGCCTGTTTTTCCGCCTTCGATCTCTTTGCCCTGACCTCGCGGGAGGATCCCTTTTCGGTTGCGATGCTGGAAGCGGCGGATCATCGGCTGCCGGTCATCTGCTTCGCCCAGGCGGGCGGAGCCCCGGAACTGGTGGAGGAGGATGCCGGGGTCGTCGTGCCCTATTTGAACATCTCCGCCATGGCCAAGGCGTGCGTCGACCTGATGGGCAACGACGTGGTTCGTCATCGCCTCGGTGAGAATGCACGGGCAAAAGTACGATCGCGCTATTCGCTCGATGTCCAGGGTCCGAAATTCCTCGATTTGCTCCGGTCACTTTCCTGACCCCGGGATCCCCCGCGGTCGCCGGGAGAAATCGGTTCCACTGCCGGCGGATTCGCCATGCCAGGCCGCCTCCTAGAAAATCTACGCCACAAGACGGCGCTGGCCGCGCTGGCTGGCTTCGGCGCTGCGCTGGCGTTTCACCTGGCCGAGGTGGCGCAAGGGATCGGCCACACGCTGGAGGGACCGCACGATTTCCGCCAGGCCCAGACCGCCATCACCACCTATTATCTGCAGCGGGACGGGCTGAAGATCGACTATGAGACCCCGGTCTTCGGGTCGCCCGCTTCGATCCCCTTCGAGTTTCCCACCTATCAATTTGCCGTCGCCGGCCTGCACCGGCTGCTCGGAGGCCGGTTGGACGTGGCCGGGCGGCTGACCAGCATCGCCTTCTTCTATGCCACCCTGCCGCTGATTGTCCTCACGCTGCGCCGCCTGCAACTGCCGTGGACAGCCATCTGGCTCGGGCTCGCGACACTCCTCGTTTCGCCCGTGTATATTTTCTACACCCGGGCATTCCTGATCGAGTCGACCGCCCTGTTCACGTCGTGGGCCTTTCTTCTCGCCCTCAGCGTCCTGCTGTTTCGCGACCCGCCCGCCCCCGGCTCGGCGACCGAAGTGCGCGTCCGCCGGATCTTAACGGTCATCGCCGTGGCCGCCGGAATCCTGGCCGCGGTCACCAAGATAACCACCTTTGCGATTCACGCCGCGGGCGCGGTGTGGCTCGCCCTGGCCTTCCACCGCGAGCACTTGCTCCGCTGGCGGCATGACGCCGGTGCCCGGCGCCGGGTCAGGACCAGCCTCCTGACCCTCACCGGCGTGCTGGCCGGCGTCCTGCTCGTTGCCATCGCGTGGACGCACCACACCGACGTCGTCAAGCTGCGCAATCCCAGCCCGATCGTCCATCGTCTGACCAGTGCCGGGCTGGCCGGCTGGAACTTCGGCCATCCCGGCCAGTGGCTGCAGCCCGGCACCTGGCGCGGACTCTATGATCATTTTCTGTCCGCCTCCGTCGCGTCGTTCTTTCCCGTCGGCCTCGCCCTGGTCTTCCTCTTGATGATTCGCGGCCATCGGCCCGTGATCACGGCGCTCCTGCTGGCTTTCCTGACCGGTCCGGCCGTGTTCATGAACCTCTTTTTCGTGCACGACTATTATTGGTACGCCAACACGGTGTTTTTCTCCCTCGCCTGCGGAGTCACCGTCGGGACGTTCCTGCTGGAGTTCCTGGCCAACAGCGGGGCGACCAGGCTGCTGGTGGTGACGGTCTTCATCGTGGCCCAAGCCGCCGCTTATCACTACTCCGGTTACCACCTGCTCCAACGGGCCCCGCCGCAAGAGACCGGCCGGCTGGCGGAGATGGTCCGGCAACACACCGGCGAGGCCGGCAGCATTGTGGTCTTCGGCTTCGACTGGAACTCGATGCTGCCGTACTATTCCGAGCGCCGGGCCTTCATGGTCCCTTGGGACAGCGAGCTGTTTTTCGAGCGCGGGTCCCAACAGGCCATCCGCAACATGGCCGCCGCGGGTCATCCCGTCGACGCCGTGGTCTTCGGCGGAGCGGCGGCCAGCGATGCCTCGCTGCAAAACCGGGCGCTGGCCTGCCTCCCGGGACGATTCGTCCATGCCTATCACCTGGATGGCACGCTCATCCTGGCGCGAGAGCCTGCTCCGGCCGGCGAGCCGGCACCGCCCTCCCCACCGTGATCCCGCCGACCCACGCCATGCCCGAGGGCAGCCTGCACCCCGGCCTGACCGGATGATCCTCGGCCGCGGACACGCCTGACATGCCAGATCAAACGCAACCCCGCTCCGCCTCGACCCGCCCGTTTTGGTCGGTGCTCGTTCCCACCTATGAACCTTCAGCCCGGTACCTGCGCGAGACGCTCGAAAGCGTCCTCCAGCAGGACCCCGGGCCGGCGGAAATGCACCTCGAGGTCGTCGATGACGGCTCCACCCAGACGGATGTCCCGGCCTTGGTGCGGGCCATCGCGGGTGATCGCGTCTCGGTAAGCCGCAACCCCAGGAACCTCGGCCTGGCGGGCTGTTGGAATGCATGCGTCCAGCGCGCCACCGGCACGTGGATTCATCTTCTCCACCAGGATGACGTGGTCTTTCCCGGGTTTTATGCGGAACTCCGGGAGACCGTCCGCCAGTTTCCGGAGGCCGGCGCGGCCTTCTGCCGGCATTGCTTCCTCGATGCAGACTCCGCCTGGACCGGGCTCTCGGCTGTGGAGGATCACCAGCGAACGGTGCTGGCGGACTGGCAGTTCCGCCTTACCACCGGCCAGCGCATCCAATGCCCCTCGATTGTCGTGCAGCGTGCCACCTACGAGACGGTGGGAGCCTTCCGGAGCGACCTGCCTTATTGTCTCGACTGGGAGATGTGGACCCGCATCGCCGCCGCGAGGCCGTTTGCCTTTTCCCCGCGCATCCTCGCCGGCTATAGAAATCACGCCAAGTCCGAGACGGTCCGCCTTGGCGCGTCGGGCCGGCGCCTCGCCGACCAGCTGAAGGCCTTCGAGCTCCTGGTGGACCGGCTCCCGCCGGAGCGGCGTGCCGCCGCGCGCCAGGCGTTCGGCCGCTACCTCGTCCCGTGGAGCGGCGGGGATGCGAACCAGGAACAGCAGATGGCCGTGGTGCGCCGCGGCCTCGCCGAGCAGATCGCCGGGGGCAGCCTGCCGGTGAAGTGGTACCTGACGGTGCCGGTGATCGCGTTGGCGGCGAAACTGCGCCGCCGCTTCGCGGCGCGAACCGATTCTCCCCATGAGCGCTAGCATCTCCGTCATTCTCTGCGCGCACAATCCGCGGCCGGCGCATTTCCAAGCGACGCTCGACGGCCTGCGGGCGCAGGAGCTCCCCTTCGATGAATGGGAGTTGATCCTGATCGACAACGCCTCCACTCCCCCGCTGGCCACCCGCTACGATCTCTCCTGGCACCCCCGCGGCCGGATCGTGCTGGAGCCGACGCTGGGCCTCGCCCACGCCCGGCGCCGCGCCTACCAGGAATCGTGCGGCGAATTGATCATCCATTCGGACGACGACAACGTCCTGGCCCCCGACTACCTGCGGCGGGCGCGCGAGCTCTACGCCTCGCATCCGTACATCGGTGCCTTCGGCGGAAACATGATTCCCCAATTCGACCGTCCCCCGCGGAACCGACTGGAGGAAAGCTTCGGCGGCGAGCGCCTGGTCCCGCAGGACATCTGGTCCAACATCATCGACGACCCGCGCACCATGCCATGGGGCGCCGGCATGTGTCTCCGGCGCGAAGTGGTGGAGGCCTACCTCCGGCAGGTCGCCGCCGATCCACGGCGCCTGCTGCTGGGCCGCACGGGCAATCGATTCATCACCGGCGAAGACGTCGATCTCAACTATGTCGCCGTCCGGACCGGCTACGGCACCGGTCTCTTCCGCGCGCTGAAGTTGATTCACCTCATCCCGCCGGAGCGCATGACCGAAGCCCACATCGTGCGTTATCGGGCGGGCAACGCCTATTCCATGGTCATCCTGCACTTCCTGCATTTCGGCGAGATCCGCGTGCCGCGCCGCACCGCGGTGGGAGCGACGTGGTTCTGGCTACGGGCCTGGCTGCGGATGACGCCCCATGAGCGCCGCCTTGAATGGGCGATGCACCGGGCGCGGCGCGATGCCGTGCGCGACATCCGCGCCTGGGGCTGGCTCGATTCGACGTCCCGGTGAAGCACCCCCGCATCTACTTCTTCTGCCGGGAAGAGCCGGATTGCCTGCAGAACGACATCGTGGCGCTGGCCGAGGGCCTGGAACAACTGGGCATCCCCTTCTACGCCCGGGCCGACTACTGGCTGAAATCCACCACGCCGGGAGATTATCTGTTCCGCCACACCCCCGAGGTGCACCCGGAGGACTGCGACGTCCTGGTGTTCCCGTACGCCTGGTTCACCTGGTGGCTCATCGGCGACCAGGCGCCGCGGCGGCGCGAATTCCCCGAGTTGGTGTCGCGGCGCAACCGCTCCTACCGCACGGTCTATCTCGACCACAACGACGGATACCAGACCGTGTCGTGGGAACCGCAGTTCCGGCAGTTCGACCTGATCTTCCGCACGAAGCTGAACTCCCGGGCGTGGCGCTTCCCCAACATGGTCCCGTCGGCCGACGGGCTGACCCAGCGGGTGATCGACTGCACCGCCGGCGCCCCACCGCTGCCGGAAAGGCGGCGGGCCATCTACGTCTCCTACAACGCCTCGCACCCGTACCTGCACAGCTCCCGCATCGCGGCCATGCGGCGGTTGCACCCGGCGCTACAGCCCATCCTGCCGGTGTACCAGCCGCCGTTCACCGACGTCGGTACATCGCCGGACGATCCCTACGACCGCCTGATGTGGATGCAGACCAATGGCCGGCATTCGCGGGCCTATTACGAAAGGTTGAAGAGCGTGGCCGCCTGCTCGGCCTTTTGCGGTGAGATCATTCCGCCCCTGCCGTACCGGCCGGAAGTCTACCTGGTCGGGGGCAACAAAGCCAGGCTGTGGCGGCGGTTCTACGACGTCCTCGCCTGGTTCGACCCGCGCCATCCCCGCGCCATTTCCTGCGACAGTTTCCGCTTCTGGGAAACTCTCGCGGCCGGGACCGTCGCGTTCAACCTGGACCTGGAGAAATACGGCGCGGTCCTGCCGGTGATGCCCGTAAACTGGCAGCACTACATCGGTGTGGATTTCACCCAGCTGGACGAAACGATCGACCGGCTCACCGCCGACCCCGGCTGCCTCGAGCGGATCGCCACCGCCGGACGCGACTGGGCCTTGGAACACTATTCGCCGGCCGCCACGGCCCGCCGTTTCCTGGCCGCCCTGGCCTGACGCCGCCCCCTCCGCGTTGGAATGAAGCGGGCCTATTTTCACTGCATCGAGGAAACCAACGCCTACCAGGATGACGTGGTGGTGCTGGCGGACGGTCTGCAGCAACTGGGCATCGAAACCCTGGGCAACTGCAACTACTGGCAGCGCTCGCCACAACCCGATGACTGGCTGGTCCGGCACGACCCCGCCATCAGCCCGCAGGATTGTGACCTCGTGGTCGTCAGTTCGGCCTGGTCGCGCTGGATCGACGACGATCAAAACGTCCGCGAGCGGCCGCTTCCGGACGGCCTGTTCGCGCCGGGGCGTCGTTATCGCACGGCCTATGTGGACCATGACGACGGCTATGCTACCAGCACCTGGCAGGAACCGTACCGGGCCTTCGATCTCATCCTGCGGTCGAAGTACAACCGTCGCTGCTTTCATCCATCCAACCAGCAGCCCTGGGTCCTGGGTCTCAGCACGCGAATGCTCGACATGACCGCCGGCGCACCGGCCTGGCGGGAACGGCAGCCCAACGTGTTGATCAATTTCGGCGCGAGCCATCCGTACGTGCACCGCGCACGCGCCCTGGCAACTCCGCCGTTCATGGCGGCGGCCCGCGGGCGGTTCGGCCTCGACGATCGGCGCGATGACCTGAGCCTCGCCCCCACCGAGCCCTACGACCTGCTCATGTGGCGCCAGACCCAACGCCGGCACAGCCGTTCGTATTACGAGCGCCTGCAGTCCAGCCAAGCCATCGCGGCTTTCTGCGGCGATCTCATCCCGCCCACTCCCTTTCATCCCCACTATCTGGTCGGCGGCCATCGCGCCCGGATCACCCGGCAACTCCACAACGTCTGGGCACACCTCGATCCGCGTCCGCCCCGGTTGATCCAATGGGACAGCTGGCGATTTTGGGAGGGACTCGCCGCCGGCTGCCTGGTCTTCAACTTCGACCTCCCGCACTACGGCGTCGCGTTGCCGGTCATGCCCGAACCGTTCGTCCACTACGTGCCGTTGCGGCTGGACAACATGCCCGCGGCCTTTGCGCGGCTCGACGCCGAGCCGGGGCTGCCGGAACGCATCGCGCACCAGGGACGGGCCTGGGCCTTGGAACACTACACGCCGAGCGCGCTTGCCCGCCGGTTCCTCGATCTCCTCGGGTGATGAAGCGACTCGCCCGGCTGTTGCTCCCGCCTTTTCTCTATGAAGCGGTCCGCTGGTGCGTCCGCCCCGCGGCCCGCCGCCCGCGCCCGGAGCCGATCCGCTTCACCGGGAACTACGCCAGCTGGGAGGAGGCCCGGCGCGCTTCCTCCGGTTACGACGCACCCGAAATCCTCGCGCGAACCCGCGCCGCAATCCTGCAGGTGAAAAACGGCACCGCCGTCTTCGAACGTGACGGGCTGCTGCTGCCCGAGCCCGAGCCGCCGCTGCCGCTGCTGGCCTGGCTGCAGCGGATCGCCCTGGAGAACCACGGCCGCCTGCACGTGCTGGATTTCGGCGGTTCGCTCGGCAGCACCTATTTTCAGTGCCGCGAGTTCCTCGCGCCTCTCGACCAGCTGCGCTGGTGTGTCGTCGAGCAACCCGCGCATGTGGCCTGCGGCCGGCGCGAGTTCGCCGACGACCGGCTGAGCTTTCACCTCGACCTTGACGAGGCGATCCGGAGCGCGCCGCCGGACGTGCTGCTGCTCTCAGGCGTCCTCGCCTACCTGCCGGACCCGGCGGCCTTCCTCACCGACGCCCTGGCTCGCGACATCCCGCACGTGATCCTCGATCGCACCTTCTTTCACTCGGGCCCGCGCCCCCGGCTCACCGTGCAACAGGTTCCCGCTTGGATCCACCCGGCAAGCTACCCGGCCTGGTTCCTCACCGAGAAAGGACTGCAGGAAATCTTTTCGTCCCGCTACGAATGCGTGGCCGCCCTGCCCGCCCACGACCACCCCGAGCTGCCCGAGGGTACGGGCTATGCCAGGGGTTTTGTTTTTCGCCGCCGGTGAGCACCTCGCTCCAGAGCATTCGACGCCGGGTCCGCACGGTCGCCGCCTTTGCCGGCACCGGCCTGGGCTGGAGCGACCGGGTCCGCCTCGGTCTCGCCGGTCTCGCCCGGCATCGTCCCTTCGGCGGCACCTCCCTCTACACCCGAGTGGGTCGCCTGCTGGCCCGGACCAGCCCGCCCCACGTGACCGCGGCCGGCGGCCAGCGCATCGCCCTGGACCTGACGCGGGCGGATGAGGTGATGATCTTCGAGGAGATCTTTGTCGACCACACGTATCCCCTGGAAAAGATCCCGTTCATTCCCGACACGGTGGTCGACTGCGGCGCGTACGCCGGCATGTTCACGCTGCTGGCGCGGGCGCGGTTTCCGGCGGCGCGCTTCCAGGCCTTCGAGCCCGAGCCGCGCAATGTCGCCCGCACCCGTGCCAACTTCTCCCTGAACGGCGCCCCGGTGGAACTCATCCCCGCTGCGGTCGGCGTCCGCGACGGCGTGATCCATTTCAGCGGGAGCGGCTTCGGCGGACACATCACCGCGAACGGCGGAACCGATGGCATCGAGGTCCCGCTGGTCTCGCTGGCCCGCCACCTGCGCGAACTCCGGCCCGAACGCCTGTTGCTCAAGCTCGATGTCGAGGGCGCCGAGCGCGAGATTCTGCCGGACATTCTCCCGATCCTGCCCGAAGACACGACGATCTTCCTCGAGACCCATCATCCGGAGGAGGAGTGCCACCGGTACCTGCAGCCCTTTCTGGCGGCCGGCTTCGAGCACGAACTGGTCCGCAATCGCCATGCCCTGGGCGAACCGACGCAGTACCTGGAGCGCGTGTTGATCCGGCACCGGCGCGTTGTCCGCCACTTTTGCACGTATTTCGACTCGCACTATGCGGCGATGGGACTCGCGCTCTACCACTCCCTGCGCCGGGTCTCACCGCACATGAAGCTCTGGGTGCTTTGTTTCGACGAGGCGAGCCGGCTGCTGCTTGAACGCCTGGCGCTGCCGGACCTCGCCATCATCCCGCTGGCCGAACTCGAGGCCGATGATGGGGCCCTGCGGGCCGTCCGGCCCACCCGCGACCGGATTGCCTATTATTTCACCTGCACGCCGTGCCTGCCGTTGCACTTGTTTCGCCGCCATCCGGAAATCGAACTGCTCACCTACGTGGACGCCGACCTCGGCTTCTTCGGCAACCCGGAACATGTCTTTTCCGAAATGGGCTCGGCCTCGATCGGCATCATTCCTCATGGCTTTTCCGCGCACAACCGCCACCTGACCGAGAGCGGCAACTTCAATGTAGGCTTGATCGGCTTCCGGCGCGACGCGCAGGCGCTCGCCTGCCTCGAATGGTGGCGCCAGCGTTGCCTCGAATGGTGCCACCTGCGCCATGAAGACGGCCGGTATGCCGATCAAAAGTACCTCGATGAGTGGCCCGCGCGTTTCCCCGGAGTGAAGATCCTGCGCCAGCCCGGGGCCAACCTCGCGATGTGGAATGTCGCTCGCTTCAACCTGACCGTCGACGGCGATGTCGTTCGGGTGGACGGCATGCCACTGGTGTTTTTTCACTTCCACGGCCTGCGCCGGCCGGCCCCCCACCTGTTCGAGCTCAGCGCCGCCTATTACGGGGTTCGGCCCGGGCGGGTGCTGCTGTGGAAGATCTTCGCGCCCTATCTCCGTCTCCTCACGCGGCTGGAGGCCGAGCACGGCCTGTATACCCGCCCGGGTGGAGACGCGCCCTACTCCGAAGATCCCCCCCGGACCTGGTACGCGAAGCTTCGCTGGCAGGCGGGCAACCTGGCCGGCATCGCCCGGCGGCGATTCCTCGCCTGCGTGGGCGGCCGCATCATCGGCATACCATGGTGAACCTGCCGCGCCTTTTGTTCCTCAGCAGCGAATCGCCCCACACCCAGGCGCCGGGAGCGATCGTATTTCATCGCCTGCTTCGTGATTACCCCGCGGAGCGTCTGCTGGTCGTCACCAATCACCCGCCCGCGGAAGGCGCGGACCGGCTGGCCTGTCGCTACGAAACCGTTCCCCTTCTGGCCGACCGGCTGAATCGCACGCGCTTTTGGAGTTGGAAGGCCGCCCTGCGCAGTCTCGGCGGACCGGACTTGATCCGTCTCGCTCCCATTGAATCCGTGCTGCGCGGCTTCCGGCCCGAAGTGGTCGCCACGCTCATGCAGGATTCCTGGTACTACGATCTCGCCGCCCGTTTTGCCCGGAAACACCGTTTGCCCTTGTGCCTCTTCATTCATGACCTGCCGCACGGCTTCGAGCCGGTGGGCCCGTGGCTCGCCGGGCGTCAGGTGGCCCGTGACCGGGCGGTTTACCGGCAGGCTGCGCTCCGCCTCGCCATCAGTCCGGGCATGGCCGAGTGGTTGAAGGAGCACTATGCCGCGCCGTGCGACGTCTTGCTGCCGCCGCGCGACGATTCCCTGGTGCAAGCCGCCGGGGCCGCGCTCTCCTTGAAAACTCCCGGCCGGCTCACCCTCGGCTACGCCGGCGGTCTCCACTATGGCTACGGCGAGCAGTTGCTGCGGATGCTGCCGGTGCTGCGCGAAACGGGGACCCGGCTCGAATACTTCGGCCCGCAACCCGGGGGGGCGGTCGCCGCGCTCGGCGATGCCACCGACGTCATCCGCTTCAACGGCTACGCCCGCACACCCGGGGATGCCTGGCGCGCTCTGCTTGAACGGTGCGATATCGTGCTGCAGCCGTATCTGAATCCACCGGGGGCCCATGAACTCCAATACCGCACGCATTTCCCCAGCAAGCTCGGTGACTGCCTCTCGCTCGGGCTGCCTTTGCTCGTCACGGGCCCCGCGTTCGCCAGCGGAGCGGCCTGGTGCCGGGACCGGAACGAGGTGGCCTGCCTGGTGACCGATCCTTCGCCGGCGGCCCTGCGCCAGGCGCTGCTGGACCTGAAGGACAACACCGCCCGGCGAATCGAGCTGGCCCGGCGCGCCCAGGCCGCAGCCGCCGAATTCGACGCCCCCGCCCTGCGGCGGCGTTTCCACGAAATCCTCCTCCGCCCACCGGCTCGATGAGATCCCTGCGCGACTATCAGAAGGTGCGCCGCTTCCTCGGCTGGCTGCTGCGCAACCGCCGTTTCCAGGCGGCCCGGCCGCAGCTGGCGGCCCGGGACTATCTCCAGGTGGGATGCGGGCCGCGGATCGCACCCGGATTCATCAATCTCGACTACCGATGGGTGCCCGGGGTCGACGTGGTGTGGGATCTGAACCGACCGTTGCCGTTTCCGAACTCACGGTTCGATGGCATGTTCACCGAGCACTGCCTCGAACATTTCGCCGTCGACCGGCTGGCGGTGCTGCTCACCGAGGCCAATCGCGTTCTCCGGCCCGGCGGGATCATTCGCATCGTCGTTCCGTCGCTCGAGCTCCATGCGCAACGATACCTGTCCGCGCACACCGATGAAGACGACGGACCCGCGCGCGCCTTCAACCGGGTGATTTATGCCGGCCATGAGGACCAGCAACGCAGTCGCTGGGCCAACGACGCCCATCACTTCCTCCACGATTTTGCGAGCCTGGCCGCCGCCCTTCGCGCCGCCGGCTTCCAGAAGATCACCCGCGCAGAGTTCGGTCGCGGTTCCGACCCGCGTTTGTTGATCGACCGGGCGGACCGCGCCTGGGAGAGTCTCTATGTCGAGGCGACCAAAACCACGACCTTGGAACCATGAAAATCTTCGGCAATTGCCTCGTCAAAAACGAAGCCGACATGATCGTCGAGACGCTGCAACACGCGGCCCGCTGGTGCGATCGCATGTTCGTGTTCGACAATGGCAGCACCGACGGCACCTGGGAGAAGGTCCTCGAGCTGGCCCGGCGCGAACCCCGGGTCGTGCCCTTCAAGTCCGATCCCGTGCCTTTTCGGGACAGCCTGCGCCTGGAAACCTTCCGCCAGTTCCGCCACGAAGCGGCGGACGGCGACTGGTGGTGCAAGCTCGATGCGGACGAGCTGTACCACGACGACCCGCGCGCGTTTCTCGCCGCCGTGCCCCGCCGCCACCACGTCGTCTGGGGCGTGAACTTCCAGTTCTACTTCACCGATGAGGATGCGAAGCGCTGGGAACAGGATCCCCGGGCCTACCCGCCTCACCGCCCGGCGGAGCAGGCGTTGCGGCACTATCGCTGCGACTACTCGGAGGTGCGCTTTTTCCGGCATCGGGCGGGCTTGGTCTGGGACACCGGCTCGGCCCCGCGTCACCTCGGCGTCGTGCATCCGCGCAGGATCCGGTTCAAGCACTATCAATATCGCTGTCCCGACCAGATCAACCTGCGCCTGAAGACCCGCCAGCAAGCCATGGCCGCGGGCTGCGGCACGTTCCAAGGCTACTGCGAGGAAACCGACTGGCGCCAGAAGGTGGTTCCGGCCGCCACCTGCCACAGCATGGACCAGCCCGATCCCCTGCGCATCGAGGAGGACAGGCTGCCGCCCCATCTCGAGCGATTTCCCGTGCGCGCCATGAAGCTCTTCCTGCATGGCACCGGCCTGTGGCCCTGACCTTGCCTGATTCCGCCACCCCCCCGCCGACCTGCTCGGTGATCATCGCGACACTGGACCGGCCCGCCAGCCTCCGGATCGTCCTCGATTGCCTCGCGCGCCAAGACCACCCGCCGCTCGAGGTCATCGTCGCGGCCGCGGGTGACTCCTCCGCCACCGCCGCGCTGGCGGACGAATTTGCGCGCGTGCTGCCGATCCGGATGATTCCCTGCGCCGACAAGAGCGCGGCGCGCCAGCGCAACGCCGCCGCGGCCGTGGCCCGGGGCGAGATCCTCGCGTTCCTCGACGACGACATCGAATTCGGGCCCGATCTTTTCGCCCGTATGCTCGCCGCCTTTGGGGCCGGCGCTCCCGCCCCGGGCGCGATCGCCGCGCGCATCGCCGGCGAAGACCGGCGGGCGCCGGGCTGGCTGACCCGCGCGTATTACCGCATGCAGGCCGGCTATGCGCACGCCGACTACGGCGGCCGCCTTTTTGGCTGCGGACTCAACTGCTACCCAGTCTTCCAGGCCGACTCGCCTGCGCTCGTGCCGGCGGAGTGGCTGCCGGCCACCTGCCTTTTTGTCCGCGCCCGCCTTTTCCAATCCGAGCGGTTCCCGGCCTTCGCGGGCTACAGTTTTGCCGAGGACGTCCACCTGACGGCACGACTGGCTCGCTCCGCGCCCCTCTATTTCGCGCGGGACTGCCTCATCCAGCATCATTCCCTCGCCAGTGAGTTCAAATCGGATCCCGGCGCCCTGGTCGCCGGCAAGCTGCACAACATGGCCGTCGTCGCCCGGGAGATCCAGGGGCTGGGCGGCTGGTCCCTGTGGTGGCGTTGCGTCCTGCACCGCCTGTTCATGACCGTGGTCACGCTGCGGAGCCGCCCGCCTCGCTGGCCCCGCGTGTTGCGGGGCATCTGGAGTTTCCTGCCTTGAGCCCGACCGCGCCTGCTCCCCGCGTCGTCGCCGGCATCACGACCCGGAACCGGGCCGGCATCCTGCCCAGGGCGCTCGACTCCCTGCGCCAGAGCAGCTGGCCGGGCCTCAGGATCAACGTGCTCGACGACGCGTCCACCGACGCCACGCCCGGCCTGGCGGGACAATACCCGGAAGTGGCGTGGCGGCGGCACGAACGGCCCGCGGGCATCATTGCCTGCCGCAACGAGCTGATGCAGGCGGCGGACGCGGACTATTTCGTCTGCCTCGATGACGATGCCTGGTTCGTCGCCGGCGATGAGCTGGCCCTCGCCATCGCCCATCTGGAGGCCAATCGGGACGTCGCCGCCGTGGCCTTTGACATCCTTTCCCCCGACCGGCCGGACCCGGTCGCCCGTGGCACCCCGCGCCCGGTGGCGATGTTCATCGGGTGCGGCCATGTGCTCCGCCTCGCGGACGTCCGCGCCGCGGGCTACTACGCGAGCGCTCCCGGAATCTATGGGTCCGAGGAGAAAGACCTGTGCCTGCGCCTCGCCGACCGAAACCGGCGGGTCGACCTGTTGCCGGGTGTGCACGTGTGGCACGACAAGGCCTGGGCGGCGCGCGACTGGTTTCCCCTGCACCGGTCCGGTGTCTGCAACGAGCTGGCGATGACCGTGCGGCTGTGCCCGCTGCCGGATCTCATCGCCGTGCTGCCGCTCAAGCTGGCGAGTTTTGCCGCCTACTGGCTGCGACAACCCCGGTTCCTCCGCGCCGGCGTGGCGGGAACCTGGGACTGCGCGCGGCACCTGCCGGCGGTGTGGCGCCACCGGCGCCCGGTCCAACGCGCCACGTTCTGGCGCTTCCGACGGTTTCCATCATGAACCCGCTCAAGCGGCTGCTACCATCCGGACGCCGGCCCCGCCGCGTGCTCACCGGGCTGTTGCGCGGCATCCGGCTGGAACTGGACTTGCGCGCCGGGGACCTCCAACTGTGGGCCGGCCTCTATGAGCGCGAGACCTTCGGAGCGATCCGCCGCCTGGCCGAGAACTGCCGTGGAGCCCTGGATCTCGGCGCCGCCCATGGCGAACTCGTTGCCTGGTTGCTGCGGCAGCCGGGCATGGACCGCGTGTTGGCGGTGGAACCGGACCAGGGAGCGCTGCGCCGGCTGGGCGAGACGCTCGCCTTGAATGGCCTGGCCGGCGACCCGCGCTGCCACCTTCATCGCGGATTCGCGGGTCGCGGCGAGCCGCCACAGTGGCGGAGCCTGGACGATCTCGCCGCATCCCTGCCGGAGCCGATCTTCGTCAAGATCGACATCGACGGCCCCGAGTCAGAGGTGCTGTCCACCGGCCGGGACATGCTGCGCCGCAGGGAATGTCGCGTGCTGATCGAGACCCACAGCCCGGCAGCCGAGGCGGGTTGCGTGGACCAGCTCACCGCGGCCGGCTACCGGGTCACGATCATTCCCAACGCCTGGTGGCGGCGCATCATCCCCGAGCATCGCCCCATTCCGCATAACCGATGGCTGGCCGCGCGGCGTCCCTGACGATGGAGCTCGGTCCCTCTGCCCGCGATTCGATCCCCAAGGCTCTCCCGACCGGGGCCATGGGAGCCTTCGTGGCGCTGGCCGGCCTGCTGGCAGTAATCTGGATGCGCACCGGCCTCGTGCCCGCGGTCAGCGGTGGCGACGAGGTTTGGTGGTCGGAGTCGGGGTGGCACTGGTTGCGCGAGGGAGTCCTGCGTTGGGCTTGCCTGGCCGACGACCGGGGCAGCGCGATCGTTTCCTATTGGCCCCCGATTGCCCCGTTGCTGCAAGCGGCTATGATCCGCGTGTTCGGACTGACGCCATTTGGCGTGGCCGCGCAATCCTCGCTGGTCTGCACCCTGCTTTTCGCCGCCACGATAGCCCTGGCCCGGATCAGTGGACTCCCATGGTCACGCGTCCTGTGGGTTCCGGTCGCGACCTTCGGGCTCTTCACGGTCGAGCGGAGACTGATGCAGGTCCGCATGGAGAACCTGACCGCCTTGTTTGGCGTCGGCATGCTGTGCTGCCTGGTCTTGCTGCCGCGGCTCCGGCCGGGGCTGCCGCGCGGGATCACCGGCGCAGCGGCCGGGTTTCTCCTCGGCGTCGGTTTGCTCTGCTATTATCCGCAGTCGCCGTTTCTGCTGCTCGCCTTCGCCGGTGCCTTCGCGGCGGCGGCCCGCGAATTCGACTGGCCGGCGGCCGCCGGCGTGGCGGTCGGTTTGTTCGGACCGACGCTGGCGGCCGCGATCTGGATTCTGCCGCACCGGGACCTCTTCGCCCAGCAGGTGCTGGCTTCGGGCTTGGATCGGTACGTGGGATTCCGGCATGTCCTCGCTCCATTTCGCGAGTTGATCCCCATGGGCGACTGGTTGCGGTGGCTCCAGAACCTGGAGAAGTGGGCCCTGCTCATCCTGTCGGGCTTCGCTGCGTTCAAGGGAAAGCAGGCGCGCACCAGGCAGGTCGCGGTCGCAGCCCTGGCCTCGAGCCTGCCGATGTTCGCCTTTGTTCCATCACCGCAGGTTCTCGCCGGAGTGCTCGGTGGGTTGCTCATATTCCTCCTGGCGGAGGAGAATGCGCTGCCGGCCCGTCGCCGGCTGTACCTGACGGGTGCCGCCTTGGTGGCTTTGGGCCTCGGAAAAGCCGGCCTGGTCGGCATCACCGCCTGGATGCAGGAAGGCGGGCGGGATTATGCCCGCATAGCCGACCCCTTGCGGGCGCTCGTTCGCCCGGGGCAGCACGTCGGCATCACGCAGGAAGCCTGGCTGGCCCTGCGGCCGGTGATTCCCGACCAGGACCTGCACCTTTTGCCTTACGCCGTGCCCTCGGTGGACAATCGGCCGGTCGTGGCGCGTTCCGCCGCGGCCGCTGATTACTTTGACCGCCTGGTTCTGCAACGCGACCGGCTCCCCGACCTGCTGCGGGTCTATCCGTGGCTGGCCGATGGCCTGCATCGCGGGCAGTTCGTGGTGATCGCCAACATCAAGCCGGAATTCCGGCCGCTCCCCTGGGCCCGGTCGCCAAACTACGACTTGATGGTGTTCGCCCGTCAGGGCAGTCCCTGATTCCGACATGCGCGTCCTCGTCGCCCATCCCGGCACCCAACATTCGGCCCGCCTGGCCCGCGAACTCGAAGCCCGCGGACTGCTCGAGAAGTTCTGGACCGGCCTGGGTTTCGCGGCCGGCAGCCCGTCCGCCTGGCTGGCCGGCGCCGCCAGCCGCCTGCCCGGATTGCATGGCCTGGCATCCCGCGTGATCCCCGGCGTGCCGGGCCGGCGGATCCGGCAGCTGCCGGGCGTTGAGATTCCCGCGCTCTGGCGATTGCGGCGGGACGAGTCCGCGTCGGTGATCCACCGACGCAACGAGAGCTTCCAGGCGCGAATCCCCGAGCGAGACCTGCGCGAAGCGGACGCGGTGATCGGATTCGACACCTCCAGCTGGCTGCTGGCGGAGCGGGCGGGCCGGCTCGGGCGGCCTTTCTTTCTCGACCGCACGATCGCGCACCCGCGGGCGCACGAGCGCATCATGCGTGAGATCGCCGCGCAGCATCCTGACTGGGCCGCGGCCTCCCCGGTTCGGCCGCCGGAACTGTCCCGGGCCGAGGACGCCGAACATGCGCTTGCACGCCGGGTCGTCGTGGGCAGCCCGTTTGTGGCGCGGACACTGGCGGAGGACGGCATCCCGCCGGAGAAAGTCGTGATCAATCCGTACGGCGTCGACTGGGAGCAATTCGCTCCCACGGAGGTCGCGCCATCCCCGCGTCCCCTTCGCTTCCTGTTCGCCGGGTCCATCCTTGCGCGCAAGGGCGTGCCGACCTTGCTGGAGGCCTGGCGGTCCCTCGGCGCGGGCGAGGCCGAGCTCTGGCTCGCCGGCTACGCCAGCGAAACCGTCCGCCGGTTGATCGTCGACCAGCCCGGGTTGCGCGTGCTCGGCCCGGTGCCACGGGGGGAGATGCCGGCCGTCTATGCCCAATGTGACGTGTTTGTGCTGCCCACCCACTTCGAGGGGTTCAGCCTTGCGGTGCTCGAGGCTCTGGCGTCCGGCATGCCCGTGATCACCACGCCGAACAGCGGTGCGGAAGCGGTGATATCCGAACCGGCGCTCGGCCGGCTGGTCGCACCGGGCGATCGTGACCAACTCACCGCCGCCCTGCGCGATTATCTGGCCTCCCCGCCCGACCGGAGCGCGACCCGGGCCGCGGTCGCGCGGCTGAAAAGCCAGCTGAGCTGGGAGGCCTATGGCGACCGTTGGGCGCGGCTGCTGCGGGAAAACACCTGATGCTGGCCATCGTCACCAGCCACCCGATCCAATAC
Organism: Lacunisphaera sp.; assembly: GCA_035545835.1. GTDB lineage: Bacteria > Verrucomicrobiota > Verrucomicrobiia > Opitutales > Opitutaceae > Lacunisphaera. The sequence continues at coordinate 30,682 of DASZXO010000058.1, forward strand.
CAGGCCCCGCTCTGGCGCGCGCTCGCCGCGTCGGGAGTTCATTTCGAGGTCTGGTTCCTCACGCCGCATGCCGTCCAGCCGACGCTGGACCGGGAGTTTGGAAAAACCTTCGCCTGGGACACCGACTTGCTGGCCGGCTACCCGCATCGTTTCCTGCCCGTCAACGCGGACTGGAGAATGGATCGGTTCAACGGAGTGCGCGTCCAAGCCGGCTGGCGCTCACTCCTGCGGGAACATGGGGTCACTCACCTCTGGATCGAGGGCTGGCGCTTTGCGACACTCTGGCAGGCGGCTTTCGCCGCGCATCGCGCCGGTGTCGCGGTCTGGCTGCGCGGCGAAAGCCACGATCTCCGGCGCGAGGCGGGCGTCCGCGCCCAACTCAAGCGCTGGGTGCTCGCCCGGCTCTTCGCGCGGGTCGATCGCTTTCTCTGCATCGGCACCGCCAACCGCCGCTTTTACCGGGCGCGAGGCATCGAGCCGTCGCGGCTGGTGGCCGCACCCTACTGCATCGACCACGAGGGATTCGCCCGCGCCGCGGCCGCGCTTCGCCCCGAGCGCGCCAGCCGGCGTCGTCGTTGGCAGGTGCCGGACGACGCCATCTGCCTGCTGTTTTGCGGCAAGCTGATTTCAAAGAAACGACCGCTCGACCTCGTCGCCGCGGCCGAGCAAGCGGTCCTGCCCGGCGGGCGCAAGCTCCACCTCCTGTTTGTGGGCGACGGCCGGCTGCGCGGCGACCTCGAGACCCGGCTGCGTTCGCGCGGCGCGCCCGGCGCAACGCTGGCCGGATTCCTGAACCAATCGGAGATCCCGGCGGCGCTGGTCGCCGCGGACTGCCTGGTGCTCCCGAGCGACCATGGCGAGACCTGGGGGCTGGTGGTCAACGAAGCGCTCGCCGCCGGCCTGCCCGCGATCGTCAGCGACCGCTGTGGCTGCGCCGAGGACCTCGCGCTTCCACAGGGAGCCGCCCATGTTTATCCCTGCGGCGATATTTCGGCCTTGGCGCGGGCCATCGAGCAGGTGACGCTCCATCCGCCGCCCGCAGCGTTGCTGCTCCGCCTGGGTGAGGCCCATTCGCCGCAGCGCACCGCCGAGGCGGTCGCGGCCCTGGTCGGGCGCGGCGGCCCGGCCCTCTCTTCATGACCCAGCCCCGCCCCACTGACAGTTCCCTTGCTGCCGCCAGTCACCGGGGCCGCCGGCTCGCGTGGTTTGGCGCGGTCGTCCTGGGCGTCGTCTCGACCTGGTTCTGGTTTTCTTCGCCCTGGCCCAGCCTGTCCCTCAATACGTTCGCCGTCGCGATCTGCGTCCTCGGTGTCGTGCCGACGCTGCTCTGGCTGCATCGCGACGACCAGAGCTATCCGCTGCCCGAAATTCTCCAGATAACCATGGTGCCGTTTTACGCGGTCCCGATCTTCAGCGAGCACAAGGCGATCATGTCCTATTCCGAGGACGTCCTGACGAACGCCGTCCTCCTCGTGGCGGTTTTCCAGGCCAGCGCCTTTGCCGGCAGCTTCGCCAGCAGCAAGGGATATTTCCGCCGCGTGGCGCGCACGTTCTGGCACACTGAGTTTGTGGGCGAGGACAGCTTGCGGTTCACGACCTACACCATGGTCAGCACCTCGCTGTGGCTCCTGTTCACGAGCCTGACCGACGTCGTCCCCAGCGAGTATTACGGGGCGTTCCGCGCCATTTTCTTCGGCATCGGCACCCTCAGCAATTTCGTTCAGGCCCGGATGTGGGGCGCCGGCCAGCTCAGCAACGCGCAGAAAAACCTGTTTGTCGCGAACATCATCGTGCAGGTCCTGCTCCAGAACCTCAGCCTTCTGCTGGTCACGAGCATCATCACGATCCTGCTGACGATCGTGGGCTTTTTTTCCTCGGCCCGGCGGATCCCGTGGCTGGTGTGCCTGGCGAGCCTCGCCGTCTTCGGCGTGCTGCACAACGGCAAGCACCAGATGCGGAAAGTGTACTGGGAACAAAATCCCCACCGGCTGACCCTGGTCGAACTGCCCGCGTTCTATTCCGAATGGGTCGGGTACGGCCTCGCCGCCAGCGGTGCCGACGAGGAGGCGTCGCCGGGGACCGAGACCCAGGCCAACATTTTTCAGCGGGCGTCGCTGATCCAGATCGTCGCCTACGCGGTCGACACGGTCCCGGTCCCGACCCCTTACCTGAACGGGGCCACGTACGCGCTGATCCCACCGCAAGTCCTTCCCCGGTTTCTCTGGCCGGACAAACCCAGTCCGAACGACAGCGTGAAGATCCTCTCCGTGCGGCTGGGCGTGCTGAGCGAGGAACAGGCGGAAACGACCAGCATCGCCTATGGCCTGATCGCCGAGTCGTACGTGAACTTTGGCTTTCCCGGGACCGCCATTCTCGGCTTCCTGCTCGGCTGGGCGCTCCGCCGCGCGGCGTTGGTCACGAGTGACTGCTCGGCCCTGTCCATCGGCGGCATCTTCCGCATCCTCTGCCTGGCGTGGTGCCTCAACACCGAAACCACGCTGGCCGTCTGGCTTTCCTCCTTCTATCAGGCCTGCGTCGCCATCTTCGTCCCGTTGTTTTTCCTCCAGTCGTTCTTCAAATAGCGCGATGCGCATCACGATCGTCTGCGGCTTCTTCCTTCCGGTGCCACCGGTCAGCGGCGGGTCAACCGAGAAGTCCTGGCACCAGCTGGCGCGAGTCTTCGCCCGGCGCGGCCACCAGGTGACCATGATCTCCCGGCGCTGGCGCGGCTGGCCGGATGACGAGGTGCTGGAAGGGATCCGCCACCGGCGCCTGCCGGGCCACAACCATCACCGCCGGATCGGCGCCAACCTGCTCCTGGATTTCCTGTGGAGCGTGCGGGTTTGGTTCGCCCTGCCCGCGGCCGACATCGTGGTCGTGAACGCAGTCGCCCTGCCCGTCTGGCTGGGATGGACGCGTCCGGGCGCCGGCCGGGTGGTCCTGATGACCGGGCGCATGCCCAAGGGCCAGTACCGCCATTATCACCGGATCGCCCGCATCCTGGCCGCCAGCAGCCACGTTCGCGATCGCGTCGCGGCGGAGAACGAAAGCTTGCGCGCCATCAGCGTGGTTCGCGGATACCCGATTGACTTCGACCTGATGCACACTCGCACGGGCAGCCACGCTCCACTCAGCCATGCCGTCATCACGGTGGGTTTCATCGGCCGGCTCCACGAGGAGAAGGGCCTGGCCCTGCTCGTGGCGGCGTTGTCCCACCTCCGTCGGGAACCGGACCTCCCCCGGTGGCGCCTCCTCCTCTGCGGCCCATCCGACGTCGCCCGGGGCGGCGCCGGGTCGGAATACCGGGCCAAGCTGATGCACGACCTCGCGCGCATCCTTCCCGCCGAGGCCTTCACCGTACTCGATCCCAGGTTCCATGACCGGGCCCTGGCCGCCACCTACCAGCAGATCGACATCTTTTGTTATCCGAGCATCGCCGAACAGGGCGAAACCTTTGGCGTGGCGGTCGTGGAGGCGATGGCGGCCGGCGCCGTGCCGGTGACCTCCGACCTCGCCTGTTTCCGCGACTTCATCCGCCACGGCGAGAATGGCCTCGTCTTCGATCACCGCGCGCCGGATGCCGCCGCCCGGCTGGCCGCCAGCCTGGCCCGGTTGCTCCGCTCCGCGGAGCTCCGGTCGCAGCTCGGGGCCGCGGCCACGATGACCGCCCGCCGCTACGATTTTGCGGCGTATGCCGACGCATTGCTCGCGGACTTCGCGCAGTTGACCGGCCATCCAATCCCGGCATCCTCCGGAACGTGAGCGAGCCCTACCTCGGCGAGAATTGCACGACGCCTTACCCGCGTTCCGCCGTGCTCCGGCGCTGGTGCTGGCTGGTGGTGCAGTCGACCCTGTTTCGCTGGAGTCCGCGCCCCCTGCACGGCTTTCGGGCTGGGCTGCTCCGCCTGTTTGGCGCGCAGATCCCCGGGCCCGTCGTGATTTTTCCCACGGCACGGGTGGTCCACCCCGACAAGCTCCACCTCGCCCCGCGATGCATGATCGGCCCGCACGTGAATCTCTACAACCTCGCGCCGATCCGCATCGAGTACGGTGCCAACTTGAGCCAGCATTGCCATCTCTGCGCCGGCACCCACGACTACACGCGGTGGTCCATGCCGCTGGTGACCAGACCAATCGTCGTCGAAAAGAACGCCTGGCTGGGAGCCGACGTCTTTGTCGGACCCGGCGTCCGCGTCGGGGAACTTTGCGTGGTGGGCGCCCGCTCCGTGGTGGTGAAGGACCTCCCCCCGCGGAAGATCTGCGTCGGGTCGCCTTGCGTTCCCATCAAGGACCGGCCTGCGCCGGTTTGAGACCATCGTGATGCGCGTCGGCCATGTCGTGCCCAGCCTGGAGCAACGCCACGGCGGGCCCTCTGTTTCCGTGCGCGCATTGGCCAACGCCTCGGCCCGACTCGGCACGGGCGTTGAACTGCTTTCGACCGCGTGCCGGGGCGCGGATGCTCCGGTGGCAGCCCCCGGCGAGGCGCCGATCCGCGTGTTTCCGCGGCTGACGCCGCGCTCGTTATGCCGGTCCCCGGAACTCGACCGCTGCCTGCAGTCGGCGCCCTTCGACGTGATCCACCATCACTCGCTCTGGCTCCTGACCCTGCGCTACGCCTGGCACGCGGCCAAGTCCCGCCGGGTGCCGTTGGTGATCTCCCCGCGGGGCATGATGAGTCCGTGGGCGTGGCGGCACCATCGGCTGCGCAAGGCCCTGGCCGGGCACTTGCTGCACCCGGGTGCGCTCCAGGGCGCTGCGGGCTGGCATGCCACCAGCCCCGAGGAGGCGGACGACATTCGCCGGCTCGGGTTTCGCCAGCCGGTGTGTGTCGCACCCAATGGGGTCACGGTGCCCGAGCCCGACGCGCTGGCGGCCGCCGCCGCCCGTTGGCGCGAACTCTGTCCGCAAGCCGCCGGGCGGAGGATCGCGTTGTTCTATTCCCGTTTTCATCGCAAGAAACGGGTGCGCGAACTCCTCGATTTGTGGCCGCGCGTCGCGCGGGATGATTGGTTCCTCCTGCTGGCCGGCGTGCCGGAGGAATATGAGGTGGCGGAAATCCGGACCTGGATCGACCGCGCCGGGGCCGGCGAGCGCATGGCGGTGTTCGACGGGCGGGCCGAGCCCCCGCCCTACGCCGTGGCCTCCCTTTTCCTGCTGCCTTCGCACTCCGAGAATTTTGGCCTGGTCGTCGCAGAGGCACTGGCCGCGGGCGTCCCGGCGCTGGTCACCGACACCACCCCATGGAGCGGGCTGTCCGCCCGGGACGCCGGCTGGTGCGTGCCTTGGGACCGGTTTTGCGCCACCGCCGGCGCCGCGCTCGCGACCGAGCCGGCGCGACTGGCGGACATGGGTCGGCGTGGCCGCGCCTGGGTGGCCCGGGACTACTCTTGGGACCGCGCCGCCCGCCTGCTCGACGCCTTCCACCGGGACTTGACGCATGCCGGCACCTGATTCCGATCCCCAGTCCCGCCGCCGCCGCTCCGCGCTGCTCGAAAAGCTCGTCGTGGTCCATTTCGTCGTCCTGGTGGTGTTCACCACCTGGGCGTTCGGCGGGCAGGCGACGTGGGTTCGCCAGGCCATCACCCTCTGGGGCGCGGTCGGCGCGTTGCTGTTCATCCTTGCCGCCCAAGGTCAGGGTGCCGTGGTCGCGCGCCTCCTGTGGCCGCTCGCGGTCTACGACGGAATCGTGGCGGGCGGCTGTTTCAACCCGGGAATGAAGGAGCTGGTCGAGAACGGCACCCGCGTCCTCACGGTGGCCGACCCGATCCCGTGGCTGCCCAGCGCGGCGATTCCCCGGGCGGCGGCGACCGAACTGGCCCTGTTCAACGCCATCGTGATCTCCGCCTTCAACCTGTTCCTCGTCCTTTCGGGGCGCGGCGCGATCCGCCGCTTGCTGTTGATCATGTCCGCCAACGCGGTGGCGCTGGCGGTGTTCGGCACCTTTCAGAAATTATCCCGGGCCGGCGGCCTCTGGTTCGGGCTCGTCCATTCCCCGAACGACAAGTTCTTCTCGACGTTCATCTATCACAATCACTGGGGCGCGTTCACGCTGCTGAACACCACCGCGTGCCTGGGGCTGCTTTTCCACGCCGTGCGCCGTGGCGGCACCCGTGATCCCTGGCATTCGCCCGTGCTCCTGGGGGCGGTCGTCACGCTGCTGCTAGCCGCCACCGTGCCGCTCAGCGCCTCGCGCTCCTGCTCGACCCTGATGGCCTTGCTGCTGACGGGCGCCCTCCTGCACTTCCTCGGGCGCCTCATCCGCCGCCGGCGCGAACGACACGAGTCGGCCCTGTTGCCGGTGGCCGGCATCGTCGTCGCGGTGCTCATTGCGGCCGCGGCCGTGGCTTACCTGAGCCGCGACGTCATCGCGCAGCGGGCGGCCCTGACCTCGCGCCAGCTCGCCCGGATTGCCACGGAAGACACCTTGAACTCCCGCCTCGCGCTTTACCGCGACACCTGGCGCATGGCGGCGGCGAAGCCGTGGTTTGGCTGGGGCCTCGACAGCTATCCCCATGTCTTCCGCATCTTCAATTCGCAGCGCACGGTGGAGACCTGGTGGTGGATTCCGTACTATGCCCGGGCCCACAACGACTGGCTGCAGTCGCTCGCCGAAACCGGGTTTATCGGGACATCCATGCTGGCCTTGCTGGTTCTGCTGCCGCTGGCGGAGGTGCGCTGGCGCAAGCTCGAGGCCGTCGTGCCCCGGTACCTTCTCGCCGGATGCGCGATCCTCCTCCTCTACGCCTGGGTCGAATTCCCCTTCGCCAGCCCGGCGGTGCTGGTCACCTTTTGCGCGCACTTCTACGCCGCCGTTCGTTACGCGATGCTTGATGTCCGCGCCCAAGCCGGGGAACGTCTCCCGCCATGAGCACCAGCCTGCCCGTCTCCGTGCTGATCCCGGTCCGGAATGAAGCCGCCAACCTGCGCGCATGCCTCGCCTCGGTCGCGTGGAGCGACGACGTCGTGGTCGTGGATTCCGGCAGCACCGACGGCACGCCGGATCTCGCCCGGTCTGCGGGCGCGCGCGTCGTCGACTTCACGTGGGACGGTTGTTTCCCGAAAAAGAAAAACTGGGCCCTGGCCAATGTGGCGTGGAAACACGAGTGGATCTTCATCATCGACGCCGACGAGCGGGCCACGCCGGAACTTGTCTCCGCGATGACCGCCGCCCTCGCCCAGGACCGCCATCAGGGCTACTACGTCAACCGGCGCTTCTGGTTCCTCGACGGCTGGCTCAACCACTGCGGGTATTACCCGAGTTGGAACCTGCGTTTCTTCCGGCACCGGCTGGGCCGGTACGAACGGGTGGCGGACACCGCCGCGACGGGATCCGGCGACAACGAGGTGCATGAACACGTCGAGTTGCAGGGCGCCGCCGGATATCTGGCGGGAGAGATGGAACACTACGCGTTTCCCGATGTGGCCACGTGGGTGGAGAAGCACAACCGTTACAGCAACTGGGAGGCCCGGCTGCAGGTGGAGGCCTCGGGGGAGACGCTCGCCGGCCTCGATCCCGGCCTGGCGCGAAAGCGACGGCTCCGGCGCCTCGCGTGGGCCCTGCCCTTCCGGCCCGCGCTTCGCTTCTGTTACCACTATTTTTGGCGCGCGGGCTTCCTCGACGGCTATCGCGGGTTCGTCTTCTGCCGCTTGATGGGTTGGTATGAATTCCTGTGCGCGACGAAGGCGCGCGAACTGCGGCGCCAGCGCCGGACCGGATCGTGAACGCACCGCGGCCGCGGGTCATCTTTGTCAACCGGGTCTACCGGCCGTCCACCAGCGCGACCGCGCAGTTGCTCGCCGACCTGGCCGAGGGCCTCGCGGCGGCGGACTTCGCCGTCCATGTCATCGCGGCGGGACAGGAATCCGGGCTGCTCGACGGCGTCCAGGTCCACCGCACGGGCGCCGGCGAGGTCCATGCCGGCCTGTGGTCGCGCGCGGGCAACTACCTCCGCTTCATCCGGCAGGCGCGCGCCACCCTCGCGCAACTGGTTGCGCCCGGCGACGTCGTGGTGCCGATGACCGACCCGCCCATGCTCGGCACCGCGCTGGGCGAAACGGTGCGACGCCGGGGCGGACTTGTCGTCCAATGGCTGCAGGACCTCTATCCCGAGATCGCGATGGCCCATGCCGGGCTCGTGCCGGGGCTGCCGTTCCGGCTGTTGCTCGGGCGGCGCGACGCCAGCCTGCGGGCGGCGGACCGGTGTGTCGTGCTCGGCGAGGACATGGCACAGGTGCTCGGGCACCGCGGCCTGTTGGCGGCCAATGTCGTCATCCAGCCGAACTGGGCTCCGCGGGAACTCGGCGTGGAGCCGGACCCCGCGGCGGTCGCCGCCCGCCGCCGCGCCTGGGGCGTGGAAGGCAAATTCGCCGTCGTCTACTCCGGCAACCTCGGCCGCGTCCATGAGTTCGACACGATCCTTGGGGCTGCGGAGCGGCTGGCATCACGGGCCGACATCGCGTACCTGTTCGTCGGCGGCGGCGCCCGCCTGGCGGACGTGCGGAAGCGCGTGGCGGCGCGGCGCCTGGCCCGCGTGCGGTTCGAAGCCGCCGTTCCCCGGGGGGAGCTGCCCGTCTCGCTGGCCGCGGCCGATGCGCATCTCGTGACCTTGCAGCCCGGGTTCGACGGCCTGGTCTTCCCGAGCAAGCTCGCCGGGGCGCTCGCGTCGGGCCGGCCGGTCCTCTTCACCGGCTCGACGGCCAGTGAGATCGCGCGGCTGCTCGACCGCAGCCAATGCGGCGCCGCGATCGCCGCCGGCGATCCTGCTGCGCTGGCGGCGACGATCGAGGCCTGGGCCGCGGATCGCGCCCGGGTCCGCGACCTTGGCGCGCGCGCCCGCTCCACGTTTGCGGAGCACTTTGCCTTTTCCGGAGCGCTGCGACGCTGGGAGCAGCTCCTGGGCGACCTGGCCGGCGGCCGCCAACGGGGTTGCCTCGGCCGGGACCACCTTGCTAGATGAAACCTCGATGAGCCAGGCCCGGACCTCCCCCGCGTTCTTCGTGCTGTTCGATGCCGCCGCGCTCGTGCTGGTGTTCAACTTCTTGGCGTGGCTCCGCGGGCTCGCGGATTTCCACGACCCGATTCTGGCCCCGCTGCTGCCCCCGCTGCTGGTCTGCCTCCTGGCGATCTACCTGATCGATGGCTACAGTTCGCAGACGGACATGCTGTCGGTGACCTACACCAGCCTGCACTGCATCGCGCTCCTCTTCGTTCTGCTTTTCACGCTGGTCCTGACCTTCGCGGTCATCAGCGCCGGTTTCCCGCTCCAAGGCAGCCGCCTGGTCATCGCGCTCTCCTGCCTGGTGTTGATTCCGACGACCCTGAGCTACCGGCGTTTTTTCTATCTGCGAAGCCAGCGGAACAAGCAGCAGCGCTACTTCATGTTCCTCGGGAGCCCGGAGAGCTGCGTGGCCTTCAAGGAGGAGTGCCGCAAGAACCAGATGACCCAGGCGGTGCTCTATGCCACGCACGAGACCTTTGCCCGCGGGGCCAGCAAGCCGCCGGTGGCGTCTCTGCCGCCCTTCGGGAACGTGGTCAACTATCTCGAGGAATATGAGGCCAACCTCGACGCCATCATCGTGCGCGAGTCCAACCAGGAGCTGCCGGAAGCCGTGGCCCGCCGGCTGATGGAGCTGCATTTCTCCGGCGTGCCAACCTATACCCTGGAGCTGTTCCACGAGGTCTACTGGCGGAAGATTCCTCTCTACCGGCTGAACCAAACCTGGCTGTTCCAGGAGGGATTCCAGATCGCCCGCGAACCGGTGTTCGAGCGCTTGAAGCGGGTGAGCGACATCGTGCTCGCCTCCCTCGGACTCCTGGTCGCCCTGCCCCTGCTCCCGGTGGCGGCGGCGCTCATCTGGCTCGATGACCGCGGGCCGGTGTTCTTCCGCCAGGCGCGGGTCGGCAAGAACCGGCGCCTGTTCGACATCGTCAAGCTTCGCACGATGCGCGTCGGCGGCGGGGGCGACCAGTACACGCGCGCCGGCGACACGCGGATCACCCGCGTCGGGCATCTCCTGCGCAGCACGCGCCTCGACGAGGTGCCGCAGTTGTGGAACGTGCTGGTCGGCGACATGAGCCTCATCGGGCCGCGCGCCGAGTGGGTGAAGCTGGTTGACGACTACGAAAAGAAGATACCCTGCTATCACTTCCGGCACCTGGTGAAGCCCGGCATCACGGGTTGGGCGCAGGTCAACTACAACTATGGCGAGAACCTCGAGGACACGCTGCGCAAGCTGGAGTACGACCTCTATTACATCCGCTATTTCTCCTTCGTGCTGGATGCTTCGATCGTTTTGAAAACGGTCCACACCATGATTTTTGGCCGAGGCCGCTGACTTGCGATGCACACGAGCTATCCCCGCAAAGCGTTGGACTTGGCGGCAGCGCTGCTGCGTGCGCCCTTCGACATTCCCCCTTACCTGCGGACCTTGCCCTGTTGGGGCCGCCAGCCCACAGACTACGAATTGCCCTGGCTCACATTTGCCGCGATTCGAAGAATTGAGCGGCACCTTGACCGGGACAGCCGGGTGTTTGAATTCGGCAGCGGCGGTTCAACGTTTTTCTTTGCGCGCCATGCCGGTCAGGTCACGTGCGTCGAGTCGCATCCGGAATGGCATGCAACCGTCACGGAATTGGCCCGGCAACGGCACTACAATAACCTCACGTGCCTCCTTGAGCCGATGGGGAACGGCGTCGGTGCCGACTATGCAGACCACTCCTTTTTTCGGCCAATCTTGCAGGAGCACTGGGACCTGATCCTTGTCGATTCATTTTGCGCCTTTGAAACCGGTGGACTCGGAGGAGCGCTTCGGCCGCATGCTTTTTCCCTCGCGGTCCGCCAGCTTAAGCCGGGCGGCATGATCGTACTGGACGACTCATGGCTATACCCCGAACTTCTTCGCCCGCGTGTCGGCTGGCAGATCGAGGATTGCGTTGGCGTCGGCCCATGCCGCTACGGTGTGAGTTCGACCGCCGTCTTTCGCTGGCATCCCGGTA
>DASZXO010000059.1:0-10302 GCA_035545835.1 Lacunisphaera sp.
GCTGGCGGTGAGCCGGTTGTGGGCTTTGTCGGCCTGGCGGCCCTTGAGGGTGGCGACGAGGTCCCACTGCTCGGGCGTCGGCATCAGGCGCACGTCGCCGTTCGTGGCGATGCGCTGCCCGTGGAGGATCATCTCCATGGCCGTGTTCTTCTGGTCGACGAAGACCGGGTGGTACGTGCTGTCGTACAGGAACACGCTGAAGCCCTGGGCCTCGAGGTAGTTCTTGTCGTTCACCTGCACGGCCACATCGGCGCCGAACAAGGTCGCGCCGGTGCCCAGCGCCAGGAGCAAATACAGTCGGATTCGGGGTAGCATCGGGCGGCGTGGCATCGTGGTAGATAAGAGATTTGGAGCGGTCGCTCCTTCAACCTTTAAACCCGCTCGCGTCATAATTTCGGTGGAGCCCGCACTCTGCGCGGGCTCGATTCGCGTGGAGGGTCGGCCTCCCGGCCGACCGTACTCCGCCAATCCGGCCGGTCAGGAGACCGGCTCTCCACTCCCGAGGCGAAACCGTATCGCCATCGGTCGTGACAAGAATTGTTGGAGGGTCGGCCTCCCGGCCGACCGTATCGCGCCCATCCGGCCGGTCAGGAGACCGGCCCTCCACTCCCAAACGTGGGGGTGGCCAGCCCTTCAGCCGGGTTCAACCCTCAGACCTCGTACAGCCGCAAGGGTATGGGGTCGACGACCCGAGCCTTCGGGAGCTGGTCGGCGAGCCGCGCCTTGAACCAATCCCGCGCTCCGGGATCCCCGTGCGTCAGCACGATGCTGCGCGCCTTCGTCTGCACGGCGAACTCGAGGAGTTCGCCGCGCTCCGCATGGCCGCTGAGTTCGAAGCGATCGATCCGGGCCCTGACCTTGGTCCTGACGTCGAGGGCGGAAAACAAAAAGCTCGAGCCGGGTTTCGCCGCCAGGAGCTTCCCGCCGGGAGTGTCCGGATCGCAGTAGCCGACGAACCCGATTGTGTTGCGCGCGTGGCCCAGCAAGCCGGAGGCCAGGGCGTAGCTGGGCGTTTTTTCCACGAGCATGCCCGAACTCACGAGGTAGAGTCCCTTCTGGTGCGGTTCCCGCCCGGGCGGGATTTTCCTCGGCAGCTGGCGCAGGCGGAGATCGTGCAGGATGCGGCGGTCGAACTGGATGTCCCGGGTCTTGCGCGCCATCTCGTCGAACAGCTCGGACAACCCGATGCCCAGGCCGCCCGCGTAGATCGGGCAGTCGATCAGCCGGCCGAAGCGCCGCGCGTCGTGAAACACCGCCAGCAGTTCCTGCATCCGGCCCAGCGCGAACACCGGCAGCAGGAACGAGCCGCCCCGGGCGATCGTGGCGTTGATCGAAGCCATCAGCCGGGCGATCTCGTGCACGCGCTCCTTGCCAAAGGCACGCTCGGTCATGCCGCGGGTCGTTTCAATGATGAGCGTGTCAAAGTGGCCGATCGGAAAATGCGCGCCTTTCAGCGTGCGCAGGTCATCGAACAACACGTCGCCCGTGAGGAAGATCTTGCGCAGGCCGTGGTGGATTTCCACCGCGGTGGCGCCCGCGACGTGCCCCGAGGGATGGAACATCAATTCGATTTCGCCGCGCCGGCCCTTGATCTTTTTGACCTTCTTGAAGGGCAGCCCGTGGAAGCGGCCGACGAGTTGCTCGATCTCATGGTGGGTGAACAGCGGATAGCCCTGGACGCCGTCCTCCTCCTTTTGCTTCTGCATCACGTTGGCGGAATTGTGCAGCATCTTCTCGATCAGGATCCGGCTCGACTGGGTCAGCAGCACGGGTGTCTTCGGATGCTGGCGCATCACCACCGGCAAGCCGCCGATGTGGTCGAGGTGGCAGTGCGTGACGATGATCAGGTCGAGTTCGATGTCGCGCAGCAGCGACAGGTCCGGCAAGGCGTCGACACCCGGCGTCTTCGGGTTCAGGCCGCAGTCCACCAGGATGTTCAGGTCTCCGATCATCAGGAGAAGGCAGTTGGCGCCGATGCCGCCCTGGCGGTTCAGATCGATGAGTTTCATGGCAGGAACCAGTCAGCCAGACGCCTTCCCGCGCCGCCCGCAAGCCCGGGCTTCGCCCCTCGGCCCTCGCCCGGAAGGCCGGCGCTTGAGGCAGCCGGGGTCGGCCCCGAGGGCCAGCCGCCTCGCCTTGTGGGGCCTACGGAAAAAGCCTTGCGCGACCTCTCTCAGGTCGTAGCTTGCCCCACTCCGTGCTGGGTCCCCATCGTCTAGCCCGGTTAGGACACCACCCTTTCACGGTGAGAACCGGGGTTCGAATCCCCGTGGGGACGCCACCCACAAAAGGTCGCCGAACCAGCGGCTTTTTGTTTGCCAGCGCAGCTGGTCTTGGGCGCGACAAGGAGACGAAGGATTTCCGAGTCGCTCGCCGGCAGAGACTTGCCTTTCCGGCCGGCGCCGCCTGATGATTTTGCATGCCCCAACCGGCGCTGCCGCGGCCACACCCCGCGATAAGTCTTTCGCATCACATGGCAAGGGATGCGCAGCTTCTGCCAAAAAACTCACCGGGTTCGCGATTGTGTGAAAAGCCCCGACCGGTAGCGTGAAATTCCGAGTCGTCTCCACGCATGCAAAGTCACCCCTACGCGTTCCTGGCCCTCTTCCTCGCCGTGGCGATCGCGTTCCCCCTGATCATGCTGGGGGTCGCCGCGCTGTGGGTGAAATTTTACCAGGCGCCCAAGCCCGGCCCGCGCAAGAACGCCACCTATGAGTGCGGCCTCGCCCCGTCCGGCGACTCGTGGATCCAGTTCAAGGCCCACTATTACCTGTACGCGATCCTCTTCCTGATCTTCGACGTCGAGATCCTCTTCCTCCTGCCCTTCGCCGTCGCCTTCACCGGCCTCTCCACCGGCGCCCTCGCCGCCATGCTGGTGTTCATCCTCCTGCTCGCCGAGGGCCTCGTCTGGGCCTGGCACCGCGGTTACCTCGAGTGGAAATGAGCGACGCGACCACCACGAAACCGGTACCATTCCCCGCCGCGGGGAATATCACCGACGCCGAGCGCGAGGAACTGCGCCGCCACGGCATCCTCCTGACCAGCCTCGAGGAACTCTACAACTGGGGCCGCTCGAATTCCATCTGGCCGCTCCAGTTCGGCCTCGCCTGCTGCGCCATCGAGATGATCGCCGCCGCGACGGCGCGCTTCGACATCGCCCGCTTCGGCGCCGAGATCTTCCGTCCCTCCCCGCGCCAGGCCGACCTCATGATCGTCTCCGGCACCGTCACCAAGAAGATGGCCCCGCAGGTCGTCCGCCTCTGGAACCAGATGCCCGAGCCAAAATATTGCATCGCCATGGGCGCCTGCGCCATCTCCGGCGGCCCGTTCAAGCAGGGCTACAACGTCCTCAAGGGCATCGACCGCTACATCCCGGTCGACATCTACATCCCCGGCTGCCCGCCGCGGCCCGAGGCGCTCCTGCACGGGCTGATGAAACTCCAGGAACAGATCAAGGCCGAGCGTCTCGCCGGCCCGGCCACCGCGCGTCACACGCGGCCCGAGCACGAGAGCGAGTTCCCCGTGCCCGAGTACGGCGCGCACGACCTCGTCCCGCCGAAGAACACCGGCGTCTGGGAACCACCCTCCGCGCCGCCCCATGGCTGATGCCGTGGAAAATCTCAAAACGCCAATCTGCAAACGCCAATGACCCCAGTACACACCCCATCGCTTCGCGCCACCCCTCTTGCTAGAGGGGACTTCGGTCGCGAAGGGTTGCGTCCCCTCTACCAAGAGGGGCCTGCCGTCCGTAGCCTCGGCGAAGGGCGGTGCCCGTCAGGGCGGGGTGTGTCGCTTGTGATTTCGTAAATGGACACTGTCGAACAGCTCCGCGACCGCCTCGTCGCCCGCTTCCCCGCGGCGCGCGTCGAGGTCGTCACGAATCCCGGCCCGGCCGCCGAGCATTCGCTGCTGCTCGATGCCGCCCACGCGCACGACATCGCCCTCTTTCTCCGCGACGAGTCCACCCTGCGCCTCGACTACTGCTCAAACGTCACGGGCGTCGACTGGCCCGACAAGGAGGTCGTCGACATCACCAAGACCACCGTGCCCGACCCCGCCAGCGGCCAGCCAAAGATCATCGAGCAAAAGACCAAGCGGCTCCAGCCGGGCTGCCTCGAGGCGGTCTACCATCTCTACTCGATGGCCTTGAAGCACGGCCCGGTCGTCATCCGGCTGCGCACGGCCAACCGCACCGACCACGTCGAGCTGCCGTCGCTGACACCGATCTGGCGCTCGTGCGACTTCCAGGAGCGCGAGATCTATGACCTCTACGGCATCGTCTTCACGCGCCACCCGGACCTCCGCCGCCTGCTGATGTGGGACGGCTTCAAGGACCACCCGATGCGCAAGGACTACGTCGAGCCCGACGATTACGAGTGGGAGCCCACCGCCCACGGCGCCGTCCTTGACAAGTACAAGACGCACCTAGCTCCGCCGTCGGCCAAGCCCACGGACGGACCCTCCGTGGCTTCAGCGAAGGAGGGGGCACCATGAGCACTCCGCTTTCAGCCCTCAGCCCTGCGCAGCCTTTTGCCGCGCCGCCCGGCCCGTCCGTCCGCGCCGTGCACGACCAGTTCCACGGCGACCTGCTCGAGATCTCGATGGGACCGCAGCACCCGTCGACCCACGGCGTCTTCCGCATGATCGTGACGCTCGACGGCGAGCAGATCGTGAAGCTGAAGCCCGTCTTCGGCTACCTGCACCGCAACCACGAGAAAATCGCCGAGAACACGAGCTACCTGGCGTCGATGCCGTACACCGACCGGCTCGACTACCTGTGCTCGATGTCGACCAACTGGGCCTACGCGCTCGCGGTCGAGAAGCTCGCCGGCCAGCCCGTGCCCGACCGCGCCCAGTACCTGCGCGTCATCCTGGCCGAGCTCACGCGCCTCGTGAACCACTCGTGCCTCGTCGGCTTCCTGTTCAACGACCTCGGCACGTCGTTCACCCCGCTGCTCTACGCCTTCCGCGAGCGCGAGAAGATCCTCGACCTTTTCGAATCCCTCAGCGGCTCGCGCATGATGTGCAACTACCAGCGCTTCGGCGGCTGCCGCGTCGACCCGACGCCCGAGTGGCTGGCCCAGGTGAAGGCGCTGGTCGACAACTTCCCGCGCTTCCTCGACGAGTACGAGCGCCTGCTCACGGGCAACGAGATCATGCTCGCGCGCACCCAGGGCGTCGGCCGCCTCGACCCGGCGCACGCCGTCAATGCCGGCATCACCGGCCCCGTCCTCCGCGCCTGCGGCGTCGACTACGATGTCCGCAAGGTCGACGCCTACGGCTTCTACCCGCGTTTCGACTTCCGCGTCCCGCTCGGCGCGCAGGGCGACACCTACGACCGGTACATGATGCGCATCCTCGAAATGCGCGAGTCGGTGAAGATCCTCCAACAGGCGTTCAAGGACTTGCCGCCCGGCCCGATCATGGATCCGAAGGCCAAGGTCCGTGGCTTCCGCCCGAAGCCCGGCGAGGCTTACGGCCGCATCGAGGGCCCGAAGGGCGAACTCGGCTTCTACCTCATCTCCGACGGCAGCCCGAATCCGTACCGCTACCGGGTGCGCCCGCCGTCCCTCATCAACCTCACGCTGCTCGAGGAAATGTGCCTCGGCCACACCGTGGCCGACGCGGTCGTCATCCTCGGCAGCATCGACATCGTCCTCGGGGAGGTCGACCGGTGAGCTATTTTGACCACGGATTTCACGGATGAACACGGATGAATCCAGATTCTCGTGGAGGGCCGGGCTTCTGCCCGGCCGCGGCGCAGCCGGAGCTGTGCCCTCCATTCCGTCCCTCGTATCTCCAAACGTCCGTGTGATCCGTGGCTAAATAACATGCTTGGTTCAGGAATAATCAAAGGCCTCGTCGTCACCGCGAAGAATTTCGTGGGGAGCTACCACGACCCCGCGCGGATGGTCACGGTCGAGTACCCCGAGCAGCCCTCCGCCATCCCGGAAAACTACCGCAACTTCCCGTTCCTCGTCAGCGAGAGCGCTGACGACCCGATGGGCACGCTGCGCTGCGTCGCCTGCCAGATCTGCGAGAAGGAGTGCCCGCCGCAGTGCATCATCATTGAGAAGAGCAAGGACAAGAAGCCCGACGCCGCTGGCAAGCAGCAGTTCTACCCGGCGGTGTTCGGCATCGACACCTCCGTCTGCATGAGCTGCCAGATCTGCGTCGAAGTCTGCCCCTTCGACGCGATCAAGATGGACAAGCACTTCGAGATCGCCGCAACCGACCGCTTCAACGGCCTGTTCCTCAACCGCGAGGAGCTCGCGAAGCCAAACACGTACTACCACCAGATCCACCCGGTCGAGGCCGCCGAGGTCGACTCCCGCCTCGCCGCCGACCGCAAGGCCGCCGAGGAAAAGGCCAAAGCCGCCGCTGCTGCCGCTGCTGCCGCGGCGGCCGCGAAGGCGGCCGCCCCGAAACCAGCGACACCTGCCAACCCAGCCAGCGCGCCCGCGGCGCCGGCTTCGAAGCCGCCGCCGAGCGCATGAGCGATAATGCCCGTGTCGCGTCTGTAGGGCCGGCGTTTGTCGCCGGGCCAGGATTGATCCGAGGCACGGCCTGCCGGCCAGCGGCAGCCCTACGCTCATGAACGCCGCGGCCGCCAACGCCTTCCTCGAACGCGCCCCGCTGGAGCTGCGCGACTGGCTCGTGCACTTCCTCCCGGCCGGCCCGCTGCAATGGCTGGCGCATCACCTGATCACGGTCGTCGCCGTGCTCGCCGTCTTCGGCACGTTCTTCGCCTTCACCACCATCGCCGAGCGCAAGCTGCTCGCGCGCCTGCAGAACCGGCTCGGACCCAATCGCGCCGGCCTGCCGTGGTGGAAGGGCGGCCCGCGGCTCTGGGGCCTGACCCAGCCGTTCGCCGATGCCGTCAAGGCTCTGACCAAGGAGGACATCGTTCCCACCGCCGCCGACAAGGTGCTGCACTACCTGGCGCCTGTCATCGTCACCGGGTTCTCGCTCATGGGCTTCGCCGTGCTGCCGTTCGGCCGCTCGATCATCCCGGTCGAGCTCGATGCCGCCATCCTCTACTTCTTCGCCGCCGGCGCCGCCACCGAGCTGGCGATCTTCATCGCCGGCTGGTCGAGCCACAACAAGTACTCGCTGCTCGCCGCCATGCGCGCGCTGGCCCAGCTCATCAGCTACGAGCTGCCGCTGATCCTCTCCGTCGTGCCCGTGGTGCTCGTCGCCGGCACGCTCTCCACCGTGCGGATCGCCGAGGTGCAGGGCTTCTGGACCTTCGGCGTGCTGCCGCACTGGTTCGTTTTCACGCCGTGGGGCGCGGCGTCGTTCCTGATCTTTCTCGTCGCCGCCCTGGCCGAGTCCAACCGCTCGCCCTTCGACCTGCCCGAGGCCGAGAGCGAGATCATCGCCGGCCACCTGACCGAATACTCCGGCTTCAAGTACGCGCTCTTCTTCATGGCCGAGTACCTCGGGCTGACGGCCCTCAGCGGCCTCGGCGTCACGGTCTTCCTCGGCGGCTGGCAGGCGCCGTGCGCCTTCCTGCAGTTCATCCCGTCCTGGCTCTGGTTCATGGCCAAGCTGATCGCGATGATCGTCTTCTTCATCTGGGTCCGCGGCACGCTGCTCCGCCTGCGCATCGACCAGCTCACGCGGCTGTCCTGGAAATTCCTCGTGCCGCTGGCGCTGATCAACCTCGGCAACGCCATGTTCTGGGCGCTCACCGCGCCCTGGGCCGGCCCGCTGCAGCTCGTGCGCTGGGCGGTCTCGGCCGCCATCATCGCCGGGCCGTTCCTCCTGCTGGGCCGCACGCTCTCCACCGGGCTGGCCCCGCGCACCTACCGTTACGCTGAATGAAGACGCTGCAGCAAACCGTCGAATGTCGAGGGTCGAGCGTCGAAAGCTCCCATTCCTCCGTCAGCGCGAGCGAGCTCGCTCCCGCCTCGCGCCTCTCAATCGGAAATCCGCAATCCGCGGTCCGAAATTGGCCCTTCTGATGACCGCCGCCCTCATCGTCATCGGCCTCGTGATGCTCGGCTCCGCCGTCGCGGCGCTGCTGCGGCGCAACCTGATCCACTCCGCGCTGCTGCTGGTCGCGAGCTGGGCGGGCGTGGCGGCGTTCTACCTGTGGGCCGGGGCCGAGTTCGTCGCCTTCGCCCAGGTCCTGGTTTACGTCGGCGCGATTTCGATGGTGGTGCTCTTCGCGGTCCTGCTGACGCGCCAGGATCGCGTGACCGGCTTCCTGGTTGAACCGGCGTCGCGCTCACGGGGCATCAGCGGCGTCATCGTCGGCACCTGCCTGTTCGCGGTGCTTTCGGCCGCCGTGTTCTCCTCCGACCTGCCCGAGGCGGCCGAGACCGCCCCCAGCGTCAGCGTGAAGACCCTCGGCCTGACGCTCATGCGGCAACACGGCGGCGCGCTGCTCATCATCGGCGTCATCCTGACCGTCGCCCTGCTCGGCGCGACGATCCTCGCGGCGACGGATTCGGAAGGTAGGGCGCGGATTCCGTCCGCGCCGGATTCCCCGGAGGACCAGCCATGACGCCGCTGCAGATCTGCCTCCTGATTTCGTCCGGCCTCTTTTGCATCGGGCTGGCGGGCGCGCTGGCGCGCAGCAACACGATCCTCGTGCTCCTCGGCATCGAGCTGATGCTGAACGCGGCCAACCTGAACTTCATCGCTTTCTGGCGCTTCCATCCCGGGCGCGCGCCGGTCGACGGCGTGATCTTCGTGCTGTTCTCGATCGCGGTCGCCGCGGCCGAGGCCGCCGTCGGCATCGCGCTCATCATCGCGATCTACCGCCACCAAAAGAGCATTCGGCTGCAGGAGGCGAGTCAATTGAAGGGCTGAGTTTTTGACCACAGATGAATTCTTCCCAACCACGGCTGAACCTCGATTCATCCAGATGAAATTTTCTCAACCACGAATGCACACTAATGAACACGAATATGGGCTGCCTGGTTCAGCTCAGGGTCATTCGTGTCGATTCGTGTCCATTCGTGGTTGGTCGGTTCGGGCCGGTATCTGTGCCCATCTGTGTGCATCTGTGGTTGGTCTATGAAACCTCAAGCCCACACACCCCATCGCTTCGCGCCACCCCTCTTGCTAGAGGGGACCCAATCCTGCGTGGCCGAAGTCCCCTCTATCAAGAGGGGTGCCCAACAGGGCGAGGTGTGTTCATCCGTCCCCATCCGTGAAATCCGTGGTCAATAGATGACTCTCTCCGCCTCCAGTCTCTGGCTCATCCCGACCCTGCCGCTCGTCGCGGCCGGCATCGGCGCCTTGACGCCAAAGTCGGGCCGCTCGCTCGCCGCGGGCGCGGCGATCGCCGCCATGGCCGTGTCCTTCGTCCTCGCCTGCCTCGCGCTCGGCGGAGCACTGGCCGACCCGGCCGTCCATCAAGCCGCGAATTTCTCCTGGTTCGACCTGGGCACGACGACACTGCGGCTCGGTTTCCTCAACGATCCGCTGACCGCGTTCATGGCCGTGATGGTCACTTTCGTCGGCCTGCTGATCTTCGTCTTCAGCCTCGGCTACATGCACGAGGATCCGAACGCCAAGCAGTTCTTCACGTTCCTCAGCCTGTTCGCCGCCGCGATGCTCGGGCTCGTCGTCGCCAACAGCCTCCTGCTGCTCTTCATCTCGTGGGAGCTCGTCGGCCTCGCCTCGTACCTGCTCATCGGGTTCTGGTTCCACAAGCCGTCCGCCGCCGCCGCCGCGAAGAAGGCTTTCATCACGACGCGCATCGGCGACCTCGGCCTGCTGCTCGGCCTGCTCTGGCTCTATGATTCGACCGGCACTTCGCTGTTTTTCGACGGCGGCCACGGCATCCTTGAGGCGACGGCACTGACCTCCCTCGCCGGCCAGACGCTCTCCTGCGGCCTCGCCGTCTCGACCGCCATCGGCCTGCTCATCTTCTGCGGCGCCTGCGGCAAGTCCGGCCAGGTGCCGCTGCACGTCTGGCTGCCTGACGCCATGGAAGGCCCGACGCCGGTTTCCGCCCTGATCCATGCGGCGACGATGGTCGCCGCCGGCGTGTTCCTCATCGCACGGGTCTTCCCGCTGATGTCGGCCG
The DNA here is from genome assembly GCA_035545835.1 of Lacunisphaera sp. Lineage (GTDB taxonomy): Bacteria > Verrucomicrobiota > Verrucomicrobiia > Opitutales > Opitutaceae > Lacunisphaera. The sequence continues at coordinate 10,046 of DASZXO010000059.1, forward strand.
ACCAACACCTGGAAAACGTGCCGCTGCACGCCCTGACCGTCGTCGCCTTCGTCGGCGCCATCACCGCGCTCGTCGGCGCCCTGATCGCCGTCGGGCAGAACGACATCAAGCGCGTCCTCGCCTACTCCACCGTCTCGCAGCTCGGCTACATGATGCTCGCCCTCGGCGTCGGCTCGTGGACGGCCGCCATCTTCCACCTGCTCACGCACGCCTTCTTCAAGGCCCTGCTCTTCCTCGGCGCGGGCTCGGTCATCCAC
>DASZXO010000060.1:0-1537 GCA_035545835.1 Lacunisphaera sp.
TCATGGCGGCCTCCCGCTGGCGCTGGCCGGCTTTATGGACCATATCATGCCGGTCTGTCGGCCTTGTAACGCCTCCATGAACACCAACGTCAGCCGCCTTGTTCCGGATTTCACAGCCGCCGGCGACCGTCTGCCGGTCGAGTGGCGGACTGCCTCTAGTCCGGTCCGCTATCCGGACGCCATCGAGCACATGGAACAGCGCGTCGCGGCCATACGGGCGGGCACGGCGCCGGAGCAGGTCTGGCTGGTCGAGCATCCCCCGCTCTACACCGCCGGAACCAGCGCAAAGCCTGGCGATTTGCTCGATCCCGACCGCTTCCCGGTTTTCCCGGCCGGCCGCGGCGGCCAGTACACCTACCACGGCCCCGGCCAGCGCGTGGCTTACGTCATGCTGGACCTGTCCGCCCGCTGTCCGGACGTGCGCGCTTACGTCGAGGCGCTCGAGGACTGGCTGATCGCCACGCTCGCCGAATTCAACGTTTCCGCCGGAAAACGGCCGGGCGCCGTCGGCATCTGGGTCCCCCGCCCCGACAAGGGCGAAGGCCGCGCCGACAAGATCGCCGCCATCGGCATCCGCATCCGCCACTGGATCACGTTCCACGGCATCGCGCTCAACGTCGATCCCGTGCTCGAGCATTTCTCGGGCATCGTGCCCTGCGGCATACGGACGGAAGGCGTCACCAGCCTCGCCGACCTCGGCGTCACCGTCTCGATGGATGAAGTCGACGCGATCCTGCGCCGCGAATTTCAGGCGAAATTCGGCCGAACGGCCGCCGCCTAGCCGCAGATCCGATACGCCTCCGGCGCCGCCCGGCCATCGCCCACGTCGCCACCGGGACCGGCCACGGACGGCGGGAACAAGACCCGGAAGGTGAAGGCATGCGCGGTCGGGCCAAACCTCTGGAGATGCGCCAGCCGCCGCTGCCCCTCGTTCACCGTCGGAATGTGGCCTTCTTCGACCCACCATAGGGCCACGTATTGCGCGCCAAAGAGCTGGAACCATTCCTTGCGCCGCTGAAGGAAGCGACGGTGCATCGTCTTGTAGACGTACTCGTGGAGCGCCTCAGGTGTCTCCCACACCGACATGTTTACCAGGACGGTCGGATCCTCATACGCCGAGATGCTGGTGGCATTGTTGCTGCCTTCATCCGTCAGCCGCCACAGGAATCCGGGGCTAGCTTCGGCCAACGCATTGATGGCGTCGAGATTATTGATGAACTCCGCCACCCGCGGATCGTCGGCTGGGTAGAGCAGCCGCCCGACGTTGATCTCTGCGATGTGCATTGCCGCCTCCCGGAAGCCGAGGGCATTACCCGCGATGCGGGCGGCAAAAGTAAGGCTGCTGCAGGGCGGCGGCCGGACCGATCCGGACCGGCCAGGCCGCCGCCCGCGCTCAGCTGGCCGTCGGCGCTTTTACAGCGTCGATGGCTTCAGCAAGACCGTTTACGCTCAGCCTGAATGTCATATCCTCGCCGCTGACCGCCTGGATTGTCGCGGTCGCACTCGTTGCCCTTGCCAGCGCGGAGACGAAATCGGC
>DASZXO010000061.1:0-33143 GCA_035545835.1 Lacunisphaera sp.
GTGAGGGCACCCCGCCTCCAGTCGCGCTCAGCAGATTCGCGGCAGCTGCTCGCCGCTGAGGCGGTCGACCATCCGCTCGGCGCCGATCACGCTGCGCTGCGTCACCTGCCCGGCCGGCCCGACCTGCACCGCGCCGATCAACGCCGGGGCGCCACCCGGCGCCGTCTGCGCCAGGATTTCGAGCGCCCGGTCCGCCTGGGCCTGCGGCAGCAGGCACACGAACCGGCCTTCGTTGGCCACATAGAAGGGATCCAAGCCGAGAATTTCGCATGCACCCTGCACCAGCTCCGTGACCGGCACCCTGGCGGCGTCGATCGCGATCGCCACTTTGGCCGTCTCCGCCAGCTCGACCAGCGCCGTGGCCAGCCCGCCGCGCGTGAGGTCGCGCAGGCAATGCACCTCCAGCCCGGCCGCGAGCAGCGCCTGCACTGGCGCGACCAGCGGCGCGCAATCGCTCTCGATCGCGCTTTCGAAGGTCAGCCCGGCCCGCGTGGCCATGATCGCCATGCCGTGCCGGCCGACGTCGCCGCTGAGGATGACTGCATCGCCCGGCCGGATGCTCGCGGGCGCCACGGTCAACTTGGTCTCGATGACGCCGATGCCGGACGTCGTCACGTACAGGCCATCGCCCTTGCCGCGCTCGACGACCTTGGTGTCGCCCGTGACGATCTTCACGCCGGCGGCCTCGGCCGCGGCGCGCATCGAGGCCACGACCTTCTCCAGCGTCGCCACGGCGAATCCCTCCTCGAGCACAAAGCCGGCGCTCAGCCACAGCGGGCGCGAACCACACATGGCGAGGTCGTTGACCGTGCCGTTGACCGCGAGCTTGCCGATGTCACCCCCGGGAAAGAACAGCGGGCTGACCACGTGCGAATCCGTCGTGAACGCCAGCCGGCCGCCCCCGGGGAGCGAGAGCAGCGCGCCGTCGTGCTGGGCATCAAGGCCGGCGTTGGCGAAAGCCGGCCGGAACACGTGGTCGATCAGGTCCTGGGTCAACCGGCCGCCACCGCCGTGGCCGACGGTGATCTCGGTGCGGTGCGGCAGCGGCACCGGGCAGGTGGTGAAACCGGCGGACGTGGGCCCGGGTTCGGACATGCCGGCATTAAACAAGAACGCCCGCCCGACCCCGAGCCGAAACAATGCGCACCGGCTGCCAGCCTTTGCGCATTTCTTGGCGGGGTGTTTGGGGCCTCTTGTGCACCACGAAGGACACGAAGGGCACGAAGAGAGAACCCATTTTCACAGGAGGAAGCAGAGATAACAGAGAATCCCAGCCCAACCTCTGCTTCCTCTGCGGCCTCCTGTGCGACGAATTTCTTCGGGAGCTTCGGGTTCTTGGTGGTTAAACAAAGTACTCCGCCTACCGGCAACCCACGCGTAGCCACTACCGCTCGTCGCGCGTTACAATCACGCCATGAACAAGTGGCCCCGCATCCTCAAGGTGGTCGGTTCGGTTCTCATCGTGGTTGGTTCGCTCGATCCCATGGAAGGCTCGCTCGCGATCGCGCCGGGCAGCGTGTTGGTCGCCCTCGGCACCCGGCTCGGCCGGGAGGATCCGAAACTCGGGCGCGAATGGATGTGGCTGTCGATCCTCATCTGCTTCGGCGTCCTGCAACTCTGGGAGCTGAGTGCTTTCGGCGGCTTCGGCGGCGACAGCGGCCGTTCGCTGTGGTGGGGTTTGTTGATCCTGCCCTACGCCGCCGGGTGGGTCCTCGCCCTGGCGCGAACGCTGGCCAACGCGCTCCATTGGCTCATGTCGCTGCGACACCACGGCGATCCGGCCACGCCGAGGATGACCATTCTGTGACTCAATTGCAGGCCTCCCACCGGTACGATCCGGATTCGGAGGGTCGGCCTCCCGGCCGACCGCGTCCCAGACCTTGTCAACGATCAAGGCCGGTCAGGAGACCGGCCCTCCACCAGCACCTAGCCACGCTCAGTTGAACACCGGCTGGCGGACGGCGTCCTCGACCAGCGCCGGGCACGGCGCGGCGTAACGGTCGAGTTCCTCCTTCACGTGCGCGCGCATGGCGTCGCGATACGTGTTCACCGACTCGAAGAACTCCGACATCATCAGCATCAGCCAGAACATGCCGCGGGGTGTCAGCCGCCAGCCGTGCGCGTCAGGCACCGCGGCGCCGAGCACTTCCATCGTGCGGAGCTCGCCCCAGAGCTTGCGGAAGAACTTCCGCCCGTGGCGCGCCCGCGCCCAGGCGCGGTCGAGCCCGAGGCCAAACATTTTTACCAGCAGGGTGTAGCGCATCCGGTCCGTGTCGCCGAGCCGGTGGCTGGTGGTGATGCCCGTCAGGCCCTCGGCGATGCGTTCGTTGTAGGCCTGCAGCGAGAAGGAGGTCGCGTAGAGCGTGCCGTCGAGGTAGCTGAAGGCGCCGCTGCCGACGCCGACGTAGTTCTCGCTCGCGACGAGATACTCGTCGCTGCCCTGCCCCGCCCGCGTGAAACACCAGGCGGAGGTCGGCACGAAGTCCGGCGCAAGTTCCTGCAGGACCTCCTGGTAAAAACGGCGCAGGCGGCGCTGGTCGGGCCGCCCCATGCTGCGCTCCATGCGCCGGAGCACCGTCGGCGAGGTCATCAGCGGATACATCGACACCTGGTTGGCGCCAAGCGAGCGGAAGATCTCCAAGTCGCGCCGCAGCGACTCCAGCGTCTGGTGCGGCTGGTTGAAAATCAGGTCAACATTCAGCGTCGGGAAGTAGGGCGCCGCCAGCCGGATTCGTTCCGCCGTTTCCGCGCCGCTGCCGTACTTCCCGTAACGGTCCATCTCGCGCAGGAGCTGGTCGTCGAAGCTCTGCACCCCGACCGACAGCCGCGTGACGCCCGCGTCGCGCAGCTGCGCCAGCAGTTCGGGCTGGAGGTCCTTCGGGTTCGTCTCGACGGAAATGTCCGTGAGGCCGAACAGCTCGCGCACGAGCGCGATCGTCGCCGCCAGTTCGTCGGGCTCGCAGGTCGGCGTCCCGCCGCCGAAATAAACGCCGGTGAACCGGTGGCCCGCGGCGTGGTAGAGGCGGATTTCGTCGCGCAGCGAGGCGAAGTAACGCCGCGCCGGGGCGTGGTGGTGCTGCACGCGATGGAACGAGCAGAATGGGCACAGCACCTCGCAGAAGGGAATGTGCACGTAGAGGTGCGCACCGCCCGCCGGCACCGGCGGCACCCGGCCGTCGGCCTCCGCCATCTTCATGAAGCCGCGCGTCCGGAACCGGAAGAGCCGGATGAGCAGCGAGTCGATGAGGGTGGAGTCGAGCACCGGGGATAAAATCTCAAAACTCCAAACGCCAAACGCCCGGGAAAGCCCGAGGAAAAAAGCCAAAGAAACCGCAGGCCGTAACCCAAACAAAGCTCCGCTGATTGCGGCTGGAGGTATTCATGGGCGTTGGCGGTTGGTTTGGCGCTTGGAGTTTTGGAATCCGGCCTTTCCGCACTGGCGCGGTCATGTTTGGCGCTTGGCGTCTTGGCGTTTGGGATTTGCCGCGGGCGGCCTAATGCCCGAGCCGCGAGATCATCGCATAGACGATGAGCACGAGGAGCACGAGGCCGGTGCCGAAGAAGAGGAAGCCGATGCCGCGTGCGACCTTCTTGCGGCCCTCCCATTCGTCCTTCACGGCGTAGTCCTGCAGCCGGCCGGCGGCGACCAGGCGGTCGTACCAGCGCTTCCGCTCGTGGATCATCTCCGTCTGCGAGATCCGGCCCGAGAAGATGACCGTGTCCATCGGGAACTTCTCGATGCGGAAATGCGTGTTGAAGAAGTGGAAGGTGAAGATGAAGCCGGCGGCCAGCAGCGCCTCGTCCGAGTGGATGACCTGGGCGATGTTGATCATCCAGCCCGGCAGGAACAGGGAGAAGAACTTCGGGAACCACAGGATCATGCCGGACACGCCGATCATGAAGACGCCCCAGAACACCGCGAAGTAGTCGAAGCGCTCCCAGTAGGTCCAGCGGTCGAACTGCGGCCGCGGGCCCTTCCCGAAGAACCATTTCTGGTGGTCGACGAAGTCGCGCAGGTCCTGGAACGACGGCACCATCGAGTCGGGCCCGAACGCGGCGCCGAAGATCCGCTTGAATTCGAGCCGGCCCGTCGCCGGGTTGCGGATCGCCTTCCGGTTCGCCCAGAACGAAGTCACCAGCTCGCCGAGGTGCAGGCCGAAATAGGTGAAGGTCACGATCGCGCCGAAGTGGTGCAGCGAACGCGCCACGCCGGCGCCGCCGAAGAGGTTGAAGATCACCTTGGCCCAGTCGGTGTAGTAGAACTTCAGCGGCATGCCGGTGATGACCAGCAGCAGGAAGCTCGTCACGACGAGCATGTGCAGGAAGCGCTGGAAGGGCGTGAAGCGCGTGTACTGGACGTCGTCGGTGTTGGACTTGATGACGGCCTCGCGGAACGTCTTCGAGTCGGTCAGGTAGAGGTACACCGAGCGGAAGAGCCAGAAGATCGTGTGCAGGCCGAAGAAGCCGAACGTGCCGATCAGCAGCGCCGTCATGAACAGGAACACCTTGTTCAGAACCGGGTAGTTGACCTTGTCCAGCGGGTTGGCGTGCGGCTGGTACTGGGTGAACTTCGCGTTCACGCCGCTGTGGCACTGCGAGCACGTGCCGATGATCTTCTCCTTCGAGAGGTGGGAGCGCGGGTCGCTGACGGGGAACACGTCGTGGTGGCCGTGGCAGTCGTAGCAGGCGGCGACGTCGGACGCGACGTTCGGGCGGCCGAGCGCCATGGCCTTGCCGTGGTAGGTCTCGCGGTAATGCTCGAGGCGATCCTCGTGGCACTTGCCGCAGCTCTGATCGCTGAGGGCCTTGAAATGCGCCGTGGCCGGCTTCTCGATGTCGTGGGCGCTGTGGCAGTCCGTGCACACCGGGCCCTGCTTGTCGCCCTTGGCCAGGAGCTGGCCGTGCACGCTGGCGTCGTAGATCTTCTCGATGCCGAGGTGGCACTGGCCGCAGGTGGCGGCGATGTTGGCGTGGTTGGAATGCGAGTCCTTGTCGATGCTGCGCTTGATGTCGTGCACGCCGTGGCAGTCGTTGCACGACGGGGCGACCACGAGGCCCATCTTCATCAGGGCGCGGCCGTGGATGCTGTCGAGGTAGTGGCCGGCCGCCTCGGTCTGGCCGATGCGGTATTCCTTCGTGAGCTTCGGGTTGTCGTGGCACTTGCCGCAGGTGACCGGGAGGTTGAGCTTGAAGACGGGCGAGTCGGCCTGCTTGACCGGCACGATGTCGTGCGAACCGTGGCAGCTCGCGCAGGACGCGGCGTCGGACGCGCCCATCTGGTGGCTCAGCCCGTGGATGCTCTTCGCGTACTGCGCGGCGTCGAGGGCGTGGCACGAAGCGCACTGGGCCGGCGGCAGCTTCGAGTCGTGCGGCGTCTCCTTGATCGTGTTGTGGCAGTCGACGCAATTGAGCCGGCCGTGCACGGACTTCGCGAACACCTCGGGCCGCACGCCGATCCATTCGGGCGTCCCGCCCTTCTTGCGCGGCTTGAACTCGGCCTCGTGGCAATCCATGCACTCGCTGTTGGGCACGGTGGAGACGGGCGCCTTGGTCTCGGCGATGACGACGGCCTTCGGCTCCGCGGGTTCGTTCGCCGCCTTCGGCCGGGCGGTGACCACCGCCTCGTCCGCGCCCAGCGCCAGCCCGGCCAGCAGGAGGAATAATCCCGTGAGCCGACGCGCCGGCCGGACATTAACTGGCGATGCGTGCTTCATGTTTTGCCCCGAGTATACGGCAAAAAACGCGCAGCGGACTACGCAGCCCTTGGCCGCCCGTGGGCGTATCTTGCGGGGGATGGCGGAGGCGGGACGCCCTCGTCCCGCGATCTGCCATGGGCGCGTTGCCTCTCGCGGGGTGAAGGCACCCCGCCTCCATGACCGCTGCTACAGTCCTGGCCCCTCGTCCGCCTTGGGCGCGGCGGGATCGCCGCCGCCCTCTTCCGCCGCCCGCTCGGCGGCCTTCAGCTCCTCGAGCTGCAGCGGGTGCTCCTCCATCATCTCGCCCTCGGACATCCGGCCGGTGAGCCAGGCCAGGTTCATCGGGTAGATGTCGGGGTTGAAGACGACGAAGTAGAAGTGCCAGACGATGATCGCAAGCGTCGCCAGGACGGCCTCGTAAAAGTGCACCAGCCGCGCGATATCGAAGCCGAGCTTGGTGATGGTCCCCATCGAGGTGTTCTCGAACCAGAGGATTGCGCCGGTGACGGTCATCAGCCCGGTGCCCCAGGCCATGGCCCAGTACTCGGCCTTCTCGATGTAACTGAAGCGGCCGAAGGCCGGCTTGTCCGGCGCGAGGCCGAGGTTGAACTTGAGGACCTTCCACGGGTCGGTCAGGTCGCGCCACCGCGGCAGCACGTCGAGGAAGAGCTTCCGCCCGTCCGGCGTGAACGCCAGGTACAGCACGTGCCAGGCGCCGCTCGCGAGCATCACGACGCTGGCGACGCGGTGCACGAGTCCCCGCAGCTCGAAGGCCCGCGAGCTGACATGCCGGATGCCCACCACCCACCAGGCCTCGGGATAGCGCAGCATGAAGCCGGTGATCACGAGCGCCGTGAAGCTGACGACCAGCACCGCGTGCTGAAACCGCTCGTTCACCGTCATGCGCAGGTAGAGCCGGTGCGCGACGTGCAGTTCGGTCGCCTCGCCCTTCTGGACCGCGAGCTTGTGGCGGGTCTTCCTGAGGAAATCGAGGAGGTTGTGGACCACCATGCCGCCGACCACGACGATGATGAGGGCGACGTAGAAGTTCGCGATCCAGTACAGCCAGGGGGACGTCTCGCGCTGCGCCTCGCTGGCGTGCACCGAGCCGACGGCGAAGCGCGTGTTGGCGCCCGGGTGGCACTGGCCGCAGGTCTGCGCGAGGTTGGCCTTGTTGATCGTCGACGTCGGGTCGTCCTGCGCCTTGATGGCGTGGTCGCCGTGGCAGCTCGCGCAGTTCACGACCACGACCGCGCCGCCGCGGACGGCCAGGCCGTGGTAGCTGTCGGAGAAGGTCTTGAAGGTGTCGCTCGCCAGGCCGTAGCGGCGGGTCAGCTTGACCGAGGCGTGGCATTCGGCGCAGACCTGCTGCGCCAGGTTGGCCTTGTTGACCGGCGCCGCCGGATCCGTGTGGCGCTTGATGTCATGCTCGCCGTGGCAGCTCGTGCAGCCGGCGGAATCCAGGTTGCCCTTCTGCAAGGCCACCGCGTGGACGCTCGTCCCGTAGGCCCTGGCCTGGTCCTGGTGGCATTTGGCGCAGGTGGCGGTGATCTGGAGGCGGTTGATGCGCGAGCCGGCGACCGCCGCCTTGTTCATGGCGTGGGCGCCGTGGCAGTCGACGCAGCCGGCGGCCTCGGCCTTGCCCGCCTGCAGCGCGGCCCCGTGCACGGAGTGGTCGAATGACGCCACGAACTTCGCCCCGAGCACGGACTGGCCGGCAACCTCGGGTTTGCCGACGTGGCAGGACTCGCAAAGTTTCGCCTGGGCGAGTTTCAGCTCGACCGCCGGGCGGCCCGGTCCGGGGCTGGCGATCCGTTGCGCGTGGCAACCGAGGCAGTCGGGCGTCGCGCGCGCCGCCCCGGCCGCATGCGTGCCGTGGGCCGAGGCGAGGTAATCCCGCTTCGCCGCCTCGTGGCACCGGCCGCACGATTCCGACTGGGCGCCGTCGAAAAACGCGAACTCCTTCTGTTTCACGGCCACGGTGTCGTGCGCGCCGTGGCATTCCCCGCACGCGGTGTCCCTGCCCGCCGGCACCTGCGGCAGGGCGAGGCGCGGGTGAAAGGCATGCTTCGGCCCGATCTTCTCGTGGCAGGACTTGCAGTCGACCGGCGGCAGCTTCGCCGGGTGCGGCGTCTCCTTGATCGTGTCGTGGCAATCGACGCACTCGAGCGCGGCGTGGGCGGAATGGGCGTAGACCTCGGACCGCACGCCGATCCATTGCGGGGCCTCGCCTTTCTTGCGCGGCTTGAATTCCGCCTCGTGGCAATCGAGGCACTCGCGGTTCGGGACCGCCTTCGCCTCCGGGACCGCCGCCGCCCCGGCCGCGGCGCCGGACGCCTCCGCCGCCCGCATCCGCCCGGCCAGGCAGGTCAGCGTCAGCAAGGAGAGTGCGAGCCGCAGCGGAAGTGGTGTTTTCATTTTCCCTCGGTCGCATTATGCGTGAATGCGTGCGCGCCCGCTCCGCAACGCTTGCGCAGCCGTGGGCGTGGATTGCGGGCGGGGCCCGGGACCCGTCCCGGCCCACGCGCACGAGGGGACAATCGGGCGTTCACCCCCGGCAACCGGCGCGCAGCGGGCGGGTCCGGCCGGGTCAAGAAATGCGCAGCGATGAGCAATGCGCCGGTAGGCGGCGCGGCGCGTTCGTCCGATACTGGCCGCCGATTCGGATTCCCCTTTTTCCCCATCCGACCACCCCATGAAAAAGAACCTGCTGCTGACCGCCTTGCTGTCCCTCGGAGTCGTCACCGCCTCCTTTGCCGCCGACGCCAAAGCCAACTGGGAAGAACACTGTGCCAAGTGCCACGGCGCCGATGGCAAGGGCGACACCAAGATGGGCAAGAAACTCCACATCCCGGACTACACCGCCGCCGCGGTGCAGGCCAAGTTCACCGACGAGGAGGCCCTCAAGGCCATCAAGGAGGGCCGCAAGGACCAGAACGGCAAGACCCTGATGAAGGCCGTCGAGGAGCTCTCCGACGCCGAGGCGAAGGCGCTGGTACAGTACGTCCGCTCCCTGAAGTCCTGACGGCCGTTCCGCCATGCGCCGCTTTCGGATGCCGCCGCAGGTCGTCCGGCTGGTGCTGTTGACCCTGGGCATCGTCGCCTCCTACGGCGCCATGCGGATGGTGCTGAAGCCCGATTCGTTCGGGGAATACGGCCACTACCGCGGCGCGGCGCTCGGCGAGGCGCTGCAACACGACCCGGTGTTCGCCGGCGCCAAGGCCTGCACCGAGTGCCACGAGGAGGTCTTCACCCAGCGTGACCAGCACGAACATCGCCGCATTTCCTGCGAAACCTGCCATGGGCCCGCCCGCGACCACGCGAGGAATCCCGACGTCAAGCTCGCCGGCTTCCCGCCGCTGGGCTGCCTGCGCTGCCACAGCCAGGACGCGGGCCGGCCGGCCACGCAGAAGCAGGTCGACCTGAAGGACCATTTCGAGGGCAAGTGCCTCGACTGCCACCTGCCGCACAACCCGAAGGAATCACCGCCATGAGCCGGTCCCTTTCCCGCCGCTCCCTCCTCGGCCTCCTCGGTGGCGCCGCCGGCTGGCTGATGGCCCGTCCCACCGCCCAGGCGGCCAAGGCCGTCGTGAAGAACGCGCTCGTGCGCACGGGGGCGCCGCCGGACTACGACCCGTTCCAGCACAAATGGCTGATGTGTTTCGACATTGACCGTTGCATCGGCTGCGGCCTGTGCGTCGATGCGTGCAAGAACGAGAACCACGTGCCGGAGGCTTCGACCTACTTCCGCACCTGGATCGAGCGCTACATCATCAAGAAGCCGAAACCCGGCTCCGGCCAGGCCCGCGGCGAGGTGATCGTCGACTCCCCGAACGGCGGCCGCGACGGCTTCCCGCCGTCGCTCGTGCCGCGCGAGGAGATCCTGAAATCGTTCTTCGTCCCGAAACTCTGCAACCTTTGCGAGCACTCGCCCTGCGTGCAGGTGTGCCCGGTCGGCGCCACCTTCGACACGCCGGACGGCGCGGTGCTCGTCGACCCGCATTACTGCATCGGCTGCGGCTTCTGCATCCAGGCCTGCCCGTACGGCTGCCGCTTCCTCAATCCCGTCACGCACACCGCCGAGAAATGCACGCTGTGCTACCACCGCATCAGCCGCGGGCTGAAGCCGGCCTGCGTCGAGATCTGCCCGACCCAGGCGCGCATCTTCGGCGACCTGAAGCATCCCGTGGAAAACGACCCGGTGCAGGAGTTCATCCGCAAGAACAAGGTGCAGACGCTGAAGCCGCACCTCGGCACCGACCCGCGCGTCTGCTACGCCAACATGGACAAGGAGGTTCGCTGACATGCATCCCTGGCTCTCCTCCTATGCCGCGACCGGCGCCGTCCCGATCGACGGCTACGTCTACCCGAACGAGCAGAACCTCCTCTGGAGCGTGCTGATCGTCGTCTACCCGTACATCACCGGCCTCGTCGCGGGCGCATTCATCATGGCCTCGCTGGTGCGCGTGTTCAAGGTGCACGCCCTGGCGCCGGCCTACCGCCTCGCCCTGCTGACCGCCCTCGCCTTCCTCATCTGCGCCCCGCTGCCGCTCCTGCTGCACCTCGGCCACCCCGAGCGCTGCCTCGAGGTGATGATGACGCCGCACTTCACGTCGCCGATGGCGATGTTCGGCTTCGTCTACGCGTGGTACATCATGGCGGTCCTGCTGCTCGAGCTGTGGTTCGACTACCGGCGCGACTTTGTCGTGTGGTCCCGCGCGGTGCCCGGCTGGCGCGGCTGGTTCTACCGGCTGCTGACGGTCGGCGTCGACGACATCTCGCCGCGCGCCGTCCACCTCGACGAGAAGATTGGCGACGCCATCACGATCATCGGCATCCCGTCGGCCTTCCTGCTGCACGGCTACGTCGGTTTCATCTTCGGCTCGGTCAAGGCCAACCCGTGGTGGGGCAACGTCCTCATGCCGATCATCTTCATTTTCTCCGCGATCGTCTCCGGCATCGCGCTGTGCGTCGTCCTGTACTATTTCCTCACCTGGGTGCGCGGCCAGCGCGTCGACGACGCGTGCGCCGACGAGATGGGCAAGTTCCTGTTCTACGCGCTGCTTTTCGACGCCTGCGTCGAGGGCCTCGACTGGCTCCACCGCCTCTATTCCGCCGAGGAGTCGATCCACGTGTTGAAGCAGCTCGCCGCGGGCAAGCTCTTCTATTCGCTGCTCGTCGGGCAGGTCCTGCTGGGCACGACGCTGCCGCTGCTGCTGCTCGGGTCGACGCAGGTGTTCAAACCGGCCGTCCCGCTGTGGCTGCGGCGGAAATTCTACCTGGTCAGCGCCCTGTGCATCGTCAGCGGCGTGCTGGCCATGCGGTGGAACGTCGTCATCGGCGGCCAGCTGTTCTCCAAGAGCCTGCGGGGCTTCACCACCTACAAGATGGAACTGCACGGGCAGGAGGGCTGGCTCGTGGCCCTGCTCCTCATGGTGCTGCCCTACGTGCTGCTCACCGTGCTGATCAAGCTGTTCCTCCGCCCGGACCAGGCGGCGCTGCCGGCCCCGCCGGCGCCGGGCGCCTGAGCGGGCAAGGCGGGTGGAGGGTTGGCCTCCCGGCCAACCGCATCACGTCAATCCGGCCGGTCGGGAGACCGGCCCTCTGCTCATGGCAGAATACCTGGCTTGATTTCCCCCCGCGCCCGCTGGCGGCTGCGCGCGTAGAAGACCGAGATCACGAGCAGGGCGCAGCCCAGCACGAGGAATGACACGATCCGGTAGGCCGGCGCCAGGTGCGCGAGGTCGTTGACAAAGACGTAGACCACGGTGCCGAGGACCGTGCCGATGGCCATCCACCGGTACTTCCGGTTGCGCAGCCACAGGCTGACGCCGAAGTAGCACGCCGCCACCAGCAGCCACGAGGTGCTCACCCAAGCCGACGGCACCGTGTGGTACAGCCCGTACGGCACCGCCACCACCGCGGCCGCCAGGTAGAAGTTTCGCATCAACTCGGTCCGCAGTTCCAGCCGACGGTTCTGCCAGTTAAGCAGCCGGGCGGTCAGCAAGGCCACCAAGGCGAAGCTGAGGTTCACCGGTCCCGACGCCGGCTCGAAGCCGAGATACACCGCGTAGATGCCGGCGAAGATCATGACGTTGGCCACCACGATGATCTTCGAGCGGAACGCCACGGCCACGATCGCCACCAGCAGGCTCTGCCAGGCCAGCCAGGCGTAGCAGGCCGGGGCGCCAAAGAACCGGACCAGGAAAACGCTCAACGCGACAAAGGCCGCGCAGGCCTGGATGGATGTCGCGTAGCGGCTGGCGTGGTGCTGCCACGACGCGACCGCCAGCGCAAGGAGGCCCGTCGCGGCGCCGAGCTCGATCCAAGGCGGCCGGCCCGCCCCGAAGATGACGACATTTAGAGCCGCGACCACGAGCACCCCGCCGCTGATGGCCAGCGCCCGCACGGCGCGCAACCAGCCTGCCTGCTCCGTCGCACCCGGCAGGAAGCCCGCCCCGGCGAGGATGCCCGTGTTGAGGGCCAGGAACCAGAGATTCCCCTGCGGCGCGGCGACCGCCTTGAGCGGATGCCCCGCCAGCGGGTCGTTCAGGAGAAGCAGCAGGTGCGTCAGGTAGGTGAGGACGACGACGAGCGCGTAGTTGCCGTGCCACCGGTGCCGGTGCACGAGCCACACCGCCCCGGTCGCGAGGCCCGTCATGACGACCAGGCCCGCGGGAAGAGTCTCGCTCACCACGGCCGTGGTGAACCCCAGTGCGGCCACGAGCATGGCGGCCGGTTCGCTCCGCGTCCGCCCGGCCACGATCAGCTCGATCGTCAGGACCGCGATCAGCAGCGCCACCACCACCAGCCGGCTGGCGATCACCGGCTCCGGGGCGAAGAAGTGAAGTCGCAGCGTCGCCAGGTAACACAGCACGAGCGAGCCGAGGAAAAGCAGGCGCGCCATCTCGGGCAACGCGGCCCGCCAGCGGCGGGCGACCCAGAAACCGAGGCCTGCCGCCAGGAATCCGCTCAGGCTCGGCCCGCCGGCCGGCAGGCCGACGAAAGGATAGGCCACCAGCAAACCGAGGCCGACCATCAGCGCCAGCACGCCGATCCGGGCGAGCCAGAACTCGCCGATGGCCATTTCCAGGCCGGCCTCGACATTTCCCCGCGCGACGGGAGGCGCGGCCGCCCGCGGCGCCGCGGGCGCCAGCAGCGACTCGACTTGCGCATCAGAAAGGGGGGCAAACCCGAGGTGCCGTTCCAGCCGCCGCAGACGCGCCTCGAGGCGCCGGCGATCCAACGTGGTCGGATCCGCCGGGGGATCGGGCGGAGGTGGGAGCTCCGGGGGCATGGACTCGGCCCGCAGCCTAGCACCGCGGGAGGGCAATCGCTGCGCAACGGTTGGCCGCCAGTACGCGCGGATTGTCCTGGGTTGCGTGGAGGCGGGACGCCCTCGTCCCGCACTCTGCCATTCGCGCTTACGCCTCGCGGGGTGAGGGCACCCCGCCTCCCAATGCCGCCAACCTGCCCCGGTCGCAGGGCCCGCGTCTGGCGGGGTGCGGAGGCCCCGCCCCCACGGCTCACCGCTCCCTGCCCCCGCCCTACTTCCCCTGCACGCCACCGTTGTGGCAATCGGCGCAGGTGAGGTCGGCGTCGTATTCGCCGCCGGGGTGCTTGAACTCGAGGCCCGAAGCACTGAGCGCGGTGAGTTCCTCGCCCTTGCCCTGCGACAAGATCGTGTGGCAGGACGTGCAGTCGCTGGAACTCACGGTCTCGCCACCGGACGTCTTGTGCTTGTTGTCATGGCAGCGGAAGCAGCCGGGCCAGTCCTTGTGGCCGATGTTGTTCGGGTAGACGCGCCAGTCCGCCTTGCGCTCCGGGAAGATCGATTCGCTGTAGACCCTTTGCACGGCCGCGATCGCGGTGGCGGTCTCCGGGGCGTCCTTGTACTTGGCCTTGAGAAACTCGGCGATCTTCGCCGGCGCACCGGCCGCGGTGGTGATGTCCTTCTGCAGCATCGCCTGGACGGCGTTGCGCTTGACGTTGGGCAGGGTCGTTGGGATCTCGCCGAGGGCCATCGCCTTCTCCACCGCGTTGTTGGCGGTCGGGAAGACGTGCGCCGGGCGGTTGTGGCAGTCGATGCAGTCCATCACGCGGATGGCACCGGCGGGCGGCTCGCCCTTGAACTCCTCGTTGCGAAAGATCTTTTGCGTCCCGTCCTTGCGGGTGACGCGCATCCAGACGATGTCCTGGCGTTTCTCGTCGGCCGCATAGTACTCGACCGAGCTGTCCTTGCTGACGTGCCAGTGGATGCCGGCGAGCGGCGTGCCGGGCCGGCCTTCATTGACCTTGAGCAGCATGCGGACGCTGTAGGCGCTGTTCCTCTTGTCGGAAAGATAGTGATCGAAGGTGACATCGATGTTGCCGAGGAATTTCTCCGGCCAGTGGCACTTCTCGCAGGTCTCGCGGGCGGGCCGGAGGTTCTTTACCGGGGTGTCGATCGGCCGGTGGTAATTGTCGAGGGTGTAGCCGACGAGCTGGTGCACGCCATTGAGCTTGGCCATGACAAACGCCTTGGCGCCGGCGCCGACGTGGCACTCGACGCAATCGACCCGCGCGTGGCCGCCGCGCTGGTAGGCGGCGAACTCCGGGTTCATGGCCTGGTGGCAGACCTGGCCGCAGAACATCGTCGACTCGGAATAGTGGAACGTCTGGTAGCTGCCGAAGGCGCTGAGCAGCAGGAACACCACGCCGCCGATGCCGAAGAGGATGAGGTAGCGGCGCTGCTCGGGATTGGAGAAGTCGAGCCGCCACTTGTCCGGCGCCAGCGCGTGGCGGATCATCCACCGGCGCTGCGCCCAGGCGCCAAAGAAGGCCAGCGCGATGCCGGCGATCAGGAAGCCGGGCGCCACGATGTACGTGAAGATGCCGAGGTACGGATTCTTGTGCGACCCGGTGAGGTCCATCCAGGTCAGCAGCGCGAACGAGAAGAGCGCACCGATGGCGATGACGCCGCCGATGGCGCTGATCCAGTTGTTGAAATTCGACCGGGGCTTCAGCACCGGCGCGGACGGCTGTTCGGGGAAATCGCTCATGAACGTGGAATCCGGAAAACAACTCATCTTCCACACCCCGCCCTGCCGGGCACCCCTCTCGAGAGGGGACTTCGGTCCCGGCGGCTGGAGCTCCCCTCTACCCAGAGGGGTGGCGCGCACGCGCCGGGGTGTGTCGGATCAGCCGGAGCTCAGCCCTTGAACTTGCGGATGTAGGCGACGAGATCCTTGATCTCGTCGGCGGAGAGCTCGTCCTTGAAGGATTTCATCTTCTCCTTGCCGTCGGCCTTCACTCCGTCGGTGATCGCCTTGACCATGTCCTCATCCTTCATGGCAGCCTGCACGGAGGCGTCCGTGTAGTCCTTGATCTTGAGTTTCTTCCCGGTCTTCGTCTGGGCCTTGCCGTCGCTGCCGTGGCAGGACGCGCAGTTGTTGTCCCAGTTGTCGGCGGCGGGCGCGGCATAGGCGGCGCCGGTGGCGAGGGCCAGGGCAAAGCTGGCCAGGGCGAGTCGGGTCGTGGTTTTCATCGTGATGGTGGGTTGGAGGGTTGGAAGTTTGGCGGGTATGGTAGCTGCGGCGGCGGGGGATGGGAACGAAAATTGCGGCGGGTTTTTCCGGGAAAGGCAGAGCCGGCGGAGGCAGGCGCGCCCGTCGGCTTTGCGTGGAATCAACTGGGAGACATCAGGCCTTGAACTTCCGGATGTAGGCGACGAGGTCCTTGATCTCGTCGGCGGTGAGCTTGTCCTTGAAGCCCTTCATCCGCTCCTTGCCGTCGACGACGACGCCGTCGGCGGTGGCCTTGATCATGTCCTCGTCCTTGAGCGCGGCCTGGACGGTCGCGTCGGTATAATCCTTCAGCTTGAGCTTCTTGCCCATCTTGGTCTGGGCCTTGCCGTCGCTGCCGTGGCAGGAGGCGCAGTGGTTGTCCCAGTTGTCGGCGGCCGGCGCGGCGAGCGCCAGGCCGGCACCCAACAGGAACGCCAGGCCGGTCAACCCGAGTTTCGTTTGTGTTTTCATCGGAGGCGGGGGGCAGTGCGCTTACAGGGCGTAGTCGAGCGAGAGGTAGGCCAGCGGGCCGTGGTAGTTCGTGTTCCCGCCGGTCGTGTCGTTCTTCGAGTCGTAGAAGCCGACCCGGGCATTGCCGATCATGCGTTCGGAGAACTTGTGCTTCAGGCCGACCGAGACGGAAGCCTCCTTGACGGCGGCGCCGTAGGGCATGGACAGGACGGCGACCTCGGGATTGTAGTTGTCCGACTTGTAATAGCTGATGCGGACCTCGAGGTTGTCCTCCTTCGAGAGCACGGCGCCGGTGACGATGCTGCCGCTGACATAGTTGTTGTTCGAATTGCGGAGCACCGTGTCGGCGCTGTAGCTGGCGTTGGTGCCCGTGCCGACGGCGATGCCGCCGCGGCCGTTCAGGGTCTTGAGGACATTGAAGACCACATTGGCGTTGGCCTGGACGTAGACCTGCCGGGTGGGATTCCAGTCGATCGTCTCGCCGAACATGTGGTTCTCGGCGTCCATCGAGTCATAGGTCGGGAAGAGCGGCTGCACGCCCGCCACGTCCGCCGTGCCCTTCTGGTAGATGTAGCGGGTGGTGAAGGCGAGCTGCGCCAGGGGCTTGACGGTGGCGGTCACCTTGAAGCCGTCGAATTTGTAGCCGAGCACGTAGCTGCTGCCGAGGCCGGCGTTGTAGCCGATGGACCGGTTGGAATGATCCTTGCGGAAGACTTCGCCCCGCAGGTTGAAGACGGAGGACTGCGCCCAGTTGAACCCGAGGTTCGCGTTCAGGTGGCTGTCGTCCATCGTGTTGTTGGCCAGCGTGCCGTTGCTCGCGGTGTTCGGGTTGTACGGGGTGGTATAGCGCTCGTCGCCGTCGAGCAGCTGCTTGCTGCCGTTGAAATAGAACGTCGTGTTCCGGAACCCGGTGTAGCTCAGCTGCACCTCGGGCGTGAGGGACTTTTCCTTGATGCGCGAGAACATGACCTGGGGCGTCTGCGTCACGGTGACAACGCCCGTGGTCGCGTTGACGGACGAGCCCACGCTGGTGAAGCTGCCGGTGCTGGCGGTGCGCTTGTCCTCGCCGCTGACCGCGACCCTGGCCTGGAAGGCGGGCGCGGGCTTGAAGTCCAGCGCCACGAGGCCGGAGAAGACCTTGACCTTGGAGTCGGCGAGCAGGTTGAGGAAATTGTCACTGGGCGCCCAGACGGGACCGACGGCCGTGGGGGTGAGGGTGTTGATGGGCCGGTCGCCCGTGAGGGTGGCATCCAGGTCCTGGTAGCCGAAGCCGGTGGACAGCTTGATCTTGTCCGTGATCGTCGTCTCGGTCTTGCCGGTGATGCCGTCCATCTTCGAGTTCACGCCGTCGGTTTCGGAATAATCGATCTCGCTGTTCATCTTGTCCGGCGTGAGCAGCACGGTCGCGGCGGGCGTCGGGTACGGTTTGACCTCACCGGGGAAGCGGTTGCCGTAGCGGATGTCGTTGTCGTCCGTCTTCTCGTGGACGTAGGTCAGGCTGTAGGTGGTGTTGCCGACCGAGTGCCGCACCGTGGCCTCGAAGTTCTGGCTGCGCTCGTCGAGCTTGCGATAGCTCGGGACCATCTTGCGAACCTGCGAGATCGGCGGGACGTTGTTGGGCAGGCCCGTGTAGTCGCTGTCGCCCCAGATGAGGGAGTCCTTCTTGCCGTCGCGCGAGCTGTCGGTGTAGCTGAACTCGAACTCGGGGGTGTTGGGCCGCTTGACGGTCGCCTTGACCCAGAACTGGCCGCGGTCGACGTGCAGGTCCTGCGGGTTCATCGCATTCCACTTCTTGTCCAGCGGGAAGAAGCCGCCGACGCCGTCGTAGAACGTGCGGAAGGTCTTGTAGCCGACTTCAAACGTGCCGAGGTCGGTCTTCGCCAGGTTGAACTGGGCGAGATAGTCCTCGGCGCCGCCGAGGGCGCGGCCGTCCATCGTCAGCGTCGTGTCCGAGCCGAGGTCCTTGGCCTGGTGATAGGCCTCGATCCCGCCGCTGGTGGTCTTGGACTGGCCGGTGCGTTGCTGGAAGGCGGCCTCATTGCGGTCGATGGACGGGGCCTGGACCCCGATCTGGATGTAGTTGTCGAAGGTCGGGAAGGCATCGGCCTGCTTGGCCGGGGTGTCGGCCCGGAGTCCGACGCCGCCGAGGGCAAGGGTCAGGCCGGCCAGCACCGCGGCGCCGCGACGGGGGAGGAAAGAGGAGGCATGCATGGGGAAGGTGGCTTGGAGGTTCAACGGCGGAGGTGGTTGTTGGTGTTCGAACCATGGGGCGCCTCGTGGCAGTTGGCGCTCCAGCAGGTGCCTTGCATCATGCGGGCGTTGTGGTTGGACAGGCCGACGTCCACGGCGCTGGCGTTGATCTGGCCGGCGTTCGCGATGGTCGGAGCCTCGAGGTGGCAGCGGAGGCAGAGGTTGGCATCGCGCGACACGAGCATCTTCTGGTTCACCGAGCCGTGCGGGTTGTGGCACGAGATGCAGCCTTCCTTCATGGCGCCGTGCTCATAGACGTACGGGCCCTTCTGGGCGGTGTGGCACTTGGTGCACGTCTCATTGACGCCTTCCAGCGAGGCGCCGGTGCCGCGGACGGCGCTCTCGGCGTGCACGTCGTGGCAGTCCACGCACGTGACCTTACCGGCGAGCACGGGGTGGGTGCTCGGCAGGCTGAACTCGCCGCGCTTGTCGAGGTGGCACTGGAAGCAGGCCTCGGGCGACTTGCCCGGGTTCACGATGGTGGCCTTGCTGCCGCCCACCTTGACGTGCATCGAGCCCGGGCCGTGGCAGGACTCGCAGCCGATCTCCTGGCCCTTGGCGTCCTTGAGGGCGAGGCGGCCATGGGTCGAGCCGGCGAAGTGCGCCGATTGCTCCTCGTGGCACTCCAGGCATTTCTTGGAGCCGACGAACCCGGCGCCCGCCACCTGGGGCGGCGCAACGATGGTGCGGTCGGCAACCGTGCAGGACACGAACAGGAGCCCCCAGGCGGCGGCTCCGGCGAATATCACGGTGCTCTTGGTCCAATGTCTCGGTGTGCTCATGATGGGTTCAGTCGGGTAACGTTGGTGCTGAAATGGCGATGGCTCGGTGGGTTTTCTCTCGGCTCATCGTGCCAGAATGTGCCGGAATGCACTCCGCATCATTTGCGGAGGTGTGTGCGTTCATTGTGCAAAGATTGCACATTTCGCGACGGTGGTTCCGCCATCGTTTTGGGTTTCTTTCCTCTGCTGCGGGCCGGCGCATTTTCGCCGCCGGCACCGGCCGTGCGGGCCGCCCGCCGGGCGCCACACCATCGTTGTTCGACCGTCGCGCCTGCGCATTAGAATCTTTCAACCTGCGCCTGGGTCCGGGGCCAGCATAAGGTGGGCTCACAACCGGCTTTCGCGCACGAAACGCCGCCGTGGATGGCGTTGCGGGCACCGCCACTTTCCCCGCGGAGGAATCGATTCTGGGGGCGACCACCGCGCGCGGGCCGTTTGGGTTCAACCTCGGGTTCATCCGCCCAGGGGTGCGCCGCCTCCCGGCACCTTCACTTCTTCGCCGGCGCGGTCGCCTCGGGCTGCAGCGTCGTGCTCCATGGCGCGACGCGCTCGAGGTTCGGCGTGAGCTCCGCGGCGGCCAGCCCGCCGGCCCACTTGATCAGGCCGACCAGCATCGTCTGGTAGGCGGCGCTGTCCCACACGTCCTCGCGGTGACCCATCACGTTCACGGCCACGCGTCCCTGGCCGTATCGCCGCGCCCAGGCGAGCGGATAATCGGGACGCTCGTAGTCGCCGCCCTTCATGCCGCCGGTGCGCATCACGAGCAGCACGTGGTCATCGCCCGCGTACTCCTTCGTCGTATACCACTCTTCGCGACACTCGATCGCCGCGCCGATTTCGCCGCAGCCCGGGAACGCCGCGTCGACGACGGCCGCCTGCGCGACCTGCTGGGCGCCGTGCCGGATGAACTCGCCGCCGATCATCCGGATGTACGGATCGGCGCCATCCCCGAAGGTGCTGAACCGCCGCGAGCGAATCGGGTTGTTGCCGCCGCCCGACTCGCCGGTGTGAAAGGTGTCCGTGCCGCTGTGCAAGGCGATGAAGCCCTTGCCTCCCGCCACCGCGTCGAGCAGCGCCTGCTTGCCCGCGGGCGTCATCGCCGGCTGGCCGTCGGTGCCGACGGCGAGCAGGTCGCCGCTGGTGTAGAAGATGATCACGTCGAAATTCGCGAGGTACTCCGGCGAGAACCGGCTGCCGTCCTTGCTGAACGTGACGGCAAATCCGTTCTTCGCCGCCAGGTCCGCCAGGATCTTTTGCGAGTAGCCGCGCCGGCCGTCGGTTTCCTTGATGACGCTGTGCTCGAAGCCGGCGGACTTGGTGAAATACAGCAGGCGCAGCGGCGCGGCGGACAGGGCGACGGCGCCGAGCCCGAGCAGGGCCGCGGCGGCGAATAGGGACGGGCGGGGCAGGTACATCGCCTCCGAGAAAAGTCGTTCGCCTGCGCCAATGCAAACCGGCAGTTGGCGTGCGTCGTAGGGAACGCAGGCTGGTGGCGACCGCTGAGGGCGGACCCTACCCGGGCCGTGGGTAGGGCGCGGACCCCGTTTCGCGCCGAATCGGCGGCGAGCGGAGTCGCCGCCCTACCTCCCGCGCGTCAGGGCGCGGCCAGCCTGCGCGTCTCGATCCAAACCCTCACACCGCGCAGATCTGCACGCCCTGGCGCAGCGACGCGAGGGCGTCGGGCCGCTTGGGCACGAACTCCTGCGCGACGTAGCCGGTATAGCCGGTATCGAGGATGGCGCGCATGATGGCCGGGTAGAAAAGCTCCTGCGTCTCGTCGATCTCGCCGCGCCCGGGGACGCCGCCCGTGTGATAATGCGCGATGTACGGGTGGTTGGCGCGGATGGTCGCGATCACATCGCCCTCCATGATCTGCATGTGGTAGATGTCGTAGAGCAGCTTGAAGCGCTCGGACCCGATGCGCTTGACCAGCTCGACGCCCCAGGCGGTGTGGTCGCACATGTAGTCCTTGTGGTTCACCTTGCTGTTCAGGAGCTCCATGCAGACGTTGACGCCGAGTTTTTCCGCCAGCGGCAGGATGCGCCTCAACCCGGCCGCGCAGTTCTCGAGGCCCTGCTCGTCCGGCAGGCCGTCGCGGTTGCCCGAGAAGCAAATGAGGTTGGGATAACCCGCCTCGGCCGTCGCGCGGAGGTGCGCCTCGTAGGCCGGCACCAGCGCGTCATGGTACTCGAGCCGGTTCCAGGCCTTGGGAATGCCGCCGACCGTCACGCTGCCCGCCTTGGCGGTCGGGTTGCTCACCATCGCGCAGATCAGGCCGTGCTTCCTTACCGTCGCGAAATCCGCCGGCCCGATCAATTCGACCGACTTCAAGCCCATGGCCGCGGCCGCCGCCGCCAGCTCGTCGAGCGGGACCTTGTTGTAGCACCACTGGCAGACGGACTGGTTGACGCGCCCGGAGCCGGCAGGCGTGGTTTTTTCCTCGGCCCGCGTGGAGGTGGCCGTGGCGAGGAGCGCGGCCCCGGCGGCGAGCTGACTCAAAGCCTCGCGCCGGCTGATGGGGTGGTTCATGCCGATCCAAGGAAACGCGCCGGCGGCGTTTGGCAATGGTGCTGTCCGACATATCTGGAGGCGGGGTGCCCGCACCCCGCGGGCTTCGACCCTCGACCCCGTACATCGCGGGGTGAGGACACCCCGCCTCCCCAACGTCTATTTCTTCAACAACTCCTCGGCGTGCGCGAGCGCACTCTTCGCCCGGCGGTCCCCGAGCATCCGCGCCAGCTCCCCCACCCGCTCCTTCCGGCTGCCATGGATCGGCTCGATCGCCACCGTGGCGCGCTCGCCCTCCTGGTCCTTCGTCACCACCAGGTGGTTCTGCGCCTGCGCCGCGACCTGCGGCAGGTGAGTCACGCACAGGACCTGGTGCCGGCTGGCAATCTCCGCCATCCGCTCGCCGACGATCCGGCCGATCTCGCCGCCGACGTTGGCGTCGACCTCGTCGAACACCAGCAACGGCACGTCGTCGATCTCCGCCAGCACGGCCTTGAGCGCGAGCATCACCCGGGCGAGTTCGCCGCTCGAGGCGATGCGCTGCAGGGGCAGCAACGGCTCGCCGACGTTCGGCGAGAACAGGAACTCCACCGCGGTGTCGCCGTGCGGCCCGGGCTCGGGCAGCGGCGCCAGCTTCACGGAAAAATCCGCCTTCTTGAATCCGAGCTGGGCGATCAGCCGGCCGCCCGTGCGCGCGAGTTGTTGCGCCGCCTTCTCGCGCGTGGCCCGCAGCTCGGCGGCCTGGCGGCGCACCGCCTTCAGCGCCCCGGCGATCTCCTTGTCCAGCCGGGCCAGCGCCCCGGCGACGTCGCCCTGCAGCTCCAGCTTGCGGCGCATCTCGTCGCGCGCGGCGATGACCGCCTCGAGGCTCGCGCCATGGCGGCGTTTCAATTCGAGCCAGGTGTCCATCCGCGCCTCCAGCGCCGCCGCCTGCTCGGGGTCGAAGTGGAGCGACTGCGCCAGCGTGGCGAATTCGGCGTCGACGTCGCCGAGCTCGACCGATGTCGACAGCAGCCGCTCGACCAGCGGCCTGCTCGCCGGGTCGAGCGCCTCGAGCTGCCGCGCCGTGCGCACGAGCGCGGCCAGCCGGCCGATGAGCCCGTCCTCGCCGCTCAGGCCCTCGCTCAGGCCACCGGCGAGCTGCATGATCTCCTGCGCGCCCTGCTGCCGCTGGAAATCGCGCTCGAGCGCCGCCGTCGCCTCGGCGGTGAGGTCGAGCTCATCGATCTTCGCCAGTTGCATCCGCAGGAAATCGACCTGGTCGGGCGACAGTTTCTCCGCGCCGGCCAGCCGCGCCTGCTCGTCGATGAGGTCGCGCCACGCCCGGTAATGGCGCCGGTACTGGTCGAGTTCGGCCTCGTTCCGCGCGAACAAGTCGAGCATCTCGCGCTGGCAATCGGCCTTCAGGAGCCGGCGCGGCTCGCCCGGCCCGTGGAAATCGATCCAGCGCTCGCCGAGTTCCTGTAGCGCGGCGAGCGTCGCCAGGCCGCCGTTGATCGAGATGCGCGGGGCCTTGTCGCGCGGCACGCTGCGCTTGAGGATCAGCACCCCGTCGTCGCATGGCGGCAGGTCGAGCGCCGCGAGCGCCTCGTCCAGGCGCCGGCTGTCGGGAAAGAACAAGGCCGCCTCCACCTCCGCCGCCGCGGCCCCCTGCCGGATCACCGTCTTGTCGGCCCGCGCGCCGGCGAGCAGCGACAGCGCGCCGAGCAGGATGCTTTTCCCCGCCCCCGTCTCGCCGGTCACCGCCGTGAATCCCGCCTCGAACTCGAGTTCGATCTCCTCGAGCAGCGCCAGGTTTCGGATGCGCAGCGATTGCAGCATGCGCGATTTGGACAGCAAAGCGGGCCCGGATTCAAGCGGCGTGTTCCCCGCCGCGTCATTTTCTTCGCGATGCTTGGCAAGGAGTTGGCCACGCCGGCGGACAATTCACTTGCGCGCGGGCCGATGCATGCAAGTAGTTGCTTGCATGCCAGCCCACGATGCCTCCCTGCCCTCGGCGCACGACCGCCTCCTGCGGGCCGCGGCCGTCGTGTTTGCCCGCGACGGCCTCGCCGGGGCGACCACGCGCGCCATCGCCCAGGAAGCGGGCGTCAACGAAGTCACGCTCTTCCGCCACTTCCAGTCCAAGGATCGCCTGCTCGCCGCCGTGGTCGGCGAACAGTTCGGCCAGGCCGCCACCGCCAGCCAGGCCAAGGTGCCGCCGGCGACCGGCGACCTGCGCGCCGACCTGCTCGCCCTGGCCGGCGCCTACGACTCCCTGTTGACCGCCAACTGGCCGCTGGTGCGCACGATGCTCGGCGAGATGCACCATCATCTGAACGAAAGCAGCGAACGGCAGGTTTTCCGCGGCATCTTCCTGCCCCTCAAGGCGGCCTTGCTGGCGCGCATCGAGGCCGCCCAGACCGCGGGCCAGCTGCAGCGGGCCTCCCGCCCCGACCTCCTGGCCGACCTGCTCTTTGGCGCGGTCTTCTACGGCGTGTTGCGCCGCTCGATGCCCCACGTCCGCATCGAGTATTCGGTCGCCACCTACCTCGAGTCGGCGGTGTCGATGTTTCTCGACGGCGCCGCGGCCTGACCGCGCGGCACGCCCGCCACCAACTCCTCCACCTTCCCCGATGCCACCGCCCTTTTTCGTCCCCGGAACCGCCGCCCGCCTCCTGGCGTGCGCCGCGCTGGCGGCGGCGCTGTCCGCCCGCGCGGCCCCCGAACCCGCGGCGCCGCTGCCGCGCCCGCTCACGCTGGACCACGCCATCGGCTACGCCCTCGGGCACAGTCCCGCCCTGCGCGAGGCGCGCGAGCAGATCGCGGAACAGGAGGGCGTGCTGCTCGAGGCCGACGCGCGCCGCCTGCCCGGCGTCAATCTCGGCGCGTCATACGCGTACACCGAGCCGCGCCTGTTCGAGGGCCTGCCGGGTTTTGCCTTCATTCCGCTGCCGGACCCCAATTCCTGGCAGGTCGCCGTCTCCCTCCGCCAGCTGGTCTACTCCGGCGGCGGCGTGGCCGCGCGCCGCGAGGGCGCGACCCAGCGGCTCGCCGCCGCCCGCGCCCGGCTGACCGGCGCCATCAACCAGGTCATCCTGGGCGTGCAGGAGGATTTCTTCGACGTGCTGCTCGCCCGCGAGGAGATCAAGGTGCACGAGGAGGCCATGCGGGTCCTCGAGAAGGAGGCGGAGCAGGCCCGGGTGCGGCGCAACGCCGGCACCGGGTCCGATTTCGACGTGCTGCGCGCCGAGGTGGCGCTGGCCAACGCCCGCCCCGCGCTCGTCCGCGCGCGCAATGCCTGGCGCGCCGGGCAGGATGCGTTGCGCACCGCGCTCGGCGCCGCCGCCGGCCCGGATGCCGGGCCCGACACCGACCTCGACGTCCAGGGCGAACTCGTCCGGCCCCCGCTCAACCTCTCCCTCCCCGATGCCATTCGCGCGGCGCGCGAACACCGCCCGGAACTGCTCGCCGGCGAGAAGCTCATCGCCGCGAGCCGCGAGGACATCGCCGCCGCCCAGGCCGGCCGCAAGCCGCAGGTGAGCCTCGTCGGCGACTACGCGTTGCGCAAGGCGAGTTACCAGCAGAGCTTCGGCCGGACCCTCAATGGCCTGACCGTCGGCGCCGAGCTCGACTGGTCGATCTTCGACGGCCGCGCCACGCAGGCGCGCGTGCGCCAGGCGACCGCCCGCGCGGCTCAGGCCGAGGCCGCGCGCGACGAGCTCGCGCTCGACGTCGAGCTCGACGTCCGCAATGCCCATCGCGCCGTGGCCGAGGCGGCCGACCTCCTCACCTCCGCCCAAAAGAACGTCGACCAGGCGGCCGAAAGCCTCCGGCTGGCGCGCGTGCGCCTCGAGGCCGGCACGGCCAACCAGCTCGAGGTGCTGGCCGCGCAGTCGGCGCTGACCGACGCCCGGTCCAACCTCTCGCAGGCGCAGCACGACTACGCCGTCAGCGAGGCCCGCCTGCTGCACGCGACGGGTACCTCCTCCCTCACCGACTGAACCGCGACGCCGCCGTGCGCCGGCACCTTCCCATTCCTTCCCTCCCATGAGCAATTCGTCCGACCAGAACCCCGCCGAGGCCCAGCCCCGCCGGACCAGGCGCCGCGCGCTGCTGATCGCGGGTCCCCTGCTCCTCATCATCACCGGCTTCGTGGTCTACCTGCACGGCGGCCGCATCGTCTCGAGCGACAACGCCTACGTCCACGCGGCGAAGCTGACGGTGACCAGCGAAGTCCCGGGCAGCGTGACCGCCGTCGCGGTCCACGAAAACGAGGCCGTGCAGGCCGGCCAGCTGCTTTTCCAGCTCGACGATTCGCTCTATCGCATTCGCCTCGGCGAGGCGCGCGCCCGGCTCGAGGCGACGCGCACCGAGGTCGCCACGTTGCGCGCCTCCTACCGCCAGAAGCTCGCCCAGGTGGCCGAGGCGCGCGAGACGGTCGCCTTCGGCGAACGCGAGCTGGCGCGGCAGGAAACGCTCTCCGCCGGCCAGGCCGGCACCGAGGCCGCGGTCGACCGCGCCCGCCATGCGCTCGACGAGGCCCGCAAGCACCTCGATGTGCTGCAACAGGAGGCCGCCACCACCCTCGCGTCGCTCTCCGGCGACCCCGACCTGCCGGACGAAAAGAGCGCGCGCATCGCGGCGGCCCGGGCCGAGGTCGACGCGGCCCAGCGCAACCTCGACAAGACCGCCGTCCGGGCGCCCTCCGCCGGCGTCGTCACCAACGTCACCAACCTGCCCGTGGGCAAGTTCCTCGAGGCCGGCCAGCCGGCGTTCAGCCTCGTCTCCGCCAGCGACCTCTGGATTGAGGCGAACCTGAAGGAAACCGAGCTGACCTACGTGAAGAACGGCGATGCGGTGAAGATCGGCATCGACACCTACCCGCAGGCGGAATTCCACGGCAAAGTCCTCAACATCGGCCCGGCCACCGGCGCCGAGTTCGCCCTGATCCCGGCGCAGAACGCCTCGGGCAACTGGGTCAAGGTCGTGCAGCGCATTCCCGTCCGCATTTCCGTCGAGAGTCCCGACCCGGCCTACCCGCTCCGCGCCGGCATGAGCGCCGAGGTCGACATCGACACCGGCCACATCCGCTCGCTCGGCGGGCTTCTCGGGGCCGCGACCGGCCGGTGAGCGCGATCGACCCACGAACCTCCGGCGGTGGAGCCCGCACTCCGTGCGGGCTGAATCGCCGGCGCAGGAGCGCAGCCTTCCTGGCTGTAGGGCGGGGTCGCCGAACCCCGCCCGATCCGGGTGCGCAATCGGCCCGCGGCGGGATTCGGCGATCCCGCCCTGCAACTCCGGGCCACCCATGACCGGCTCCCGCGCACCCTTCCCCGCCTCGCCGCACCGCGGCGCCATCACGATCTGCGTGATGCTCGCCACGATCATGCAGGCGCTCGACACGACGATCGCCAACGTCGCGCTGCCCTACATGCAGAGTTCGCTCTCGGCGTCGCAGGACCAGATCAACCTCGTCCTGACCTCCTACATCGTCACCGCCGCGATCATGATGCCGGCGACCGGCTGGCTCGCCGCGCGCTGGGGCCGCAAGAACTTCTTCCTGCTCTCGGTCGTCGGGTTCACGCTCACGTCGGTCCTGTGCGGGATGGCTACCTCGCTCGGCGCGATGGTCCTCTTTCGCCTGCTGCAGGGCGTCTTCGGCGCCCCGCTCGTGCCGCTTTCGCAGGCCGTGCTGCTCGACGAATACCCGCGCGAACAACACGGGCCGGCGATGGCGCTGTGGGGCGTCGGCGTCATGGTCGGCCCGATCCTCGGGCCGATGCTCGGTGGCTGGCTGACGGAATACTACAACTGGCGCTGGGTCTTTTATATCAACCTGCCGGTGGGCGTGCTGACGCTGCTGGGCCTGTCCGCCTACATGAAGCGCACGGAGGCGACGCCCGGTTTGTTCTTCGACTGGTTCGGCTTCCTCACGCTGGCCCTGGCGATCGGCGCGTTGCAGATGCTGCTCGACCGGGGCGAACAGCTGGAGTGGTTCGACTCGCCGGAGATCGTCATCGAGGCCGCGGTGTCGGGCCTGTGCGCCTACCTGTTCGTAGTCCACAACACCACCGCCGGGCACAGCTTCCTCGACCTGCGGCTGTTTCGCGACCGCAACTTCGTCACGGGCATCGTGTTCATCTTTGTCATCGGCGTGATCCTGCTCGCCACCCTCGCCCTGCTGGCGCCGTTCCTGCAGACGCTGCTGGGCTATCCCGTGCTCGCGGCGGGCATCCTGCTCGCGCCCCGCGGCATCGGCACGATGGCGGCCATGCTGATCGTCGGCCGGTTGATGACGCGGATGGACGCGCGCTGGCTCGTGGCCCTCGGCCTGGCGCTCACCGCGCTTGCCCTGTGGATGATGAGCCGCTGGTCGCTCGACGTCACCCGCTCGATGCTGGTGACCACCGGCGTGATCCAGGGCTTCGGCCTCGGGTTCATCTTCATCCCGATGAGCGTGATCACGTTTTCGTCGCTGCCGCACGACCTGCGCACCTCGGGCACGGCCCTCTTCAGCCTGTCGCGCAACATCGGCTCGAGCATCGGCATCTCGGTGATGATCTACCTGCTCGGCCAGAACACGCACAAGGTGCACGCCCAGCTCTCCGCCTACGTCGACCCCTTCCGCCTGCCCATGCAGCACCTGCCGGGGTTGCTCGATCCCGGCTCGGCCGGCGGGCGGGCGATGCTCGACCTGGTCGTCACGAGACAAGCCGCGCTGCTCGCGTACCTCGGCGACTTCTACATCATGTTCATCATCGCGCTGGTCACCCTGCCCATGGTGCTGCTGATGCGGCACCCGGACCACCAGGCGGACGACGAGGAAATGGCCGCCGCGATGGAGTGAAGGGCGGTGTTTCGGCCGGGCCCGGATGCCGTTCCGCGCCACGCGCGGCGCAGGGACTCGCCGCCCCACCCCGTCGAAATTTTCCTTGCGCGGCCGGCCCGCGCTCGTGTTTCGTAGCCGGCTCGATTTTTCGGACCCTTAGCTCAGTTGGTTAGAGCGTTTCCTTGACATGGAAAAGGTCACTGGTTCGAGTCCAGTAGGGTCCACCATCCCACGATTCTCGAGCAACTTACGCGACTCCCAGCCGAGCCGTACCGTCGCCGTTCAGAAGTCGAACTGGTCGATGTTGCCCTTGTTAAAGATGAAGGGCTTCCCGAGGAGGATGTTGTCGCCCTTGATTTCGAACGAGCCGAGTCGGCCGGCTGGGAAGCTGGTAGCGCCCCGAGCCAGCGTGCCTTTCGCAACGGCGGCGGCCGCATAGATCGTGAGATAGCCGAGGTCCTCGGTGTTCCAGAGCACGACGCTATCCGTCACGCCCTCGTGCACGTAGCGCTTGTTTTCGTTGGGCAGGCCGAGCCCGATGACCTTTACCTGGCCGGCCTTGCCGGCCTGTTTCACGGCTTCGGCCGCGCCGGGCGTGCCGGGAGTGCAAATCGCCATGAGCAGTTTCAGGTTCGGATAGGCGCTCATCAACGCGGTGGCCTCGGACTGCGCCTTGTCCTTGAGGTCGTCGCTCGGGCGCACCGCCACGAGTTTCATCTTCGGGTATTTCCTCGGCCGCACGTCGTCGATGATCCGCAGCCACTCGCGCTGGTTGCCGGCCGTCAGCGTGGCCGTGATGATCGCGAACTCGCCCTCGCCGCCCATGAGGCGCGCCGCCTCATCGAGCAGCCCGACGGCGATGCCTTCGGGCGTGGCCTGGTTGACAAAGAAAGACCGGGCGTCGGGCAGCACGTCGGCGTCGAATGTCACGACCTTGATGCCCTGCGCCTGCGCCTTGCGCAGCGCGGTCGAAAGGCTCTCCTTGTTCTCCGCCGCGACCGTGATCACGTCGACGCCGAGCGTGATCCAGTTCTCGACGATCTCGTTTTGTTTCGCGGCGTTGCTCTCGGTCGGGCCGTCGAACAGGAGGTCGACGCCGAGTTCCTTCGCGGCCTTGTCGGCGCCCGCCTTCACCGAGATGAAGTAGGCGTTGCCCTTCGCCTTCGGCATCATGGTGATCATGAGCTTCTGGTCGGCGCCGAGCAGCGGGAGGGCGCCGGCGAGCAGGCAGACAAGGAAACGAACGAGGCGGGGCGGCGGGAGCTTCATGCGGAAGGCGGGGTTGACGCGGCCGGAGCCTGACGGCGCGAGCCGAGTTCTGACAAGATTTTTGGCAGCGCGCCGGCGGCCAGCGCCACGAGCAGCAGCGCGCCGGTCAGCACCCCGGACATCTCCTGCGTGGCATTCATCCGGATGACCGCCGGCAGGCAGGCCAGGCCGTTCGTCAGCACCGCGATGGCCGCGACCCCGAGCAGCGTTCCCGTGACGCTCCCGCGCCCGCCGAAGATGCTCGTGCCGCCGAGCACGACGGCCGTGATGGCATACAACTCGTAACCGGTGCCGGCATCGGCCTTCGCCTGCCCGAGTCGCGCCGTGTAGATCAACGCCGCCAGGCCCGCGACGAGTCCGGCAAGCACATAGACCGCGGCCACGCGGCGCTCGACCGGCAGGCCGGCATAGCGCGCGCCCTCCGGGGCAAAGCCGATGGCGCGATAGGAGCGGCCCGAGGCGGTGCGATGCACCAGCAGCCAGATGCCGATGGCCACCGCGGCGAAGAACCACGACTGCACCGGCACGCCGCCCCAGCGCTCCTGGCCGATGAACAGGAAGCCCGCGGGAAAATCCGTGTAGGTGACCGCGCCGTGCGTGACCGCCTCGGCCAGGCCGCGAAAGAGCGAATAGGTGCCGAGCGTCACGATCAACGGCGGTAGCCGCAGCCACGTGATGAGCCCGGCGTTCACCGCGCCGCCGAGCCCGCCGGCGACAAGGGTCAGCCCGGCCGCCACGGGCAGCGACAATCCGGCGTCGTGCCACAGCTTGCCGAAGACGATCGCGCCCAGGCCCAGGAGCGACCCCACCGAGAGGTCGATGCCGCCCGTCAGGATCACCGGCGTCAGGGCGAGGGCGAGCAGCCCGATCTCGCAGGAGTGCCGGAGAATGTCGAACTGGCGGTCGAGCGTCCCGAAGCCGACGACGATTCCGCGCCGGTTGGTCGATGTCCCGTAATGATAGAACAGCAGCCATTCCACCACGAGCACCGCCAGCAGCAGTGTCTCATGCCGCCAGCGGTACTTCCGCCAAGCTGTTGTTTTGCTAGAGCTCAAGTGGAACGAAGGTCGATTTGTCCGAAACTCGCTGGATTCTTCGCTTCGCTCTGAATGACACGACACGAGAAACCATAACCGCCGCCGTCATCCTGAGCGTAGCGAAGGATCCAGTCGTAGTCGGCGCAGTGCCTGCACCGTCCGGTGAATTGTAGGCGGGTTTCGGATCTCATGGATCGTGCAGATCAGCGATTGGTCTTCCGTTGCCGCACACCGTCGGCCACGACGGCGAGCAGGATGATCGCCCCCTGGATCGCCTTCTCCCAATAGGCCTCGATGTGCAGGTGCGTGAGCGCCGGGGACACGCACGCCAGCAACAGCAGCCCGGCGAACGCGCCCCAGACGTTGCCGCGCCCGCCCGAGATCGCGACGCCGCCGACCACGACCGCCGCGATCACCTTCAATTCCAGCCCGAGGCCCGCCAGCGGCTGCACCTGCGGCGACTGCACCATGTTCATCGCCGCGCCCAGGCCGCACAGCGCGCCCATCAACGCGAAGACCAGGAACGTGACGCGCCGCGGGCGGATGCCGGCCAGCCGCGCGGCCTCGGCGTCCGAGCCCACGGCGTAAACCCAGCGTCCCGCGGCGAGGTGCCGCATCGCCAGGCCGAACGCCACCAGCAAGGCCACCGCCGCCAGCACGAGCGTCCACTGCCCCGCCGCCTGCGACAGGCCGAACCACTGCGCGCCGTCCGGCATGTTCACGAATTCGCCCTGCCGCACGAGATTCAGCCCCTGGCGCAGGATCACCATCGTCGCGAGCGTGACGACGATTGACGGCAGCCGCAGCCCGGCCACCAGCCCGCCGTTCAGGGCGCCAAGGCAGGCCCCGACCGCCACGGCGCCGGCGATCGCCGCCGGCAGCGGCCAGCCGTGCGTCGCCAACAAACCGCCGCACACGCTGCACACCGAGAATTGCGACCCGACGGAGATGTCGATCTCCCGCCCGATGATCACCAGCGCCATCCCGCAGGCCACCACGAGCGTCGGCGCCTCGCGCGTGGCCAGCGAGAGCAGCGGCTGCGGCTGGTAGAAGCCGGGCGCGAAGATCGCCAGCACCAGCAGCAACAGCCCGAGCGTGGCCGCGACCGAGATCTCCTGGAAATGCCGCCTCATGGCGCGTTCCCGCCGCCGGGCTGCCCGAGGGCGGCCGCCATGACCGCCTCGGCCGCGGCGCCACGGGAAAATTCCGCCACCAGGGTGCCGCCCCGCATCACGCCGATGCGATCGCTCATGCCGAGCACCTCCGGGAGGTCGCTCGAGATCAGGAGGACCGCGAGGCCCTCGTTCGCCAGCGTCCGGATGATCCGGTGGATCTCGCCCTTGGCGCCGACGTCAACGCCCTGGGTCGGCTCGTCGAGGATCAGGAGCCGCGGCCGGGCCGCCAGCCAGCGCGCCACCGCGACCTTTTGTTGGTTGCCGCCGCTGAGGCTGCCGCCGGGCGCATCCGTCCCCGCGCACCGCACGCCGAGTTCCCGGACATAGCGCCCCGCCAGTTCCGCCTCGGCGCGATCCCGCAGCCAGCCGCCGGGAAACAATCGCGGGTGGATCGCCATCGTGATGTTCTCCGCGACCGGCATCTCCAGCACCACGCCGTGGCGGCGCCGATCCTCCGGCACGTAGGCGATGCCCAGGGCGATCGCCTGCCGCGGCGAGGCAATCCGCACCGCCGCGCCGGCCAGCCGCACCTCGCCGGCGTCGGCCGGCGTGAGCCCGAACAACACGCGCGCCAGTTCCGTGCGGCCCGCGCCCACCAAGCCCGCGAGGCCCAGCACCTCGCCGGCACGCACCGCAAGGTTGACCGCCCGCACGCCCGAGGCGGCACAACCCAGCCCGCGCACCTCGAGCACGGCCGGGCCGGGCGCGCCGCCCGCGGGCGGATACAGCTGGTTCATTTCCCGGCCCACCATCAGCTGGATCAAGGCCGCCTCGGTCACGCCGGCCACCGGCCGGGTGCCGACGCTTTCACCGTCGCGCAGGACGGTCACGCGGTCCGCCAGCGCGAAAATCTCCTCGAGCCGGTGCGAAATGTAGATGACGCCGGCGCCGCCGGCGCGGAGCTCCCGCACGACCGCGTAGAGCCGCTCCTGCTCGCGCTGGGTGAGCGACGCGGTGGGCTCGTCCATGATGACGATGCGCGCGCCGGCGCCGATGGCGCAGGCGATCTCGACCAGTTGCTGCTCGGGCATCGACAGCGTCCGGACCTCCGCTTCCGGCGGGATCTCCGCGCCGACGCGCCGCAGCAGTTCCGCGGCGCGCTCGCGCCGCCCGCGCCAGTCGATCCGGCGCCCCGCCCCGGCCGGTTCCAGGCGCAGGCCGATGTTCTCCGCCACGGTGAGGTCGCCGAACAACGCCGGTTGCTGGTAGATGCAGGCGATGCCGAGGGCCTGGGCCCGCGCCGGCGTCAGGTGCTCGACCCGCGCGCCCGCCACAAACACCTCGCCGCCGTCCGGCCGGTGCGCGCCGGTGATGAGCTTGATCAGCGTGCTCTTGCCCGCGCCGTTCTCCCCCAGGAGCGCGTGCACCTCGCCGGCCTGCAGGTCGAAATCCACGCCGCGCAGCGCCCGCACCCCGCCGAAGCTCTTCGTGGCACGCCGCAGGGCCAGCAAGGGAGCGGGGACGGAAGGAGCGGCTACCATGGCGCGGGCGGCGAGGTCGGGATGTTCCAACGTCGGCAAGGATGGAATTGACTGCAATCCCGGATTGGTCGTCCGGCCGGCTTCGTTTTCGTGACAGTCAGCTCGCCGGCCGGCGGAC
>DASZXO010000062.1:0-81549 GCA_035545835.1 Lacunisphaera sp.
TGCGATCCCAGGCCAGGAAGGTCACGAGGCCGAGGGCGGTCACCAGGCTCCAGCGCACCCACTGCCCGCGCCGGCTGCGCAGGCTGCGCACCGGCCGGCACGGCGGCACGGGGCAGCCGCAGGCGCCGTCGGGGCCCGGTCCGCGCTCGCACACGGCGCCGAGCGAGATGGCCCGCGTGCACACCCAGCGATCGCCCTTGCGGGCGGGCACGCACTGGCCGGTCGCCCGGCACTCGCCTTTGGCACTCGGACCGTAGATGCAGGCGCAGCCCTCCGCCGCGCGGCCGCAGGTCCACTCGTCCTGCGGGCGGTCGTAGAGCTTCCGGTTGTAGATGATGCTTTGGAGCAGGCGGCGCACGGCGGGATTTCAGAGGCGCGGCGTGTACTGCAGGACCAGCCAGACGTGGGCGCCGACGAGGACGACCAGCGCGTAGGTGAGGGGCAGGTGGGCGAAGAGCCACAGCTTCAGCAGGCGCTGGCCGGAGAACTGAAAATCGAGGTTGCGCTTGGCTTCCGCCAGCTCGGCGAGCTGGTCGGCGATCGCGGTTTCGCGGTCGTTGAGATAGCGGCGCAGCGCGGCCAGCTCGACGTCGACGCGGTGGTGCATGCCGTCATCCGTCGCCAGCGGGTGATACCAGGCCGGGCGGTGGGCGAAATATGGCGCCAGCACCTGCCGGTGGAAGTCGGCCAGGGTGCTCGATCCGGCCTCGGTCTCCGCCAAGTGCACGAGGCGCGCCGCCTCGCCCTCGAGCTGGTGCCGCAGCCGCGGGATCTGCTCGTAGATGAGGCTTTCGCCCGAGTGCGCCAGCCGCGGCGGCAGCCAGCGGCTGAGCCACAGGCCGAACACCCCGCTGGCCGCGACGGTGCCAAACACGAACCAGAGGGCCAGCCCGAGCGGGCCATGGGGCCCGCGCAGCCCGGTGTGCAGCCCGAAGACCAGCACCGCCAGCCACCCCGCGTAGATATGGGCCTGCAACCAGGCGCTCGCGCCACCGAGCGGCAGGAAAGGCAGCTTCTTGCGGGCGTTGAACAGCGCCAGGGCCGCCAGCAGCACCAGCAGCGTGGCGCCGGAATAGAGGTCGACCGGCCGCAGCATCGCCCGGGCGACCCACCAGGCCGCCGTGAGCAGGCCGGCGAGCGCCAGCGTCACGCCGGCCAGGATCGCGCGCCGTTGGCGGAAGGTCTTCATCGCTGGAGCCACCGGTTGAGCGCGTCGACCGCGCGCATGTCGGCGCGAACGAGCGCGTCGTGCGCGCAGGCGCGCACGCAAGCCGGGCCGGCCGGCTGGTCGGTGCAGAGGTCGCACTTGGTGGCGCGCCGGATCGGCGCGCCGGTGTCCTCGGCCACGACCGGGAGCCCGTCCTCGTCGCGGAGCGCCACCATCTGGATCGTGCCGTACGGGCAGCTTTGCGCGCAGACACTGCAACCGATGCAGGTCACCGGGTTGATTTCCACCTGGCCGTCGAGGCTGGCGCGGTGGATCGCCCCGGTGGGGCAGCCAATCATGCACACCGGGTCGACGCAATGCATGCAGGCGCTCGCCACCATCACGCCCGCGGCCTCGGGGCCGTTCCGGATGAACCGCGGGTTGTTGTCGTGCGTCGCGGCGCAGGCGCGCACGCAATCGTCGCACCGCGTGCAGCGATCGAGGTCGATCAACATCGTCGCGCGGCCGTTGATGAAGCGTTGCGCCACGAGGAACTCGAGGAAGGCGTTCGTCGTCGTCGTGCCCTGCCAGGGCTGGGCGGTGGCCGGGCGGTCCGCGGGCTGCTCGAACCGGGCCAGTTCCGCCGGCGCCAGCCGGGGAAAGACATGTTCCTCCAGCACGGCCGCGGGAATGAACAGCGCATCGACATAGCCGAGCGCGCGCAGGCTGCGGCGCAGCGGTTCCGGGTGCCCGCGCCAGCGTGCGATCGACTCCTCGAGGCCGAAGGCGTCGCCCTTGCCGAGGTAGGTCTCCGTGCGCTCGCCGTGGTTGTAGTGCGCACTCACCCGCGCAAAGCCCGAGCGGATCAGCAGGAGGCCGCCGGGGAGCTCGCCCTGGCGGGCGATGAGGGGCTCCTGCTCGAGGCGCTCGCGGTCGCTGGCGGCGCGGGTGCGCTGGTAGGCGTGCTGCCACTCGAATTCGCCGAAGACCTCGAAGCGGGTCGCGTCCGCAATCAGGCGCAACGTGGCCTCCGGCAGCGAGCGGAACAACGGTGTCTCCTGCAGGTGGACGATCAGGCTGCGTTCGCGATAGCGCTGGTCGATGAGCTGCTTCCATTCGGCGGAAAACTTCCGGATGTCGCGCAGGCCCTGCCAGCGGATCTCCAGCAGGAGGGCGTCCTGGTCGGTGAGGATCGTCGAGGTGCGGGGGGTGCGGCCGAGCGCCGCGAGCTCGCCGAAGAGTTCGCCCGGCCCGAGGCGCACGGTGCGGTTGGCCTCGAGGACGCCGGGAACGTCCTGCAGGAAGATCCGCTGCCGGGCGCCGGCCTGCAGCTGCTCGGCCTCGCCGGCGGTGCGAACGCCGCCCGGCAGCGCCTGCTCGCCGTAGCGCGGCTGGCGGAGCCAGCGGGTGAAACTGCCCCAGAGCGACGGCCGCACGCGCTGCCGCCGGCCGAGTTGCTCGGGGCCGGGCTCGTCGATGCACACCAGCACACGGCCCTCGAGGATCAGGAAGGCGGAATGGCCATAGTCGCCCTGGCGCACGATGATTTCGCCGCGCTGGTAGTGGCGGAGGGCCGCGTCGTTCTTGAGGATGCCGCGCAGCGGCATCGTGACGGGAAACCGGGTATGCTGGATGGAACTGAAAAGCGGGTGCGCGAGCAGGCGGTCGACGTCCTGGTCGGTCATTTCCTCGCTGAACGGCCGGTCCCACCGTTCCGGCGCCGCCTGCCGCAGGGGCGGGCGGGATCCTACGCTGACAGGGGGACGGCTGAAGGAGCGCGGCATCGGGAAAAGATCAGGACTGGGGAAACTGGTACGGCGTGCCCCGGTACTGGGCGGCGCCGGGCAGCAACGCGTCGACGCCCGCGAGCTGGCTGCCGTCCACGCGCGCGGCGAACGCGCGGGCGAGCTGCGCCAGCCGGTCGGCCGCCGCCACCAACTCGTCCCGGTTGTGCAGGCGCAGGCGCGCCGCCTGGGCGACTGCGACCATCTCGGAGAGTTCGGGCACGGACACGAGCGTGTCGATCCGCGCGAGCAGGCGCCGTGCCGCGTCGGCCCGCCGGGCCTGGGCAAGCGCGAAGGTCGCACGCTCCGTGGCCGCGGCCACCGCGCGGAAACCGTGCTCCGTTTCCAGGATGCACCCGAGCACGAACAGCAGCCGCCGTCGCGGCAGGGGCG
Source organism: Lacunisphaera sp. (assembly GCA_035545835.1). GTDB lineage: Bacteria > Verrucomicrobiota > Verrucomicrobiia > Opitutales > Opitutaceae > Lacunisphaera. The sequence continues at coordinate 3,325 of DASZXO010000062.1, forward strand.
CCTCGGGGTTGACCTTGTCGCCGGTCCGCGGGACGTCGTGCCGGACCTCGCCTTCGAGCCAGGTCAGCAGGTTGAAGCCCGGGCTCCCGGCCGGGTGGCCGCCGACGTTGACGATCCGTTCGTCCGGGACCAGGTGGCAATCGTAGCACGCCTGGCCGAGGGCGAGGATGGTCCGCGGGCCGAGCATGCCGGCGGCGTCGGCGCGGGCGAGTCGCGCCGCGCGGTGCGCCGGCGTTTCGCTGGCCGCGGTGGCGCCGGGGCCGCCGTAGTCGCCGTGGGTCTTGACCCAGTCGGCGGCCGGACCGTGGCAGGACTCGCAGGCGATGCCGGCCACCGCCTGGCTTTCGCCGTCCACGTCCTTGGTGGTGAAGTGGCAGGCCTGGCATTGCGGCTCGCCCTTGAACCGGGTCAGACCGAGCCGGCCGAGCATCGCCTCGGTTTCCGGTTTCCGCGGCAGTTCGCGAAACGTGTGCTGGTGCACGGTGTGCTTCCAGACCTGGATCTGGTCGAGGTGGCATTCGACGCAGGTCTCGGGCCCGACGATCTTTTGCCCGGGCCCCGGCGTCTCCGCGGCCGCCGCGGCTACATCCGCCAGCGTCAGCCCAGCGGCCAAGGCTGCGCCCAAAACCGCCCGTGGGTAGTGGCGCATGAATCGCAGGCTGTTCCCGTCGTCCGGTACGGAACGCCGCGCGCCGGAGCTCAGTTCTTCGCCGGCTCGGGCGCCTGGAGGGACACGCGCAGCATGCCCCGGTATTCCTGCCGGCGGTAGTCAACCGCCTTGTCCCCTGGGTAGCGCTTGTTGAGGAGTTCGCGGACCGCCGGCTCGAACTTCGCGGGATCGCCGTGGCAGGCGAGGCAGGACTGTGTCGTGGCGATGGGGCGGTAGACGCGCCATTCCACGGGCTGGCCGGGGTGCTCGATCTTCTGGACGATCACCTTGTCGGGGGCCTCGTTGGCCATGAGCTGCTTGAAGACGCGATCAAGGGCGGCGGTGTCGGCCGCATCGGGCGCATTCGCCGGGTCGCGCAACATCGAGCTCGTGCGCTTGATCGCCGTGACCTTGGGCTCACCGGGCTTGGGCGGCGGCAGGTTGAGATGCTTGAGGTGCATGACGTCGACGGAGTCCACGAGGTCGTTGGACGCCAGCTGGCGGTCGACCTCGTTCACCAGCATCATGCCGATGCGCTCAATGAGGGCGGAGCCGTATTTGGCGAGGGCGGCGGCCTGGGGATCGTCGACGCTGACAAAGGTGCCCGCATCCTCCTTCGCGGCCTTGTTCTCGCCGACATCGACGAGATACGTCATCGACACCGGCTCTTCTTTCGTCGGGGCCGGCGGCTGGTCCGCCGCCGCGACCCGCCCGCCCACCGTGATCAAACCCAAGATGCTGGCCATCCGGAAGAAACTCGTGGCTTTCATGGCCGCCTAACAGCACCGGACGGGACCCGGATTGCAAGCCCGCATTCCGAAACATCCCCCAGGGGCGCCCGGGGGCATCGCCCCGCCCTAGCCGCGGCCGCCGTGCAGGACGACCACGTGGGCCAGGTCGTTTTTTTCAAATTCCTTCCAGTAGCGGTCCTCGATCTTCTTCAACCGCTCGTCGCTGGTCGGCGGCGGCTCGACGCCGGGTGTCTCCATCGTGCGTTTCGTGTCGTCGCTGGCCAGCTCGCGGTCGGCGAGCCGCGCCACGAGCTCGTGCCAGAAGACGTCGTTTTGGAATTCGTTCTGGATTTCACGGAGGCGCTCGTCCTCGGAGAGTTTCTCCGCCGGCTGCAGCGAGCCGTCGTCGCGCTCCTCCACCAGGTCGGCGCAGCCGAATTCGCGGGCGAGGCCCAGCAGCTTCTGGTCAAAGGCAAAATAGCGTTTCGCGGCGGCGGTCTCCTCTCCCTGGTAGCCGGTGACGGCCCACATGCCCAGGTGCACGAGTTCGAGGAGCTGGCGAAATTCCTTCGGCGTGAACGTGACTTTCATAACCGCCCAAGGTTGCCCCACCCGCCCGGCGGGCAAGCGCGAAGTGTCCGCCTATTTGCCGGGCTCGGCGGACTTGGCCGGCTCGGCCGCCGCGCCCGTGCTCCCGTCCGGGGCCGGGGTGCCGGCAGGGGCGGCCGGGGCCACCGGCACCATGTTCGCCGGCGGACGGATGACGATCAAACCGCCGAGGCTCGGCCGGGGTGAAACCCGCCACTGCCAGTCCACATCCTTGCCGTCGACGGAGAAGGCGATGGCGGTGTGGCAGGTCGAGTCGACCGGCACCCCGTCCTTCAACGCCGGGCCAAACGTCCAGGTGCTGACGGCCTCCCGCGCGGAATCCGCGAATTCCTGGTGCGAGGCGCGCAGCACGTTCACGGCGGTCAGCTTGCCTTCCTTGTCGATCTTCAGCTCGAGGATGGCGCCGCCCACGATGCCGGCGGCGGCGAGATTCTCCGGATACTTCGGATTCTGGCCGTTCTTCGGGTGCGGCATGGGCCAGTGGCTGGCCTCCGGCCCCTGGTCGCCCGGCACCGGGAAATCGAACGGCGCCTGCACGGTGTATTTCACGGCCTTGCCGTCGACGACCCGCGGATCCCGCTTGTAATTGTGGGCCAGCGCGAGCGCAACGCGCTCGAGCAACGCGTCCTTGGTCGGGTCGTCGCTGCGCACCACGCGGGCATCCTCGGCCTCGCCCCGCTCGTTCACGGTGATGTCGAGCACGACCTGGTAGCCCGGCTTGTGGGCGGCGAACGCCGGCGGGGCGTCCGCGGCGCGGACGGCGGGCGAGCTGGCCCCGGCGAGGAGGATCAGGGTGGCGAACAGGAAGCGGTGATTCATGGCGGGGTGGGCCGACAGCTGAAACAGCCTGCGCCGGCCGAAGCAATTGGAATGTTCGTCATCGGAAAGGCGGCAAACCTACGGCGCTCGTGTGTTCGTACGCCGGGTAGGGGCCGTTGCCCCCAACGGCCTTTGTGGATGAGGCGCTTGAGGGCAAGCGCCCCTACCCATGTGCAGGTTCCGCCCGCACGGAGTGCGGGCTCCAGCCGGGTTGCCGGCCTTCACTTGGACTCGTCCACCACGAGGTAGCGCCGCACGCCGTCGCGCCACAGCAGCACGAGGACCTTGGGGCCCTTGATGTCGGTGCTGAGCTTGACGGCGTCCGCCGCGTTGGCGGTCTTCTTGCGGTCGAGCTCGAGGATGAGGTCGCCCTCGCGCAGCCCGGCGCGGGCGGACGCGCTGTCGGGATCGACCTGGGTGACGAGCGCGCCCTCGAGGCCCGGCGGCACGTGGAGCTGCGCGCGCGTCTCCGGAGTCAGATCGGACACGCCGACGCCGTTCAGCACGCCCTCGTCGCTCCCGCCGCCCGGGGCGCTGCCGCCGGCGAGCGATTGCGAGCTCTGGTGGCCGAGCTTGGCCCGGGCCTCGGCCGCCTTGCCGTCGCGCACGTAGTGGACGGTGACCTCGGTGTCCGGCGTCAGCCGGCCGATGGCCAGCGCCAGCGCGCGCGGATCCTGGATCTTGGCGTCGTTGACGGCCGTGATGATGTCGCCGCGCTTCAGCCCGGCCTTTTCCGCGCCGCTGCCGGGCGAGACATCCGTGACCAGCGCGCCGTGGTCGACGCCAAACTGCTTGGCCAGGTCCTCGGTCAGCGCCTGCGTGGTGACGCCGAGGAAGCCGCGGTCGACGCGCCCGGTGCTGATCAACTGCTCGGCGATCGCGCGCGCGAGGTTGATGGGAATGGCGAAGCCGATGCCGTTCGAGCCGCCGGTGCGGCTGAGGATGGCGGTGTTGATGCCGATCAGCCGGCCCTCGCTGTCGAGCAGCGCGCCGCCGGAGTTGCCGGGGTTGATCGGCGCGTCGGTCTGGATGAAGTCCTCATAGTCCTCGATCCCCAGCCCGCCGCGGCCGAGCGCGCTGACGATGCCGTGCGTGACGGTCATGCCCACGCCGAAGGGGTTGCCGATGGCGAGCACGGTGTCGCCGACCTCGAGCTGGTCGCTGTCGCCGACGGTGATGGCCGGGAGGCCGCTCGCCTCGATCTTGAGCACGGCCACGTCGGCCTTCTCGTCGCGCCCGACGACGGTCGCGACGAGTTCCTTGCGCGGCTCGCCGAAGGCCACCTTCACCTCGTCCGCGCCGTCGACGACGTGGTTGTTGGTCAGGATGTACCCGTCGGCCGAGATGATGACGCCCGAGCCGAGGCTCTGCTGCACGGATTCGCGCGGGAGGCGGCCCTGGTCGGGCACGCCGAAGTAACGCCGGAACATCGGGTCGTTGAACCACGGGATGTCCATTTCCTGGCGCCGGACCTTCTTGCTTGAAAAGACGTAGACGACGCTGGGCGACGCCTTCTTCACGACGGCCGCGTAGCTGACGCGGAGTGAGTCGCTCCGGTTGACCGCTTGGTGTTCCACCTGGAGCTTCAGCGGCGGGCGGGCCGGCGGCTTGTCGGCAGCCCACAGGGCCAGGCCGGCGGCGACGGCCGCCGCCAGCGTCGTGCTCCACAGGAAGGTGCGCAGGGACTTCGGTGTATTCATAAGGCGGAGAATGAACGGACCCGCGGCGGCCGGACCCATCCGGCGGCGCGCGAGAGGAGCCTCTGACCCAGTCTCCCCGGGGATGGTTCCGTGGCCGGCGGGATTTGTCGCCCGCCCGCCTGCGACGCGGCCTTGACCCCACCCCGGCCCCATGGCAACGGTGTCCCTCCCATGCCGAGTCCCGCCGAACCCGCCAACCTCATGGAAGCCATCGTGTCGCTCGCGAAGCGCCGCGGCTTCATCTACCTGTCCTCCGAGATCTATGGCGGCTTCAACGGTTTCTTCGATTACGGCCCGCTGGGGGCCGAGCTGAAGAAGAACATCCGCGACTGCTGGTGGAACGACATGGTCCGGCGCCGCGACGACATCGTCGGGCTCGAGTCGTCGATCATCATGCACCCAAAGGTCTGGGAGGCCTCGGGCCACGTCGCGGGCTTCACCGACCCGCTCGTCGACTGCAAGGTCAGCAAGCAGCGCTACCGCGCCGACCAGTTGTTTTTCGCCGCCGTGGTGGTCGACGGCAAGACCGTCGGCTACGTGTCAGCGCTCGAAAGCGAGAACACGCCCGCCGAACTGCAGGCCGCCGCCGAGGCGTTCAAGCGCAAGAAGGCCATCCAGGGGACGCTCGCGCCGGTCGCGCCGAAGGATTTCACCGCGGCCAAGCCCGAGGAGATCGAGCTCATCCCCTCGCCCGCCACCGGCGAGGCCGGCAGCCTGACGCCGCCGCGCTCGTTCAACATGATGTTCCAGACGAACGTCGGCGCGCTGACTGACGCGTCATCCGTCGCCTACCTGCGGCCGGAGACGGCGCAGGGCATGTTCGCCGACTTCCGCAACGTCATCGACACCACGCGCGTCAAGCTGCCCTTCGGCATCGCGCAAATCGGCAAGTCGTTCCGCAACGAGATCACGCCGCGCAACTTCATCTTCCGCTCGCGCGAGTTCGAGCAGATGGAGATGGAATACTTCATCCATCCCGACGCCGACTGGCTCAAGTGCCACGAGGAGTGGCTCACTTGGTGCCAGGACTGGCTGAAGTCGATCGGCCTGCCGGCGTCGCACCTCTCGCTCTACGAGCACCCGAAGGAGAAGCTGGCGTTCTACTCGCGCCGCACGGTCGACATCATGTTCAAGTATCCCTTCGGCGTGCAGGAACTCTGGGGCATCGCCGCGCGCAGCGACTACGACCTGCAGCAGCACCAGAAATTCTCGGGCGTCCCGCAGGTGTACTTCGACGAGGCCACCAAGGCCAAGGTCGTGCCGCACGTCATCGAGCCGGCCGTCGGCGTCGATCGCATCCTGCTGGCTGTGCTCTGCGCCGCTTACGCCGAGGACGAGGCGCCGGACGAGAAGGGCAAGATGGAGAAGCGCACCGTGCTGCGATTCTCGCCGCGCATCGCGCCGGTCAAGGTCGCCGTGTTGCCGCTGTTGAAGAACAAGGAAGTGCTGACCAACCGCGCCCGCGCCCTGCATGCGAAGCTCAAGCGCCGTTATGCCGTCCAATACGACGACGGCGGCGCGATCGGGAAACGCTACCGCCGCCAGGACGAGGCCGGGACGCCGTGGTGCGTGACGATCGATTTCGACACCATCGAGAAGCCCGGCGACACCTTCACCCTCCGCGACCGCGACACGATGCAGCAGAAACGCATCACCGAGGCCGAGCTGTTCGCGTTGCTCGAGGAGCAGGTGTACTGACGCAGCCGGACTCCGGCCGCGCCGGGGGTGCGCGGGTGGAACGGGCCCGGTTTGGGGCGGGGCCGGCAAAGTCTGTCACGCACCGTTCTCCCGCTTTGCATTTCGGCCAAAAAGGCCTACCTAGACCTCCATGTTCTCCTCGCTCGATCCACGCACCAATTTCCTTGTCCGCCTCGCCCTGACCTTCGGCGCGGGGCTCCTGATCGCGGGACTGTTGTGAGGCGGTTCCGGTACGCGCTCGACCCCCTCTGCCTGCTCTCGTGCGCGGCCTATGCGGTGGAACGCTGGGTCATCCGGCCGCGTTTTGCCGGCCTGTTCTGGCACGGCTACAGCACCGATTTCCTGCTGATCCCGGCGGCGCTGCCGCTGCTGCTCTGGGCCTACCGGCGGCTGGGGCTGCGCGCGCACGACGGGTGGCCGTCGTGGAGTGAGATCGTCCAGGTCTGGGTCATCTGGTCCGTCGCCGCCGAGGGTCTCGCACCGTTCCTGTTCAAGTCGGCCACCGGCGACTGGTGGGACGTGCTGGCCTATGCGGTCGGCGCCGTGATCGCCGGGTGCTGGTGGACGCTCGCGCCGCGCCCGGGCTTCGACCTGCTCGCGCCGCACTACACGTGGATGGAATCCCTGCTCGCCGGGTCCCGGCTGCAACGCTGCCGGACCGCCTGGCTCGATGAGCTCTCCGGCTGCCGTCGCATCCTGGTCGCCGGCCTGGGCCACGGGCCCGTCCTGCCCGAACTTCTCGCCCGCAACCTGCACGCCCACGTGACCTGTGTCGATGCCAGCGCGGGCATGCTGGCGGTGGCCCGCCGGCGCGCCGAGATCGCCGGCCTCGACCCGGGCCGCCTCACCTTCGTCCATGCCGCCCTGCCAGCGTGGCGTCCGCCGCCGGGCGAATTCGACGGCGTGGTGACGAATTTCTTCCTCGACTGCTTCTCGCCTGACGAACTGCGGACCGTCGTAACGATGCTCGCCGCCGCCACGACCGCCGAGGCGCGGTGGGTCGTGGCCGACTTCACGATCCCGCCGCGGGGATTGGCGCGGTGGCGGGCGCGCTTCGTGCACGCCCTGATGTATGCCTTCTTTCGCGTCGCGACCGGCCTCCGGGCCCGGCGGGTCACGGCGCCGGATGCCTTGCTGGCGGCCGAGGGCTTCGCGCTGGCCGGCCGCCGGACCAGCGAGTGGGGCCTGCTCCACGCCGATCTGTGGCGGCGCGAAGCGGGCGCGTCATCGCCGGCTTAAACCTTGGTTGGGCGGGTTCGGTTTGCGCGCCCGATCGAATTCCGCTGGATCCTTCGCCTCGCTCAGGATGACAAGGTCGAGCACGGAATCGAAAAGACTGTCATTCTGCGCGGAGCGAAGAATCACGCCCGCATCATTCGACGCGGGTCGGCGGTTGTTCAATTCTGATGGACGGCGGTCCGTTCGCCCCGACCTTATTTCTGCAGGTGGTGGAGGGCCGGCCTCCCGGCCGGCCGCGGTCGGTCAGAAGACCGACCCTCCAGCCGGAGATCTTGGGCGCTTGATTGGATGTCAGTCGCCATCACTCAACCCCTCACAGCCCGACCTCGAGCTTCACCGCCTTCATCGCGATGTTCATGTCGTAGATGAACGCCAGCATCGAGCCGATGAGGCTGAGCAACCCGACGCAGAACACCGCGGCAATGAGCCCGGCCAGCTCGAGCTGCAGCCAGGCCCCGAGGAAAAGCAGCAGCATCAGGACCGCGGCGAGCAGCACGGTCAGAGAGCCGAGCGTGATCGACAGCCGCAGGATGCTGGCGCGGCGGATCAGGATGGCGATTTGCGCGCGGATCGCGGCGGCCTTGTCCGCCGGCAGCCCGGCCGCCAGTTCCTGGTTCAGCTGGCGCGCGCGGTCGAGCATCCGGCCGAAGCGATTCGTCAGCGTGAGCAACAGCAGGCCGACGCCGGAAATCAGGATCACGGGGCCGATCGACGACTGGAGGATCGGCAGCAGTTCGGAGACGGTGGTGATTTTCATGCGGGCGGGAATTCCCGCCGGACAGGACGTTACCACAGCCGGTGCTCGCGGCCTAAGCAGATTTTGCGCACCTTGTCCGCTTGCGCCGGGAAGAATGTCATAATGGGCGCAGCTGGGTGGTGCGGCTCGACCCCGGGGCGCACCGGCAAAGCCGGCGGTCACAGACCGCCGCTACAACCACGCGCAGGGGTCTGCGCGTGCCACCGCGAAGTGCGTCATGCCCTCCTTGCTTCCGGGGCTTCGCCTTGCGTTTGGACGCTCTGCCGCTGTGATGGCCGCGCGCCCTCACCCCAAACCGTTCCCGCGCCCATGAGTTCCCCCGCCACCCCTGTCCGCAACCCCTGGTTGTGGGTGCCCAGTTCCTACTTTGCCGAGGGCATCCCCTTCGCGCTCGTCATCTGGGTCGCCGGCACGATGTTCAAGGATCTCGGCCACAGCGACGGCCAGATCACCCTGGCCACGGCGAGCATCGGCATCGCGTGGTCGCTGAAGCCGTTCTGGGCGGCGTTCCTCGACATGTACCGGACGAAGAAATTCTTCGTCCTCGCGATGGAGTTCCTGATGGCGGCGCTGCTCATCGGCATCGCCGTGTCGCTGCCGCTGCCGAACTACTTCCGCATCGTCATCGGCGTGCTGTGGGTGCTCGCGTTTTCCTCGTCGACGCAGGACATCTGCGTCGACGGCGTGTACATCACGACGCTCGATGCGAAGGGCCAGGCGAAGTTCATTGGCGTGCAGGGCGTGTTCTGGAACGTCGGCCGCATCTTCGCCACGGCCGCCATCGTCTGGCTCGCGGGCTCGCTCAAGGAGGACCACGGCCTCAGCGCCACGGCGGCATGGAGCTGGTCGCTGGGGCTGGGCGCGGCCACGCTGGCGCTGCTGGGCGTGTACCACATCTTCCTGCTGCCGACCGGCACGATCGCGTCGCGGCCGCACAGCGTCGGCGACGTGGCGCGCACGTTCCTCGACACGTGGGTCGACTTCCTGAAAAAGGACAAGATCTGGGGCATGCTGCTCTTCGTGCTGCTCTACCGCCTCGGCGAGGGGCTGCTGCTGGTCGAGGGCCCGCTGTTCCTGCAGGCCGCGAAGGAAGTCGGCGGCGTCGGGCTGACGCTGAAGGAAAAGGGCATCATCGACGGCACGATCAGCACCTTCGTGAGCCTGTTCGCCGGGCTGATTGGCGGCGCGTTCATGTCGAAGTTCGGCCTGCGGCGGAACACGCTCTTCTTCATGGCGCTCTGCCTCAACGTGCCGCACCTCACCTACGTCATCCTCTCGCAACTGGCCGGCCCGGGGCACGCGCTGTCCCTGTGGACCGTGGGCACGATGGTGACGATCGAGAAGTTCGGCTACAGCTTCGGCTTCGTGGCGAACATGCTCTACATGATGCAGCAGATCTCGCCCGGCAAATACCACATGACCCACTACGCGTTCGCCAACTCGATCATGAACCTGACGCTCGTGCCGACGCAGATGATCAGCGGCCCGCTGGCGGACCACTTCGGCTACAAGACCTATTTCATCATCGTGATGTTCGCCGCCGTCCCGTCGCTGCTCGGCGCGTGGTTCGCGCCCTTTCCGCACAAGTTCGGCCACGACCACGGGCAGCCGGCGGCCGGTTGAGGTTTCGTCAGGCAGGGGCGTGCCTTGCGCACGCCCTCCCAGGCGTGGTCAAGCCACACCCCTACGGGACAAAGCCAGCCCGCATGGAGTGCGGGCTCCACCGCCCGGGCTTTGCGTTTGCGGCATACCGGGACGCGCGTTTCACTGGACGCATCGTGCCCCGTACCCCGTCTTCCTTCGCCCGCTGCGGCGTCGCCACGCTGTTCACCGCGCTCGTCCCCCTCATCGCATCCGCCGTCGAAACGCCCGCGCTTCGCCTCAACGATCGCGGCTACTTTGAACTGCCCGGCCTGAACGTCATGGCCGGCAGCGATTACTATCCCGACGGCCACCAGGGCGGCGTTGGCATCATCCAGAACGGCGAGCGCACCGCGACCAACGGCGACCTGCGGCTCGAGCCGACGCCCGGCCAGTGGCAGCCGATGCCGAAGGTCATCGGACGCGAAGTCGACCCCGCCGCCCAGGAGATCCGGCTCCGGCTCGCCTACCCCGACGAGAAGAAGAACCGCACGGGCTTCAACCCGATCGATTATCCCGATCTCAACCTGGCGTACACGGTGCGCGTCACCCCGGCCGGCGGGAGCAGCTTTCGCATCGTCGTCGACCTCGACCAGCCGCTGCCCGCCGCCTGGGTCGGCCGCGTCGGCTTCAACCTCGAGCTTTATCCGGGCCTCCTGTTCGGGAAAACGTTCCGCCTCGGCGACGCCAGCGGCATCTTCCCCCGCGAGGCCATCGGCCCCGGCACCGTGGACCCGGTCTCGCACACTTATCAGCTCGCGCCGCTGGCCGGCGGCGGGCGCGAACTCGTGATCGCACCCGAATCGGAAGCGCAGCGGCTCGCCATCACCGCAGTGCGCGGCGGCGAGCTGGCGCTGCTCGATGGTCGCGCCGTGCACAACAACGGCTGGTTCGTCGTCCGCGCGGCGGTCGCCGCGGGCACGACGAAGGGTGCGCTCGAATGGCTGGTCACACCGCACGCGATTCCCGACTGGCATTACACTCCGGTTGTCCAGGTTTCCCAGGTCGGCTATCACCCCGCCCAGCCGAAGGTCGCCGTGGTCGAGCTCGATGCCCGCGACACGCCGGCCGGCGACATCACGTTGCTGCGCATCGACCCCGGCGGCTATACGCCGGTGCTCGCCAGGCCCGCGGCCGCGTGGGGCGCGTTTCTCCGCTACCGCTATGCGCGGTTCGATTTCAGCGAGGTGCGTCAGGAGGGCATGTATGTGGTCCGTTACGGCGCCAGCCAGTCCTCGCCGTTCGCAATCAGCGCCCAGGTCTACCGGCACGACGTCTGGCAGCCGACGCTGGAGACTTTCCTGCCGGTCCAGATGTGCCATATGCGCGTCGATGACCGCTATCGGGTCTGGCACGGGTTGTGTCATGCCGACGACGCCCTGATGGCCCCGGTGAACCACAACCATTTCGATGGCTACGCGCAGGGGCCCTCGACGCTGACCCGGTTCCAACCGGGCGAACACGTCCCCGGCCTCGACCGCGGCGGGTGGCACGACGCCGGCGATTACGACCTGCGTGTCGAGTCGCAGGCCGACACCGTGCACGGGCTCGCGCTGGCGTGGGAGCTGTTCCATCCGGCCATCGACAACACAACCGTCGACCAGGAGCGGCGCGTCGTCACCTTGTTCCAGCCGGACGGCAAGCCCGACCTCCTGCAGCAAATCGAGCACGGCGTGCTCTCGATCGTCGGCGGTTACCGGTCGATGGGCCGGCTCTACCGCGGCATCCAGGATGCCACCCTGCGGCAATACACGCACCTCGGCGACGCCGCCACGATGACCGACAATCTCGTCTTCCAGGGCGACGTGGCCGCGGCGTTCAAGGTGATCACCCACGATGCGATCCACGGCGTGCAGGCGGAGCCGTCGCTGCCCGGGCTTCCGCCCCTCGGCTCGCCGGGCTCGGCCGACGACCGCTGGGTGTTCACGGAAGACAATCCCGACCGGGAGCTGAACACGGCCGCCGCCCTCGCCGCCGCCGCGCGCGTCCTGCGCGGCTACAACGATCCCCTGGCCGGCGACTGCCGCCGCATCGCGGAGGAGCTCTGGGCGCACGCCGGTCCGCCGCGCTCACCGCTCGCCCGGCTGGCGCCGGCGGTCGACCTCCTCCAAACCACCGGCGAAAGGAAATATGCCGATGCGATCCGGGCGCTGGCGGACGAGATTGTGGCGCGCATCGCGCCCGAGGATGACGGCGGCGGATCGGTCCACGTCGTGCGCGGCGCCTGGCTGGCCGCCCGCTCGCTCGCGCTGGTCCCGGACCAGGCGTATCGGGAAAAGATCCGCGGGGCGCTGCAGCGCTACCGCAAGAAGGTCGACCAGCTTGCCGCCGAGACGCCCTACGGCATCCCGTACAAGCCGGACATCTGGGGCGCCGGCTGGCTGATCGAGCGCTTCGGCGTGGAGCAATATTTCCTGCATGCGGGCGCCCCGGACATCTTCCCCGCCGACTACCTGTTCAATGCGCTGAATTTCATCCTCGGCTGCCACCCGGGCGCCAACACCGCGTCGTTCGTCTCGGGCGTGGGCGCGAAGTCGATGACGACGGCCTACGGCGTCAACCGCGCCGACTGGTCCTACATTCCCGGCGGCGTGATCTCGGGCACGGCGCTGATCCGGCCGGATTTTCCGGAAATGCTCGACTGGCCCTTCCTCTGGCAGCAGGCGGAATATTGCCTCGGCCGGCCGACCAGCGACTATATCTTCCTCGTGCTGGCCGCCGACCGCGTGCTCAACCCATGACCCTCCCGCTCCGGTCCTTCGCCTTGGGTCTCGCCGGCGCCGCGCTCATCGCCGGGGCGCGGGCCGCGACGACGCCGTCGTGGGAACCGCTCACCTGGAACGGCGAACGCGCGCTCGCCTCGACGTCCGAAGGCTGGCGGGCGGTGGTCTCGCTCGAGCGCGCCCGGCTCATGGTGTTCGGCCCGGCCGGCGGTGACACCAACCTGTTGCTCGCGCCGCCGACCCGCGAGAATCGCAACATGCTGGGCGGGCACCGGCTCTGGCTCGGCCCGCAGTCGACCTGGCCCGGCGGCTGGCCCCCGCCCGCCGCCTGGGAATACAACGAACCCGAGTCGTGGCGTGCCGACGGCGGCACGTTGCGGCTGGTGCTGGGCGACGCCGGCGATGGCTGGCCACGCCTGACGCGAATCTACACCTGGGACGGGCCGCGCCTCCTCTGCCGGGCGGAGATCAGCGGCGGCACGCGCGCGGTGCAGATCGTGCACATTTTCCAGGTGCCCGCCGGCAACGTCGTCGCCGCGACGGCGCAACCCGAGGCCGCGTTTCCCGCCGGTTACGTCGAGCTGCCGTCCACCGCGGGCCCGTTCGCCGCCACCTTCCCCGTGCCGCCGCACGTCGGGCGCGACGGCGATTCGATCCGCCTGCACCACACGGGCAAGGTGATGAAGTTCGGCTTCCGCCCCCAGGCGCTCGAAGGCCGGGACGCAGGTCGCACGCTCCAGGTCCGGCGCGGCCCGATGAGCGGCCCGCCGGCGGGCGCGCCCGATGAGGGGTTTTTCAGCCAGGTTTATCTCAGCGGACCCGATGGGAACTTCATCGAGCTCGAGCAGCTCTCGCCGGTGTTTGCGGCCGGCGCCGCGGCGTCGTTCACCGTCATTCTCGACGGCTCCGGCGGGTGAGACCGCGGAGTTTCTGTTCGCCGCCGCGCCGGGCGTGTGTTTGGTGGTGGGGCCTTGGATTCGCTTACCCTCACCTATCCCAAGGCCGCGCCGGGGCGCGTGCCGGTGCTCGATGAACTGCGTGGTCTCGCCATCCTGCTCGTGGTCACGTACCACACGTGCGGGGTCACGGGGTTTCCGAATTACGAGCACGGCGAGCTGGGGGTCGACCTTTTCGTCCTGTTGAGCGGGGCCGCGCTGACCCTGACGAACCGCCCGGACGAGGGGTGGGGCCGGTTCCTGTGGCGGCGGCTCGCGCGATTGCTGCCCGCCTACTGGATTGCCCTCACGCTTTTCTGGCTGGGCGGCGTGCACCTGCTGCACCGCGTGCATTCTCCCGTCGAAGTGCTGGCCCATTATCTCTGCATCCATCCCTGGTGGGGCGACCAGTACCTGCTCAGCATCAGCGACTCGTTCTGGTTCCTTGGCCTGGTGGTGCCGCTTTATGCCGGCTTTGCGGTCCTGCGGCGTTTCCTCCACCGGCTGGACCTGCTGGTGGGCGTCGGGCTGGTCCTCAGCTTCGGCCTGGTCTGCTGGATCTACTACTACTATGGCATGCCCGCGCTGTTCGTGCATGTCGGCCTGCGGCCGCCCATCTTCTTCGCCGGCGTGATCCTCGGGGCGCTCCTGCGCGACGGCGTCGCGCGGCTCCCGCTGACTCCCTGGCTGGGTGTCGGCCTCCTGCTGACGTTCTACGGCATGTTCTTTTGCGGCATCCTGGTCGGCTACACCATCGCGGGATTCTCCGTGTTTGCCGTGTATTTCTTCGCCCGCGCCAATGCCCCGGCGGCGGGCCGCCGCTTCCTGTGCCGCGGCCTGGCCTGGCTCGGCGTGTACTCGTACGAGATCTTCCTGCTCCACCAGCCGCTGATTCGCGAATACAACGAATACCTCTGGCACCGGCATCTCGGGCATGCGCCCGACCCGGTCCAGCTGGCGCTCGGGGTGCCCGCGGGGCTCGCCGCCGCCCTGGTCCTCGCGTTCGGCTTGCACCACTTCGCCGGGTTCATCAGCCGCCTGGTCTCGCCGGCCAAGGGCCCGTGATCGAACGGCGGCTTGCGCCCGCGCCGCCGCCCGCCGCACACTCGCCGCATGGACCCTTACACCCGCGCGCGCCAGCTGATCGACGCCGCCCATGCGGCCGACCCCAGGCGCACGCCCGACGGCCGGCCGGCCGAGCTGGTCTATGCCGACCGGATGGAGGCGTGGGTGAACCGGCTCGTCCCGCTCGCCGGCTCGCTGCTGCTCCCGCTCGCCGCGCGCTGCCAGCACCTTGAACGGTGGACGGTGCCGCGCACCACCTTTCCCGAGGGTCGCACCGGTTACCTGCAGTGGCGCCAGTCGCTCTATGGCCGGCAGGCCGCCCGGGCGCGGGAGCTGCTGCTGCAGGCCGGCGTGCCCGCCGCAGGCGCCGACGAGGTCGCCACGTGGGTGGCCAAGACCGGCCTGGGGACAAACGCCGGCACGCAGACCCTGGAGGATGCCGCCTGCCTCGTGTTCCTGGAGAATGAAATCGAGGCGTTCGCCGCGCAACATGCCGACTATCCCGAGGCCAAGTTCGTCAACATCCTGCGCAAGACGTGGCGCAAGATGAGCCCGCCGGCCCGGCAGTTCGCCCTCGGCCTGCCGCTCCCGCCCGCCATCGCCGCGCTGGTGCGGGCGGCGCTCGCCCCGGCGGCCCCGGCATGAAACGGCTTCTTCCCCGCCTCGCCGCCGGCCTCGGCGTGGCCCTCCTGCTCGCGCAGCTCTGGCGCCCGCCGCGCAACGAGTCGCCGGCGGGCGGGCCCGCTGACATTGCCGCAAAGCACCCGGTGCCGCCGGCGGTGCTGGACCTGCTGCACCGGGCCTGCTACGACTGCCATTCCAACCACACCCGTTACCCGTGGTACGCCAACGTCCAGCCGGTGCGCTGGTGGCTCGACCACCACATCAACGAAGGCAAGCAGCACCTGAACTTCTCGGAGTTCGGCGCCTACGCCGACCAGCGGGCGGCCAAGAAGCTCGATGAGCTCATCGACGAGGTCGAGGGTCACACGATGCCCCTGCCCTCGTACACGTGGATCCACCGCGACGCCCGCCTCTCGCCGGCGGACGTGAAACTCCTCACCGCCTGGGCCGACGGCCTGCGCGCGGAGATCGCACCCTAGGCGCCCGCCCCGGTCTTCTCCGCCGCGGCGCTGATCCGGCCGAACACCTCCCGCAGGCGCCCCGCGTCGGCGTCGTCGAGCTGCGCCGCGAAATGGCGCGCGATGCCCGCGCGGTACACCGCCCAGATCCGCCGCAGCGTCTCCACACCCTTTGCCGTCAGCTGCGCGTGCTGGACCCTCCCGTCCGCCGGGCACGGCCGCCGCTCAATGAGCTTTTCCTTCTCCAGCTTGTCCACCAGCCGGGTCAGCCCGCTCCGGCTCAGGAGCGCGCACCGCGCCAGCTCGCTCATGCGCAGGTGCCGTCCCGGCGCGAGGTAAAGTTCATATAAGGCGTCATACCAGGCGAGCGAGGGCAGCCCGGCCGCCGCGAGATCGGCCTCGATCGCGGCATAGATGCGCCAGAAGGAGACGTAGAACCGCCGCCAGGCCTCGAGGTGTCCCGCGGGAAGCGATGTCTTCATGGGGCGAGGGAAAAGATTTTTGTTGCATAGGCAACTAAAATGGTGATTGTAGTTGTGTATGCAACTATCTTCATGGTTCTCCTCCCTGGTCGCCACGAGCGACTCCTTCGCGCCGGCCGCCCTGCGGCTGGCGCTCGGCCTCATGATCCTGCCCCATGGCCTGCAGAAAACCTTCGGGTGGTTCGGCGGCTACGGCTTCAAGGCCTCCCTCGGCTACCTCACCGGCACGGTCGGCGCGCCCTGGATCCTCGCCCTGCTGGCGATCCTGGCCGAGTCGGTGGGCGGCGTGATGCTCCTGGCCGGCCTGGGCACGCGCGTGGCCGCCCTCGGCCTCGGCGGCGTCATGGTGGTTGCCGCGCTGCAGCATCGCGCCAACGGCTTCTTCATGAACTGGACCGGCCAGCAGAAGGGCGAGGGCTTCGAGTTCCACCTGCTGGCGCTCGGCATCGTCGTCGCGCTGCTGGTGCTCGGCGGGGGCCGCTTCTCCGTCGACGCGCTCCTCGGGCGCTGACGCGAACCGCCGCCCGGCGGGCCCGGCTTGCGCCGCGCCCGCTTTTCCGTTGGCTGCGTCCACCATGGACAAGATCAACCTCGTCGAAAAACTCGCGCGGTTCAGCGAAACCTGGACGCCGAAGATCATCGCCGGGCTCAACGGGCAGCACGTCAAGCTGGTCAAGGCCCGCGGGGAGTTTCCCTGGCACCATCACGAGCACGAGGACGAGCTGTTCCTCGTCGTTCGCGGCTCGTTTCGCCTGGAGTGGAAGGAGCCGGCCCGCGGCCGCGCCGGCCGTGGCCGCCTTCGCGACCGCTCCGCGGTGCTGCACGAGGGCGAGATGATCGTCGTGCCCCGCGGGGTCGAGCACCGCCCGGTGGCGGAGGAGGAGGTCGCGCTCCTGCTCTTCGAGCCGGCGTCGACCGTCAACACCGGCAGCGCCGGGGGCGAGAAGACCGTGGCCCGGCTGGACTGGATCTGACCGCCGCGGTCAGGAACGCGGCCGGGTCGGGGCCGTGCCGTGCAGCAGGCGCTCCACCGTCTCCATCAGCTGCGTGACGTTGTAGGGCTTGGGCACGACGGCCTGGAAGCCGAATTCCTGGTGGTTGGCCATCACCGGGTCGCTGGAATAGCCGCTGGACACGATCGCCTGGAAATCGGAATCGCGGCGCCGGAGCTGCTCGATCGTCTCCTTCCCGCCCATGCCGCCCGGGATCGTGAGGTCGAGGATCACAAGCCCGTAGGGCCGGCCCGCCGCGGCGGCGCGATCGAACTCCGCGACCGCCGCCGTGCCGTCGGCGACCGCCGTGACCTCCAGCCCCAGCTGTTGCAGGACGCGCCCGGCCAGCGCCCGGATGGTTTCCTCGTCGTCCATGAGCAGGACGCGCCCCGGCCCGGGGCCCGGCCGCGCCGGGTCGCCCGGCAGGGCCGCGGCCGGCGCGCTCGCTGGCGCGGCGGGCAGCCAGACGGAAAATGTGCTGCCCTGCCCCACGGTCGACCGGACCTCGATGGCGCCCTCGTGCTTTTTCACGATGGAGTAGACCGTCGCCAGGCCCATGCCGCCCGCCTGCCGCGTGGTGAAATAGGGCTCGAAGATGCGCGGCAGGTTCTCGGCGCTGATGCCCTCGCCGGTGTCGGTGACGTCGAGCCGCACGTAGGGACCGCCCGCGAGGCCGGCGCGCGCCGCCGGGGCGAGCTGCTCGTTGGCCAGCTCGATCCGCAGGTCGCCGCCGCGCGGCATCGCCTGCACGGCATTCTGCAGGAGGTGGGCCAGCACCTGCGCGATCTGGGTGCGATCGGCGTGCACGTTCCACAAGCCGGCGGGGGCGATGCAGTCGTAACGCACCCTGGATCGTGGCAGCGCCGCGTCCGCGCATTCCTGCACCAGCGTCGCGAGCGCCACCGGGCCGCGAACGGGGTCGCCGCCCTTGGCGAAGGTCAACAGCTGCTGGGTCAACTCCCGCGCGCGCCGGGCGCCGCGATCGATTTCCTTCAGGCAGTCGCCGGCCGCGGCCATCGCCGCGGGCTCGAGCATGGCGATCGAGGTGTAGCCCATGATTCCGGTCAGGGCGTTGTTGAAATCGTGCGCGATGCCGCCCGCGAGCAGGCCGAGCGACTCGAGCCGGGCCGCCCGCTGCACCTCCGCCTCCAGGGCTGCCTGCCGCTGGAGCTGGGCCCGGATCTGCCCGGTCTGGCGGCGGACCTGCCGGCGCAGCGCGGCGATCCAGGCCAGGCCCAGGACGGTGGCGCCGCCGAGCAGGGCGACGACCACCAGCGCCCGCCGGAGGGTCCAGAACTGCGGCGCGCGGAAGACCACGACGTCCGCAGGGCCGCGCAGCCGGATTTCAGCGCCCAGCAGGCGGCGGGAATCGTCGAAGTGCAGCCGGCACACGCCGGTCAGCTCGAGGCCGGAGCCGACCGCGTAAACCCGGCTGCCATCCCCGGCGCCGCGCGGGATGAAGGCCTCGAAGGTGGTGTCGCCCTTTTGCAGGGTGAGGCGGGTGTGCTCCGGGCGCACCAGCGCGCCGATCAGCGTGCCGCGCACGCGGACCAGCCGGCCGTCGTCGCCCACCGGCGGTTGCGCCGGGTCGTCCAGCTCGAGCGGTGCCGGGACGGGGGCGGCCCCGGCCTTGCGCCACACTGCCTCGCGCAGCACGGTGCGGAAGCCTTCGCGCCCGAGCACGCCGACGGCCTCGAGCTGGTCGCCGGGCGCCAGCGCCGGTTTCCCGGCCCCCAGCACCAGGACGGCCGCGTCACCTTCCTGCACGTAAATCGACCCGTCGGGCTCCGCGTCGAGGACGCCGCCGGCGATGCGGACGCGCCGCAGTCCACCATCGGCGCTGAGCTGGCCCAGGTCGCGGATGGCCCGGCGCGGCAGGTCGTAGAAGTCCGCCGGCGCATCCTCCTCGACCGTGATGTCAGTGAGAAACGGCACCCGCAGCATGATGCCGGCCACGCGCCCGGCGGCATCGGCGGAGTTCTCGCACACGCCGCGCACAGTCACGAGCGAGCCCGGGTTGGCGATGAAGCCCGCGGTGCTCTGCAGTTGCGCCCTGAAGGCGCCCGCCGGGGTCGTGACCTCGAGCCAGCGCCAGTCATCCCTCGCCGCCACGCCCTTCAGGAAGCCCCGCAACTCCACCCACTGGCCCTGCTCCTTGCCGGTCAGCGCCTCGTCCAGCGTGATCGGGCGCGCCGACGGATGGCTGAGCGAGCCCAGGTCGGTGAACGAGGCGAGCTCGACCGCCGGGCAGAACGGCTCCGCGCGGGTGACGCCCTTCACCTCGATGAACTTGTCGTAGCGGATCTCTCCCGTCTTGGCCGGGTCAAACCGCACCCGCACGCTGCCCGTGTAATCCTGCAGGAAGAGAAAATCCCGGTCCGGGAGGGCCCAGATCACCACGCCGCGCAAAGTCACCGGCTGGCCCTGCGCGGCCTCGCTGGCGGTGAGGGCCCGGACCTGCGCGACGGTGCGCAGCGTCGCGTCGGACGGGTTGGGCGCATGGGGCCCGGCTTCGAACGGGCGGTAGAGGGCCTCGTCGATCACCCATTGTCCGCTGTACAAGGCCACCCGGCCGGCCACCTCCACCTCGGCTCCGACCGGCAGCCGCTGCAGCTGGATGGAACGGACCTCCACCTGGCCGGTGTCGTCGCGCACGATCATCGACCGGCCGGCGCGCTGGGAAACCAGGGTGCCGCGGACCATCACCTCCGTGCCCGCCCGCGCGCGCCACAACTGGTTGATGCGGCTCCGCGAGCGCTCGAACAGGGCGCTGTCCTTGATGGCGCCCGTCACCTCGAGCGCCGCCTGGTTCGCACCCCAGATCTCGATCGTGCTCGCGGTCTGGGTCGGGTCGAACCGCCGCGAATAGAGTCCGGTTACCCGGACGAACCGGCCCGACCATTCGGGCACGTGCGCGGGGTCGTCGGGCCGAAACCAGCAGATCACGGGACGGTTCTCGACGATCACGACCAGCCGCACGTGCTCCGGGTCGTCCAG
The DNA here is from genome assembly GCA_035545835.1 of Lacunisphaera sp. Classification (GTDB taxonomy): domain Bacteria; phylum Verrucomicrobiota; class Verrucomicrobiia; order Opitutales; family Opitutaceae; genus Lacunisphaera. Next base: position 23,444 of record DASZXO010000062.1, read on the forward strand.
CTGCTGGCGGTCCACGTAACCCTCCACGGTCACGATGCGGCCATGGAACGCCGCGAGGTCGTTGATGCGTCCGCGGGTGTCGAGGGGTGTGACGGGCAGGTCCGGCGTGATCACCCGCACCTTCACGTCGGCCGCGCTGAGGCCCTGGTTGGGCGTGAACTCACCCTCGATATCGACGTAATCGCCAATGTGGAGCGTGGGCGGGTCGGCGGCGAGCAGCAGGTAGGTGGCGACATTGCGCCGCTCGATCCATACCATCCGGAAGCGGGGATCGAAGTAGTCGATCCGGCCTTCGATGTGCAGCGGCTGCGGCCGGTTCTTTTCCGCCGCCGGCAGCGCAAAGACCTTCTCCGGGTCGGTGATGGCCGGCCGCGGCGCGTCCCCGGCGCCCTGGCCGGCGGCGCGCAGCAAAAGCAGCAGCAGCAGCCAGAAACAGCAGCGGCGGCGAGGTGACCTTAACTTTGCCGGCCGATTCATGTCGTCGGGGTCGAAACCAACCATCCCCGGCGTACAACTCCCGGCCGCACCGCGCAAGTGGCATTCCCCTGCACTCCTTGTCAATTTCTCCGCATTTCCGGCGGGGCGCGCGTTTGCGCTCCGCGGTTGCGCCGGCGCGCCCGCGGCCCAAGCGTGCCGGGCAGCCGCATGGAACCATCGACGAGCAAGCCCCGGCCCTGGAGCTGGATCCCCTCGCTTTATTTCTGCCAGGCCGTCCCCTACGTCGCCGTCGTCGCGCTGTCCGTGCCGCTGTACAAGAAGCTGGGGGTCTCGAACACCGCCATCGCGCTGTACACGAGCTGGCTTTACCTGCCGTGGGTCATCAAGCCGCTCTGGGCGCCGTTCGTCGACCGCGTCGGCACGAAGCGCGGGTGGGTCGTCGGGCTGCAATTCTTCGTCGGCGCGGCCCTGGCCGCGGTGGCGCTGACGATTCCCGGACCCCATTTCTTCCGCTGGTCCCTGGCCGTCTTCTGGCTGATCGCGTTCAGCGCCGCGACGCACGACATCGTCTCGGACGGATTCTACCTGCTCACCCTTTCGCCGGTGGAAGGCGCCGCCTGGGTCGGCGTGCGCAGCACGTTCTTCCGCCTGGCCAACATCGCCGGCCAAGGCGGGTTGGTTTACCTCGCCGGGGTGCTGGAGGAATCAACCGGGCGCATCGCCATCGCGTGGGCGTGGGTGTTTGTGCCGCCGGCGGTGATCTTTGTGCTCGCGGCGACCTACCACCAGTTCTTCCTGCCGCGGCCGTCGCAGGACGGCCCGGCGGCGCGCAGCGCGGATGCGATGATCGATTGGGGCGAGGCCTTCGCGGCGTTCTTCCGGCGCAAGGACATCGGGCGCGCCCTCGCCTACCTGCTGCTCTTCCGGCTCGGCGAGGCGCAGATGTTGAAGCTGGTGCCGCCCTTCCTGCTCGACAGCCGCGCGGTGGGCGGGCTCGGGCTCACGACCAAGGAGGCGGGGCTGGCGTACGGCACCTTTGGCATCATCGCGCTCACGGTGGGCGGGCTTTTCGGCGGACCGGCGGTCGCGCGCTACGGCCTGAAGCGCATGCTCTGGCCGATGATCCTCGCGGTGCACGTGCCCAATCTCGCGTATGTGGCGCTCGCGGTCTGGCGGCCGGATAGCTTTGCGGTGGCGTGCGCCGCGGTGTCGGTGGAACAGTTCGGCTACGGCTTCGGGTTCACCGCGTATGTCGTCTACATGATGATGCTTGCCGAGGGCGAACACCGCACCGCCCACTATGCCATCTGCACCGGCTTCATGGCGCTCGGCATGATGGTGCCGGGCATGTGGGCCGGCTGGCTCCAGGAGAAACTCGGCTACGCCAATTTCTTCATCTGGGTCTGCGTCGCGACGCTGCCCTCCCTCTGGGCCACGGCGCGGATCCCCGTCGATCCCGGTTACGCGCGGAAGGCGCCCGCTAGGGGTTGAGCCGACGGGCGCCGTTCAGCACGGCGTCCCATTGCAGCGCCGGCCCCGGGTCCACCTTGTTGGCCTGGATGTGGCAGTGCCCGAGCACGCCGTGGAAATCCGCCAGCGCCGCCTCCGGCAACCTGTGCCCGAGCGGCCGGCCGGCCGTGTCGCGCGGGCAGTCGCAGGTGATGCGGGGAAAGGTCCGGCAGAGCGCGGCGGTCAGCTTGATCAGCGCGGCGTATTGCTCCGGCGTGAAATCGTATTGCTCGAGGCTCTTGCCCTGCACCGTCCCGCGGACGGGTTCGGGCCGCTCGGGCCGGCCGGCGAAACCCGGCGTGAGGATCTTGGGCGGCCCCGCGGACGGAGGAAACCGGAGGCGCACCTGCCCGGCCTGCGTGCGCTCGTACCATTCCGCAAAGACCTTCCGGGCCTCGGCGGGCGGAAAGGCGCCGATGTTGGCGATCTCGACGCCGATCGAGCGGTCGTTGGCCACCGTCGCGTGCGCCGCGCGCTCCCGCAGGTCGAGCGTCTGGTAGATCGTGCCGTCGACATCGAGCAGGAAATGCACGCTGAGGTTGCGCTGCTGCAGGACCTCGAAGCACCGCCGGCTCAGGCCGCAGTCGTCGTAATGGAGGACGAACTGGTCGATCGTGCGTTGCAGTTCCGCGCGCGTCGGGGCGTGGCCCGGCCGGGCCGGCCCCGGGAGCACGCGCGCCGCGTAGCCCTTGGGATTGGTGTAGGCGTTGTAGCCGCCCGGCTCCAGCCAGGTGACCACCCGCGTGCCGGTGTGGACGCGTTGTCCGGCCACGATGATCTCGTCGTCGGGCCGCGCCTCGGGTGCGGTCGCCGTGGCCGGACGCGGTGCGGGCTTCTTCCCTGCCGTCGCGGGGCCATGGCAGCCCGCCAGCAGTGCGGCCAGCGCCAGGGCGGCGGCGCGGGAGTCAATTCGCCACCGGGATCGAGAAGCCATGACGGCGGAGGGCGCGGTGGAGTTCGCGAATGTGGGCATGGTCGCGGGTCTCGACCGTGCACACGGCATTGACGGCGGAGATATCGGGCCCGCTGAAGGCGCGGTCGTGCTCGATGTCCTTGAAGCTCGCGCCGGACTCCGCGATCACACGGGACAGCGCGGCCAGCCCGCCCGGGCGGTCGCTGATGACAACGGTGAACCGCGTCAGGCGGCCGTCGCGCACCAGCCCCTGCTCGATCACGCGGCTGAGGATGCCGGGGTCGATGTTGCCGCCGCCGACCACGAGGACGACCTTCTTCCCGCGCAAGCCCGGCAGCAGCCCGGCCAGCATCGCCGCCAGCGGCGCCGCGCCCGCGCCCTCGACGACGGCCTTCTCGCGCTCGACCATCCGGAGGATCGCCAGCGCGATCCAGTCCTCGCCCACGCGGACGACGCCGTCCACGCGCGCTTGCAGCAAGGCGAGGGCGTTCGTGCCGACGGTGAGCGTGGCCAGGCCGTCGGCGAGCGTCGGGCGCCGCGGCATGCGAACCGGATGGCCGGCCTTGAGCGCGGCGGTGAGGTTGCCGGTGGCCTTGCTCTCGACGCCAATGAGGCGGACGCGCCGGCGCACGGACTTCACCGCCAGGGCGACGCCGGCCAGCAGGCCGCCGCCCCCGACCGGGCAGACGATGGCGTCGGCGTCCGGCACCTGGTCGAGGATCTCGAGGCCCAGCGTGCCCTGCCCGGCGATGATCTCCGGCGCATCGAAGCCGTGGATGTAGGCCAGGCCCTGGTCGACCGCGAGTTCGTGGGCCCGGGCGCGCGCCGCGACGAAATCGCGGCCGTGGATGAGCACGTTGGCGCCCAGGCCGCGGCACGTGCTCACCTTGATGAGCGGCGCATAGTCGGGCATGACGACCGTCACCGGGATCCCCAGCAGGCGTCCGTGGTAGGCCAGGCCCAGGGCGTGGTTGCCCGCGGAGGCGGCCACGACCCCGCGCCGGCGCGCGGCCGCGTCGAGTTGCAGGAGCGCGTTGCGCGCACCGCGCTCCTTGAACGAGCCGGTGCGCTGGAGGTTGTCGAGCTTGCAGTAGATCCGCGCCCCGGTGATCTCGGAGAGCGGGATCGATTCCGGGCAGGGCGTGACCACCACGCTGCCGGCGATGCGTTTGCGCGCCGCGCGGATGTCGGCAAGGGTGACGGGCATGGGGCGTTTTTTGCCGCCGGTTCTAGCGGCGGGGTCGGCTCGCGCAACAAAGATGCGGACGGCGCACCGGTCGCGCCCCCGGGCCGGCCTGGGGTGCATGTTGCCTAGACAAGTGCCGCCGCATGGCTCACGGTGGTGCTCCGGAGTCCACCCGTCCATGTACCAGGTCACATTCTCCGAGCAAAGCATGCTCGAGTTGAACAAGCTCGACAAGCTGCGCCAGCTGGAGGCAATCGAGCCGATCAGCAAGATCCGGCCGGCCGACCTGGCGCAGCCGCGGGAGCCGCTCGGCCGGTTCAAGCGCGGCGGCCGCGACCTCTACCGGCTGCGCGCCGGCGATTTCCGGTTCTATTTCGAGGTCCAGGGCGACACGCTCCACACCCTCTACATCCTGCACAAGTCGTCGCTGGAGGACTGGCTGTTCCGCATGAAGCTGCCGGTGTCGGAGCAGCAGCTGGTCGAGCAGCATTCGAAATTCTGGAAATACCTCGAGACCCTGACCAAGTAGCGCGCCATGTCCGATCTCGAGCAGCGGGACAATCCTTACAACGTCACCCAGGCGAGCCGCATTTTCTTCCTGCCGAACCTGATGACGGCGGGAAACCTGTTTTGCGGCTTTGGCGCCGTGATCAAGTGCATCCAGGCGCGGCTGCTGACCGACTCGGGCGAGTACGCGCTGCTGCACACCAACCAGTCGTGGATGGCGCTCTACACCCAGGCGGTCTGGCTCATCCTCGCCGCCGTCATCTTCGACTCGCTGGACGGCCGGCTGGCCCGCATGGGCGGGCGGACGTCGCTCTTCGGCGCGGAGTTCGACTCGCTGGCCGACGTCGTCTCGTTCGGCGTCACGCCGGCGCTCATGGTGTTCTTCCTGATCCTCGCGCCGCGGGAGGAATACCAGTGGTTCCGCGAGCTCGGCTGGCTCATCGCCTTCGTCTACCTCCTCTGCGGCGCGGTGCGCCTGGCGCGGTTCAACGTCATCACCAATCCCCTGCTGCACCGGGCGGAGATCGAGTCGAACAAGGATTTCGTCGGCCTGCCCATCCCGGCGGCGGCGGGCACGGTGGCGTCCATGGTGCTGCTGCTGCTCAACCTCTCGGCCAATGCCCGCGAGTTGCGCCAGCTCACCCTGACCCTGCCGCTGATCCTCATCCTCGTCTCGTTCCTCATGGTGAGCACCGTGCGGTACCCGAGCTTCAAGCAGGTGAACTGGGAGACGAAGACGCGCTTCCGGACCTTCGTGGGCGTGTTCATCGGCATCGTCCTCGTCATCCGGTTGCGCGAGGTCGCGCTGTTCATCCTTTTCCTGGCCTACATCGGCTACGGGCTCTTCGCGCATTACCGGCGCGGCGTCCGCCACGCACAGATGCGGGCCCTGCGGCGAAAAGTTGTGAAGATGAAGCAGGAAAGTTCCGAATAACTTTCCCGTGTGAACAAACCGCCGGTTATTCGCATGAATTCGGACCGGTTTTCACCACCGGCCGGCCGCCGGTTTTCCCTCGCCGGCCGGCCGGTTGCTCGGAAACTCACGGCCCATAAGAATACGACTAATTCCTTGTTGAGTCCCCTCTCCAGTCATCCTTTGTTAGTGAAACGCACCAACCAAGCCCTGCCCGATGAAATTCAAGATCAACCGTGATCACTTCAGCAACGGCCTCGCCCAGGTCCTCAATGTGGTCGGGTCCAAGGCGGCCATGCCCATCCTGAGCAACGTGCTGATCGAGGCGGAGAAGGACCAGATATCGCTGACCACCACCAACCTCGACCTCGGCATCCGCTGCCGCATCAAGGCGGAGGTCAAGGAGGGCGGGTCCGTCACGCTGCCCGTCAAGCGCCTGGCCACCATCGTGCGCGAGCTGCCCAACGTCGACGTGGCCTTCGACTCGACCGCGACGCACCAGGTGAAGATCGCGTCGGGCGGGTCGAACTTCCGCATCATGGGCATCGGCGCCGAGGAGTTTCCCAAGCTGCCGGACTCGGCCGACGACAAGAACTACGCCCTCGAGCAGGCGGAACTGGCCACGATGCTCGGCAACGTTTCCTACGCCCAGTCGACCGACGAGACGCGCTACATCCTCAACGGCGTCTATTTCAACTTCAAGGACGGCAAGCTCGCGCTCGTCGCCACCGACGGCCGGCGCCTCGCCCTCGTCAGCAAGGAGATGACCGTGCCGGCCGCCAGCGCCGGCGCCATCATCCTGCCGGCGAAGACCGTGGCCGAGCTGCTGCGGCTCCTCGGCAAAGGCGACAAGGTCAAGGTCTCGTTCAACGAGCGCCGCGCGGCCTTCCAGATCGACACCGGCAAGGACACCAGCGGGCTCACCGACAGCATTTACCTGTTTTCCAAGGTGGTCGAGGGCAACTACCCGAACTACCAGCAGGTCATCCCGAAGGAGACCCACCAGCGGATCAAGCTGGAGCGCGAGCTCTTCCTGCAGTGCATTCACCGCGCCGCGCTGGTCACCTCGGAAAAATCGAACTCGGTCAAGATCAAGCTCTCGGCCAACCTGCTCGAGATCACCGCCTCGTCGCCCGACTTCGGCGAATCGCACGAGTCGATGGCGATTTCGTACAGCGGCCCCGACCTCCAGGTCGCGTTCAACCCGCAGTTCCTCATGGATCCGCTCCGCGCCCTCACCAAGGACGAGGTGTTCTTCGAGCTGAAGGACGAGGTCAGCCCCGGCGTGTTCAAGACACTCGAGAGCTTCGTGTGCGTGATCATGCCGGTCCGCCTGAGCTGAGCCGCGCGCGGTTGCCGCGCCCCCCTCCCCATGCCGGACCAACTCACGCTGTTCATGGCGCCGGCCGTGGCCCTGCTGCTGCTGCTCTTCTACGTGAACCTGCGCATGGCCTCGCCCATCCTCGCGATCCCGATCCGCTGGCTGCGCTGGATCCTCAGCGCCCTCTTCGCAGCGCAGCTCAACGACGAGTTCGCGCTCATCGATCGCCCGTTCTGGGTCGTCGCCTTCTGCGTGTTCGTGCTCTGGTTCCTGCTCGAATCGGGGTTCAACTGGCTCAAGGTCAGCGCCATCAGCCTGAGCCCGCTGCCGCTGTTTCCCCGCTACGTCGTCAACAGCGGCGGCGACGAATGGCCGACGCAGAAGCGGCTGCTGCGCGTCCGGGACTGGCTGCGCGACCAGCGGTTCACGCACGTGCAGGCGCTGAAGGCGGAGATCGGCGGCGGCATCTGGCTGCGCACCTCCGTCTACCAGGATCCGGGCCGGACGGAGCGGCTGCACGTCCTTTTCGTGCCGCAGGAGAATGGCGCCATCACCGTCTGCTACAGCCTGGCGACGCTCACGGCCGGCGGCCGGCGCTACGTGACGGACAACCTCTACATCCCGTTTGGCGGTTTCTACCCCGAGAGCTGGTTTGTCGACCGCAACCCGTGGCGGCGCCGGCTCGAGAGCATCGTCGCGCGGCACCGCCAGCGCCTCGCGCAATCGGGGGAGGCGCCGGTCACCTGGGAGATCAGCCCGATCGACGACATCAACCAGCAGCAGCAGCACATGGAGGTCATCAACACCGAGCTCGGCTACCTGCTGCCCCACGCCGACCGCGAGGAATACGGGAAGATCACGCCCGAGGGCCGGTTCCGCATCTGGAAGGAAGCCTGGATGCTGGATTACCTGGGTATCGCCGGCCGCTACCATTGAGACGCAATTTGTCCGCCCCGCGCTGGTGGAGGGCCGGTCTCCCGACCGGCCGGACCGAAGGAACAGGATCGGTCGGGAGGCCGACCTCCAGCGGCATGAGACGTGGCACCCACCAACGCAACCTCTGGTCCAAGCCGGGGTCAAAGCGTGGTGAATTCCGGGCCGGGTTCAAAAAGGGCTCGTGTCCGGGTCGATTCCCGATAACCCCGAAAACATGATGCTGTTCGCCGTCACCGCCGTGGAGCAAATGAAGACACTGCCGCCGTCCGTGTGGCTGAAGATCGGCATCGTCGTGGGCGGCTTCGTGGTCGCTGTCGTGGTGATGAGGAAGGTGCTGAAGATGAACAAGGTCATCGCCGGCGTGGTGGTTTTCGTCGTGTGCACCATCGTCTTCTTCTCGTGGGTCTACAACCGCAACGAGCCCAAGTTCTTGACGCCGCTCATGAACCGCATCGCCCCGTTCTTCCCGAGCGCCGGCTCGTACGGGGCGAAACAGCAGACCGCGCCCAAGCCGTAAGTAACGCCCGTAATACCGGGAAAAAAGGGTTGGTCTTTGACCCCCCCGGGCTAGCGTTGCCGCCGTATGCCCAAATCACACTCCGATATCGGACTCATCGGCCTGGCCGTGATGGGTCAGAACCTCGCGTTGAACATCGCCGACCACGGCTTCCAGATTTCGGTTTACAACCGCACCACGGAAAAGACCGAGAAGTTTGTCGCGGATAACCCGGCCACGCCGGGCGGCGTGGTGGGCACCAAGACGCTGGAGGAATTCGTCCGGTCCCTCGCGAAGCCGCGGAAGATCGTCATTCTTGTCCAGGCCGGGAAGGCGACCGACGCCGTCATCGACGGCCTCGTGCCCCTGCTGGAAAACGGCGACATCGTGATCGACGGCGGCAACGCGCTCTGGACCGACACCATCCGGCGGGAAAAGGCGCTGCGCGAAAAAGGCCTGCGCTTCATCGGCTCTGGCGTCTCCGGCGGCGAGGAAGGCGCGCGCTTCGGCCCGGCGCTGATGCCCGGCGGCGATCCCGCGGCCTATCGCGAGCTCGAGCCCATCTGGAATGCCATCGCAGCCAAGGTTGATGCGACGACCGGCGCCCAGCTCGGCGGCGCCAAGCCCGGCAAGCCGGTCAGCGGCGGCGTGCCGTGCGCGGCCTACATCGGCGAGAACGGCGCCGGCCATTACGTGAAGATGTGCCACAACGGGATCGAGTACGGCGACATGCAGATGATCTGCGAGGCCTACGCGCTGATGCGCGGCCTGCTCGGCCTCAAGCCGGCCGAGATGGGCGCGATCTTCTCGGAGTGGAACCAGGGCATCCTCGGCAGCTTCCTCATCGAGATCACCGCCGACATCCTCAAGCAGAAGGACCCGGTCACGAAGAAGCCGTTCGTCGACGTCGTGCTCGACACCGCCGGCCAGAAGGGCACCGGCAAGTGGACGTCGGTGAACGCGCTCGACATGGGCGTGCCCGCGCCGACGATCGCCGAATCCGTCTTCGCCCGCTGCCTCTCCGCCGTGAAGGAGGAGCGCGTGGCCGCATCCAAAATCCTCAAGGGTCCGGCGAAGAAATACCGCGGCTCGAAGAAGGCGCTCGTCGCCGCGATTCACGACGCGCTCTACTGCTCGAAGATCTGCTCGTACGCGCAGGGCTTCCAGCTCATGCGCGAGGCGCAGAAGGAGTACAACTGGAAGCTCAACTTCGGCCAGATCGCGCAGATCTGGCGGGGCGGCTGCATCATCCGCGCGACGTTCCTGCAGAAGATCACCGAGGCCTACGCGCGGAAGCCCGACCTGGCGAACCTGCTCCTCGACCCGTATTTCAACAAGACGGTGAAAAAGGCGCAGGAAAACTGGCGCAAGGTCGTCGCGCTCGCCGCCGAATGCGGCGTGCCGGCGCCGACGTTCAGCTCGGCCCTCGCCTATTACGACGGCTATCGCTCGGCCCGCCTGCCGGCCAACCTGCTACAGGGCCAGCGCGATTTCTTCGGCGCGCACACCTACGAGCGCGTCGACCAGCCGCGCGGGAAATTCTTCCACATCGACTGGCCGGAGCCGACGCGCCCGCAGATTTCGATCTGAACCCGGTCTTCCTAGGGTGGAGCCCGCGCTCCGTGCGGGCCTGGGTGTTCCCGATGGGAGGCAGGACGCCCTCGTCCCGCGGTTTGCCGCGCGCGTTTGCACGTCGCGGGGTGAGGGCACCCCGCCTCCAAATTCGGACCAAACCGCACGGAGTGCGGTTTCCACCGTCCCCGCGCCTGCGGCCAATCGGTTGACATCGCTCTCGGCCGGCAACCACACTGGGCGGACCGAACGTGCCCCCGACGAAAGACACTCCGAACGTGCCGCCGGACCCGGTGCCGCCGGGAGGCGCGAAGGCCTGGGCGTTCCGGCTCATCATGCTCCTGGGCGCGCCCGCCTTGTTGTTGCTGGCGCTCGAAGGCGGGCTGCGCCTCGCCGGCTACGGCCGGCCCACCGGGTTTCTGATTCCGGATGAGAAGCCCGGATATTACCGGACGAATCCCGATTTCACCGGCTTCTTTCTCCCGCGCAGCTTCGACCTGCGGCCGCTGAACTTCCGCCTCCCCGTGAAAAAACCACCGGGCGCGCTGCGCGTCGTCGTGCTCGGCGAATCCGCGGCGCAAGGCGTGCCGGCACCGGCGTTTGGTTTCGCGCCGCAGCTCCGGGCATTGCTCCGCGCGCGCTACCCGGGGCGCGAGATCGAAGTCATCAACACCGGCATCGTCGCCATCAACTCGCACGTCGTCTACCGCGTGACGCAGGACCTCGCGGACTTCAACCCGGATGTATTCATCGTCTACCTCGGCAACAACGAGGTGGTCGGCCCCTACGGACCCGGCAGCGCGTTTCTCTCGAAGATGCCGCCGCTCTGGCTCATCCGGCTGAGCGAGGCGGTGAAGTTTTCGCGGACGGGCCAGCTCGTGGCGGCACTGCTGGAGCGGCTGCCGCGGGCGGCGCGGCGGGCGCCGGCGTGGGACGGCATGGCGATGTTCGTGGACAACGCCGTGCGCGGCGACGACCCGCGCCTGGATCAGGTTTACCGCAACTTCGAGGCGAACCTCCGCGACATCGTGCGGGTGGCCACCAGGTCCGGCGCGAGGACGATCCTCTGCACGGTCGTGGCCAACCTGAAGGACAGTGCGCCTTTCCTGTCGCTGCACCGGCCCGACCTCGGTGAGACGGAACATGCCGGCTGGAAAACGAGCTTCGAACGCGGCCGCCGGGAATGGCTGCTCGATGAGGATGCAGCCGCCCGGCGCGACCTGGAGGAAGCGCTCCGGATCGACCCGCCGTACGCCGACACCTCCTACCTGCTCGGCACGCTCGAATTGAAGGCCGGTCACGTCGACGCGGCCCGAAAGCTCTTCGTCGCTGCCCTGCACTGGGACGCCCTGCGCTTCCGGCCGGATCCGCGGCTGAACGAGATCGTGCGGCAGGTCGCGGCCGAAAAGGCTTCGCGGGTGAGCCTGCTTGATGCCGCGCGCGAACTCGGCGCCGATCCGGAATCGCCGGCGCCGCCGGCGGGACGCGAGTGGCTCTTCGAACACGTGCATTTCGACTGGGAAGGCAACGACCGCCTGGCGCAGCTGCTGGCCCGCGCCGTGGAAGCCACGCAGGGGGCGCGCACGACCGCCGCCGGCCCATGGCTCGACTCGGCCGGCGTGGCGCGCGCCCTCGCCTACACGCCGCACGAACGCCTGGCCGTGCTCCGGCACAACGCCGACATCGTCCGGCGGCCGCCGTTTTCAAACCAAATGACGTACTTCCTCGACCAGGCAAAGCTCGCGCGGGAAATGGCCGGCTTGGAAGCGGACGGGCGACAGCCGGCCAATCTGCGGCAAGCCGCCGCCGTGACGGCCGCGGCGCTCGCGGGCGATCCCGACAATCCCGACCTGCACGCCATTGCGGAAGGCCTGGCGCTCGACGCCGGCGACCCGGAGCGAGCGCTGGCCGAGGCCCGCCAGGCCGCGGCACTCCTGCCGCGCGACCTCGCGCTCGCGGGCGACGAGGCATCGTTGTTGTCCCAACTCGGGCGCTTCGACGAGGCGGCAGCCATCCTGGACGAGGCGGCGCGGCACAAAGTTGATCCACGCCGCCTGGTGCCGATGCGCGCGGCCCTGGAGATCCGGCGCCACCGGTACGACACCGCCCGGGCGATCTTCGACCGGGCCCTCGCGGATCATCCCGAGGACCACAAGCTGCGCGTGATGCGTGGCAACCTGGCGCGGATCGCGGGACATGAGGCGGAGGCCGAGCAGGAATTCCGGGCCATCCTGCAAGCCGAGCCCAGCGACGAGGACGCGCTCGAGGCGCTCGTCAGCCTGCTGATGTCTTCCGGGCGAAAGCCCGAGGCGGAACAGGTCAGCGGGGCGATGGCGGACGCGCAGCCGCGCAACCAGCTCAACAGCCTGCGCGCCGCGGAGGCGGCCGGGACGCGCGGCGACCGGGCGGCAGCGGTGAAATACCTCCTGCAGGCCGCGCGGTGCGGCCCGCTGCCTACCGGGCTCGAGGTCAGCCTGGCGCGGCAACTGCACCAGGTGGGACGCGACGACGAATCGCTGCTCCACCTGGCGCAGGCGCGACGGCTCGCGCAGCTGGACGGCGATGCCGACCTGACCGGCGCCATCGAGGATACCATCCGCCGGCTGCGCAGCGATACGCGCTGACGGTAGCGCGCCCCTGAGCAAGCGATGCCCGGATTATTGCACGAATTGCCGAGCCGGCCACGGGCCGTTGTGCGACGATGTATGATGAACAAACGAAAGCCATGAACCCATCACCCCGCCGTCCCACCCGCCCCGGCCTCCGCCCCTGGGCGCCCGCCGCCCTCGGGCTCGCGCTGGCCGCGGCGCCACTCACCGCCCAGAACCGCCTTTACGTCGAGGGCCCGGACCGGAACTTCCATGCGGTCGTCAAGGTCACCGGCGGCCAGCCGTACGTCCTGGAGAACGGCCGCGCCACGCCGGTGGACGGCGATCGTTTCGCCCTCCGCAAGGTCGACGAATACCTTCCGGTCTTCGTCAGGGTGACGGACCAGGCGCAGTCGTCGAGCGCGCAGCAGCTCGCGTCGACGGATGACTATCACAACAACGAACTGCGGTACCGGGCGAAGTTTGAATCAGCGGACGCGCTGGACGACGTCTTCCTCGCCCTCGAGCTGGAGATCGCCAACGTCGGCAAGCGCATCTTCGTCTCCGCCATCGGCCGGCTGGAGCCGCGGACGCCCAAGCTGGTGGAGGTGGTCGCGCCCCTCGGCCATTACCTCGGCGCCAACGGGCTCGTCCTCCACGTCTTCGCCGGGGGCGGCGAGGTGCTGCAGTCGGAGATGCCGGAGAGCTATCGCGAGGCGCAACTCGATCACCTGGTCGCGAACCGGGTGGCGGGGGTCAAGGCGGCCGCGCCGCGGCCGCTGTTCGGCACCATGCCGGAATATCCGGAAGCGCTGCGATCATCGGGATTGAAAGGCCAGGCCGTCGTGACCCTGACCATCAATGTCGCGGGCAAGGTCATCGACCCGGTGGTGAGCCGCGCCTCCGAGCCGCCGTTTGGCGCGGAGGCCCTGGCGGCCGTGCGGAACTGGCGGTTCGTGCCGCGGGTTGTGGACGGCCGCCCCGTGGACACGCGGGTCAGCATTCCCATCGATTTCGACGCGCCGCCGGCGCCGAACCGATAACGATTGAATTTTCGGGCCCGGCGATTCGTCTCAACGGGCATGAAGCGACTGGTCCTGCCCCTGGTTTTTTCCCTGCTCGCGCCGCTGGTGCACGCCGACCGCCGCGACGACGGCCCGCGCCCCGACGACCGGCGGGGCGGCCCGCGCGTGATCCTCTACGAACACGCGGATTATCGCGGCGAAGGGATCGAGTTGCGGCCCGGCGACCGGATCGAGGACCTCTCGCGGGCGATTCCGGGCGGCGGCGGGCGCTTGAACGACGCCATCTCCTCCATTCGCGTGGAGAACGGGGCGGTGGCCTACGTTTACGAGAACGCCCATTTCCGGGGCGCGGTCCTGCGGTTGACGGAAAGCGCCCGCGACCTGAGCGGGCGGCCGTTGCCCGACAATCCGCGCGCCAGTTGGAACGACCGCATTTCCTCGATCCGGGTGGAACTGGCGCGCCGGGGCGACGACCGGCGCGAGGCGCCGGAAGTCGTGCTCAAGCGCGTCTACCTCGAGGTGCTGGCCCGGGAACCCCGGCCCGATGAACTGCAACGGGGCCGCGGCTGGATCATCGACCAGGGCTGGACTGACGACATGCTGCGCGACGAACTCCGCCGGGGGGATGAGTTTCGCCGCGAGGGAGCGGACCGGATCGTGCGCCGCGCCTACCGGGAGGTGCTCGACCGCGAGCCCGACGCCGGCGGTCTCACCCAATATCGTCGCGCCGTGCTCGAGCGCGGCTGGACGGAGGGCGACGTCCGCGACGATCTCCGCCGCAGCGAGGAATACCGCCGCAAACACGGCGGGCGGTGAATGGGTGACGCCCGCACGCCGTGCGGGCGGAAAGGCCACTGGAGGTGGGACGCCCTCGTCCCGCGGGTTGCCATGCGCGCTTGCGCCTCGCGGGGAGAGGGCACCCCGCCTCCAGATTCGGAACCTGCACGGAGTGCATGGACCGGAGACATGGGTTCCACCTTGATAGGGCGCGGCGCGGAGCCCGCGCCCTACCGACCCAGCAGGAACTCCAGCGGCACTTCCACCCGCTCGCGCCAGGATTTCTCGGAATGCTCGGCGCCCGGGTATTTCCGCGTGATCCAGTCCCGGCCCGCGGTGTAACCCGCCGACCGCATGACGGCGTCCATCCGCTGCTGGTAGGGCTCGTATTGCGCATCGAGCGTGGCGGTGCCGAAATCGAAATAGAACTGGTGGGTGCCGGGCTTGGGCAGGTGACCGGCGAGATAGTCGATCACCGAGCCATCGCCGGCGGGCCAGTGGGTGGACACGCAACCCGCGCCGCCGAACACTTCCGGATATTCCGCGAGGGCGTAGGCGGAAATCAGGCCGCCCATGCTGGAGCCCATGATGAAGGTGTCCGCCCGGCCCGGTGCCGTGCGATAGGTGCGATCGATCACCGGCTTCAACTCGGTGACGAGATAGCGCAGGTAGGCGTCGGACTGCAGCGGGCCCGCAGGCAGGTGGAACTGCGCGGCCAGCCGGTCCATCGCCGCCTGCGTGGTCGCCTTCTGCGGCATGTACTCGGCAAACCGCGCGGGCGTGTTCCAGACGCCCACGATGATCGCCGGCCGGGCCTTCCCGGCGGCGATCAACCGGCACAGCGCCTGGTCCACGTCCCACGCGGTGCCGCCATAGCTGGTCGTGGGATCGAACAGGTTCTGCCCATCGTGCATGTAGAGGACCGGGAAGCGCCGGTCGGGGTGCTCGTCGTACCCGGGCGGCAGCCAGACGTCGACCCGGCGATCGGCGAGTTCACGTGAGATGATCTGCGGCAGTCGCTCGATCCGGCCCGCGCTGCGGCTGGTGACGGTGACCACGCTTTCAACGCTGGCCGTGGTGCCGGCGAGCCCGTGGACCAACAACCGATATCGACCCGACCAAGCGGCGCTGGCCTGGGCCACGTGGAGGGTGGCGGCGGTGGCGCCGGGGATTTCCCGGCCATCATGCAACCATTGGTATTCCAGCGACCCGGAGCCCGCGGCGACCGCGGACAGGTTTATCGGCTGCCCGAGGCGGACGGAAAGCGATGCCGCCGGTTGGGTGGTAAGCTGCGGCGTTTGGGCGCCATGGGTGCCAAACGAAGGCAGGCTCGCGGCCAACAGGGCGGTCGTGGCCGCGTCGATCGTCAGCCCGGCGATCTGCGCGGACGATCGGTGGCCGCGCAAATCGTCGACGGTCGCGACCAGCGTGATCTTTTCGCCCGGCGCCAGGTCGGGTGGCGGGGCCCAATAAACCCGGTAAGGCGGGGCGTCATCCACGCCGAGCAGTTCGTATTGGCCCGGCCGGGACGCGCGATGGAGCATGAACGTAACTTCGGCCAGTCCATCGCTGCCGGTGAGTTCGGCGCGCAATTCCTGTCGCTCCACCATGATGTTGCCGTCGAGCTGGCGGGTCGGGAAGGCCAGCACGGCGTCCGCGCCGGGCGTGGCGAAGGCAAGGCCCGGGGCTTGCGCCGGATCCGGCAGCACATGGTCCGCGCGCCAGAGGGCAAAGCCGAGCGGCGGGAGGGTCACGTGGACCCGGCCGCCGGCGTCGGCGGTGAGCACGTCGTCCGCGGCCGGAAATTCCACGCCTGGCGCGGTGAGCCGGCGCAGCGCGGCACCCGGAGCCTGGCTGGTCGGCACCAGCGCCGTGATGGTCCCGGTGCGGGAATTGTTGAAAGCCGCGAGGTACTCGAGGCGTTCGCCGCGGTCGATGCGCGAGACCGCGAACACCGCGGGCTGGTCGGTCGACCGGACGATCATGGCGCCGCGATTGAGCGCCGGGGCCTTTGCCCGCAGCGTCGCGAGGGCGCGGATGAACCGGTAAAGGGGATGGCCGGGGTCGAATTTGTCGTCGGCGCCCGTGCGGGTGGTCTCGAGCAGGGGTGCATCCCGGAAGTCGGGCGCCTGCGAGGCGAACATGTCCTCGCGCGCCTGCATGTCGCCGCCGCCGCGGCCGATCATGCCCTGCTCGTCGCCATAGTAGATCACCGGCTGGCCGCGGACGGCAAACAGCAGCGCGTGGCCGAGGCGCGTCAACGCCGCCAGTTCGGCCGGCGTGGCCTTGGGGTTGTCGCGTTGGAGGAAGTAGCCGAAGCGCCCGGCATCGTGGTTGCCGAGGAAGGTCGGGGTCGCCTGCACGTTGCTGTCGTGGTCGGTGTACAGGTCGTCCTTGTCGAACATCGCGGCGAGCACCGCCGCCGGCTGCCCTTTCGACACATAGTCGATGGCCGCGCCCATGAAGCTGAAGTCGAGCGAAGCGTCCAGGGGCGCCACCGTGGAGAACTCACTGAGCAGGCCGACGTCCCCGGTGCCGTTGGCCACTTCGCCGAACTGGATGAAGCCGGGCTGCCCGGCCGCGCGGGCATGGGCGCGGATCGCGGGCGCGAACGCCTGCCAGAACTCGAGGTTGACGTGGCGCGCGGTGTCGATGCGGAACCCGTCGACGCCGAACTCGTCCATCCAGTGCTCGTAGATGGCGATGAAGCCCCGGACGACGGCCGGCTGTTCCGTGAACACGTCGTCGAGGCCGACGAAGTCGCCGTCGAGCGCGCTCTCGCCGGTGAAGGTGCTGTTACCCCGGTTGTGGTAATGGACGGGGTCGTTGAGCCACGCCGGGTTCTTCGCGTGCGCCTCGTCGGCGGGGACGAAGGGCACATAGGCAAAGCTCGTGGCGGCCGACAGCGCCGGGAAGGCGTCGGGGGAATTCAACCCGTTGAACGCCACGGCGCCCGGATCGAACGGCCGTCCCGCAGCGTCGCGATACGGCACCCGGGCGTGCGGCACGTAGTCGACGCGGCCGCCCTGGTATTTGATGACGTCGGCGGTGTGGTTGATGACGATGTCGAGGCAGACCTTGAGCCCGCGGGCATGCGCCTGGCGCACGAACTCCTTGAACTCCGCATCGGTGCCGAGGTGCGGGTCGACGTGCAGGAAGTCCAGGATCCAGTAGCCGTGGTAGCCGGCGCTGCCGAGCTGCATGGGTTTGTTCCGAAACGGCGGGGTCACCCACACCACCGTCGCGCCGAGCCCCTGGATGTAGTCCAGCTTCGCCGTGAGGCCCGCGAAGTCACCGCCATGGAAGTAACCGATGCGGCCCGGATCGAACCCGCTGGACTCGGGACCGCCCGCGATGCCGCCGGTGTCGTTGGCGCGGTCGCCGTTGGCGAAGCGGTCCGTCAGGAGGAAGTAATAGACCTGGCCGGCACCGGGCTGGGTGAAGCGCGGCACGGCGATGACCGGCGCCGGGCTGGCGCGAACGACTGGGGCCGCCACCAAGAGGGCCGCGGACAGGAAAAGCAGTTGCGCGGGGGATTTCACAGGGGTGCGCCGATGCTGGACCCCGACACGCGGCGGTCAAAGGACGCCGGCCGGACAAGTCTTGCAAGGTTCGGAAAAATCCTAGGTTCGGGCGGGCCCGCTGGCGGGACATCAAACTGACGCGCGGCGGCTTTTCCCATCGGTTGGTGGGATTTTCCCTCGGCAGCGAGACCGATCGTCGCCGCGGGACAACCGCCCGAGGGGTTGTAAAAACCCGGCATCATCTAAGAGTTTTCCGACCCATCGCAGTTTTTTGGGCCCTTTGCGCGTCGCGATGGACCAGCCGGGGGAGGATGGTCCACCCACCCTAACGGGGCGCTTCATCAGTGCTCCGGTCGGATATACCTACCCTGGCACACACTGTTATTCCGCTTGGCGGGCCGATTGCCGCCATTCCTGACAAAACCATGCACACACCTAACCTACCCAATAGATTCGTGCGCCGGTCCCTGCTCCCGGGACTGGTCACCGGCCTGCTGCTCAGCCAGTCGGCCCTGACGTTGTCCGCGCAGGACAACACCGCCAACAAGGACAATGTCGTGGTCCTTGACACCTTCAAGGTCACGGCGGGCTTCAGCGGCAGCCTGGCGGCTGCGGCAGAGGCCAAGGAAAACAACAAGCAGATCGTCGAGGTCATCATGGCCGAGGACATCGGCAAGCTGCCCGACGTTTCCATCGCCGACTCCCTCACGCGCCTCACCGGCGTCGCGGCGCAGCGCGTCAACGGCCGCGCCCAGAACATCAGCATCCGCGGCCTGACGGGCGACTTCTCGACGACGATGCTCAACGGCCGCGAGCAGGTGTCGACCAATGACAACCGCGGCGTCGAGTTCGACCAGTATCCCTCCGAGCTGCTGAACTCCGTCATCGTCTACAAGACCGCGGGCGCCGACCTGCCCAACCAGGGCATCGCCGGCAGCGTCGACCTCATCACGGTCAGCCCGCTGAGCAAGACGGGCCGCCAGATGTCGGCCAACGCCTACTACAAGACCACGGAACTCGGGCTGCAGACGCCCGGCGTGAAGAAGGACGGCTACAGCGGCAGCTTCTCGTACCTCGACCAGTTCGACAACGGCAAGGTCGGCCTCGCCCTCGGCTACGCCCGCACCCTGACGCCCTTCGAGGGCCAGCAGTTCCAAGCCTGGGGCTACAACCAGGACGCCGGCGGCAACTACGAGATCACCGGCACCAAGTCCTACGTGCGCAGCAGCAACCTGACGCGCGATGGCTACATGGGTGTGCTGGAGTTCAAGCCCAGCGAAAACATCCACAGCACGATCGACGCCTACTACTCCAAGTTCGAGGAGAACCAGGTCCTGCGCGGCATGGAAATCCCGCTGTACCCGAGCTGGTCGCCCACCTCGCTCTCCAACACCACGGTCGACAACGGCTACGTCACCGCCGGCACCTACACCAACGTCCATCCGGTGGTGCGCAACGACTCCTTCGTGCGCAACGACACGCTCTTCTCCCTCGGCTGGAACCTGAAGATCAACGAGCAGGGCGCCTGGCCGGTCGTGTTCGACGTCGGTTATTCGCGCACGAACCGCAAGGACAAGAACCTCGAGACCTGGTCCGGCTTCAACCGCTCCGCCACGGGTGACACCGTCACCTACAAGGCCAACACGGGCAACATCCCGGTCTTCACGCCCACCTACAACTACACCGACACCAGCAAGCTCTTCGTCACCGACGCGGCCGGCTGGAACGGCGCGAGCGCGGCTGGTGGCGACCGCCCGGGTTACTACAAGGGTTTCTACGACAAGGATGAGCTCGGCCAGGTCAAACTCTACACCAAGCACGAGTTGAACCAGTTCTTCATGAAGGATGTCGAGATCGGCTCCACCTACACCGATCGCTACAAGGCGGCCGGCCAGAATCCCTCCGGTTTCGAGGATCTTCCCGGCAGCACGCAGACCGCGGCCTTCCCGGCGACAATCGGCGCGACGGACATGAGCTTCCTCGGCCTCGGCAAGATCGCCGCGTTCGATCCGTTCAAGCTCATCGCCAGCACGCTCAGCTTCGAGCCCAACCAGGGCACCGACTTCGTCGCCCAGCGCTATCAGGTTTGGGAGAAGGTCTGGCGGCCCTACGTGAAATTCGACATCGACAACAAGATCGGCGACGTGCCGGTCACCGGCAACCTCGGCTTCCAGCTGAATTCGGTCGACCAGTCCTCCGCCGGTTACTCGGCCAACGGCAGCCTCCTCACGCCGGTGAAAGAAGGCGCCAAGTACAACGACCTGGCCCCGAGCCTCAACCTGAACTTCAAGGTGGCCGATCAGACGTATGTTCGCTTCAGCGTTGCGCGCCAGCTCGCCCGCCCGCGCATGTACGACATGAAGGCCTCGCGTTCCTGGAGCTACAACTCCACCAACGCCGCGATGACGACCATCCAGAACAGCCCGTGGAGCGGTGACGGCGGCAACCCGGAGCTGCGGCCCTGGAAGTCCAACTCGATCGACCTCTCTTTCGACCGCTACTTCCACAACAGCGAGGGCTACTTCTCCCTGGCCTTCTTCGACAAGAAGCTTCTCAACTACATCTACGAGGCCCATTCGGTCCAGGACTTCACCGGCTACCCGGTCGTCACCGGCGGCCAGCCGGCCCTCTTCCAGGGCATCAACACCACGCCGGTCAACGGCCAGGGCGGCAACATCAAGGGCATCGAGTTCACTCTCTCGCTGTCCAGCGAGCTGCTCACGCACAAGGCCGTCCGCGGCTTTGGCATGATCATGGGCGGCGCCTACACGGACAGCTCCGTCCAGCCGTGGGGCCCGGGCAACGGCACCTCGCCGATCAACGGCCTCTCGCGCAAGGTGGGCAACATCACCCTGTACTATGAGAACAAGGGCTTCTCGGTCCGGCTCAGCGAACACTACCGCTCGGACTACCGCGCCTACGTGACGAACTTCGGCGTCCCGAACCCGAAGGGCGACATCAACCCGGGCGGCGGCTTTGCCACCACCCAGCCCGAGAAGCAGGTCGACGCGCAGGTCAGCTACTCGTGGAACCAGGGCGAGCTCAAGGGGCTTTCCCTCTACCTGCAGGCTTACAACCTGAACGATTCGCCACTCGTCACCTACAACAACGGCGACCCGCACCAGGTCATCAACTACCAGAAGTACGGCGCCTCCTATTCCGCCGGCGTTTCCTACAAGTTCTAAACCAAGGTTTGGGACTGCGGGCTTGGTAACACTGCGGCCACCAGACTGACTGGTGGCCGCAATTTTTCCGGGTGGCACCCGCCGCCCGCCGGCCCGCCCGCGTCGCCGGCCCGTACCCTCCGCCCATGGCTTCCACCTCCACCACCTGGCTGACGACCCGCAGCGCCGGCGTCCTGGCGCACGTGACGTCGCTGCCGGGCGACTACGGCATCGGCAACCTCGGCCTGCCCGCGCGGCAGTTCGTCGATTTCCTGGCCGCGGCGGGAGTGCGCTACTGGCAGATCTGTCCGATCGGGCCGACGGGCTACGGCGACTCGCCGTACCAGCTTTTCTCGGGCCGGGCGGGCAACCCGTACTTCATCGACCTGGGTGAGCTGCTGGCGGCGGGCCTGCTGACGAAGGCCGACCTCGTCGAGCTGCGGCGCCTGCCGGCCGGGCGCATCGACTACGGCCGGCTCTACGAGCTGTTCTGGCCGGTGCTGGCGCGCGCGCACGACGCCTTTGCCGCCACCGGCGCGGACGAGGTGGACGGGCTCGGCTCCCTGCGCGCCTTTCGCGCGCGGCACGCCGGCTGGCTCGAGCCGTTTGCCGATTTCATGGCGCTGAAGAACCGCTTCGGCGGCCGCGCGTGGACCGACTGGCCGGAGGAATTCCGCGCCTGGACACCGGAGCTGCACGCCGCGCTGCCGGCCGCGGTCCGGCAGGATCGGGAGCGCCACATCTTTTACCAGTACCTGTTCTTCGGCCAATGGGAGCGGTTGCGCGCCTATGCCACCCACCGCGGCGTCGGCATCATCGGCGACGTGCCGATCTTCGTCGCGCTCGACAGCGCCGACACCTGGCAGAACCGCGCCGTCTTCCAGCTCGACGCGCACGGCCAGCCGCTGGCCACCGCGGGCGTGCCGCCCGATTATTTCTCCGCCAAGGGCCAGCTGTGGGGCAACCCGCTCTACGACTGGGACTATCTCGCCCGCCACCGCTACGCCTGGTGGATCGCCCGGCTGCGCGCCGCGTTCGAGCTCTATGACATCATCCGGCTCGACCACTTTCGCGGTTTCGACACCTACTGGGAGGTGCCGGCCGGCGCGACCGATGCCTGCGGCGGGCGCTGGCGCAAGGGACCCGGCGCGGCGTTCTTCCGGGCTTTGCGCGAGTCGCTCCCGCACGCCCGCATCATCGCCGAGGACCTGGGCTACATCGGGCCCGACGTGGTGGCGTTGCGCCGCGAGGCCGGGCTGCCGGGGATGAAGATCGTGCAGTTCTGCTACGGGCACGACGCGCACAACGTCAACCTGCCGCACTACTACCCGACCGACAGCATCGCCTACACCGGCACCCACGACAACAACACGACGCGCGGCTGGCTCGAGGGCCTGCCGCCGGCGGAGGCGAAGCAGGTGGCGGAATACTTCCAGCTCGACGGCACGAAGTCGGCCTGGCCGATCATCCGCGCCACGCTGGCCACGGTGTCGCGCCTCGCGGTCATCCCGATGCAGGACCTGCTCGACCTGCCGGCGGCCGCGGCCTTGAACCGGCCCGGCACGGCGGAGGGCAACTGGCAGTGGCGCTTCACGGCGGCGCAGCTGGCGGGCCTGGCCGACGAGAAGCTCGCCACGCTGCGGCACTGGATCACGCTCTACCACCGCACCGGCGACCACGAGGTTCGTGAATACAGCGAGCCGCCGGCGAACCCCAACCATTGATGAGCACCCCGCGCCCCCACCTGCCCCTGCCGGCGATCTGGAACATGAGTTTCGGCTTCTTCGGCATCCAGTTCGGCTTCGGCCTGCAGAACGCCAACATGAGCGCGATCTACCAGTACCTCGGGGCGAGCGAGAGCGCGATCCCGGTGCTGTGGCTGGCCGCCCCGCTCACCGGGTTGCTGGTGCAGCCGATCATCGGCTACTACAGCGACCACACCTGGAACCGGCTCGGCCGCCGGCGCCCGTATTTCCTCGGCGGCGCGATCCTCGCGAGCCTGGCGCTCGTCGCCATGCCCAACGCCTCGTCGCTCTGGATGGCGGCCGGCCTGCTGTGGATCCTCGACGCCTCGATCAACGTCAGCATGGAGCCCTTCCGCGCCTTCGTCGGCGACCTGTTGCCGCCGACACAGCGGCAGGTCGGCTTCGCCATGCAAAGCCTGCTGATCGGGCTCGGCGCGGTGCTGTCGTCGGCGCTGCCCTGGCTGCTCACGCACTTCGGGCTGGCGGGCGGGGAGACGCCGGCGGGCGCGATTCCGCACTCCGTGCACCTCGCCTTCTACGTCGGCGCCGTGGTGTTCCTGGGCGCGGTGCTGTACACGATCATCACCACGGGGGAGCATCCGCCCGAGGGCAACGCGCCGGTGGCGGCGGGCCCCGGCCAGGTCCTGGGCGAGATCTTCGCGGGCCTGCGCGACATGCCCCGCGCCATGCGCCAGCTCGCCGTCGTGCAGTTCTTCACCTGGCTGGCGCTTTTCTGCATGTGGATCTATTTCACGCCGGCGGTCGCCCGCACCGTGTTCGGCGGCGAGCCCGGCACGCCGGCCTACCAGCGCGGGGTCGAGTGGGGCGGCGTGTGTTTCGCCACGTACAATGGCGTCGCGTTTGCCGTGGCCTTCGCGCTCGTGGCGCTGGCCAAGCGCGGCATCCCGGCGAAGACGCTGCACCGGGCGGGCCTGCTGTGCGCCGGCGCAGGGCTGGCCTCGGTCGGCTTCATCCGCACCCCGGAGCTCCTGCTCGTCTCGATGGTCGGGGTCGGCATCGGCTGGGCCACGATCCTGTCGATGCCCTACGCCCTGCTGTCCAATGCCATCCCGGCCCGGCAGATGGGTTTCTACATGGGCGTCTTCAACTTCTTCATCGTGCTGCCGCAGATCATCGCGGCCACCGTGCTCGGCCCGGTCGTGGCCCATGTCCTCGGCGGGCACGCGCTGCCGGTCGTGATCGGCGGCGGGGCCTGCATGGTCATCGCCGCCCTGGCGCTGTCGCGGGTCGAGGATCCGGCGCCGGCGGCCTGAAATTTATGCACCGCATCCCCTGTCAGCTCCTCGGCCTGGTCGCCGCGCTGTGCGTCAGCGTGCCGTTGTGCGCCGCCGCGCCCAAGCCGGATCCCTACCAGCCCGTCCCGTACGTCCAGCTCCACCACCCCGAGTGGACGAAGAACGCGACGATCTACGAGCTCAACACCCGCCAGTTCTCCGCGGAAGGCACGTTCCGCGCCGCCGAGCAGCAGCTGCCGCGCCTCAAGGCGCTCGGCATCGACATCGTCTGGGTCATGCCCATCAACCCGATCGGGGCCCAGAACCGGAAGGGCACGCTGGGCAGCCCGTACTCCGTGCGGGACTATTACGGCGTCAACCCCGAGTTCGGCACGCTCGCGGATTTCAAGCACTTCGTCGCGACCGCGCACGCGCTCGGGCTGCACGTCATTCTCGACTGGGTGGCGAACCACACGGCGTGGGACAACCCGCTGGCGAAGGAGCATCCCGATTGGTACCAGCACGACTGGCACGGGCACTTCCGGCCGACGCCGTGGTTCGACTGGGCCGACATCATCAACCTCGACTACCGCGCGCCCGGCCTCCGGAAATACATGACCGACGCGATGAAGTACTGGGTGCGCGAGGCGGACATCGACGGCTTCCGCTGTGACGTCGCCGGCTTCGTGCCCGTCGACTTCTGGAACAACGTCCGTCGCGAGCTCGAGGCGATCAAGCCGGTGTTCATGCTCGGCGAATGGGAATCGCGCGACCTGCATGCCGCGGCGTTCGACATGACCTACGCGTGGAGCTGGTACGAGGCGATGCACAACATCGCCCAGGGCAAGGCCGACGTCGGCGCGCTCTACAACTATTACGCGTGGAACGAGGGCTTCTACCCGCCCGACTGCTACCGGATGAATTTCGTCAGCAACCACGACAAGAACTCGTGGGACGGCACCGAATTCGAGCAGTTTGGCGACGGGGTCGCCGCGGCCATCGTGCTGTCGGTCGTGGCCGACGGGATGCCGCTGGTCTACAACGGCCAGGAGGCGGGCAACACCAAGCGGCTCCAGTTCTTCGAGAAGGACCCCATTGTGTGGAAGGACCATCCGAACGCGGAACTTTACCGAAAACTCTTCGCACTGAAACACGCCAACACCGCGCTCTGGAACGGCCACTGGGGTGCGCTCATGGTCGACGTGCCGAACAGCGACCATGGCAACATCCTCAGCTTCGTCCGGCAGAACGACCGCGACAAGGTCTTCGCCGTCTTCAACCTCTCGGCCAAGGCCCGCAGTGTGGAGCTGGGCGACGGTCCGTTTCCCGGCGCCTACACGGACTTCTTCAGCGGCGAAAAAATCTCGCTGACGGAAAAGCAGAAGCTCGACCTGCCGGCGTGGAGCTATCGGGTGTTCGTGCGGTAGGTCGGGGTTTATCGCCGACCTGTCGGGCATGAAGCCCGACCTACAGGGATCGTCACGGCCCCCGCGGCAGCTTCGCGCGAATCTCGGCCGCAAGCCTGGCTGCCGCCGCGATCTGCTCGACCGTCATCTGCGGGGTGAGTGAATCCAGCGTTTCGCGCGAGGCCGCCGACCCCGCGTCGTCCGCGATCGTCAGCCACGCGCACGCCTGCACCAAATCCCGCTCCGCCGCGGGCCGGTCGAGGAAGGACACGCCGAGGTTGTGCATGGCCGGCACGTAGCCCTGCTCGGCGGCGGCGCGGAACCAGCGGGCGGCCTCGCCGCCGTCCTTGTCCACGCCGCGGCCGGTGGCGCAGAGCACGCCGAGGTTGTGCTGCGCGCGGGCATGGCCCTGCTCCGCCGCCCGGCGGTACCACGCGGCGGCCTGGGCGTAATCCTGGGCGACGCCCTGGCCCTGCGCATACAGGACGCCGAGGTTGGCCGCCGCCTCGGCCGAGCCGAGTTCGGCCGCCTGCCGGTACCACTCCGCGGCGGCCGCGGGATCGCGCGCCACGCCGTCGCCATTCGCATACATCAGTCCGAGGTTGAGCTGGGCTTCGGCCAGCCCGAGCGCGCTGGCCTGGCGGTACCAGCGCACGGCCTCGGCCGGGTCGCGCGCGACGCCTTCGCCGCGGGCATACATCCAGCCCAGCGCACCCAGCGCCTCCGCCACGTTCTGGGCCGCCGCCAGCCGGTACCAGCGCACCGCCTCCGCGGCGTCTTTCGGCACGCCGTCGCCGCGGCTGTAGAGTGCGCCGAGGTTGTATTGCGCAATCCCGTCGCCCTGCTCTGCGGCCCGCCGCCACCATCTTTCCGCGTCCGCGCCGCTCTTCGCGACGCCGAGGCCCTGGGCATAGATTTCCCCGAGGCGCCGCTGGGCGGGAACGGAGCCGAGCCGGGCGGCCGCAAGATACCACTTCGCCGCCCCGGCCGGATCGGCCGGGACGCCGTCGCCGCGGGCGTACATCTCGGCGAGGCTGAAATCCGCCACCGCCTTGCCTTGGGCCGCGGCGCGCAGGAACCACGCCAGCGCCTGGGCGGGGTCCCGGGCCACACCCGTGCCGTTGGCGAACATCGCGCCGAGGTTGTACTGCGCATCGGCATCGCCCTGGTCGGCCGCCAGCCGGTACCACCGGACGGCCTCGGCCGCGTCGCGGGTGACGCCGAAGCCCTGGGCATAAAGGGCGCCGAGGTTGAACTGCGCGGCGGCGAGTCCCTGGTCGGCGGCCAACCGGTACCATTTCGCCGCCTCGCGCCGGTCCGGGGCGACGCCGTCGCCGCGTTCGTACATGACGCCCAGGTTGAACTGGGCCTGCGCCTCGCCCTTCTCCGCCGCGGTGCGCAAGGCGGCCGGATCGGGCGCCGCCGGCGCCGGGTCGGCGGACAGCGCGAGCGGCGCGAGGGCGGCCAGCAGGCCGGCGGCGACAAAGGTTCTCATGATGCGATGGAGGCGGAACGCACGGACCTCGGTGCGTCTGGTTGAAACGGAAAGCGCCCTGGGGTCAAGGCGCTCCACCCCGGCCCGCCCGGTCAACGTTCAAAGGCGCTGTCGTCCGGCCGCCCGGCCCTGTCCTTCTCGTGCGGCACGCCGTGCGTGTAGTCGAGGTGGTCGAAATAGACCGTCTTCGGCTGTTCCTCCTGGGCCTTGCGATGGGTCTCGAGCTGCACCCGATATTCCTGCGGCGTCATGCCCTTGTGCTGCTTGAACACGCGGGTGAAGTACGCGGGGTCGGCAAAGCCGCTGGCGTAGGCGATCTCGGAAATGGTCAGCGCGGTGGTGTTGAGCGCGAGGATGGCGCCCTCGATGCGGATGCGCTGGATGTAGTGGGTCAGGCGCTCCTTGGTCTCGACATGGAACAGGTGCGAGAGGTAATCGGGCGAGCAGCCGAGCACCTCCGCGATGTGCTGGACGCCGAGGTCGGGATTGGCGAATTGCTCGCGCACGAGGCATTTCGCCTGGAAGACCTTGCCGATGTCGCTGTTGAGCTGGCCGGCGCCGGTCTCGACGATGTTGCGGAAAAGCCCGAGCAGCGCGAGCAGCAGGCCCTTGACGACGGTCTCGCGCGCCGGGCCGTGGACGCTGTGGAACTGCGCCGTGGTGTTCGAGAGCGTCAGGAACACCTCGAGGTTGGGCGCATCGAAGAACTCGATGACCTCGATGTCCGGCTTGCCCGGGCGCACCTCGTGCGCGAAGTGCAGGCTCAGGGTGTTGTTATAGAAGCCGGCGACAAGGTTGCGGAACGGCTTGTCGGGTTCCGCCTGGACGACCTCGCCGTGCGGGACGCCCGCGGGGATGATGCACATCTCGTCGGGCCCGAGGCGAAAGCCCTTGTGGGGAAAGCTGAAGTCCGTCCAGCCCTGCAGCTGCAGGAAGATCTCGGGCCGGTAATGGTAATGCATGCCGCGGCGGTTCTGCACGGGCTTGACCTCGTGCGGCACGCGGAGCGTCAGGCGGTTCCGGTCGGCCAGCTTCAGCGCGCGGTCGAAGGCCGCTTGCATCTCGGCGCGATTCTGCGCGCTCATGGAGCGGGCGGTGAAAAGGGCGGACGGTGCGCCGGGCGCAGGCATGGAGGGGGCCGGGGGTGCGGCGGGTTTGGGCGAAGCAATGGCCGGTTGGCGGGGAAACTCAAACGGAAACCGGGCGCGGGGTGGCCGGGCGGAACACGGTTGCGGCGACAGGGCTGGCGGACCGGCCAGCGGCACGGGCGGCTCAAGCCAGCGGGATCAGCCGCGTCTCACCGAAGCCGGGCACGGCAAACTCGTCCGGTGCGATGCCGGCGGCGGCCAGGGCCAAGGCCAGGGCCCGCGGCGGATCGTCGATTCCCTCGTCCGTCAGCTCAAAGGTGCCGAAATGCATCGCCAGGCTGCGGCGGGCGCGGACCTCGCGGTGGATTTTCACCGCCTCGGCCGGGCTGCAGTGTACGGCTTGCATGAACCAGCGCGGTTCGTAGGCGCCAATCGGCAGGAGCGCCAGGGCGACGGGCCCGAGCCGCGCGCCAATCTCGCCGAAGCCATCGCAGTAGCCGGTGTCGCCGGCAAAATAGATTGTGCCGGGACCGTCCGTCCGGAGGGCAAACCCGCCCCACAGCGTCCGGCACCGGTCCCACGGGGCGCGGGCGGAAAAATGCTGCGCCGGCGTGCAGGTCACCTCGAGCCCGCCGGCACACGCGTGCGCCTGCCACCAGTCGAGCTCGACCGCCGGGCCGAGGCCGCGCGCGGCGAGCCAGCCCTGGTTGCCCAGGGTGGTGACGATCAGCGGGCGCCGTTCGCGCGCGAGCCAGCGCAGCGACGGCAGGTCGAGGTGGTCGTAGTGGTTGTGCGAGAGCAGCACGACGTCGATCCGCGGCAGCGCCGCCAGCGCCAGCGCCGGCGGCCGCACCCGGGGCGGCCCCGCCCACCCGAAGGGCCCGGCGCGCCGGGAGAACATCGGGTCGGTCAGGATGTTCACGCCCGGCAGCTGCAGGAGGAAAGTCGCGTGGCCGATGAAGGTGACGGCGACGTGGCCGGCGGGAACGGAGGCCGGCAGGCGCGGCACCGCCGGCGGGGACGCCTGTTTCGGCCAGGGTGTGCCCTGCCCGAGCACGGCGGTTTGGAACCACCACCGGGGCAGGGAGAGAAACGAGCGGGCCTGCGGCCGCCCAGGCGGGTTGAAGAAGCGCCGGCCGTCGCCGTGGTCGCTGACCGGAAACCGCGGCACCCCGGCCATGGTTCACCCGGCTTCGCCGAGCCGCCGTTGCGCCTGGCCCCAGAAATCGAGCAGGGCGCGGTAGTCCTGTTCCTTCGTGCCGCTGTGGATCACGTAGTCGTAGGAATTCCGCTCGCCGATCTCGAGCACCGCGCTCTGCATCCGGCGTTCGAGTTCCTCCGGGGTGACCGGCCCGCGGCCCTGCAGGCGCTCGCGCAGCACGTCGAGCGAGTCCGGCGCGACGAACACCGTGACGAGCCGCGCCTTCAGCGCCGGGATCCGCTCGGCGGCGGCGCGGATGCTGCGCACCCCCTGCACGTCGAGGTTCATGACCAGGCTGGCGTGCGGCAGGCGGTCGAGCACGGAGGAGCGCGGCGTGCCGTAGCGGTATTTGCGGTGGACCCACGCCCACTCGAGGAACTCCCCGGCGGCGAGCCGCGCGTCGAACTCGGCGTCGGACAGGAAGTGGTAGTCGCGTCCGTCCACTTCGTTCGGCCGGGGCGGCCGCGTGGTCGCGGTGATGACGCGCTCGAAGCCCGGCACTTCGCGCACCAGCCGCTCGCACAGCGTGCTTTTGCCGACGCCCGCCGGGCCCGCCAGAATCAGCAGGACTTGCGGGGTGGGTGTCGGCGCGGCCATGGCTCAGTAGGTGAAGGCGGCGGCCGAGGTGGCGAGGCCGTAAACCAGCAGGACCGCGCCGACGAGGCGGGGCCGGGACGGCACGCGGAACAGCCACTCGACAAAATCGCGCAGCCGGTACGGCGCGGCGGCGAGATAGAGCGCCAGCGCCAGCCCGACATAAACCGCCGTCACCATCAGCAAACGCTGCGGGTGCTGGTATTCCATGTAGGCGGCGTAGAGCAGCGGCTCGGCCGAAAGGAGCATGAGCACGCACAGCCCGCGCACGGCGAGGAAGTCCGGCGTGTAGATGAAGGCGAGCACCGCCAGGAGGCCGAACGCCAGCATCACGGGCTGCGGCGTTTGGAAGAAGATCAGGTCGGACTCGCCGAGCCGGGAGAGGCGCAGGATGAACCAGGCCGCACCGGCGCCGAAGAAGAGCCAGGCCGCGCCGGTCGAGCGCGGCAGGGCGCGGGCGGCGGCCGCCACCCCCGCATGGTTCGAGACCAGCACGGCCCCGAGCAACACGAGGAACAGTCCGGGCAGGAGGGTGGCGAGGAAAAGGGACATCAAGGAAGTGACGAGTGGCCAGGGACGAGTGACAAGGGAAATGGGAGCGGCGGGAAACTCATGACAGAAGTACGCGGCACTTGTCACTCATCACTTGGCACGCCGGCGAGCGCCAGCGAGCCGTACAGCACCGCCGTCGACACCCGGTCGATCTTCACGGGCACGAGCTGGCCGATGAGGCGGTCCGCGGCGTCGAAATGCACGATGCGGTTCCCGCGGGTGCGGCCCATGTAGCGCCGGCCGCGCCGGTCGCGGCCCTCGACCAGCACCTCCTCGACCGTGCCGACCAGCCGGGCGTTGCGCCGGTCGGAATTGGCGGCGAGCAGGTCGAGCAGGATCCGGTTGCGCTCCTCCTTCACGGCGGCGGGTACCTGGTCCGGCATCGTGGCGGCCGGGGTGCCGCTGCGGATGGAATACTTGAAGATGTAGGCCATGTCGTAGTTGCAGGCCTCGAACACGGCGCGCGTCTGGGCAAAGTCCTCGTCGGTCTCGCCCGGAAAACCGACGATGATGTCGGTCGAGAAGTACAGGTCGGGCCGGACGGCGCGCAGGTCGGCGACAATCTTCTCATAGCGCTCGCGGGTGTACGGCCGGTTCATCAGCTTCAGGATCCGGTTGGACCCCGACTGCAGCGGCAGGTGCACGTAGCCGCAGAGCTTGTCCAGGCGCCCGTAGGCGGCGATGAGGTCGTCCTTGAAACCGCGCGGGTGCGGCGAGGTGAACCGGATCCGCGCGATCCCGGGAATCGCGTGCACGCGCTCGAGCAGCTGCACGAAGGGTGAGACGCCGCCATGGTGCACGTAGTCGCGCCGGCCGTAGCTGGTGACGATCTGGCCGAGCAGCGTGACCTCGCGGACGCCGCGCGCGGCGAGCTCCTCGCATTCGCGCACGATCTCCTCCATGGGGCGCGACCGCTCGTCGCCGCGGGTCTTCGGCACGATGCAGAACGAGCAGTCCATATTGCAGCCCTGCTGGATGGACACGAAGGCGGTGACCTGCGGCAGGGCGGCCATTCCGTTGGCCGCCGCGGCGGGGAGCGGAGTCCCCGCCCCACCTTCGTCCTGCGGCAGCATGTGGTCCTTGATCGTGTTCTGCGAACCGGCCTCCTCGCCGACATCGACCAGCGTCTCGCCGATGGGAATGCCGGCGGCCTGGGCGGCGCGCAGGTTGTCGAGGTAGTCCGGCACCTGGTGAAACTTCTGCGTGCCGACGATCAGGTCGACGTCGGGAAGCCGGTCCAGCAGGCCGGCGCCGCGGTTCTGCGCCATGCAGCCGAGGATCCCGAGGATGAAATCCGGGTGGCGCTTCTTGCGCCCGGCGGCGGCGGCGGCCTTGCCGATGGCCTTCTGCTCGGCGGCATCGCGCACGCTGCAGGTGTTGAGCAGGAGGATGTCGCAATCCGCCTCGTTCGCCACGATGCGATAGCCGCGGGCGCGCAGCATGGCCGCGACCGCCTCGCTGTCGCGCTCGTTCATCTGGCAGCCAAAGGTCCTGATATGGACGCGGTTCAATTTCGGAAAGGGGTTCTAACTACCCGGCGCGGCACCGCGGTCAACGCGGGAAACCCCGGGCGGATATCGGTGGAACCAACGACGCGCATTGAATTTATCAAGCCCCGGGGCGCTCCTTCCGCCTTGTTGTTTCGAACCTGGCGGCAAAAATGCGCGACGCCATGAAAACCAACCGTTTCTCCATGTTGTCCCGACTGCTCTGGGTGGCCGTGGTTGTCCTGGGGGTCACGGCCTGCGTCGGCATCCGCGGCCCGCACAAGAGCGAACGCTCGAGCAGCGTGGTTGATTTTCTCTACCCCAACCAGGAGCAACCGCTCATCACGCCGGGCATCCCGGTGCTGCGCCTGCCGCTGCGGGTCGGGCTCGCGTTCGTGCCGACGCAGCCGGGGCGCAACGGGTCCGGTGATTTCAGCGAGGCGCAAAAAAGCCAGCTGCTGCGGCGCGTGGCCGATGCCTTCCGCGCGGAGCAGTTCATCGGCTCCCTTGAGGTCATACCGTCAACCTACCTTCGGTCCGGCGGCGGGTTCGACAACCTTGACCGGCTGCGCGGTTTGCTGGGACTCGATGTGGCGGTGCTGGTGGCCTATGACCAGGTCCAGTTCACCGACCAGAACAAATTGTCACTGGCCTACTGGACGATCGTCGGCGCCTACGTCTTCAAGGGAAACAAGAACGACACCGACACGCTGCTCGAGGCGGTCGTCTACGACATCCCGAGCCGCAAGCTGCTTTTCCGCGCCCCCGGCGCCAACCGGATGAAGGCGACCTCCACAGCCATCGAAGCCGGGGAGAACCTCCGCCGGGACAGCGCGGCGAGTTTCGACCGGGCGGCCGACGACCTGATCACGAATCTCCGGGCCGAGCTCGCGGCCTTTCGCGAACGCGTGAAGCAGGCGCCGGACGAGGTCCGGATCGAGCACCGCCCCGGCTACACCGGCGGCGGCGCCGTCAGCGGCTGGCTGGCCGGAGCGCTGCTGCTGCTCGGGCTGGGCCGGCTCAGGCGGCGCTGAGCGCGGCGCGGCGGCGCCGCCAGAACGCGAGGCCGAGCGCGCCCAGTCCCGCGAACGCGGCGTAGGTGGAAGGCTCGGGCACGGCGGAAACGCTGAAGTTGTCCGCGTACACCGAGCCGGAAGAGATCGCCGCCGTCGTGTCGCTGTTCACGAACACGCCGAAATTGAAGCCGTTGCTGACCGCCGTCGCCGGGGCGGAGTTGTCCCATTCCGTCGTCGGGTGGAAGGTGGCGACGGGCGTGAACGTGCTGTTGTCGAAGCTGTAGGCCGCCGCGAGGGTCTGGGCGCCGGCATTCCACGTCAGCTGGAGCCACACGTCGGTGTTGTCACCCACGGCGGAATTGACGGCGGTGAAGCCGGTGCCTTCGGCCCGGATATAGTTGCCCGTGCTCGTGGCGCTGAGCATCAGGGCGGAATAGCTGTTGGCGTCGTTGAACAGGTTGAGGCCGACGGTGGCGAATTCGCCGCCGGTCAGCCCGCCGAGCGTGTTGGTGACCGACATGGACATGGTCCAGCCGGTGGTGAAGCTGGAGGCCGTGACGCTCGGGCTGGCGGTGCCGTCGCTGTCCCAGAGGCGGTATTGGTTGCCCACGCCCGCTCCGGCCTTCGAAAAATCCAGGCGATTGTTGGAGAAGTCCAGCGTGCCCTGGGTCGCGCCATTGAGGCGATAGACATAATCCCACTTGGCGGTCTGCCCGCTGTCGAAGTTGTCGGCCCCGGCAAAGGTCTGGGCCGAGACGGGAAGCGAGAGGGCGGCGAGGCCCGGGAGCAGCAGCAGGTGACGTAGGTTCATGGTCGCGGGTGGTGTGCGTCCAGCCAAACGCCCGCCCGCGGCCGCTCAAGGCGGACAGCCTCGGGGAATCCCTGATTTTTCGGCGGCCGCCGGGGGCCGCTCAGCGCGCCAGGCCGAGGTCGCGCGCCCACAGTGCGGCCCGGGCGACCAGGGCGTTGGCGTGCGGCAGGCCGAGCTTCGTCTTGATGGCCTCGCGGTGCGACTCGATCGTCTTGACGCTGACCCCGAGGACGCCGGCGATCTCCTGGGTCGAGCGCCCGAGCCCGAGCTGGATGAAGACCTGCAGTTCGCGCTCGCTCAGGTCGTTCAGGGCGCGGGCGTCGGCCGGGGCATGCGGGGCGCGCTCGTTGGCCGCGGCGCGGCGGAGGGCCGTGACGATCGCTTCCGCCCCCTCCTGTTTCGACACAAAGAAACTGGCGCCCGCCTGCAGGGCGCGCGGCAGGTAGATCCCGACATCGAGCATCGAAAGGACCACGATCTTCAGCCGCGGATGATCCTGCCGGAGTTCCCGCACCAGCTTGAGCCCGTCGTCTTCCGCCAGCATCAGGTCGACGATGGCGACGTCGGGGCGCAGCGCGCCCGCCAGGCGACGGGCCGTGGCGGCGTCGTCCGCCTCGCCGCAAACTTCCATGCCCGGCTGGGAGTTCAACGCCGCCACGACCCCTTTGCGGAACAAGGGGTGATCGTCGACGACAACGACACGGATGGACATGGCGTGGAAAAGGAGATGACCAGGGACAAGGGAGTCCGCCGGGTGCCCGCCGGCAAGCGGAAGCGACGGCTATAAGTCGCGACCGGGGAAGCCGGGGTCCGCACTTATCCCCGCGGGCGCCGCCCCCCGTTCCGCCTGCAGGGCGGTGCACGCGGCGGCGAAATGCTCGCCGGCTTCCCGGAGCCGGGCCGAATCAGCCACCGGCGCGGTGGCGAGCGACTCGAGCTGCGTGCAAACGGCGAGCAGTTCCGTGGCCCCAACGACCAGCGCGCTGTTGCGCAGGTAATGGGCGGTGGCGCGGACGCGGGTCCAGTTTCCCTCCGCCAGCGCGGCTTCCAGGGCCGTCCGCCGGGCGGGAAGCTCTTCCGCAAAATCCTGTTCCAGCTGGGCGCGCACCGCGGCCGGGAGTTGCAGGGGAGCCGCCGCCACGGGCCCGGCAACCGCCGCCCAGAGGTCGGGCAGGCGCACCGGTTTGACGAGAAAGGCATTCATCCCGGCGGCCAGGGCCCGCCGGCGGTCCCCGGCGCCGGCGTGGGCGCTGGCGCCGACGATGCGGACCGACGGGGCGGCGGCACGCAGGCGTGGCACCAGCTCCGTGCCATCCCCGTCGGGCAGGGCCAGGTCGAGGACGATGGCATCCGGCGGCTCGCCTTGCACGCTCACCAGCGCCTCCGCCCCGGTCGCGGCCGAACGGCAGCGGGCGCCTTGGGCGGCGAGGAAGGACACAAAGAGTTCCCGCACGAGCCGGTTGTCATCGACGACCAACACCCGCGGCGCCGCGCCCGCCGGCACCGGCGTCGCGGCCGGTACCGCGACGGGCGCGGTTGACGGCGAGACTTCGAGCATGGCGATGAAGCAGCTGCCATTCCGGCCGTCGCTTTCGACCCGGATGGAGCCGCCCATCGCCCGGCAAAGCGCCGCGGCCAGGGCCAGCCCGAGCCCGGAACCCTCCTTCGCGATCGTGTGATCCAACCGGCTGAAAGGGACGAACAGCCGGCCCTGTTGTCCGGGCGGGATGCCCGGGCCGGTGTCGCGCACGGCCAGCGTGAGCCGGACCCGATCCGGCGGGCAGGGCACGGAGGCGAGGCCGACGGTAACATCGCCGCGGTCGGTGAATTTGACGGCATTGGCGACCAGGTTCAGCACGACCTGGCGCAGGCGGGCATCGTCGACGAGGACCCACTCCGGCAGGCCGGCGCCGAGCTCGGTCACGAGGCGCAGGCCCTTGGCCACGGCGCGCGGGCGCACGCTCTCGACGGTCTCCGTGACCACGCGGATGGGCGAGGCCGGGCGCGGCGCGAGTTGAAACGAGCCGCCTTCCACCGCGCTCAGGTCGATGAGGTCGTTCACGAGGCGTGCCATGAGCTCACCCTGCTGCCGGAGGGATTCGAGGTGTGTGCGCGCGCCGGCCCCCGGTCCCTCCCGCTGGAGGAGCTCGCAGTAGCCGAGGATGTTTTGCAGCGGCGTCCGGAGCTCGTGGCTGACGTTGGCGAGAAACGCCGTCTTGATCCGGCTGGACTCGGCGGCGACCGCCGCGGCGCGAAGGGCGGTCTCGCGTTGCCGGGTGGCCTGGCGCTGCAGGAGCACGAGCGAAAGCAGCACCAGCCCGAGGGCCGTCACGACGAAGGGCGCCGCCCGCCAGCGGCGTTCGATGCTGAGGTAGTACTCCTGGCGCAGGCAGTCGAGCCAGGCGAGCATCCGGCCGTCCGGCGCAACGATGGGCGCCCGGCAGTAATAATCATAGCCGATCTCCGGCACGGGCGCGTCCTCCACGTAGGGCTCCTTCCGCTGCCAGCGGGCCAGGTCTTCCGGCGTGGCCGGCCGGATCAGCTCGATGGACCCGGCCGGACGGTCGGAGGACAACACCGCCATGAGCCATCCTTCACGAATGACCAGCAGGCGCGCGACCTCGAGGAAGGGCGTCGACATCAGGACCTGGTCGAGTTGCCGCCGGGCCCCCGCCATGGCCCCGCTGGCGAGCCAGGCCGATTGGACCGGCGCCGTTTCGCTGGCGCCGTGCAGGTCGACGTGGAACTGTGGATTGAGCAACGGGGCGAGCAGGGCGGGATCGAACACGAGGGCATGCGCCGCGGCGGTGCGCAGGCGGTTTTGCTGGATCTCGCGGCGGTTGTCCCGGCCAGTCTGGACCCCGAAAAACAGGCCGGCGACGAGGAGCACGCCTGCGGCCAGCCCAAACCAGCGGGTATCCCGCCGGAAAGCGGCGTGGCTGTCGCCGGTGAACCGGCCCCACAAGCCGCGCAGCAGGCCGGCGAGGGCCAGGCCGCCCGCCAGCGCCTGGAATGTCGCGGCGCCCAGCCCCATGGGCGTCGGCGGACCGGCGCGCTGGATCATGTGCATGGCGGCGGCCACCGGCCCGATGGTGGACAGCGCGGGCAGAAGCGCCGCGCACGCGAGGCAGGCCCGGGCCGGGCGCGAACCGGCGGTGTCCCGCCACAAGGCGACGAAGCCGAGGAGACCGAGACCCGCCAGCAGGTCGCCGCCGGTCACCGGATCGACGGCATGGAAGCCGGTGGCCGCGGCCGCCACGACGATGGGAAGAAAGCGGAGGTTCCGCCCGCGGCCGGCGGCGAGCACGCGCCAACCCCAGGCGGCCAGCATCGCGGCGAACGCGGCGGCGGTCAGCACGTCCCCCAGCCAGTAGGGATCGATCAGCGCCGGCTTGTAGAGCGACACCGTGCCCGGCACCAGCCGATCGATGAAGATATCAAAGGTCGGGTTGAACATCCCGAACTGCACGAGGATGCCGGCGATGACCGCGAGCGCGGTGCCCGGAAGCCAGCCCCAGGCGACCCGGCGCGCCGGGTGGCGCCACCACACCACGAGCGCCAGGCTCCAGGCGAGCAGCGCGGCGAACCAGAAGAAGTCCTGGTGGACGCTGACCCGGCCGAGCAGGGGGGAGAAATCATGCAGGCGGGACGGGTGCTCCATTTTAATCGGGTCGCAGCTTGCGCGCCCGACGGGGCCCGACAAGCTGCTTGTTGATGAAAATTTCCGCGGGGCTTTTCTTCCTCGCGGCGGCGATGGCCGGGGCCGCGCCGCCCCAACCCGAGGCCCTGTTCCTGGTCGTGGCCGACCAGCACTCGGCCTACGAACGCACGGCGCAGGTGGTGGCGACGGTGGACCGGTTGAAGGCGGAACACCCCGGCCTGCCGCTGGCCGTGTTGATCGATGGCGACACGCTGGAACAGGGGAATGCGCTGGCCCGGCGCAGCGGCGGCGCGATCGATTTCGCGATGCTGGCGGCGCTCGCGCGGCGCGCGCCGACGGTGCTCAATCTCGGCAACCACGAAGCGGAGTTCTTTGACCTGGCTGAGACGGTGAAGCGCGCGCAGGCGGCGGGTGTCGCCGTGGTCAGCGACATCGCCGACCGCGCCACGGGGCGGCCGTTCGCCCCGGCGTCGACCACGCTCCACCTGGGCCGCGTGGCCGCGGTGGTCGCCGGCTTGGCCACCGACAACCGCGGCACGTATCGGGCGGCGATCCGCGATTCGCTCGCGATTCCCGAGCCGGTGGCCTGGGCCAGGCGCAACCTGCCGGCCTTGCTGGCGGGAGGCGCGGTGCCGATAGTCCTGAGCCACGCGGGCCTGGCCGCCGATCGGGCGATCCTGCCGGACCTTCCGGACGGGACGCTCTTCGCCGGCGCGCACGACCACCTCCGCTTCGTGCAGCCGTTCGGGCGCACCCTCTATTTTCATTCCGGTTCGTGGAACCAGTATCTCTCCCTGGCCTGGCTGGATCGCGACGCGGCGGGGACATGGCGGTGGACGGTCGAGCAGGTGCCGGTCGAGGCGACGGCGCCGGGCGACCCGGAACTCGCGCGGCTCATCGCCGCCACCCGGGAGCAATATGGGGAAGCCGCGGACCGGGCCGTCATCGGCCACTCGTCCGCGGCGCGCTCCACGGAAGAAGCCGGCCGGTTTGTGGCCGCGGCCGTGCGCCGGGCGACCGGGGCCGACGCGGCGTTCATCGGCAACACCACCCTGGGCGGCGGGCTGCCGGCGGGCGACGTGACGCGCGAGACCTTCGACGCCTGCGTGCGCTTCGACGGGGACATCTTCGTGGCCCGGATGGACGGCGCCCGGCTGCTGGAGGCGCTCGCGGCCGCCAACCAGGGACCGGACACGCCGTTCGGCGCCCGGCGCGGCGGCTTCCTCTTTGCGGACGGGCCGGCGCGCATCGACCCGGCCCGGCAGTACCGCGTCGCCACCCATGACTGGATCGTCCGCGGCGCGCGGGCCTATTTCGGAGACCCGGCGATCGCCTGGCAGGAGCAACCCGGCTTGCGCCTCAAGGCGATCGCAGCGGCCGCGCTGGCGGGCGGCGGCGACTAGGGCCCGCAGGGAGATTCGAATCGCCACGCCCGGCCCGGATGACTTTGCTGGCGTTCCTATGGGTTTCTTCAACCGCTCCGACGATCCCGTGCCCGGCGGCGCCACCCCGGGCGAAGGCGACAACAAGCCCGCGGCGACCGGTGGCGTGCTGCCGCAGCTGGCGGCCGCGCGCGAGCGGCTGAAGGCCCGCGACCTGCCCGGCGCGATGGCGATCTACGAACAGGTGATCGCGACGGCCGGCGATCGCAGCGACGTGCTGATGACCATTTCCGCCGACCTCGGGACGAGCGGCCACGTGCAGCAGATCATCGAGCTGCTCGCGCCGCGCTACGATGCCGAACGGCACGGCGCGCCCGCCGGTTTCAACCTCCTCCAGGCCTACCTGGCCACCCGGCGGGCCGAGGAGGCGCAGCACCTGCTCGACCTGCTCTACGCGTTGCAGCGCCCGGAGCTCGAGGCGCGCCTGCACGGCTTCTCGAATGCCGTCGCCGAGATGTTCATCCAGGAAACGGAAGCCGAGCACATTGTCGTCCCGGTCGAGGACAAGATCAGCATGGTGAGCATCAGCAAACCGATCTGGTTCTATGGCCTCGAGGAAATCGCGCCGCACCTGCTGCCGCGGAAATCCGGCAAGCTGCGCCGGGTCGCGTTCGCCCAGTGCGCGCTGCCGGGCCTGGAGCATGGCGCCGAACTCGCCACGCGGAGGGAGGACGACCTCGGCCGCCTCAGCCGCGGGCTGCCGCTGTGGCTGGCGGAGACCTTCACTTTCAGCGCGGGCTACGACGCGATTGCTGCGCTCGGCGCCGTCGCGCAGCACTATGCGCTGTTCCCGAGCGAATGGGTCGGGGAGAACATCCGCCAGCTCAACGAATCCACCGACCACGGGCTCGACTTCGTGATCACGGGCGCGATCCGGAACCGCAATGACGACTACGAACTGGTCCTCCGCATCTGGGAGGTGAAGAAATTCCGCGAGTTGAAGGCCTTCACCGCCCGCTGGACACCGGCGACGGCGGACGAGGAACTGAAGCGGCTGTTCGGCGTGCTCCGCGGGTACATGGAGTGGTCGGCGCTGCCGGAGCGGAACGGGCTGGCGTTCCAGGAGGCGCCCGCGCCCGCCGCGTACCTCCAGGGCCTCGGCGCGTCGCTGACGTTTTTCCTCGGCGAAAAAGGCATCCTCGGCTCCGGCCAGGTCCCGGACAATCCCGCGACGCTGCTCCGCGCGGCCCAGGCAAATCCGGACCACGCCGCGGCGCAACTGGCGCTCGCCGCATGGCTGCTGCGGCAAAAAGCCGCGGGCCGGCCGCTCGACGAGGCCGCGCAACGGCACGCGTGCGCCTGGCTGTCGTCCGAGCGGGCGCAGGCCGCGGACGTGGCCGCGCTCGTGATCAAGCTGGCCTGATGAGCCCCCGGGCCCGGGCGTTGGTGACGCGGCTGCGTTCCCTCCGGAACCAGCGGAACATCGACGGCATGCGGCGCTTTGGCATCGTGTCCCGCCACGAACAGCTCGGCATCGGCGCCACCGCCTTGCGCGCCCTCGCGCGGCCGCACCGGCGCGACCACGCGCTCGCCCTGGAACTGTGGGGCACGGGAATCTTCGAGGCG
Organism: Lacunisphaera sp.; assembly: GCA_035545835.1. Lineage (GTDB taxonomy): Bacteria > Verrucomicrobiota > Verrucomicrobiia > Opitutales > Opitutaceae > Lacunisphaera. The sequence goes on from DASZXO010000062.1 coordinate 63,612, forward strand.
ATGGGACTCGCGACCATCGTCGACGATCCGGCCCGCGTCACACGCCGCCAGGCGGAGAACTGGGTCCGGGATTGTGACAACTGGGCGTTGACGGATGCCTGCGCATTTCTCTTCGACCGGACCGAATTTGCCATTGCCAAGGCGCACGCGTGGAGCGCGCGGCGCGCGGAGTTCGTCAAGCGGACGGGCTTCGCGCTCATGGCGGGCCTGGCCACGCACCGGAAGGAGCTCGGCGACGAGGTGTTCCTCGGCTTCCTGCCCGTGATCCGGCGCGAGGCGGGCGACGGGCGGAATTTCGTGAAGAAGGCCGTCAACTGGGCCCTGCGCGGCATCGGCAAGCGCAACCCGCGGCTGCGCCGCGCGGCGATCGCCGAGGCACGCAGGATCCTCCGTCTCGACACCCCGCCGGCGCGCTGGATTGCGCGCGACGCGCTGCGGGAACTCGAGCGGAGTTAGCCGTCGGAGGGCCCTGTCCTTCTTTGCGGGAGCCTGCTTGCAGGCGACCCGTCCCAGGGCTCGTTGTCGTACGGCGCGCATCGCCTGCAAGCAGGCTCCTGCACCCGGGCCCAAACAAAAAGGCCCGGCAAACGCCGAGCCGGAACAAAGATCGGGCGACTTCGGGAAGCTTACGGGTGCTTCTCGTTGTAATAGGCGATGAAGTCGGTGGTCAGGTCGAGCTCCGGCTTCGTGTCGAGGATGGCATCGCCCATCTTGGCGGCGTCGAGCAGCACGTCCACCCCGCGTTCCTTGGCGAAGGCGCGCAGCGAGTTGCCGACCTCGGTGGTGATCGGGGTCTGGACCTCCTGGAGCCGCTTGTTGTAGGCGGCTTGGGCGGACTGCTGCTTGCCGGCGAGCTCCTGCTGCAGCTGCTGGCCGGCGGTGCGCTTCTCTTCGATGGCCTTGGCGTTGGCCGCCGGGTCGCTGTTGAGCTTGTTCAGCTCGGTCGCGAGCGTGCGGAGCTTCTCGTTGAGCAGGGAAAGGTCGCTCTGGGTGCTGCTGAACTCGAGTTCGAGGCCCTGCATGGCCTTCACGAGCTGCTTGATGCCGTTGGTCTCGTCCAGGAACGCAGCGCTGTTCACGAAGGCGATGCGGACCGGCTCGACCTGCTTGGCGGCGGGCTTGGTCTGGGCGGCGAGCGGCGCGACCAGGGCGGCAGCCAGGGTGAAAAGGATCAGGGGGCGGAGGGATTTCATGGAGGGCGCAAACTACCCCCCACCCGGGCCATGGCAAAGGTTAAATCAGGTCGTGGCGGCCAGCTGCCCGCAGCCGGCGGCGATGTCGATCCCGCGGCGCTGGCGCACGGTGCTCGGCAGCCCGTACTCGGCGAGGATGTGCTGGAACCGGCGCGCAGCCTCCCTTCCGGTGGGCTCGCCGCCATAGCCGGCGGTCGGGTTCAGCGGGATGAGGTTCACCTGTGCGGGCTTGCCTTGGAGCAGCCGCCCGACGGCATGGGCGGTGGCGGGCGTGTCGTTGCGGCCCTCGATCAAGGTCCACTCGTAGAAAATCCGGCGCTGCAGTTTCTTGCTGTAGTAGTCGCAGGCCGCCATCAGCTCGGGCAACGGCCACTTCCTGGCCACCGGCACCAGCGCCGCGCGTTCGTCCTGGTCGGCGGCATGCAGCGAGACGGCGAGCTGGATCGGCCGGGCCTCGTCGGCCAGCCGGAGGATGCCGGGGACGACACCGACGGTGCTCAGCGTGATGTGGCCGGCGCCGATCGCCAGCCCCGCGGGATCCCGCAGGATGTCGACCGCGTGCATCACGGCCTCGTAGTTGTGCAGCGGCTCGCCCATGCCCATCAGGACGAGGTTCCGCAGGCGCTCGCGGGGATTCCCCTCGATGCGGCGGAGTTCATCCTGCACATGCAGCACCTGCGCCACGATCTCGCCGGCGCGCAGGTGCCGCGCGAAGCCCATCTGCCCGGTGGCGCAAAACACACAGCCCATCGCGCAGCCCGCCTGGCTGCTGAGGCACGCCGTCACGCGGCCCGTGTAGCGCATGAGCACCGTTTCGATCCGGCGCTCGTCGGCGAGCGCGAGCAGGTACTTGCGGGTGAAGCCGTCGGTGCTGTGCGTCTCCTGCGCCACCGTCGGGCGCGCGAAGTCAACCCGGTGCTCGAGCACGGTGCGGAAACGTGCCGGCAGTTCCGGCATCCCCGACGGCTGCGTGGCACCCTCGCCGTAAACGTACCACCAGAGCCGCGCGGCGTGGACCGGGCTGAAGTCCCAGCGCACGACCAGCTGCCGGAGCTGCTCGCGGGTGAGGTCGTGGAAAGGGACGCGGGAGGTGGACACGCGGCCACGTTGTAGGTCGGGGCTCGGCCCCGACGCAATCATCGTCGGGCGGGACGGGCCCGACCTCCTTGTTGCCATCGCGGTCTTTCCTGTCAGCTTCCGCGCCATGGCAAAAAAGGCCGTTCTCGCGGGTGGCAGCGGTTTTCTCGGGCGGGCGCTCGCGAGCCGGCTGGCGGCCGACGGCTGGGAAGTCGTCATCCTGAGCCGGGCGCCCGAGCACATCCTGGTCCCGGCGCCCGCCGCGGGTGCCATCCGCGCCGTCTGGTGGAATGCCGAGACGGCCGGCGGCTGGCGCAAGGAACTCGACGGGGCCACTGCCGTGGTCAACCTCGCTGGCCGAAGCATCCACTGCGTCCACACGCTCGCGAACTCGGCCGAGATCATCGAGTCGCGACTCAACGCCACGCAGGCGCTCGGCCGCGCCCTCGCGCTGGCGAAGCAGCCGCCTGCGACCTGGGTGCAGTGCAGTGCCGCCGGCTATTACGGCAATGCGGATGACGAGGTGCGCGACGAGTCCGCCCCGCCCGGACGCGGTTTTCTTGCCGAGGTTTGCCGGCGCTGGGAAGAGGCGGCCGGCGCCGTCGACGTGCCCGGCTGTCGCCGCGTGACGCTGCGCCTTGGCGTCGTGCTCGACCGCCACGCCGGCGCGCTGCCGGTGCTCACGCGGCTCGTGCGCCATTACCTCGGCGGGCCGGCCGGCACGGGCCGGCAGTACTTCAGCTGGATCCACGGCGAGGACGCCGGGCGCATCTTTCAGACGGTGATCGAACGCAGCGACCTGGCCGGCGTGTACAATGCCGCGGCGCCGGAACCGGTGCGCAACCGCGAGCTGATGGCGGCGCTACGGCGCGAACTGGGCCGGCCCTGGTGCCCGGCCGCTCCCGCCTGGGTCGTGCGGCTGGCGGCGCGACGATGGCTGGACACGGAGCCCGCGCTCGTCCTGCAGGGCCAGCGGCTGGCGCCGACCCGGCTGCTGGCCGCCGGTTTCGAATTCAAATATCCACAGCTCGCGCCCGCGCTGGCGGACTTGCTGTCGGGTGCCCCATGAGGTTCATAGAGGTGGAGCCGCGGGCGGTCAGGAGACCGACCCTCCAGCCGGGCACGCGCAAAATACCAGCCGGCGGGCGCTGCCGGAAAAACTAGACCGAGTACTTGCTCTTCTCCGGCTCGCAGGGTGGCAGGCCTTCGTAGTTGTGCGCCGAACCGGCGCTGTCCGCCCACAGCGGCAGGTTGTCGATCCGACTCTGGCGGGTCAGCACGATCTCCTGCTGGATCTCCGGTTCGCGGGCGTGAAGCATGAGGCGATTGAGGGCCGTATAGAGCACGTCCTCGGGTTTCACTTGCAGGACTTCAGCCAGGCGGGCGACGGGATCGGATTCGGCGGCGTCAAGGTGGAGTTTGATGTTCATGGGGTCCCGCTCCTTCTCGGGAAAGCAGGCCTAGGGTACCGCCGATGCGCAGCGTCGGCTGCGCAGATGTTGTCCAAAGCTGGGCATCGCACCGCGCTCACCCGTGGCGCGTTGCCTTTTGGGTAAAGGCGGTCAGGCTGGCCCCATGCTGGAATGGGCCGACCGCTTCCTACTCGCTTTCATCCCGCTGTTTGTGGCGATCGACCCGATCGGCCTCGCGGCGGTGTTCCTCGGGCTCGGCCAGGGAATGGAGCCGAGGGAACGGCAGAAGATCGCCAACCAGGCGGTATGGACCGGCGGCTTGGTGGCCCTCGGGTTCCTGTTTCTCGGCCAGAGCGTGTTTCGCGCGCTGGGAATATCCGTCAACGACTTCCAGGTCGCGGGCGGCGCCATCCTGTTCATCCTGGCGGCGCGGGATCTCACGCACTCGGCGGCGGAGCCGGAAAAGCTGCCGGAGGGCTTCGGCGTCGTGCCGCTGGGCATGCCGCTGATCGCCGGGCCGGCGTCGATCACGACGCTGCTCGTGCTGGCCCAGTCGGCCAGCGTCGGCTGGATGACGACGCTGCTCTCGCTCGTCGCCAACCTCGGCATCGTGATCCTCGCCCTGCGCTACAGCGGGTGGCTCGGGCGGCGGCTCGGCCCGACCGGCCTGCGCGCCATTTCCAAGATCATCTCGATGCTGCTGGCCGCGATCGCGATCAGCATGATCCGGCACGGCTGGCAGGGGTGAGGGCCAAAACTGAAAAGCTGACAGGCGGAAGGGCCGGACGCCGATGCGAATGGGAGAACGGGGTCCGAATGGGATGAAGCGCGTCCCCGAAGTTTCAGTTTCTCAGCCTTTCAGTTTCTCAGCTTTTTCGGGCTGAAACGTCGTGAGCAGGTCGGCGTAGATTTGCGCGGACTGGACCAGGTCGCGCACGCGGGCGCGTTCGTCGACGGCGTGGAAGTCGAGCCCGCCGGGACCGTAGCCGAGCGTCGGGATCTTCAGCACCTGCGCGAAGAAGTGCATATCATTGAAGCCGGTCGAGACCATGAACTTCGCCGGGCGGCGCCGCACGCGCGCGACGCTGCGCCGCATCGCGGCGAACAGCGGGTGCGCCGGCGCGTGGTAGCACGAGTAGTTGTCGGAAACCTTCTCGATCGTGATGCGGCATTGCGGGATCCGGGCGGCGGCGGACCGGAGCGCCGCGCGCAATTCGCGCTCGGCGGCATGGATGTCCTCGTTGGGCAAGACCCGGCGGTCGATGCTGAAGCTGGCGGCGGCGGGCACGGTGTTGATCTTGCCGCCCTCGCCGGCGGCGAAGACGCCCCCGAGGTTGAGGGTGGGCACGAGCCGCCGGCCGTCGGGCGAAGGAAAAACCCGGCGCGCGAGCCGCCGCTTGTAGCCGTCGAGCGCGAGGACGAGCGCGGCCATCTTCTCGAGCGCGTTGACCCCCTTGGCCGGCGTGGAGCCGTGGGCGGCGCGGCCGTGCACGTGGACGTTGAGCCAGACGACGCCATTGTGGCCGCAGCAGATCGCATTGCCCTCGCCGCCCTCGCCCACAATGGCGTAATCGGCGCGCAGGCCGGAGTGATCGACCACCCAGCCGGCGCCGAGCGCGCTGTCCGTCTCCTCGTCGGCGGTGAAGGACACCTCGACGTTGAAGTTCGGGCGCGTGCCGGTGGCGCGGAGCGCCTTGGCGGCGAAAATGATGCTGGCGATCGCGCCCTTCATGTCCGAGCTGCCGCGCCCGTAGATCCAGCCGTCCTCGACGACCGGCGCGAAGGCGTCGCCATGGCGCCAGCGGCCCGAGACGGGCACGACGTCGAAGTGGGCGTTGAAATGGAGCGTCTTCTTCGCACCCACATCCCACAAGCCGATGACGTTGTAGCGCGGGTAAGCCTGGGAGCCCGGCTGGAGCCGGCGTTGCAGCCGGGGTGGGACGGGCACGCGGCGGGCCTGGAAGCCGAGACCGCGCAGGGTGTCCGCGAGCAGCCGCGTCATCGGGCCGTAGTTCTCGCCCGGCGGGTTGACCGTGCGCAAGCGGATGAGCCGTTGCAGGAACGCCGTCAGGTCGGCTTCATGGAGTTGGAGATAGGCGGCGGGCGTCATGAACGGAGAAAGTGCGAATAGAGCAGCTTCAGGATGGTGAGGCCAGCCATCGTTAGGAAAATCGGGCGGATGAACCGGGCCCCGCGGGTGGCGGCGAGGTGCGCGCCCAGCCGGCCGCCGAGCAACTGGCCGGCGCCCATGGCCAGGCCGGGGAGCAGGAGCACGGACCCGGCGGCGGCAAAGAACACCAGCGCCGCGGCGTTGCTGGTGAAGTTCATCAGCTTGGTATGCGCGGCGGCCTGGAGGAAGTCGTGGCCGAGCAGCATGATGAACGCCACCGTCCAGAACGAGCCGACGCCCGGGCCGAAGAAGCCGTCGTAGAAGCCGAGCCCGAGCCCGCAAAGCGCATAAAAGGCCGGCGGCTCCAGCCGGTGGTGGCGGCTGGTTTCGCCGAGTTGCGGGCGCAGGATCATGTAGACGACGATCACGGCCAGCAGCCAGGGGATGACGCCGGCGAGCAGGTTCGGGTCGATCCGGCGCACGGCGCCGGCGCCGGCGATGGCGCCGGCGGCAGTCCACAGGATGCCGCCCACGCACGCGCGCGGCCGCACGAGCCCGCGCCGCATGAAGCTGCGCGTCGCCGCACCCGAGCCGAAGACGGCCCCGAGCTTGTTGGTGCCGAGCGCGAGCGGCACAGGCAGGCCGATGCCCAGCAGGGCCGGCAGCGTGATCAAGCCGCCGCCGCCGGCGATGGCATCGACGGTGCCGGCGGCCAGGCCCGCGGTGAACAACAGCGGCCAGGCCCACCAAGCCAGGTGTGCGAGTTCCAACATGGGGGCCCCAGCGTGCACGACGCGGATGATTTTGACAGCGCGGAGTGCAAGCCCACGATGGCCGTTCTCATGGCACCCGCGGACCCCCGCAATGGCGACGGACGGGCGGCCCGGCCCCACCCTGCCGGGCCGGCGCCCGCGCCCAACTCCTGACGGCATGGCCCGTTCAACTCGCACCCGGTCACGTCCCGCCCTTCCCGCCACCCACCTGGCGGTCGTGCGCGCCTTGCCGGAACCGGCCATCGTTACCCGCGACCGCTGGGAAAGCGGCGGCGTCACGATCCTTTACGCCAACCCCGCGTTTTGCCGGCTGACCGGCTACAGCGAGGCCGAACTCACCGGGCAGAACACCCGCCTGCTGCACGGGCCGAAGACGGACCTCACCCTCCTGAAGCGCGGCCGGCGCGGCAGCCAGGCCGCGCATCGGGGCGATGGGGAGGGCTGGCTCAGCCGCAAGGACGGGCAGCCGTTCTTCGCGCAGTGGAATTTCGGCCCGATGGCCGGCGGCCGCGGGCGCCTCGTGGCCATTTACCGCGACGAGACGGAGTTCCAGCGGCTGCGGGAGGCGCTCATGCAGTCGCAGAAGCTCGACACCGTCGGCCTGCTCGCCAGCGGCGTGGCCCACGACTTCAACAACCTGCTCTCGGTCATCAATGGCTACTGCGAGATCATCGCGACCAAGGTCGCGGGCGTGCCGGCCGCGCAGAAGGACCTGCAGGAGATCCACCGCGCCGGGCTCAAGGCCGCGGCGTTGTCGCGCCAGATCCTCGAGTTCAGCCGGCGCCAGGAAACGGAGGTCAAGGTCGTCAACTTCAACACGCTGATCCGCGAGATCGCCGAGATCCTCCGGCGGGTCGCCGGCGACGACGTCACGCTGGAGCTGCGGCTCGCGTCCGACCTGGGCAACGTCCGCCTCGACCCCACCCAGTTCCAGCAGATCCTGCTGAATTTCTGCTTCAACGCCCGCGACGCCATGCCGCGCGGGGGCAAGCTGACCATCCGGACCGCCAACCTCGAGGTGCGCGGACCGGACGACCGGCGCACGCCGGACATGCAGCCCGGGTCCTACGCCTGCATGAGCGTGGCCGACAGCGGCGAGGGCATGTCCGCCGCCGTGCGCAGCCGGATCTTCGAGCCGTTCTTCACCACCAAGCCGCTGGGCACCGGCCTCGGCCTGTCGACCGTGTTCGGCATCATCCGGCAGAACGACGGGCACATCACGGTGAAGAGCGCGCCGGGCCAGGGCACGACCTTCGAGGTTTTCCTGCCCGAGACGGCCGAGCCCGAGCAGACCTCCGTGACCAAGCTCGGCACGCTCCCGGCCGTGCGGGGCACCGAGAGTCTCCTGATTGTGGAGCAGGACGACGTGCTCCGGAAGATGATCGCCGGCATCCTCGCCACCGATGGCTATTCGGTGACCGACGTCGCCGGCGCCGACGAAGGCATGGAGCTGGTGCGGTCGGCCAACCTGCGACCCCAGCTCGTCATGATCCAAAGCTGCACCAAGGAGGGAGCCGCGCTCGTCCGCCAGTTGCACGCGAACTACCCGGACCTCCGTTTGATCTGCACGTCGCCGGAGGCCGTGGAACCCAGTCCGCACACGGTGCCGAAGCGGGCCCTGGTGCACCTGCCCAAGCCCTTTGCGCTGAGCACGCTGCTGCTCAACGTGCGCACGCTGCTCGACCGCCCGCACCCGTGAGGGCGGCGCCGCCCGGATCGATGCTCCACCTGCTGCCTGTTCGCACCGCCGCGGCCGCCGAGAACATGGCGCTGGATTTCCTGCTCCTCCAGCGCTACCCGCACGCCGCCGCCGCGCGGTTCCGGCACTACGAGTGGCGGGCGCCTGCGTTCACCTTCGGCTACAGCCAGAAGATCGCGTTCGTCCGGGCGAACCTGCCCCCGGGCGAACACTTCGATCTTTGCCGGCGCCCGACGGGCGGCGGGATCGTCGATCACCGCAATGACTGGACGTATGCACTCGTGCTGCCCCGCGGCCAGGCGCTGTACGACGAACGCGCCGCCCAGTCCTACCGCGTCGTGCACGAGTGCCTTGCCGCGGCGCTGACCGGCCTCGGGTGCCCGGCCGAAGTTAAACGCGAGTGCGATCCGGCCGAAGGCGGCGATTGCGGTCCCGGGGTCTGTTTCCAAAAGGCGGAGCTCTACGATGTCATCCAGCCGGCGACCGGGGCGAAAATCGCCGGCGCCGCGCAAAAGCGGAACAAGCATGGCCTCCTGTTCCAGGGCTCGATAGAAAAAGCGGCGGTTGGCGCCATCGATTGGGACGTGTTCCAGGCGAAGTTCGCCGCCAACCTCGCGGGCGCGCTCGCCGTGCCCGCCGGGGAGACACCCTGGCCGGAGCTGAACGAGGACGAAGTGGCCGGGCTGGTTGAGCAGTACTCGTCGCCCGAGTGGATCGAGTACCGCTGAGATGATTCCCTGGATGGAGGCGGGGTGCCCTCACCCCGCGACCCGCCAGCGTCGAGGGCAACCCGCGGGACGAGGGCGTCCCGTCTCCATCGAGAAACTCCCCAAGGCGATCGATGCGCAGGCATCCCGCCCGGGCTTTGACTCAGCGGGGCCGCCGGCCCAGTCTCGGGCCCCATGAAACCCCCTCGCCTGCTTGCGTTCCTCCTCACCCTGGCGCTGGCCGTGGCCGCCGGCGCCGCCGACAAACGCCCCATCACGCCACAGGACCTCTGGCGCATGAAGCGCCTCGGCGCGCCGGCGTTGTCGCCCGACGGTACCCGCGCGGCTTTTTCCGTGCAGGAATGGTCGATCGAGAAGAACAAGAGCACGTCGAGCCTCTGGGTCGTCGACCTGGCCGGCGGCGAGCCGCGCCGGCTGACCACGGCGGCGGCCTCGGACAATTCGCCGGCCTGGAGTCCCGACGGCACCCGGCTGGCCTTTGTTTCGAAGCGCGGTGACGACGAAGCGGCCGGGCTCTATGTGATCCGGCTGGATGGCGGCGAGGCGCGCAAGGTCCTCGAACTGCCGTACGGCCTCGCGAATCCCAAATGGCTGCCTGACGGAAAGGAGATCATCGTGGCGACCACCGTCATCCCGGAAATCGCGGGCGCGCTGGGCAGGGAGGAGCTCGCCGCGATGAAGAAGGAAATCAAGCGCCGCCGGGACTCGAAGATGACGGCGAAGGTCACCGAGAACCGGCAATACCGCTACTTCGACCACTGGCTGACCGACAACCTGGCCAGCCGCCTGCTGCGCGTGGACGCGGAGACGGGCGCGTTCAAGGATCTCACGCCGAAGTGGGACCGGCTTTTCCAGAATGACGGCGAGGTGAACTATGATGTCTCGCCCGACGGCCGGACCATCGCGCTCGCGGCCAACCGCGTGCCGCCGCCGTTCGCGACGTTGAACGTCGACCTCTATCTGGTGCCGACGGACGGCGCGGGGACGATGCAGGACATCACGCCGGAGAACCTCGCGGACGATGAAGAACCCAAGTTCACCCCGGACGGGAAGGCCGTGGTCTACGCGCACCTGAAGACGCCGTATTACTCCGGCGAATTCAAAAAGCTCTGGCGGCACGATCTCGCCAGCGGCGCCAACACGCCGCTGACCGAGAACCTGGACTATGCCTTCGACGACGTGGAGTTCTCGCCGGACGGGAAAACGCTATGGGCCTCGGCGGAGGACAAGGGCGTCGTGCCGCTGTTCAGGCTCAATGCTGACGGCGGCGGGCTGGCGGCCGCCTACCGCGAGGGCACCTCGACCGGTGTGCAGGTGGGCGCCCACGGCGTGGTCTTCCTCAATGACACGACCAGCCGGCCGAACGAGTTGTTCGTGCTCGATCCCGCCTCCAACGCCGTCCGGCAGCTCACGCATTTCAACGAGGCACTGGTCGCGCAACTCGACCTGGGCAGGGTCGAGCCCTACTGGTTCACCGGCGCGAACGGCGAGCAGATCCACGGCTGGCTCGTCTTCCCGCCGGGGTACGACCCGGCGAAGAAATACCCGCTGGTGCAGCTGATGCACGGCGGGCCGCACACCATGAACCGCGACAGCTGGAGCTACCGCTGGAACACGCAGGTCTTCGCCTCGCCCGGCTACGTCGTGACGTGGGTGAACCGCCACGGGTCGACCGGCTTCGGCGAGAAGTTCTCGCAGAGCATCCTCAACCAGTGGGGCGACATGCCCTTCGAGGACATCATGAAGTCGACCGACTACCTGCTGCAGCGTTATCCCAACCTGGACCGGGACCGCATGGCCGCGGCTGGCGGCAGTTACGGCGGCTACATGGCGGCCTGGGTCGAGGGCCACACCGACCGGTTCAAGTGCATCATCGACCACGCCGGCGTGAACGATTTCGTGACGCAGTATGGCGCCGACGAGACCAACTACGGGTTCGTGCACGTGCTCGGCGGCACACCCTGGGACAACCCCGAGGGCATGCGGCGGAACGACCCGATGACCTACGCGAGGAATTTCAAGACCCCGATGCTCATCATCCACGGCGAAATGGATTATCGCGTGCCGTATGTGAACGGCACGGCGCTTTACGGCGTGCTGCAGTCGATGGGCGTGCCGTCGCGCCTGCTGGTGTTTCCCAATGAAAACCACTGGGTGCTCACGCCGCAGAACGCGATCTACTGGCATTGGGAGATGCAAAGCTGGTTCGCCCGTTACATCGGCGGCAAGCCGTCGATCGAGAAGCCGGTGTTCGAGGGCGAAGCGAGGTAGCGACGGAACCAGCGATGGAAGGCCCAACGCTTGTTGGTTCCCGGTCCCGATGACTCCCGGCACACCCCGCCGCTTCGCGGCACCCCTCTTCCTAGAGGGGATTCAAGCAGACGCCAGCGAAGTTCCCCTCTATCAAGCGGGGTGCCTGTAATGGCGGGGGGTGTTCTCGAATATCAATCACCCCTAAAGTTGAAGGCCCCGGCTTTCCGGGGCCTTTCTTTTTATGGGCCGACGGCCGCACGGGGCGGCGGGGGTCTTAGCGCATAGCTGCGTTGTTTAGGGCGCGGCTCAGACACCGGGCGACTGGCAGCGCAAGGGGGTGGAAGCGGTAGCCGGCGGACTGGCACGTCGTCGCCTTCATGCCGCCATTATACTCACGAATTTCCGCCGCGCTACAGGTATGTTGCCGTGGTGAGCAAAAAGCGACGTGAGTTTTTCGCTGTAGCGGCGATCAGTGGTGATTCGGGTAGGGGCCGTTGCCCTCAACGGCCTTCGAACGAAAGGCGCTTGGGGGCAAGCGCCCCTACCTTAATCAGCCCGCACGGCGTGCGGGCCCCAGCCTACGATGCACCCTACTTCACCGCGGCCAGCTCGGCGTGGAAGAGCTCGCGCGTCCGCGCGCGGGCGTCGGCCAGCGGGAGTTCACCCTTGTCGATCTTGGCCAGGAACGACTTCTGCGCGAGGTAGTCCTTGTTCACGATGCCGGCCTTGCTCTGCAGCATGCGCCACGACTTCCGGCGCTCGACGGCGAACAGCACCATCTGGCGGGTCACGGCATAGTACTTCATCTTCCCGCGCTCCTCGGCCTTGATGTAGCAGCCGAAGTTCGGGACGAAGCTGCGGTGCTTCGGGTCGAAGACGCGGCGGTGGATGACGTCGTCCTGCGTGATGAAGAGCAACTGGTCGTCCAGCAGCGTCAGCTTGGCGGCCTCCTCCTCCTTGATCGCCTTCACGTGCTTGCGGAAGCGCGCCTCGGTCGTGGCCCAGTGGGCGACACCGTAGGCGTACTCCTCGCCGGTGGCGGCGTACTTCGTCCGCCACCAGTCGCGGTCGACGCTCGGGTTGCCCTTGAGGTCCAGGGCCTCGGCCGAGGTCTCGCCGCGCCGGGGGTTGAAGACAAACTCCGGCATGCCGCGGCAGTCGCGGACCATCTTCGCCTGGTCGGCGCTCATGTTGTCGGCGACGCCGTGCTCGGGCTGGCAGGTGGTGTAGCACTGGAAGAAGGCCGTGCCGCGGTACTCGAGGCCGTCGAGGATGGCCTTGTAGAGCTTGGCGGCGTTGGCCATCGACACCTGGGCGACGAACGGCGAGCCGTGGCCGCTGGTGAAGGCCTCGGCCACGTTCTTCTTCTCGATCAGCTTGCCCTGCGAGGCGACGCCGAACTGGTTCATGTCGTAGCCGCCGAGCATGGTTGACGAGTCGGAGTTCTGCCCGCCAGTGTTGGAGTAGACCTGCGTGTCGAGCATGAGCATCTTCACGTTCGGCCGGTTCTGCAGGATGACCTTGGAGACGTTCTGGAAGCCGATGTCGCCGAGCGCGCCGTCGCCGCCGACCACCCAGACCTTGGGGAGCTCATGGATCTCCTGCTCGGTCATGAGGGCGTCGTCGAGGTGCGTCAGCGTGAAATACTCGGCCTCGCTCGCGATGCCTTCGGCGCGGTCGAGCAGCGCATCGACCAGCCGCTCGGGGGCGACGGAGCGGCGCGCATGGTCGACGATGACCGACTCGGCCATCAGCCACGAGATGGTCGCCCCGTCCTGGAACAGCGAGTTCATCCACGGGTACGGGTGCGGGTTGCCGGGCGGCGTTGAGCCGTAGACCGTGTTGCAGCCGGTGCTGGCGCCCATCATCATCACGGACATGCCGTTGGCGCGGCGGCCATCGACGGACTGGAGTTCCTTGTGGTTGAAGGCGTCCTGTTCGAGGACGGCGACGAGGCCGCCGAGGATGTGGGCGTCGGTGATCGCGCCGTGCTTTGCCTCGTAGGCGGCGATGCGCCTGGCGGTGTCCTGGTCGTTCTCGCCCCCGAGACCCATGACGACGTGCGCGAAGGTCTTCCGGAAGAGCTGGTATTCCGTGTCGCTGCGTGCCTTGAGCGCGGTCAGTTTCGCGGCGCCGTCCTGGCGGAGCCGGGCGGACTTGGCGCGCAGCCGGTCGGCCTTCCGGTGGTAGATCGGCCGCATGTAGGCCTCGGTGACCGAGGCGGCGGCGCGCAGGATGCTCTTCTCGCCGCAGCCGGCGCAGGCGCCATCGCCGGCGACCAGCGCCTCGTAATTGCGCCGCACCATGAGGTGATTGCGCAGCGTGGCTTCGCGCGAGTTGGCCGCGTCGCTGTCGTTGTAGAGGCCGAGGAACTTCTGCGGCGTGTCAGGCAGGAGGCGCGAGAACACCTGGGCGGTCGTCAGCTCGGCGTTGAGCTCCTCCGTCTCGCGGGTCATCCGCAGGGCGTCGTGGTCGCCGCAGACCTGCACGCATTCGCCGCAGCCCTTGCAGAGGTCCGACACGAAGATCGAGAACAGCCCGCCGCCGCCGGGCGTCTTGGCCTCGAGCGAGCGGAAGATCGCCGGCACGTTGCTGTAGGCCAGCGGGAGCTTGTCGATGATGCCGGTCAGCTCGGCCTTGCCCTGGTCCGACACGCCGGCGAGCGCCGTGACCTCGTCGCGCACGATCGCTTTGAACGGCACATTGGATTTCGCCTTTACCGACTCGTTCATCTTGGCGCGGGCGCGCGACTCGAGTCCGGCCAGTCCGGCGCCGAAGGCGCGGCGGTCGTCGGCGCTGGAGACGTAGTTGTTGATCGCGGTCTTCAGGACGGTCGAGACCTCCTGCGCCATGTTCGGCAGCGCGGTATCGGGGCAGGCCGTGATGCACTCCATGCATTGCGTGCAGTTCTCCGCGATGTAGACGGGCGTCTCGCGCCGGGCGACATACTTGGACTGGGTGGCGCCGGAACCGGGGCCCATGACGCCGACCGAGGCGAGCGCGCTGGCCGGCTGGTGATAGCCGAGGCCGGCGCGGAATTCGCGGTCGAACTTCGCCATCGTCTGGAACGGCGCCCGGGCGGGCTGCGCCGCCGGCATCGGCACGCCGCCGCAGCCGGCCGAGCCGCAGCCGGCGGTCGGCGGGAAGTGGTGGTCGCCGAGCGGCGCGAGCAGCGGGTTGCGCATCGAGGACCGGTCGGGGTCGTCGCGCCCGCCGATCCTGATCTCCTGCACCCGGCTGAAGCCCTCGTTCATCACCGTCATGTTCGAGGCGACCACGGCCTCGCCGAAGCGGCCGAATTTCTTCTCGTACTGCTTCTTCACCACCTTGTGGAACTGCTCCTCGGAGACACCGAAGGTCTGGAGGAAAGGCGAGACCCGGAAAAACGCGCCGAGGAAGGAATTGCCCTGCATGCGCAGCTGCAGCTCGGTCTGGTTCGTTGCCTTCCGGGCGATATCGAAGCCGGGCAGGATGAACACGCGGATGCCGTTGTCCTGGATGAACTGCCGGTGTTTCGCTGGGACGCGCTGCCAGGCGACGTCGGGCGACTCGCTCGACTCCCACACGAGGCAGCCGCCCGGCTTGAGGCCCTCGAGCGGGTTCGTGTGCGTGAAGGCCTTGGGGTCGCAGCAGAGGACGACGTCGACGTGGTTGAGCTCGCAGTTCACCTTGATGCGCGACGGCGCGACCGTGAGGTAGTAATTGGTCGGCGCGCCCTTCTTCTCGGAGCCGTACTTGGGGTTCGCCATCACGTAGAGCTTCTCGACGAGGTTGCCGTCGGCGTCGCGGCTCGGGTTCTGCTCGGAAAGGAACGCGCCGAGGTCGCCGATGATGGAACCGAGGTTCTTGCCCGTCGTGATCATGCCCCAGCCGCCGATGGAGTGGAAGCGGACGGCGATCGCGCCCGCGGGCAGGAGCGAGGGCGTGTCCTTGCTGATGACGGCGTAGGGATGGTCGACACCGAGCACGAAATAGGTCTCGCCGTCCGCGGCGCGCCGGCCGTCCTTCCGCACGCCGGCGCCGGTGGCGAACTCGTAGGCGCCGAGGATGTGCTCGGGGCGGAAGTCGCGCGAACCGATGCCATAGGCCCCGCGAAAGAGGCGCGGGGTTTGCTCCGGGCGCAGGGCGGGCAGCGCGCCGCCGGAGCGGGCGGCCTCGTTGGCCTTGCCGAGCGCGACGCGGATGTCGCGCGCCAGCGGGTTGTCGCCGGCCATGCCCTCGTCGGTGCGCTCGAGGATGATGACGTTCTTCTTGCCGCGCAGGGCCGCGACGACCGCGGCCTCGGGGAACGGGCGGATGACGTTGACGTGGATCGAGCCGACTCGGGCGTTGCGCTGCTCGCGCAGGTAGTCGCATGCGGCCTCGATGTTCTCGGCGGCGCAGCCGAGCGAGACGAACACCGTGTCGGCGTCCGCGGTCTTGTACTCGGAAAGGAAGCCGTAGGCCCGCCCGGTGAGCCGCGCGAACTGCTCGTAGCATTGCTGCAGGAAGCCGAGGATCGGCTCGTTGAAGTTGTTCCGGCGCGCCACGACGCCGTTCATGTGGTGCTCCTGGTTCTGCACCGGCCCGAGGAGCACCGGGTTCTTCAGGTCCATCATCTGCGGCACGCGGCGCCGCCGCGGCCCGAAGAGCTCGCGCTGCGCCGGGGTCGGGCAGTCGATGAGGTCGTCGGGCGCGCCGAGGTATTCGCGCAGCAGCTCGGCCTCGGGCGCGAGGTACATGCGCTCGGAATGCGTCGTGAGCATGCCGTCCTGGATGTTCATGCCCGGGTTGAGCGAGAGCTCGTTGGCCTTGCGGAGAATGATGGCCTGGTCGGCGGCTTGCTGGGCATCCTTCGCCATCAGCATCGTCCAGCCCGTGTCGAGCGCGGCGTAGAAATCGTCGTGGCCGCAGTGCACGTTGAGGGCGTGCTTGGTCAGCGCGCGGGCGCCGATCTCGAGGACCATGGTGGAGAGCTTGCCGGGCGCGTGGTAGTACTGCTCCATCGCGTAGACAATGCCCTGGCCGGAGGTGAAGTTGACGGTGCGGCGGCCCTGCACGGCGTAGGCGGTGGCGCCGCCTTGCGCGGCGTGCTCGCCCTCGGTCTCGACGGCGACCTTCTGCTGGCCCCAGACGTTGAGCTCACCCTGCGCGTAGGAGCCCTGGTAGATCTCGCCGCCCTCGGTCGAGGGCGTGATGGGATAGAACACGCCGCCTTCCGTGATGCGCGTCTCGACGTACTGGGTGACGAGCTGGTTGCCGTTGCAGGTGACGCGAATGCCGGGATACGGGCAGGGGGACGCGGAGCCGGTGCTGTCGTTTTTCATGGCGAAAAGGGGAACGAGCCTTGGCGTGGACCAAAACGACGGCGCCTGTGAAAACACCGACGCAGTGGAGGGAAGAAAGCGGTCCAATTTCCCCACAAGGCTCGCCGCGAGCAAGCACAATACCGGCGCTTGGGCCGGCGGTTTGGCGCCGGGGCGCGATGGAGGCGGGACGATCGGTCCCGCGGGCTGGCATCCCTATTTCCGGCGCGCGGGGCGGATGGCCCGCCTCCAAAGATCAGGCCTTCCCCAGCGTGATGACGCACTCCAGGTGCCGCGTCTGCGGGAAGAGGTCGAACGGCTGGACGGCGGTGAGCCGGTAGCCGGCCGCGAGGAAACCCTGCAGGTCGCGCATCTGCGTGGCCGGGTCGCAGGAAACATAGACGACCGTCCGCGGGCCGAAGGCGAAGAGCTGCCGGAGGAAGGATTCGTCGCAGCCCTTGCGCGGCGGATCGATGACCACGGCGGTCTCCCCGGGCGGGAAGTCAAGCCCGGCGAAGATCTGCGCCGCGTCGCCGGCGCGAAACGTGGCGTTGGCGATGCCGTTGGCCGCGGCGTTCTCCGTGGCGAACCGGATCGAGGTTGCGCTGAGCTCGATGCCGGCGACGCGCTGGAACGCCGGGGCACAGGCGAGCGCGAACAGCCCGCTTCCGCAATAGGCGTCCACCAGGTGGCGCGCGCCGCCGGCGGCGGCCTGCGCCCGGACATAGCCGGTGAACCTCTCCAGGATGAACGGGTTGTTCTGGAAGAAGTCGCGCGCGAGAAAGTGCAGCTTCAACACCCCGACCTGCTCGTGGATCACCGCATCGTAATCGGTGACGACGCCCTCCTGCGCCTGGCGCAGGAGCAACGTGGCATCGCGCTTATACTCGCCGGCGGCGAGGCGCTGCCGGGTCTTCGCGCGGACCTCGGGCAGCCTGGCGTTGATTTCCGGCGTCGCGATTTCGCACCGCGGCACGTCGACCAGCTCGAAGCGCGAGCCCTGCTTGAGAAAGCCGATGGGAGATAAGTTCTCGGTTTT
Organism: Lacunisphaera sp.; assembly: GCA_035545835.1. Taxonomy (GTDB): domain Bacteria; phylum Verrucomicrobiota; class Verrucomicrobiia; order Opitutales; family Opitutaceae; genus Lacunisphaera. Next base: position 81,181 of record DASZXO010000062.1, read on the forward strand.
CGGTTCACGGTTCACGGTTTGGCCGGAACCGGCGGGGTCGATCTCCGAACCGTGAACGACGAACCGTGAACCTCTCACTTGAAAGTGCGGCGTGATCTTCGAGCGGTAGCCGAATTCGCGGGGCGAGGCGATGACCGGCGCCACCGGAAACTCGATGCCGGCCATGTGCTGCAGCAGTTCCGCCACCTGGCGGCGCTTCCATGCGAGCTGCTCCGGATAGGCGAGGTGCTGGTACTGGCAGCCGCCGCATGTGCCGAAGACCGGGCAGAGCGGCGCGACCCGGTGCGGCGAAGGGGTCAGGACCTCGAGCAGGTCGCCCTCGGAATAATTTCTGTGGTTGCGGTACACGCGCACCCGCACGCGCTCGCC
>DASZXO010000063.1:0-151401 GCA_035545835.1 Lacunisphaera sp.
CGGTGGCGGCCGGCGGGGTCTTTGCGGCCGGCCTCTACTGCAACACGGGCACGCTGGCGCCGTATGCCATCACCTATGCGCCGTACGTGGATCCCGCGACCGGCCACGTCTACAACCAGGATCACGTGCACTTCCGGGTGCTGTTCGATTTTGTGGACGGGCAGCCGCGCGCCACCTGGGACCAGGCGCTGCTGCTGCGGCGCATCTTGTATCCGGTGATCGCGTATCCGGCCATGAAGCTGTTCGGCTTCGAGGCCGGCGGCGTGGGCCTGAACCTGCTGCTCAACCTCGCGGGGTTCGCCGGGGTCGTGCTCTGGCTGCGCCGCCGCATCGGCGAGCGCGGCGCGGTGTTCGCCGCCTGGCTGCTGGCGCTGTATCCGGGGTTCGCCTACTGGGTGGGCATGCCCTACCAGTACGCGATCATCGGCCCGGGCAGCCTCGGGCTGACCATCGCGCTCGTGGAAATCGACCGGACGGACTCGTGGCGGCGAACGCTGGGCTGGTCGCTGGGGATGGGCGGGCTCTACCTCGGGTATGATTTCGCGCCGATCTTCCTCCCGGCGGCGGCGCTGGTGCTGCTGGCGCGGCGGCGCTGGCGCGACCTCGCGCTCGCGCTGCCGGCGCAGGTGCTGCCGCTCTTTGGCTGGATGCTCGCGCTGCGGTTTGTCTTTCACCAGGCGCTGGAAAATTCCAACACGGCGGTGTATCGCAGCGTGCTCGACGGGCTGGGTTCGGTGCACGGCTGGGGCGCATGGCTGGCGCAGCGGGCCGATCTTTGGGACACCGGCGTGGCCGCCTTCCTGGGGGCGAATTTCGTGTTCCTACCCGCGGCCTTCCTGGCCGCGCTGGCGCTCAACCGGTGGACCGCGCGGGTGCGTCCCGACCCGGCCGAATGGTCCGTCCTGGCCGGCGGGCTGCTCCTGTTCCTCGTCATCAACCTGGGAACCCGCGGTGGCGGCGGATGGAACATGGGCGGGAGCTGGATCGCGCGCCTGTACCAGCCGGTGTTTCCCGCCATGGTGTTCTTCCTCGCCCGGTGGTGGCAGCACCTGCCGCCGCTCGCCGCCTGGCCGCGCCGGCTGGTGCGCGCCGGGGTCGGCGCGCTGCTGGCCGCCAACGCGCTGGTCCTGTTCGGCCCGCTGCTGGGCGACCCGGGCGGCTGGTCGGGCGAGGTCTTCTACCGGTTCTACACCCACAACAGCGGGGCGCGGACCAACCTGTACCACCAGATGCTGCACGCGCTGCCCCGGCAGACCTTCGGTTTTGGCCACCCGGTGCCGCGTCCGCCGCCATGAGCAACGTTCCCGACGGGCCGCCGGCTCGTTTTGCCCGGCCGCCGCGGTCCACGGCCGTGATCGTGGCGCTGCTTCTCGCGGCCCTGGCGATCCGCCTTTGGCTGGTGTGGGCCGGCGGGCAGTTCTTCTGGCCGGACGAGGGCCGCTATCGCGCGGCGCGCGCGGCCCTGGCGGCGATGCACGAAGGGCGCGTGTGGCCGGCCATCGCGTCCCTGGTCGGGCAGGGCGACCATGTCGGCTTCAAGCTGCTCGGGCTGGGTCCCGCGGCCCTGGAACGCTGGACCGGCGTGAGCGACCCGCGGCTCGCCGCCGCGTGCTTCGCGCTGTTTTCGTGGACCGGCCTGGTGTGGCTCTGGGTGTGGGTCCGTCGCGCGGGCGCGAGTGAGCCGGCCCAGGTGTGGACCGTGGCGCTCGCGGCGGGATGCACGTCGCTCACGTATTATGCGCGGCATCTGCTGCCCTATGACGCCGCGCTCGCGCTGGCTCTCGCCGCGCTGGCCGTGGGGACGAAGGAACGCGGCTCGCTGGCGCGCGTCTTTGCCGGCGGCCTGCTCGCGGGCGGATCCGTCCTGGTCTACTTCGGCTATTGGCTGCTCGGCGGGACCGTGCTCCTGCTGCTCGGCCTGGGCGGGCGCGAGACCTGGCGTCGACGGCTGCTGCGGGGCGGGGCGGCCGCCCTCGGTTGCGCTGCGATCGTGGGCGCGGTCTGGCTCGCGGACCACTGGGGCGAGCGCTCGCTGGTGGCCAATTCGCGCCGGCTGTCCGAGACGATCACCCAGGGCGACTTCGGGCGCGGCTACCGGCTGGTCGGGGAATATTTCTGGGCCGCGGAGGGCCTCGTCCTGGTCTGCTGGATCGCCGCCGTGGTCGATGGCGCGACCCGGCTCCGGCCCGGAACGCGCCGCGACGCCGCCGGGCCCGCGGCCGGCTGGCAAAGCCTGCTGGCGGTCGGGGTGATCTACGGCGGGCTCGTGGCGGCCTCGGACGTGACGCACCGGTTCGTCGTGTACGGCCGGGGCGCGCGCCAGCTCGCTCCGTTCCTCTGCGCGGCGGGCGGCCTCGCCCTGGCGCGCTGGCTCGCAGGCCGCCGGCCGATCTGGACGTGGCTCGCTGCCGCCCTGCTCGCGGGCAACGCCGCCTGGCACCTGGGGCCGGCCGTGACACAGATGTTCCCGCCGGAATTCCGGCAGCTCGGCGACAGGCTCCTCGCCACCGCGCCGGCCGCGGAGCCGGGCCGCACGTACTACCGCTACGTGAACGTCGAGCACTATCTCTTCGAGGCCGAGCTGCTGCCGCAGCCGCCCGAGGCCGTCCTGCTCGCCCGCCGGCACCCGTTCGAGTTCCGGCCCTACCTCTTCGAGGGCGCCACCGCGCGGGAGCGCGCCCGGCGGCTTGCCTCCGACCAGCGCATGCGCCTCGTGCGCATGCGCGTCCCCGCCGCCTGGGCGATCCGGGGCGAGGCCCATGGTGAGGTGGCGATGCGGGTCAGGTTCGCCGCCGGGCGCGGCGGCATGTCCGAGCCGCTGCTCTCGCTTGGCCCCCGCGGGCTGGGTGTGCTGTATTTCGTCCGCTACCTGAACGAGCGCAGCCTCGTGCTCGGGATGGAGAGCGTGGGCTCGGTCGTCTGGACGAGCGGGCCGCTCGCGTACTCACCCGATCGTGATTACGAGATCGATTTCTTCGACGGCTCGTTGCTTCCGCCCGCCGGCGAATCCCCCTCGGGCGAGGCGGAGCGCCGGCGTCTCTATTATGGCAACCTCGCGGAGGTGCGCTGGCAGGGGAACGCGGTGCTGCGCGGCCTGGCCGCCCCGCACGTCGTGCAGCCGGACGAGGTTTACGCAGGCTACAATTTCATCGGGTCGGGCCACGCGGACACGGTATTTTCCGGCACCATTGCCAGCGTGCGCCGCGGCGGGTATCCGCCGCGCCCGGCCGACGAAGACGGCCGCGAGGATTGCGGCGCATTCCGGCTCGTGGTGTGGCTGCCGGTCGCGGCGGCGGAAGTGCCCGAGCCGCTGCTCGTGGTGGGGGAGGCCGGCCGGGCGACCCTGGGCTACGTGCGCGTGTTGCCGGGCGGGCAGGCCCGGTTTGGGGCTGAGCTGTGGGGCGTGGGGGCCTTCGAGAGCGATCCGGTGGCGGCCCCGCCCGAGGCGAACACGACTGTCGAGTTTCGGTTCCCGGCGCTCTATCCGCCGCCGGGCGACGGGCGCTGGGGAGGGATGCCGCGGACCGGCCAGGAATCCCGCCGGTCGCACCTCACCATCCTCGTCGGCGGCCGCGTGGTCCTCGATCGCGAGGTGCGGGACAACGGCACGCCGGCGGCGCCGGTTGCCTTCGGCCGCAATCCGGTCGGGGGCACGTGGGTCGGCGAAAAATTTTCCGGACGGCTCGTGCAGGTTGCACGCTTGCCTCTGGCGCCGCCCGCGGGAGAGTCGGCGCCGTGAGCTTGCGGAGCATCCGGCGGTTTCTCGTCCGCGTGCTGGCCAGCCCGGCGCCCCGCGTCCCTGCGCCGCTGTCCGCCCGTGGCCGGGCGGCGGTGCTGGGCGTGGCCGCGGTGCTGGCGGCCTGGGTCTGGGCGTTTCATCTGCGCCGCTTCGTCGGGCTGGGCACGACCTCGGACTTGTACGTCGGGGTCCAGCTCGCGACCAGCTGGCTCGACGGTCGTTTCCTTCAGGACAACTTCTTCGGCAACTTTCTCGCCGTGCACACGTCCTTCTTCAGCCTCGCGCTGGGGCTGCTGGCGTATCCGTTCGGCGCGCCCGGCCTGCTGGCGGGACTCGGCCTGGCGGCGACGGCGAGCCTTGTCGCCTTGGTGCGGATCCTCCGCCAGCTCGGGGTGCCGGCGGGCCCCGCCTTGCTGGCCGCGGCGCTCGGCATGGTCATGCCGCTGTCGGCCCACGTGTACCAGAATGACTACCGCGCCTTCGACGTGGACCTGCTGGAGCCGGCCCTCGCGCTGTGGCTCGCCAGTTTTCTCCTGGAGCGCCGCTGGGCGGGCTCGCTCATCCTGGCGCTCGCGCTGATTTCGACGAAGGAGGACGCGACGTTGCTCGCCGTGGCCGTCGCCGCGGTGATCTGGGGCGAGGACGCGGTCCGCGGGCTGGGGAGCGGAGCGCGGGAGAAATTCTGCAACTGGCCGGCGGTCGCGGTCGCGGCGCTGGCGCTGGGCGCGCTCCCGCTGCTGCTCCACCTGATGAAAGCGCAGCAGGGCGGCGCCGCCCTGGACCTGGCCAAGGTCCACGCCGCCGGCGGCGCCGCGATCGACGGCGGCGCGGGCCTGGCGGCCTACGTGCTGGGGCACCTTGCGCCCTGGCTGCGCTCCCCCACGGTCTCGACCTGGCTGGCGCTGGCCGGGGCAGCCACCTTCGGCCTGATCTGGTTGCGCCCGCACCTGCTCGGGGCGGGCTTGCTGACGACGCTGGTGGCGTGGCTGGTGACTTACTTCCCGCTGCTCTGGCCGCCGCGCTTCGCTCCCTCGCTGGCATTTTTCCAGCTGGCCGGGGCGCTGGCTTTTGCCTCGGCGTGGGACGTCGCGGCCGCGGCCCGGGGCCCCGGGCGATTGCGCCGCGCGGCGCTCGGCGGCGCGCTCGTCCTTGTGGTCGGCGCGCTGGGGTGGGGCCTGGGGCGCCAGTGGTCCGCGGTGCCGGACACCGCCCAGATCTATTCGCTGACGCCCAAGCTGGCCATCAGCGCGGCCGACCGCCGCGCGGCCGACCGCCTCTACGCCCTCTACCGCCGGGAAGGGCGGCGCGACGAACCGGTGATGGCGTCGGACTACCTTTTCCGCTACGCGCATGATCGAAACCTTTTCTGGCCGCAGACCCTGCGGCACAAGCCGGTGCCGGCCTGGATCCTGTGGGACACGGAGGAAATGCCGTTGCTGGCGCTGCGGGTCATACTCCTCACCGACCAGCAGGTGGATCTGACCGCCTACGAGCTGAAGGGGCGCGCCGGGCGTTTCCTGCTCTATCGCCATCGGGCGGGGCGCGGGGGCGGGGACACCCTCGTGCCCGAATTCGTGCCCGTCAGCGGCGCACCCGCCGGCGGCCTGCACCTCAAGGTCAGCTTCCCGGCCGGACGGGCCGGCCACTACGAGCCGCTGGCCGCCCTCGGTCCCCAGGGCCGCGGCGATCTGTTCTTCGTGCACTATCTGAATGAGCGGCAACTCGAGGTGGGAATGGAAAGCATGGGCGCGACCATCTTCCATTCGCGCGTGGTCGAGTATGCCCCGGGCCGCGATTACGAGCTGGTGCTGTTCAGCGGCACGCTCGCCCAGCCGGCGACCGGCCCGACCGATCCTGACGAGGCCACCTATCAGGCGGCCAGCCGGGACCTGATCCGGGTCGAATGGGAGGGGGAGTCGATCCTCGAAGCGCAGGCTTCGCCCCATGCCATGGGACCGGACGAACTCCATCTCGCGGCGAACATGGTGCGGGCCAGCAGCGCGGAATACGCCTTCAGCGGACAGATCAAGGAAGCCTGGCGCGGAGGCTATCCACTGGCACCGGCGGAGGAGCTGGGCGCGCGCGACCTCGGCGCCGCCTGGTTCGTCGTCTGGCCGCCGGCGGCAGCGGCCGGGGTGGCCGAGCCGCTGGTGGTGACCGGCGTGCCGGGTCGGGCCACACTCGCCTACATGCGCGTGCTGCCCGGCGGCAAGGCGCGGCTCGGGGTCGAGTTCTGGGGCTACGGTGCCTTCGAAAGCGATGAGGTGAACGTTCCGAGTGACGCGCCGGCGCTGGTGGTCGTCCATTTTCCGGCCCTGTATCCGCCGGTGGGTGATGCGCGCTGGGCCGGCGTGGAGCGGGCGCTGCAGGAGGCGCGGCGTTCCCAGGTGAGCATTCTCGTCAACGGCAAGGTGGTGCTCAACCGGGCGGCGCCGGATACGGGAGCGCCGTCCGCCCCGGTGGCCTTCGGCGAAAACCCGGTCGGGGGATCGCTCGTGCTCCCGCGGTTCAGCGGGCGGCTGCAGGCCGGGACCCGGCGACTGCGGCTGGACGCACGCTGACGGCGGGCCGGGGCCGATAAATGCGTTGACAATGCAGTGCGGAGCGGGGCGACCTAACCGATTCCCATCTCCATCATGCTGGACGCGCTCCGGAATCAAGCCGGCGAACTCCTGACCAGCCCGGCGCCCCGCGAACCGGCGGCCCTGCGGCGGGGCGAAAAGCTCGCCCTGGCTGGAGCGGCCCTGGTGGCCGGCGGCTGGATCTTTGCCTTCAACCTGCGGCGTTTCCTGGGACTGGGCACGACCTCCGACCTCTACGTGAACCTGCAACTGGCCACGTCGTGGCTCCACGGCCGGTTCCTGCACGACGAGTTCTTTGGCAACTACCTATCGGTTCACGGCTATTTTCTCAACCCCCTGCTGGCGCTGTTCGCCTGGCCGTTCGGGGCCCCCGGGCTGCTGTTGACGATCGGCCTGGCCGCGGCGGCCGGCCTCGCGGCCATGGCCGCGATCCTGCGGACCCTCGGCGTGCCGGCCCGCGTCGCCACCGTCATCGCGTTCGTCGCGACGCTGATGCCGGTGTCGCTGCAGGTTTATCAGGTCGACCAATACGGGTTTCAGGTCGAGCTGTTGACGCCGGCGCTGGCGCTGTGGCTCGCCTCGTGCCTGCTCAACCGGAACTGGCCGGGCACGATCATCCTCACGCTGGCGCTCCAGGCCATGAAGGAGGATGCACTGCTCGTCCTGTTGCCGGTGGCGGGAGCGATCATCCTCGAGGATGCCCTGCGGCCGCGAGGCGCGGACGGCGCCCGTTCCCGCTGGAATCGGCCCGCCATGGTGACGATCGGCTTGAGCGTGCTGGTCACGCCGCTGCTTCTCGCCCTGGTCAGGTCCCAGCCGTCCGGCGACTACACCAATCTCGGGAGCTTCGCCAAGGTCCACGCCGTCGATCACGCTGCGATCAACAATCTCGGCACGCTGGTTGCGTATGTTGCCGGCAACCTCCGGCCGTGGCTCGGCTCCCACACCGTGTTCCAATGGCTTGCGGCGGCCATGGTCGGGACGTTCGGCCTCGTCCTGCTCCGGCCGCACCTGCTGGTCCTGGGCATCCTGACCACGCTGACCGCCTGGCTGGTGCAGGGCGACCTCCTGTGGGCGCCACGCTTCGCCCCCGCCCTGGCCTTCCTCCAACTGGCGGGGTGCCTGGGATTCGCCTCGGCCTGGAGCGCGGGGCAGGCGCGCCCCGGCCCGGTGGCATTCGGCCGCGGTGCGGTGATCGCCGGCGTCCTCGCCGCCGGGATGATCGGGCAGTTTCTCTTCAACCCGGAGAGCAGCGAGGTCTATCGCCTGGCGCCCGCCTTGGAGATCAGCCCGGCGGAGCGGGCGCAGGCCGACCGCCTGTTCGCGGAATATCGCCGCCGCGGGCAAGCCGCGGAGCCGGTGATCGTCTCCGATCATCTCTTCCGCTACGTGCACGACCGGGAGTTCTTCTGGTACGCCCGCCTGCGCGGACGCCCCCGCCCGGTGTGGATCCTGTGGGACCAGCAGGACCGGCCGCTCTCGGTCCTGCGGCTGTACCTCCGGACGGACACTAGCCGCGATCTTTCCGACTACGAGCTGGTGGGCCAGGCGGGGCGGTTCCTGCTTTATCGCGCCTGGGAGGGGCGGCCGGCGGCGGCGCCGCCGCAGCCGGTTGCCATCAGCGGCGCCGCCGACGGCATGATCCGCCTGAAGGTGCGGTTCGCCGCCGGGCGCGCCGGCACGACCGAGCCGCTGCTCGCCCTGGGCGCGCCCGGACGCGGCGAGCTGTTCTTCGTGCATTACCTGGATGAGCACCGGCTCGTACCAGGATTCGACTGCCTGGGCCTGGCGGTGCAGACCGGGGGCGCGATCGATTACGAGGCCGGGAAGGTGTACGAGCTCGACTTGTTCTCGGGCTCGCTGCTGGCGCCGGCCGGCGGCGCCCCGGGCAAGGCGCAGGGACATTCCGGCTATGAGGACTTCGTGCACTTCGGCTGGAACGGGCGCGAGGTGCTCGGCACCGTCGCGCCGGCGCACCTTTTGGGCGTCGGCGAGATCCACCCGGGATACAATTTCGTCCGCTCCGGCAGCGCCGTCGCGCGATTCTCCGGCGAACTCTTGGAGGTGCGCCGCGGCGGCTACCCGCCCATGACGGCGGCTGGCACGCGCCACTTCGGCGCGGTGCGGCTCGAGGTTGAGCTTCCGGCCGCGGGAACCGGCGAGGCCGAGCCGCTCGTGGTCGTCGGCGTCCAGGGCGAGGCCACGCTCGGCTATGTGCGGCTCCTGCCGGACGGAAAGATCAAGGTCGGCGCGGATTTCTGGAGCATCGGCGCCTTCGAAAGCGAACCCGTCGAGGTCGACCGCACGAAGCCGGTGGAGATCACCTATTCGTTTCCCGTGTTCTATCCCGCCCCGGGTGATGCCCGCTGGGGCGGCGTGGCCGCGGGCGAGCAACAACGGCTGCGGTCCCGGCTGCAAATCCGCATCAACGGCGCGCTGGCCGAGGATCGTGCGGTGGCGGCGCCGGTGCCACGGGAACCCCTCCTGGCCATTGGCCGGAATCCGGTCGGCGGGTCGGTCGTGACGGAAAGGTTCAGCGGCCGGGTGCTCCGGGTGACGAGGACGCCGCTCGAATCGCCATGACGCGGGCGCCGGCCGCGCCGGCCGCGAGGCAGCCGGCGACGAGGGCGGCGAGGGAGACCCAGAAGGCGGCGCGCAATCCCGCGGGCGCGACGTAGCGCAACTCGACCTCGCACCGGCCAGCCGGCACGCGCACGCACGCCAGTCCCTCGACCGAGCGCCGCACCTCGGCGGGGCGCCCGTCCACGCTCGCGGCGTAGCCGGCCTGGTACATCCGCGGCGTTTCCAGCCACGCGGCGGTGTCGCTTTGCACCGCCGCGCGCAGCGGCATCCAATCGTGGACCAGGATGGGCAGCGCCGCCGGATCGTAGGCCACCAGGCGCAGGCGCACGCGTCCGTCGAGCGCACCCGTCGCCGCGGCGTCCTCGGGCAGCAACCGGACCGTGACCGTCTCGTCCTGCGCGGCGGTGGTGCGCACGGGAAACCACGGCACATGGCCGCCGCCGAGGCCGAATGAGCGCGCTTCGCCGTAGTCCGGCAGCCCGTAGACGCGGTCCAGCGTCCGGCCTTTCAACACCAGCGTCGAGCGGGGAAACGGATCGAGCGATGCCTGCAGTTCCGCCAGGTAGTGCCGCCCGGGGTGCAGCGTCAGCGCCGGCTGGAAATCGAGGTGGCCCGCCGCGAGCGTCAGCGTGTGGGTCGTGGCGGGGCCGTTCCGCGCCAGCCGCTCCACCGCCTGCGGGTTGCCGCCGATGACGGTGCGGCAATCGTCGGCGAGCAAACGGTTCTCCAGCGCCGGGTCCGTGACGCCATGGGTGAAATAGGCCGGCTTGGCGCGAAACAGGCCGTAGGCATAGCGGGTCAGCGTGACGTTCTCGGGCCGCAGCAGCGTCGGGATATCCTCGTGGGGATCGATGGTCGCGAGCGAGCCGCGCACGAACTTGATCGACTCGAGGGTGCTCCAGCAACAGGCCGCGGCCAGGATCCAGCGCCAGCGCGGGGCGGACCGCGCCGCCGGCCAGGCGGCGGCGACCGCCAGCACCAGGCAACCCGCGATCAGGACGTACAGTCGCTGCATCGCCCAGGAATTGGTCACGAGCCGGACCGCCGCCGGCACCAGTTTCCACATCCAGAGGTTGAGCCCGGGCACGGGCAGCAGCAGCAGCAGCAGCACGAGCGCGACGACGACAAGCGCCCGGAGGTCCGCCCGGCCCGACCGCCAGGCGGCCGGCGCGGCCAGCAGCCCCAGCGCGAGCAGGCCGTAGCCGAGCTGGAAGTCGCTCAGCAGCCGGCCGAGGTTGCTCAGCGGCAGCCAGGACCCGGGGAACGCGCCCGCGAGTTGCTCGGCGATGTTGGCCGCCGCCACCGCGAAGCCGCCGCCGGCGCCGACGGCCGGGTCAGCGGGATGGAACGCGGCGGACACGACCGGATAGGCGGCGGTCAGCCCGAAGGCGAGGGCGCCGGCCGCGGCCTGGGCCAGGAACCGGCCCCAGCCCGGCGGGTGCGTGGAAACCCGGACAAGCTGCAGCACCGTCGCCACGAGGGTCAGCCAGAGCGCAATCGGCGCGTGCAGCCACCACGCGGTCCCCAGGCACGCGCCGAGCGCGGCGTACCAGCCGGGGCGATCGACCGCGAAGGACCGGCCGCTCAGATGCAACACGACCGGGACCAGTGGAACCGCCAGCCACGACATATAAAGGTCGGAAATGAAGGCGAGGCCCAGCACCCCGGGGCACGAGACATAAAGCAGCGCCAGCAGCCAGGCGACCGCAGCCGGAGCCGGCGACCGGCGCAGGCACGCGTAGGCGGCGACGGCGCCCGCCAGCCCCGTCAGGGAGACGAGCAGGTTCTGCACGGCGAGGAACCCCAGCGTGCGGCCCGTCAGGAGATCGAGCAAACCGCCGAGGTACTGGAAGCCTGGAGCGATGCGGATCGGGATCACGGAGCCGTTGAACTGGAATTCGCTCTGGCCGGCGAAAACCGGGAAGACACCGTGCCGCAGCTGGGTGAGGGTGTCGGCCAGCACGGTGGCGTAGTAGTGCGCGTCATCGGAGCCGCGGATGTTGGCGCTGGCCATCGGCCGGAATTGCAGCGCGACGAACGCGGCCAGGCCCAGCCAGCGGAGCACCTCCGCGACGCCGTCCGGTCCCACCGCCGCGCGGCGCGCCAGGAGCCGGGTGAGGCCCAGGGCCGCGGCCAGCCAGAACGTGAAAACGAGGGCAGGCCAGGCACCCGCGGACAGCCACCAACCGAGGCCCCAGCCCGCGGCCAGCAAGAGCACGCCGGGCCCGTCGCGTGATTCGAGGCGCGGCCCGCGGCGGAACCACTGCCAGGCGCTCCATGCCGCGGCCAGCAGCGCGGCCGGCAAGACCGGCGCCGGCCGGTCGGCCCAGCGCGGCACGGCCAGCGTGAAGACCGCCAGCCAGCCAAGGTCGGCGGCGACCACGTCGAATCGGCGGCGGGCGAGGGCATCGGCGGCGCGGGCGGCTGCCGGCGAGCGCAGCAGCCGGTACAGGAAGGTCCCCGCCAGCCACACCGGCGCGAACGCCGCGCGCGCAGGCGGCAGGTTGAACCACCACAGGTAGAGCCCGGCCGCGGCCGCGGCGGCGGTCACATAGCCCGGCAGGCACCTCGCGTAGCGCGCCCAGAGTTCAGTGACCAGGTGCGCGCGGGGCGGCGCGAACGCCACGAACAAGGCGAGGACCGCGAGCTGGGCCGGCCACGGCGGCGGCGGCATGGTCGCGACGAGGCCGGCGACGTTCATCGCCAACAACAGCAGCGCGGCGTCGATCACCTTCTCACGATGAACTTCCAGCCGGTCGAACAGGCGGCTCACGAGGGGAATCGACGGCGACATGGCGGGCGGATTTCACCGGCCGTCCGCGGCAGCGGCAAGCCGGATCCGGGGCCGGCGCGATCGGGCCCACCGCACCGCGCGCGGCGTGAGATCCAAAGTGCGGTAGTGACGGCGCGCGGCAAAAGCCTTTAGTCGTGGAGCCATGGTTGAGAACGGGAGCCGGTCCTGGATTGCTTCCCTGGTTGATTTGGGGTTGCTGGCGGTGGCGTTGGGCGTGGGTTTCCTGCTGCATCCGCCGGGTGACTCCGGCTGGAAGATGCTCGGGGCCGCGGTGCTCGTGCAGTTGTCGTGGGGACCGCGCGGCACGCGTTACCTGGTGCACGCCCTGGCCAGCGGCGCGGTCATCGGCGCGTTGTTTGCCTTCTACTGGCGCCAGGCGGCGAATGCCTGGCCGCTGGTGGCCTGGTTAGCGCTGCTGCCCGCGTGGCGCCGGGCGGTTGCCGCGGGTTGGGGGCAACAGCTGGCGCGCCATCCGGCCATGCGGGCCCTGCGACCGGCGATCCTGGCGGCGGTGGCGGCCGCGCTTTTGTGGCCGTATCTCCTGCGCGGCAGCGTGGGGAACGGGGACGGCTATTGGTATGGCTGCACGGTGGCCGACTACGTCGTGCAGATGCGATCCGGCGTCTTTCCGGTATGGGTGGCGCAAAGCGACTATGCCTTCTACGGTGGCATCTTCCCGCTGCGGCTGGCGCCCTATCTCGCGCACCTCGCGGCCGTCGTGGACCTGGTCACGCTGCGCCAGTTGCCGCCGTATGCCGTGATGAATGTGGTGCTGCTGGCCAGCTTGGCCGGCGGCGTGCTGTCGATGTATGCGTGCCTGACCGCGATCGTCCGGGACCGGCCGTGGACGGCCATGGGGCTGGCCTGGTGCTACGGGCTGTGCCCCGGCGTGATCGGCCTGGTCTATGCGCAGGACCTGTTCATGTCGTTTTGCACGCTGCCGTTCCTGCCGGTGGTGTTCCTCGGTGTCGTGCGATCATTCACTGACAATGACCTCGCGGCGCGCCTGATGATGAGCGGCGGGCTGGCGGCCGCGTGGCTGGCCCATCCGCCGATCGGCCTTTGGTGCGGGCTCGTGGCCGGCGCCACGCAGGTGGTCCGCCTGGCGACCCAGGCCGGACGGTGGTGGTCGACGTGGAAACTGGACACGTTCGCCGCCGGGCTGCTCGTCCTGCTGGGAGGTTATTCCGTGGTGTCGGTGAAAAGCCTCGGGGCGATCCAGAATCCGGCGATTGCGGGAGACACGGTCGCCGCGATCGTCCAGGGGACGTTTCCGGGCAACTGGCTGCCGTTGCGGGCGGCGCACGTCGCGCTTGAGCAGCTCCAGCTCGGCTACGGGCTGGCGGCACTGGCGGTGGTGACGGCGGCGTGGGCGCGAGGTCCCGCGCAACGGGTCACGCGGCTGCTGCTCGGGTGTACGGGCGGTCTGCTCCTGCTGCTGGTGCCGGTCCCGTTTGTCACCCGGACCCTGTGGCACGGCATGCCGCAGCTGGTGCTCAACATCACCAACGTCTGGCCGATGCAGCGCCTGGTGGCGATCGCGGCGGCGGCCATCGCGACCGCCGCCGCGGTGTGGTTGCGCGGCTTCGCGGGCCCGCCGCGCCGGCTGCGGGTGTTCCAGGGGGTGCTGGCCGCGGCGCTGGCCTGGGGCGCGGCGGAAGCGGCCTATCTCGTCTGGAACGGCCTGCACGACGCGCCGGGCTGGACGGCGACGGCGAATCTCTTCCGGCCGGAAAACCGCCGGATGACCTACTCGTCGCTCGGACCGCACCTCGTGCGCCCGCGGTATTTCAACCACAGCGTGACGGACGTGCAGCTCGAACACCGGTTCCTGTCGCTGGACCGGCATGAGATCATCCGCAACGCGACCGACGCGATCCTTCCCGGCTTCGGGCCGGGCACGGCGGGAACGCCCCATCACCTCGCCGGGGAGATCTCCGGCCACCTCGATGCCAACCCCGGGATCCTCGACCTGGAGCCGGGCCTCGTGCTCCAGCCGGGACGGCATTACCTGCTGGCCTTGGAATTCTTCGACCGCGACTACTCCGGCGTGCTGCAGATCAAGGGGCCCGCCTTCTTCCGGGAATACGGGCTGCCCGAAGCCGGTTATGAGCGCGCGTTCGGGTCGCATGCCCCCAACGCACGCTGGCTGGCCCTCTGGCAAACGGGGGACCAACCCGAGGAGGTCAGGCTGACCTGGGTGCCCAGCGGCGCCGCGCCGCTGTCGTTCACGCCCTTTGCGCGCTATGAACTCCGCGAGTACGATCCTGCCGACCTCGACGTCGTGCTGGAGTCGCTGGTGCCGTACCGGGCCATCGTCCGGGCGCCCGCGGCGAGCTACCTGGAGACGCCGCGGCTGTACTATCCCGGTTATCATGCGCGCGTCGACGGGCGCGAGGCGCCGGTCGAACGTTCGCCGGACAGCCTGGTGATGGTGCGGATGGAGCCGGGCCGGCACACGCTTGAGCTGACCTATGCGGCGCCGCTGGCGGCGCGGCTCGCCTACGGGTTGAGCGCGGCGGGCTGGCTGGGGTTCCTCGGGCTCGGCGGTTGGTGCTGCCGCCGGGCGCGGGTTCAGCGCCGGCTCTCGTAGACCCAGCGGTTGGCCTCGAGCCAGCGGAGGGTTTTCACGATGCCTTGCGCGATCGTGAGCCGCGGCTTCCAGCCGGTGGCCTGGATTTTTCGCGTATCGAGGAAGATGAACGGGTTGTCCCCGATCCAGCCGCGGTTGCCGCCGGTGTACTCGAGCCTGGGCTTCAGCCCGAGCGCGGCGCAGATGTAGCCGATGCTCTGGTTGACCTCGACGTATTCCGCGGTGCCCAGGTTGTAGACCTGGGTGCGGTGCTTCGCCTCGCGCGCCGTGTGCCGGCGGGCCACGTGCAGCATCGCCTCGAGGCAATCCTGCACGTACAGGTAGCTCTTGCGCTGGGTGCCGTCGCCGAGCACGCGCAGGCGGTCGGGATGCTCGAGCAGCTGCTTGTAGAAATCGAAGACGTGGCCGTGCGTGTAGCGCTCGCCCAGGATCGACACGAAGCGGAAGATGTAGGCCTCGTCGAGCTGCCCGCCCTCGGCGTAGGAGGAAATCAGGCCCTCGCCCGCCACCTTGGAGGCGCCGTAGAGGGAAGTCTGCACCGGGAAGGCATCCGTCTCGGGCGTGGGCCGGTCGGGTGTGACGAGCGCCTCGCCGTAGACCGAGCCGGTCGACGAGAAGCCGAGCCGCCGCACGCCGTTGGCGCGCATGGCCTCGAGGACGTTGAACGTGGCGACCGTGTTCTGCTGCAGGTCCTTTTCCGGGTGCGACCAGCCGTCCTTGATGTCGGCGTTGGCGGCGAGGTGGAAGACGAAGTCGCAGCCCCGCATGGCGGCGGTCAGCGCCGGCAGGTCGAGGTTGTCGCCGCGCACGAGGCGAAAGCGCGGGTTCGGCTGCGCGGCGGCGAGGAAGGGCTCCTGGCCGGTCGAGAAGTTGTCCCAACCGACCACGGCGGCGCCCTCGGCGAGCAGGCGGTCGACCAGGCTGGAACCGATGAAGCCGGCGGCGCCGGTCACGAAGACGTTTTGCATGGGCGGGTTCAGGCGGTCAGCGGCTGCGCCCGCGGCTGCAAAGCCAGGCCGATGCAGAGATTGTTGAAGACGAAGGGCAGGAAAGGCAGCGGGAAGAAGCGGCGGGCCACGATGGTGAAGTACGGGTCGAGCTCGGCGAGGATCTCATGCGGCAGGTTGATGTGCTCGCGCTTGTAGAACTCCTCGTAGCCGCCGCCGAAGCGCTTGTTCCAGACGCGCTCGGCCGAGATCTTGCGCGCCAGGGAGTAGGCCGGGCTGCCCTCGGTCGGGATCACGACGAGGAACCGCCCGCGGGCCCGGTCGAGGAGGCGATAGGCCTCGCGGATCGCGGCGGGCAGGTTCGGCAGGTGCTCGAGCACGTGGACGGCGATCACGCGGTCGAAGAAGCCGTCGGCGAAATCCATCCGCTGCTGGCAGTCGCCCACGACCGTCTGCACGTTGGGGAAGCGGCGGCGGATCTCGGCGGCCATGTTCTCCCGGTATTCGTTGCAATAGTAATTGCGCTCCTGTTCCGGGGTCAGCTGCTCGAAGTGCAGGTGTTCGCCGAGGCCGGCGCCGATCTCGAGCGAGGTGCGGAAGCCGGGCGGCGAATGCCGGACGGGGAAGTTGTGGTTGAACTTCTCGATCAGGCCGTAGCGGTTGGGCAGCACCTCATGCCAGAGTTTCATGAACTCGTCGCTGCGCCGCTTTTGCTCCGGCGTGAGCGGGGGAAGGACCTTGGGCCACTTGGCGGTATGCATTCCGGTCAACTATGAGGGGAGAAAAGGCGCCGCGGGAAGGCGAAACTGGCGTCAGCGGGCGGCCGGCCGGGGCCGGCGCTCGACGCGGTGGATGAGGCCGGAGAAGTTGCCCCGCGTGACGCTGCCGCCCGTCGGGTTGCGGCCCACGTAGGTTTCCGCCGGGCCCGCCGGGTAGTAGGGACTGGTGGTTTGCAGCACGGGTTGCCCGTCCAGCCGGATGGAAAAGGGCGCGGTCCCGGCCGGGCCCGTGGCCGGCGGGCCACGGTGCCCGGGCCACAGCGTCACCGGGTAGAGACCGCCGAGGTCGATCTCGACCACGTGCGGCTCGCCGTAGGTGATGGGCACCGGATCGGACAGCACGCCGGCATGGCCCCAGTGGTCCAGGCCGAAGCGCACCGCGTGCGGGCCCTCCGGGACGAGGTAGACGCAATCGGCCGCGCCCGGGCGGCCGAGCGTGAGCAGGGGCTCCGCGCGCCCGTGGGTCCGCCGGGTGAGCTCGATCGTGAGCCGGCAGGGCCCGTAGTCGCGGGCGGCGTGCCATGCCTGGGCGCCCAGCCACGCCGCCCCGGCCACCAGCACCGCGCCGACCGCGGCCCGGCGGAACCCGGGACCGGAACGCCAGGCACGGGCCATCCCGGCAAAAACGTTGTGCTCGCGGATCCACGCGCGGGAAAGCCCGGGCGCGGCGGCCTCGTCGCGGGCGAAGGCCCCTGTCCGCGCCAGCAGCCAGGGGCACGCGGCCAGCGCGCCGAGCGACAGCAACCAGGCGAGGCGCAGGGCGACCGGGCCGGGATAGGAAACCACGACGCGGGACTCACCCGCGGGTATCGGGACCATGACGAGCCCGTTGGGCGAGGATCGCACCTCGGCCCGCGCGCCGTTCACCGTGGCCTGGTAGCCCGCGATGAAGACCCGCGGTGTTTCCAGGTACCCGCCAGCGGCGGCCCGGACGGCGGCGGTGAAAGGCATCAGGCCCTCGAGCCGCACCGGCAGCGTCGACCGATCGACCGGCCGCGCCCGGAGGGAAACGCCGGGCACGGTTGAGGCGACGGTCAGGTGGATGCCGCCCGCGGGCACGCGCAGCGGGATCGCCCGGGCGCAACCCGGCGCGGAGCCGAACGCGAGCGGGCCGCCGCTGCGCGGCAGCGCATAACGCCGGACGATCGCGCCCGCCTGCAGGGTCAACTCGCCGGCCGAGTCGTGGTCCGTGAACTCGAAATCGAGCAGGTACTCCCCGGCGCCGGCGAGGTCGAGGCCCGCGGCCCCCGCGATCGTCACCGGCGGAACCGCCGGGGTGCCGGCCCGCACGGCCCCGGCGTTGTCCTGCGCGATCTCCCGGTCCGGACCGAGCACGCGCGTTTCGAATTCCGGGTCCGCCCAGCCGTTGGTGAAATAGTCGGGCGGCTCGTCGAACAGCGCATAGGCGTAGCGCGTGAGCTCGGCGTTGTCGGGCAGGAGGGACGCCCCGGCCGCCGCCGGCGCCAGCCGGGCCAGGCCGGCGCGGTGCTGCAGCGCGTGGAGCTCGGCGGCATTGTACGCGAGGCCGGCGATGAGCAGCCCGCAGATCCCGCGGCCCGCGGCCGGCGACATTTCGCGCAGCATGCCGGCGGCGGCGACCAGGATGCCGGCGCCGATGACGGGGCACAGTCGTTGCGCCGGCCAGGGCGTCATGGCGAGCAGCCGGTCCGGCAGCAGGCGCCACAGGGGGCCGGCCAGGGGCGGAAGCGGGATCAGGTAGGCCAGCAGGAGCGTGATCAGCCCCAGCAGCAGGAGCGCCCCCGGGCGCCGGCGCCGGAGCGTGACGAAGGCGACCGCCAGGAAGAGAACCCACAGGGTCGCGCCCAGTTGGATGCCCGCCTCGTCCGGGTGGAGGAGGTACGGCTGGAACTCGCCCCGCAGCGCATCGCGCAGGCTCGCGAGGCTGTACCGGAAGGTGAAGGCCGACAGGTCCGGCTCGCCGAGGGAACGCGTGCCCAGCGCGCTCACGGAGACGAGAAGATAGGCGGCGAGGGCGGCGAAAATGAGGCCGGCCGCGGCCTGGTGGCGCCACTGCGCGGGCGTCGCGCCGTTGGCGCACACGCGCCACGCCTGCGCCAGGCCCCAGGCGAGGCAAAACCAGCCGGCGATCGGTGCATGGGCGTACGCCAGCATCGCCGCGGCAATCGCCGTCAGGACCTGCGGCGCCCGGTCCTCCGTCCCCTGCAGCAGCCGGGCGAGGCCGTGCCAGCCGACGACGAGCCAGGGCGCCGTCATGAAGGTGGCGAACATGTCGCTGCCGAGCAGCGGGCTCAGGCACGCGGCGCTGGTCACATAAACCACCGCGAGCAGCCACGCGGCCAGCCGGCGGCCGCCGGACGCCGCGCAAGCCACCCCGTAGGCGAACCACGCCGCGAGCACCGCGCTCGCGACCACGGTCAGGTTCAACAGCGCCACGAAGGGCAGGCGGCGCCCGGTGCCGAGGTCGAGCAGCCCGGCGAGATGGGTCAGGTAGGGCGCGGTCCGGACGGAATTGATGTTGCCGTTGAACCCATACCCGCTCTGGCCGACGAAGACCGGTGCGACACCCTGGCGGGCCTGGGTGACGAAATCCGCCACCTGCAGGGCGTAGAAGCGGCTGTCGCCCGCGCCGACGAGGCTGGCGCCGAGATAGGGTGCGACGGCGCCGAGGGCCACCGGGATGAGCAGGACGAGCGCGAGCAGGTCGGCCAGCCGCCCGCGGCGCTCCCCCGCGAACACCGGGCGAAGCAGGCGCACGAGGCCCAGCGCCAGGATCGCCCCGCAGGCGCCGAGAAAAAGCCGGTAGAGCATGCGCGAAACAGGCGCCGGCCGGGGCGGCGGATCAGCGCTCGAAGCCCTCGGCGCGCTCGACGATGAACTTCGGCCGGGCGCGGACCTCCTCGTAGATGCGGCCGATGTACTCGCCGAGGATGCCGACGGAGATCAGCTGGATGCCGCCCATGAACAACACGAGGATGACGATGGTCGGGTTGCCGATCGGGAAGGGGAAGCCGGCCAGCTTCATCACCAGGTAGGCCAGCGCGATCAGGAAGGAGAGCGCGGCGATGCCGAAGCCCGCCATGGTGCTCAGCGTGAGCGCATACGTCGAGAAGCAGAAGATGCCGTTGAAGCCGATGCGCAGCGAGCCGAAGAAACGGTTGTAGTTGGTCTCGCCGGCGAAACGGGCGGGGCGGTCGAACGGAATGAGCGCCTGCCTGAAGCCGACGAGCGCGACCATGCCGCGCAGGAACCCGTGGCTTTCCTTCAGGCGGACCACCTCCTGCACGACGCGGCGCGACATGAGCCGGAAATCGCCGGTGTTCGGGGGAATCCGGACGTCGGCGATCTTGTTGATGACCTTGTAGCCGGTGCCGGCGACGAGCTTCTTGATCCAGGGCTCGCCGGTGCGCTGGCGGCGCTGCGGCAGCGCCACGTCGTAGCCCTCGCGCCATTTCGCGACCATCTCGTGGATCAGCTCGGGCGGATCCTGCAGGTCGACGTCCATCACGATGACGGCGTCGCCGCGCGAGTACTCCATGCCGGCGAGGCTGGCCATCGGCTGGCCGAACCGGCGGGAGAACTTCAGGAGCTTGATCCGCGCGTCCTTCGCGCGTTCCGCCAGGATCACGTCCTCCGTGCGGTCGGGCGAGGGATCCATGGAGAAGATGATCTCATAGTCCTCGGAGATGCCGGACAGAATGCCGCGCACGCGCCGGAGGAATTCCGGGATGTTGCCTTCCTCCTTGTAGACGGGGACGACGAGGCTGAGGAGCATGACGGTGAGGCTTAAGGGAAAGGCGTCGCCGCGGGAAGGCCGAAAACGGCCGCGCTCAGTCGAAGTCGATGTTCACGATCCGCACGGACCGCTGGCGCGGATCCGCCGCCGAGAGCGCGAACACGCGCGGGCAGGACAGCGTGACGCTCGTGTCGTGCTCCGCCGACAGCGGGATGGTGATGCGCTCGGTTTGGTCGAGCTTGAGCGGGTGGGCCTGGGGCGCGCCGCCGTTGACGGTGGTGTCGACGGCATAGTCGGTGCGCGCCGGGTAGCGCACGACCTCGATGATCGCGTGGTGCAGCTTCGCGGTCGCGGGGAAGCCCAGCCGGGCCTGCTCGCCGATCCACCCGTCCTGGTCGATCCGCTCGGGCGTGAAGAAGTAACCCGAGCCGTGCCAGCCGTGCGTGAACAGGTCGGTGCGGCCGAGGTTCTCGAAGGTGATGTTCTTGATCACGAACGAGCGCTCGCGCGTGCTGTTCGGCACCGGGAACACGGAGGCGGACTCGAGCGTCACGCGGTTGTTGGGCTCGGGCCGGACCGGCACGAAGACGCTGTAGTAGGTGCCGCGCGGCACGACCTGCGTGGAGAAAGGCCGGCCGTTGAGGGCGACCTTGAGCTCGTTGCTGGTGAGCGGGGACCAGCCGGGCATCTCGAGGTCGATCTTCAGGACCTTGACCTCGTCGAACGGCGGGACGTTGAACGTGGCCTGGTGGTTGATCCAGCCGTCCTCGTCGACGCCCTCGAGCGCGAAGCCCTCGCCCTGGCGGTTCTTGATGGCCCGGAAGGCGGCGAGATCGGGCAGGTCGCCGATCGAGATCTCGTGGACGAAGGCCGACAGGTGGCGCGTGTCGGTCTCGCCGTACGGCATGGAGCCGGAGAAGTTGAGGCGAACCGTGGTGATCGCGGCGGGCTCGCGGATGAGGCGGGTGAGCGTGAACTCGCCGGCGCGGAGGTTGACCACCTCCGTCGGGCGGTCGTTGATCGAGATGGTGAGGTCGAGGCCCTTGCTGCGATAGAGCGGCGTGTCCGGCACGTAGCCCTTGAAGTAAAGCACCTGGCCGGGGTGGGAGCCGGCGAGCTTGAAGAACGATTCCGGGCCGACCCAGCCGTCCTCGAAGATGCCGGAGTATTCCAGCCCGGGGTAGCGCGAGAGGTCCTGCGGGAAACGGGAGATCTTGGTCGGGCGCTCCATCTTCTCGTACTGGTCCTCGGTGATGACGGAGATGTCGCGGGTGAAGCCGACGAGGCGGCGATCGTCCAGGTTGTACCGGGAGCCCCAGAGCTTCATCAGGCCCGTCTTGGCCTTGCCGATGGGCGTCGCCTTGTCGGCGAAATCGATGGTGATGTAGTCCTGCTGCTCGAAGCGCTCGGGCTTGATGACCGGGGAGAAGACGCGCGCCGAGCCGCTGCCGACGAAGCCGAGCGGATAATCCTCCTCGCCGATGACGACGGCGTCGCGCGGCAGCTGGTAGCGGTCGCCGCCGAGCGAGGTGCGGGTGAAGTCGACCACCACCCGGATCCGCGGCGAGGGATTGATGATCTCGAACATGTTGTACCGGCCGGTGCCGTGGAAGTACACGTCGCCCTTGGTCACGGGCTCGGGCTCGCGTTGGAAGAACGCCGCCTTGAAACGCGCCGACGAGTAGTAGTGCGGCCCGAGTTCGGAGTGGATGAACACCAAGCGGTCGTGGACGTCCTTCTCGAGCTTGTACTGGTAGATGTTCTGGTAGCTCCAGCCCGTGCCCGGGTTGGCCTTGTTGAAGTGGTCGAACTGGCTGCGGATGGCGACGAAGAGCCGGTTGTCGTAGTCGAGGTGGCGCGAGCTCGTCTCGGTCCAGTTGTTGTCGAGCTTGTTGATCGTCATCACCCGGTAGTCCGCGACGTCGCCCTGGAGGATCTCCGGCGGCAGGAGGCCGCGCAGCAGGGAGAGCTTCTCGATCAGGCGGGCCTGCGGCCCGAGGTCGGGATCCGGGTTGCGCAGGAACGTCAGGACCGCGATGTTCGCGATGTTGTCCATGTAGCTGCGGCTGAGGAAGCGGGTGTCGATGCCCTTGGTGTACTGGGAGAGGAGCTTGGCGCTGACGACGTTGCTCATGTCCGACTCGATCGCGTCGAACTTGAGGTCCTTCGGCGGCGTGAAGTGCACGCCGTACTCGGAGCCGCCCACGATTTCCGAGAGTCCGCCGCCGTAGGTGCCGAGCGAGGCGAAGCTGTAGTAGAACTGGCTCGGGAAGGTGCAGACGAAGAAGATCGCGACCGCCCAGCGGCCGGCGCGCCGCCAGCGCGGCGAGCTGAGCAGCTTGTAGAACTCGTGGGCCAGCAGGAGCGTGATCACCGGCTGGGCGAACATCGCCAGCTTGAAGAGGCCGAAGTCCTGGCCCTTGAAGAAGAGGAAGAAGCCCAGCGCGATCATGATCACCGCGATGTAGCCGGCGGGCTCGCGGCGGAAGAGCTGGCCGAACGCCATCCAGATGAAGAACGCGAGGAAGCACAGGCCGACGGCGATCTGGATCGAGATCAGCGGGTCGAAGCCGACGACGCCGAACGCATGCAGGCCGAACAGCATCGGCACGAACGACGGCACGAGGGTCCAGGGGAACAGCACCAGGCCGCCGCTCTGGTCGTTGATCTCCGCCATGGCGCCGAGGCCGGCGGAGCCGACGGACTGCATCACCAGCGTGTTGATGAACTGGTAGATGTTCGTCCCGAGGCAGACGAAGGTCAGGACGGCGGTGCAGGCCACGACGAGGGCGAACGGCTTGAGCGCGTCCGGGTTGGTGTAGCGCAGGTGCAGCCCGAAGATGATGATCGAGAGGGCGACGAACGGCGCGACCTCGGGGTAGAAGATGCCGAGGCCGGTCGTGAGCAGCGCGGCCAGGAGGACGCGGCGCCAGGTGTTCTCCCGGGTGTTGAGCAGGACGGCGCACGCGGACAGCAGGATGGCGATGCCGCCGACCTGCGCGATGAGCTGGTAGAGGGTGCCGAGCGCGAAGAGCGGGCTGGTGGCGAAGAGGAAGAACCCGAGCAGCGCGATCCGGCGGTAGCGGCCGCGGAACATGGCCACCGCGCCCATGGCGCAGATCTGCAGCATGCTGAACACGAAGATCACGGGCATGAAGACCTCGTGCGGGTTCAGGCCCGTGACCGACGAGGTGAACGCCAGGATCATCTCCGAGCCCGGCCGGATCTGCTGCAGGCCGTGCATGAACCAGTAGTGCTGCGTGTAATCGCGGCCCTCGAGCTCCGTCTGCTCCGGCAGGTCGTAGTAGCCGTGGTCGAGGAAGCGGTCGGCCGCGAGGCAGTAGTTCGCCATGTCGTCGTTGGCGTAGGAAATCCAGTTGAAGCCGAACCGGAACATCGGCCAGCCCGCATAGACGACGAAGAGCAGCGTGAGCAGCGCGAACGGCCGCAGCTGCCGCCACGGGCACGCCGGCCGGCGCCACGCCAGCACGGCGGCGGCAAACACGCCGAGCGCGACCGCCATCCACGGGCCGAACGCCTTGACCGGGATGCCCCAGACGTTGAGCCGGGTCATGATGACCAGCGTCATGGCCATGCCCGTGGTCGGGGCGAGGAACCAGCTCCACAGCACGCCGAGGCGCGGGCGCAGGAGGCTGATCACGGCCAGGCCGACGGCCGTGAAAAAGACAAAAAGGGCGAGGACAAGCAGGAACGGTAGCATTGCTGAAAACGGCGGGACGCGCTCAGTAACGGATGCCGACCTCGTGGAGGCGGGCCGTCAGGGCGGCGGTGAAACGAGCCTTGCGGGCAAAGTGCTCGATGCGGGCGGGATCTGGATGGGGACCGTGTATCCGGGTGCGGATGCGCGTCATTTCTTCGTGTCCGGTGGTGTGGATGTGGGCGCTGGTCTTTTGCTCGCTGTGCACGCGGAAGCAACCGAGGAAATACGGCAGCCTGACGATCCGTGCCCCGGCCCGTTGAAACCGGGCGAGCAAATCCCAGTCAAGGGCGAACTGGAACGACGGGTCGACGCCGCCGACCGCATCCCACGCGCGGCGGCGGAAGAACATCGTTTCCTGCGGCACGTAGTCGATCCACTCGAGGGTGGCGCGGTCGTGGCGCGGCAGGATCCAGCGCCCAATCATGCGGTCGTGGCCGTCGATGATGATGCGGTGGCCGTAGATGACGTCGACGCGCGGGTGGCGCGCGAAATACTCGCCGATGAAGCGCAGGGCCCGCGGCGCGACGAAATCGTCGGAATTCAGCCAGCCCATGACGTCCTCGCTGCCGCCGGGGAGGTTCGCCAGGCCCCGCCGCACGGCATCCGCCTGGCCGCGGTCGGGCGCCGATTCCCAGCCGGCCAGCCGGTCGGCGTAGCGCTGGATGATCTCGACGCTGCGGTCGGTCGAACCGCCGTCCTGCACCCGGTAGCGGAGCTTCGGGTAGTTCTGGTTGAGCACGCTGAGCATCGTGCTCTCGAGGAACTTGTCCTGGTTGTACGACGGCGTGACGAGGCAGATCGCCGGCAGGCGCGACTCGGGCAGGCGGCCGTGCTTGGGCAGGCGCCGGTCCCAGGCGATGGGCCTCGGCTCATGGTGCTGCAGCACGCCGAGCTGCATCGGGTACTGCTCCACGACCTTCTTGAAGGACCAGGTCACGAGCGGGTGCCACACCCGGACGCGCCAGAAGGCGGCCGTCGCCGTGCCGAGCTTGTGCAGCCAGCCGAGGCCGGCGGACTCCGCCGTCAACCGGGTGATGACCGTGTCGCGCTCCTCGCACGCGCGCTTGAGGTGCTGGATGACGGCCTCCTTTTCATTCAGCCAGCGCCCGTAGCGCTTGATCTGTTCGAGTTCGCCGTAGCCGCGGGCAAAATTGTCGAGCGAGGCCTGCTGCTCCTTGATGTGGCGGTCCCGCTCGGCGGCGGCCTGCTGCAGGTTGTAGATGTGGACATCGCGCTCGTGCAGCCACTGGCCGTACTGGCTGGCCTCGGGCGGCAGGGCCTCGAAGCGGGCGCGGAGCTGGCCGAGCTCGGCGGCGAGCCGGTCGTGCGCGGCGGTGAGCTGGCCAATGTGGGTTTCCTTGTGCCCGAGCGTGCCCTCGAGCTGCGCGACCTTGGCCTGGAAGTCCTTGACGATGTCGGTGAGCTTGAAGATGAGCGCCTCGCGCTCGTTGCACACGGCCTTGAGCCGCTCGATCTCGGCGTCCTTCGTGTTGGCTTCGCCCTTGAGCTGGGTGATCTCGGCGTCCTTGGTGTCCGCCTCGCCCTTGAGCGAGGCGATCTCGGCATCCTTGGTGTCGGCCTCGCCCTTGAGCGAGGCGATCTCGGCGTCCTTGGTGTCCGCCTCCTGCTTCAGGTCGGCGATCTCGGTGTCCTTTTGGGCGCACTCGGCCTCGAGTTCGGCCTTGATGGACTCCATCTCGACCTTGCGCTCTTCCGCCGCGCGCTTCAGGTCGGCGATCTCGCGGTCCTTCTCGCGGTCGAGGTGGGTGAGCTCCTCGATCTTGTACTGGCGCTGGAGCCGGTCACCCTGCAGCCGGCGGTAGAGCGGAGTGACGGCGGCGATCAAGCGCCGGGCTTCGGCGGAAACGTGGTGCGTTTCCACGACGAGGTCGAGGGGCGCCGATTTCGCGGCCAGCAGGCGGACCACGGCCGTTTGCACATCCGCGGGAGCCAGGACCTTCACGCACGGAGCGTCGCCGAACTGGCAGTCCCACTGGCAGCCGAAGCAGGGCAGCGGCTGGACGACCGAGACGACCTGCCGGCCGACCGGCTGGAAGCGCGGCCAGAAGCCGCCGCCGAAAATCCCGATCACCGGCACGCCCACGCTTGCCGCCAGGTGCATCGGCCCGGTGTCGTTGCCGAGGTAGAACCGGGCGGTGGCCAGCACGCCGGCCATGAGCGGGATCTCGCCGTCGCCGCTCAGCCACACGGGGGGACGCGCGACGCCGAGCTGCTCAACGGCGGCGGCGACCTCGTCGACGATCGAGGCTTCGCTGCGGTGACCCAGCAGCAGGACGGGCAGGTGGTGCTCGCGGCCGAGCCAGGCGACGATTTCCGCGAAGCGGGCCGGCGGCCAGGCCTTGATGGCGACATTGGCCACGCCGGCCGGATAGCAGGCCACCCATTTGCCGGGGCTGAGCTTCCGCCCGGCGAGAAGTCCTTGGGCCTGGTCCGCGGCCTCGGTCGGGACGGAGAGCGCGGGGACCTGCCGCTCGACCTTCCGCCCGAGCAGGTGATCGACCAGCAGGTAATTGTTCTCCCACTCGCGCGTTTGCTCGCCGGTCGGGACCACCTCCCGGAACACCTCGGCGGCCTTGACCCCGAGTTCGAGGTCGAGCGCCGTGACGAAGAGCGGATCCACACCCGCACCGCCCAGCGCGACCCGGCGGCTCTCGGGAAAGGTGGCGGCCAGGGCGACTTCAAGCCACGTGCGATGGAAGGTCGGGGCCACCACGAGATCGGGCGGATGGGAGGCCAGTTTTTTCCGGATCGCATCGAACTCGCCCCGCACCTCGGCCGGCCCGTGCTTGAACGGGTTGATGTCAACCGCCTCCCACTGCAGCGCCGGCGGAAACAGCGGGGCGAGCGATTCGTATCCGGCGCGCACCAGCAACGTGTGCCGGGCTTCCGGCCAGGCCTTCATCAGCTCCGCGATCGCCGGTGCGAACAAGATCAGGTCCCCGAAACTATCGGCCCTGATATAGAGGATGTTCTTGGGTGTGGTTCGCACTAAAAGGGTCCAGCAAAAGAACTCGTTTCCGCCTAGGCGAGCACGATTTGCCCCGGGCCGCAGGGCGCTGCCGATCAGGACCTTAGCTTCGCTTGCAGCCGCTGGATTTCCCACCAGCGATCGTTCGATTCAAAGGCCTTGTCGAGCAGGGCCAGCACGAGGCGGCCGGCCGGTGGTTGCGCGCACAACGCGGCGGCTACGGCGGCGTCGTCGTGGGCCGGCAAAGCCTGGCGGCTGGCCGTGTAGAACAGGTCGTAGGCGAAGATCGGGTTTTCGAACCCGACCTGCGGGAAGCCGAGTTGGGCAAAGAGCCGCTGCGTGCTGCGGCGGCTGAAGAGGTACAGGTGCTCGTCGGCCTTGCCCTGGAGGTGCTCGATGAACCGGTCGCCGGTGGCGAGGACGTCGGCGTGGCTGAGGTGTTCCTTGTATTCGGGCGTCTGGATGATGAAGAAGCCGTCGGGCTTCAGCAGGCGCGCGCAATGCCCGAGGGTGCCGACCGGATCCGGCAGGTGCTCGATGACGTCGTTGAGCACGATGACGTCCAGGCTGGCCGGCGCGAAAGCCTGGGCCTCGACGGGCCCGGCCGTGACGGGCACGCCAAACGTCTCCCGCGCGTAGTTGACGATGTAGGGGCTCATCTCCGTGCCATGGGCATCATAGCCGGCCCAGCGCAGGAGCGCGACGTACCCGCCGTGCGCGCAGCCGATCTCCAGCACCTTCGCGGGGGGCAGCCGCCGGGCGAGCAGCAGCTTCAACCAGTGCACGCAGCGTTCGGGCAGGTCGCGGCGCGTGCGCTCGAAAAACGACGGGTAGTTGAACTGCCCGTCATGGCGCTTCAGCCAGTAGTCCTTGCTGTAGAGTTCACCCTGGTCCCGGGTGACCGCGAGGTCCGACGCCCGCACGTCGGCGCGGGTGACGAGCGTGCCGCACACCCGGCAGACGTGGTAGTCGTCGGAATAGGCGAAGAGGCGGGATTCGCCGCACCAGCAGGCGCGGGGGGAAGCGGGCACCGGTTCAGGCATAGCTGATGTCGAGCGGAAGCCGTGCCGCCCCGAAGAACGGGAACGGGGCGTGCGGTTCGAAGGTGACGGCCACGGGTCCGACGCCGGTGATGCGGTCCTGGAAGTAGCCGATGTTGGGCCCGTCCTCCCCGGTCTCCGCCGCATCGAGGCCCAGCGTGTATTCCCCCGGCTGCACGTCGAAGCCCAGGCGGAAATCGAGCAGGATCTCCTCCCCGGCGGCCAGCGCGGGCAGGGAAAACTTCAACTGCGGCGTCCCGGCGGAGAAGATGAGGTTGCCCATGCGGTCGAAGAGCTGGATGCCCACGGCCGGGTGCGCGACGGGCCGGTTGGCGCGGACGAGCAGCCGGATCGTGGCGCGGCCGCCGAGCGGGACCTCCTGGTCGGGAGTGTCCAACGGACCGCGGAACGACGCCGCGACGATCTCCAGCTGGCGGTCGCCATGGCGCGACTTGGCGCGGCCGACCAGGTCGTGCTGCAGCACGGCGGCGCGCAGCGCCGGGTCCACCGCGGGGCGGCCGGCGGCCGGCGCGGCCGCCGCGGGGGCGGGCTTGCGCGGCACGAGCGCGAAATAGCGGGTGACGCATTCCTCGGGCGTCCCGTCGTGCAACAGCCGGCCCTGGTGCAGCAGCAGGCCGCGCGAGCAGAGGTTCTGCACGGCGGCGGTGTCGTGCGACACGAAGATCAGCGTGGCGCCGGCGGCGAGGATCTCGCGGATCCGGTTGAAGCATTTCTGGGTGAAGAACACATCGCCGACGCTCAGGGCCTCGTCGACGATCAGGATGTCCGGCTGGACGCTGACGGCGACGGCGAAGGCCAGTCGCATCATCATGCCGGACGAGTAGGTCTTGACCGGCTCGTCGATGAACTCGCCGATGTCGGCGAAGGCGATGATCGGGTCGATCAGCCGGTCCATCTCGCGCGCGCCGAGGCCGAGGATCGAGCCGTTGAGGTAGACATTCTCGCGGCCGGTGAACTCCGGGTTGAAACCCGACCCGAGCTCGAGCAGTGCGGAGATGCGGCCCTGGGTCGTGATGCCCCCCGCGGTGGGCTGCAGGATGCCGGCGATGAGCTGGAGCAGGGTGCTCTTGCCCGAGCCGTTGCGGCCGATGATGCCGACCGCCTCGCCGCGGCGGATCTCGAAGCTCAGCGGGTGCACGGCGTGGAAGTCGCGATAGCCTGCCGCGGCGGCGCGCGCCAGGGCGGCCCGCACCCGGGACGCGCGCGGCAGGGCGCTCGCGACCGAGCCGAGGACCGCGCCCCGGGCCCGCGCGGACTGGCTGCGCCAGATCCGGTACGCCTTGGCGACGTCGCGGGCGGCGATGATGGGCGGGGCGGCCGGCATTTCAGAGTTCCTCCGCGAAGGAGCGCTTGGTGGTCCGGAAGAACCACGCACCCGCGAAAAAGACGGCGGCGCCCGCCAGCCAGGTGTACGCCAGGTGAGCCGGCGCCACCGGCCGGTTCCACAGGCTCGTTTCACGCGCGAGCACGACCGTGTGCAGCAGGGGATTCCACCGGAGCACGGCCCAGCCGGCGGGCGGGAGCGCCCCGGGCGAGTAGAAGACGGCGCTGGCCCAGAGGACGACCTGGCTGAGCACCGGCAGCACCTGGCCGATGTCGCGCAAGAACACGCCGGCGGCGGCGAGCAGCCAGCCCAGGCCGAGGGTGAGCAGCAGGAGGGGCACCAGAATCGCCGGCAGCCACAGCAGCCCGGCGCCCAGCCCGCGGCCCAGCAGCAGTTGGGCCGCCAGGCACAAGGCCAGGCTGATCATGGCATGGAACCAGAGTGCGCTGAGCTGCGCCACCGGCAGCATCTCCAGGGGGAACACGACCTTTTTGACCAGGTTGGGCTGCCCGACGATGATGCTGGGCGCCAGCGCCAGCGTCTCGGCCACGAGGTGAAACAGGATCAGGCCGAGAAACACGCCGATGGCAAAATCCGGGCCCGTCTCGTCGGGCAGGACGTGGAATCGTCCGCGAAAGATCAGGCCGAAGACGGACACATAGAGCGCCGCCATGAGGAGGGGATTGAGGACCGACCAGGCGAAGCCCAGGTAGCTGCCGCGGTGGCGCATCTCGACCGCCCGGACCGTGAACTGCCACCAGAGGTCCCGTTTGATCGACAGGTGGTTCCAGAAGCTGGGCGTTGGGCTGGTCGGGGCCATGGAGGAGGCGCCACGTTGCCACGACTGGGCGGGCCGAGTCAACGCCCGCACCTCAGCGCTCGGCGCGGATGTCGGCATGCCGCAGGCCCGTCAGTTCGCGATCCAATTGCGCGAGCCCGGCCTCGTCGAGTTCCGCGCCGGTGTCGACCCGGTGCAGCCGGAACCGCCGGGCGCGGAGGAAGGCGACGAGGTCGCGCGCCGCGTAGCCGGCCCGGCGGAAACCGGCGGGCCAGTATTCGAGGTGCAGGATCGGGGGCGGTTCCGCCGCGAGGGATTGCTCCATGCCGCGCAGCACGTCGAGCTCCCACCCCTGCACGTCGATCTTCACGAAATCCGGCCGCCAGCCTGGCCGGAATTCGTCCAGGGCCACGACCTCGACCTCGACCTCGCGCCGGAACCATCCGCTGCCGCCCGGGCCGAGCGTGTTGTCGCCGGAGTTCAGGATCAGGCGCCGCAGGCGCAGGCGGGCGTGCGTCCGGCCAAGCGCGAGGTTGTGGGCCTCGATGTTGGCGCAGCCGTTCCGCGCGATGTTGTGCCGGAGCAACGCGAACAAAGCGGGATCGGGCTCGAAGGTCACCACGCGCCCGGCGGGCCCGACCAGGCGGGACAGGAGCAGGGTGTACAGCCCGAGGTTGCCACCGACATCCAGGACCGTCATGCCCGGGCGCACGCTGCGCGCGAGCGCGGCCGACTCGCGGCGGCCCATCCAGCCGAGCCGGTGCAGGCGCAGGTAGAGCCAGCGCTCGAAGCTGGCCGAGCGGAAGCGCCGGTCCCACACGGTGCATTCGCCCGCCCAGAGCGGCAGGTCGTTGAAGCCGGCCGCGAGGCGCTCGACGAGGGGGACGAGCGGATTCATCGCGGTCGCAGCACCGCGTTGATGCCGCCGCCGGGCGTGATGTGCCGGCGGAGCGCCGCGGGCTCGGCGGGCACGGCGCGGCCCGAGTTGGCGTCCGTGAAATAGTAGCCCAGGCCGGCGAGGTAGGTCACGAATTCGTCGAATTCGGCCGCCTTGGCGCCGCTGTAGATGAACGGCGCCAGCTCCACGATGATGACGGGCCGGAAGCGGGCGAGGCTGGCGCGAAAGCCCTGCAGGACCGCGCCCTCGTGGCCGTCCACGTCCAGTTTCACGAGGTCGATCCGCTGCACGCCGTTCTCGGCGCAGAAGTCGTCGGCGGTCATGGCGCGGGCCGCGTCGCTGCGCTGGTCGCGGCCGTGCCAGGCGTTGAGCGCGCCGGTCGTGTCGGCCACCGGCCAGCTCGCGGCCACGGCGGCGGGCGCCGGCACCGAACGGTCGGCGACGAGGAAGAGCTGCCGGACGTCGACGCGGCCGGCGAGCGCGGGATTGAGGGCGAGGTTGGCGCGGAGCTTGGCGCAGGCGAAATCGGTCGGCTCGAACGCGACGACGCGGCCGGCCGGACCGACCAGGCGCGCGAAATGCAGCGTGTGGGCGCCGATGTTCGCCCCGATGTCGAACACCACGGCCCCGGGCGCGACCAGCGGCTCGTAGGCCCGGAGGGTCCGCGGCTCGTAGGCCCCGAGCAGGTAGATCGAGAGGTCGATGCCCTCGTCGAGATCCAGGGCCCAGTTCAGCCCGCGGCGGCGGCAGCGGGCGTGCATGTCGCGGCCGCACGCGCGCCGGCCGAGGCGCAGGAGACGGTTGAGCTGGCGGGCGATGAGGATCTTTTGGCTGACGGAGAACATGGGACCAAGAACAGCGCTCAGGCGGAGCAACTCAGTCGAGAAACACAGGTGTTCGTCTTACAGGAGTTCGCAGAGTTAGCAGAGGGGGCGCGAGTCGGAGCGGTGATGAGCGTTTCAACCCGTTTCTTTCTATTCGTGTCATTTCGTGTCCATTCGTGGTTCAAACGGTTTTTCACAGGAGCTCGCAGTGCTAACAGAGAGGGATGCGAATCGGACTCGCATTGCTTCTCCGCTTCCTCTGCGTCCTCCTGTATGATTCCCATTTTGGTTCAGCTGGTCTTCCTTAAACGAACTTCAGCTTGCGCGCGGCGAACAGGACCATCCGCAGCAGCAGCCACCCGTGCTTCCAGCGCTGGATGTTGGTCTCACCGTACGTGCGCTCCCGGTAGCGGATCGGCACGTCGGCAATCTTGAGGTTCAGGCGGGCCGCGCCAAACAGCAGGTCGAAGTCGCCGAAGGGGTCGAAGTCCCCGAAGTAGGCGCGGTGCGCGGCGATTTTTTCGTAGTGGGCGCGGGAAAGCACCTTGGTGCCGCAGAGCGTGTCCTTCACGGGCTGGCCCAGCAGCCAGGTGAAGATCAGGCCGAACGCCTTGTTGGCGCACAGATTGAGGAACTGCATCGCGCGCTCCTCCATCGGGTAGACGAGCCGGCAGCCGTTGGCGAACTCGGCCCGGCCGTCGGCGACCACCTCGTAGAACTTCGGCAGTTCCTCGGGCGGCATCGTCAGGTCCGCGTCGAGGATCATCAGGATGTCGCCGGTGGCCGCGGCGAACCCGGCCCGCACGGCATCGCCCTTGCCGCGGCCGGTTTGTTGCAGGGCCGTGATGCGCCGCCCGGGATAGTCGCGGGCGACGCGCTGGATTTCCGCCCAGGTCTCGTCGCGCGAGTGGCCCTCGACGAAGATCAACTCGGTGCCTCCGCCCATGTCGGGCGTCCGCCGGACCGCGGCCTCGATGTTGCCGGCCTCGTTGCGGGCCGGGATGACGACGGACACGGTCGGGGGCGAGGGACGCGGCGCGGGGTCCCGGCGCGCGGTGAGGAAAATCGTGAGGCAGAACCACTGGGCCAGCGGCGCCAGCCAGCGGTTGGCCACGTAGTCCAGGCCCGCCAGCGGCACCGGGACCAGGATGCGGTTCTGGCGGGTGACCAGCGACCAACCCGCCAGGTGGAGCAGGTTGCGCATGTCGGAGGTGGCCAGCCAGCTGTATTGCGGGTGGGGCGCCTTGAGTCCCGTCCAGCGGGCGAGCGTCAGCACGGGCCGCCAGAGCGAATTGTGGAAATTGACCAGCAGGCGCGTGTCGCCGTGGGCGACGGCCTGCAGCCGTTCGAGCAGGCGCTGGACGTCCGCGGCGATGTTCAGCGTGTCCGAGATGATGATGTAGTCGAACTTGTCCGCCAGCGCGAGCCGCTCGCCGGCCTGGACGTGGAACTCCGCCCCGGGCACCCGCCGGCGGGCGGCCTCGATCTGCGCGGCGGAGAGGTCCACGCCGGTCTTCCGGCCCGCGCGCAGGAGGGCGAGCAGTTCGCCGGACCCGCAGCCGACCTCGAGCACGCTCGCCTCGGGCGGGATCAGCAGGTTGTAGTAATGCGCGAGCCAGCGCCGGTAGCCCCGGGCCGCCCAGTTGCACGCCGGGGGAGCGGCCTCGTAATGGTCGCGCACGCGCTCCAGGTGCTGCTGGATGATCTCAGGGCAGTCGTTGGTCTGGCGAGGGGCCGGCATCACGGAGCGAGGCGAAATGGCAAGCAGACCTAAGTATCGCCGAACCGCGGCAACCCAAGTCAATTCTCCCGGTCGCGCCCGCGCCGCGGCGCCGGCCGACGCAAACCTTGCCTTGCCCCGGGGATTCCCGTTGGCTGGCGGCTTTCACCCTCCCATGAGCGAGCATCACCCAGCCGAAGGGCGTCCGGACGAAGGTGCCCGGCGTGCGGCGGGGAGGGTGGAGAACGCGGCGGTGGCGGCCCTGCTGGCGCTGGCGGCCTGGTTCTACTTCTGGACCGCGACCTCCGCGGGCAGCCCGCTGACCTTCGATCGTCCGGCCTACGACCTCTACAACCGGCTCGCCGACGGCTTCCTCGCCGGCCACACCTATTTCCCCGAGGCGCCACCGCCGGAACTCGCGCAGCTCGCCGATCCCTACGACCCGGCGCAGAACGCGCCCTACAAGAAATACCACGACGTCAGCTATTATCGGGGACACTATTACCTTTATTTCGGGCCCACGCCCGCGCTGGTGCTGCTGGCTCCCTGGAAGCTGCTGACGGGTACCTCGCTGCCGCAGAACCTGGCCGTCGCCGCCTTCGCCTGGGGCTCCGGCCTGCTCGGGGTGCTGCTGCTGCGCGGGCTGCGCGACCGGCATTTTCCCGGCACCCCCCGCTGGGTCTTCGTGGCGGCGGCGGCCGCGGTGCTGCTGGGCGATCTCTTCCCGGTGCTGTTGCGCCGTCCGGTTTATTACGAGCTCGCGATTGCCAGCGCCACCTTCTTCAGCCTGGCCGCGATGGGATGTTTTTTCCGGGCCGTGGGCGGCGGAAGGAGTCGCGCCAGCTGGCTGGCGGGTGCGGGGCTGGGCCTGGGGCTCGCGGTTGCCGGGCGGCCCAACTGTCTTTTCGGCGTGGCCGCCTTTCTCGCCGCCTGGGGCTGGCTTCGGTGGCAGCGCGAGCGACCCCGCGACCCGGCCGGCTGGTGGCGGTGCCTCGCGGCCATGGCGCCCTTGCTGCTGCCGCTCGGGCTCGTCGGCCTGGGGCTGGCCGCCTACAACCAGGCGCGCTTCGGCAGCTTCCTCGAGTTCGGCATGAAGTACCAGCTCGCCGGCGGGAACCAGCTGCACCTGCGCCTGCTGAACCCGGCGTTCGTCCCGGTGAACCTCTATTATTACCTCTGGGCGCCGCCGCAGCTCAGTGCCTATTTTCCGTTCATCCAGGTGACGCCGTTGCTGCCGTTCCACGCGCCCGCCGGGTACACCGGGGAGGAGAACATGTACGGCCTCCTGTTCTCCGTTCCCTGGCTGCTCGCGGGCGGATGGCTCCACCGCGCGGTGCGCGAACGCGCCGGCGTGGACGCGGGCGCCTTGCGCGAGTTTGCCGTGTGCGCCAGCGCCTGGATCGCCGGGGTCATCGTCTTCCTGTTGCAGACGGCCGCGGCGAACAACCGCTACCTCCTGGACTTTGTCCCGCTGGGAATGGTGCTGGCCGGCACCGGCGTGCTCGCCGGCGAGGCGCGCGACCCGGGCTGGCGTCGATCGCTCGCGCGCCTCGGCTGGGGCGCCGCGCTGGCGTGGACCGTGCTGTTCAACGTGTTCGTCAGCCTGCAGCACAACGACCTGCTGGCCTACCACAACCCGGTCACCTACCGGCGGCTGGCCCACGCCTTCAACCACTGGTCGCAGTGGCTGGGCCTGGATCGCCGCGGCCCGCTGCGCATCGACCTGACGTGGCCGAAAAACCGCACCGGAAAGCTCGAGCCCCTCGTGGTCACCGGCCTGTCGTTCCGGGCCGATTTCCTCTACGTTTTCTACAAGGACGACGCGCACCTCCAGCTCGGCTTCGAGCACACGAGCTACGGCGGGAAGCTCACCGACCCCATCGCGGTCGACTACGACCTGCCGCACGAGCTGGGCGTCGAGATGGGCTCGCTTTATCCCCCGGTGGATCACCCGCAATTCGACGGCGTGGCCCCCGACACAATCGACCGCCGCAAGCATACGCTGCGGGTGACCCTCGACGGCCGCGTGGTCCTGGAGGGCCGCTTTGATTTCTACGAATCGTCGCCGGGTGACGTGACGATCGGGCGGAACACCGTATCCGACGCCTTTGGCCGCCGCTTCACCGGGGTGGTGCGGAGCGTCACGCGCCGGCCGGAGCCGTGAGTTTCCTGTCATGAACAAAGAGACATTCTGCGTCGTCGGCGGGGGCCTGGTCGGACTTGCGACCGCCTGGCACCTGCGGCGGAGCCGACCGGATGCCGGCATCATCCTGCTCGAAAAGGAGCCGGCGTTCGGCCGGCACCAGAGCACCAACAACAGCGGCGTGTTGCATGCCGGGCTGTACTACAAACCGGGGTCGGCCAAGGCGCGCCTCGCGGTGGCGGGCATCCGGCAAATGACGGAGTTCTGCCGCGAGCACGGGGTTGCCCATGAGATCTGCGGCAAGCTGGTGGTGGCGGTGAACGATGAGGAGATCGGCCGGTTGCAGACGCTCCTGGAGCGCGGCCGGCAGAACGGCCTGCGCGGCCTGCGCTGGCTCGGGCGCGACGAGTTGCGCGAGATCGAGCCGCATGCCGCCGGCCTGGCCGCGGTGCACGTTCCCGAGGAAGGCATCGTGGACTATGCGGCCGTGATCGCGGCCCTCGTGGCGGACAACCAGCGGACCGGGGTGGACCTGCGGGCCGGCGCCAGGGTCGAGCACCTGCGGCGGGAAAACGGTTCCGGCTGGCGGATCGCGACCACGGCCGGGGAGTTTCGCGCCGGCTTCATCGTGAACTGCGCCGGGTTGCAGTGCGACCGAGTGTCCGCCCTGGCGGGCGAGACCCGGCGGACGCGCATCGTTCCGTTCCGGGGCGAGTATTTCAAGTTGAAGCCCGCGCGCGCCCACCTGGTCCGCCACCTGATCTACCCGGTGCCCGACCCGACGTTTCCCTTCCTTGGCGTGCATTTCACCCGCCTGATTCACGGCGGGGTGGAGGCGGGACCGAACGCCATCCTCGCCACCGCCCGCGAAGGCTACCGCAAGACCGACCTCAACCTGGCCGACCTGGCCGACGCCCTGGGCTTTCCCGGCCTCTGGCGGTTCATGGGCCGGCACCGGGCCATGTGCTGGGCGGAGGTGGTCCGCTCGTTCAGCAAGCGGCGGTTCTGCGCCTCACTGCAAAGACTCGTGCCGGAAATCACCGCGGACGACCTGGTGGCCGGCGGCGCGGGCGTCCGCGCCCAGGCCATGACTCCCGCCGGCGACCTCGTGCAGGACTTCGAACTCGTCGAGCGGCCGGACGCGTTGCACGTGCTCAATGCGCCGAGCCCGGCGGCCACCGCCTCGCTCGCCATCGGCGCGGAGGTCGCGCAGCGCGTCGGCCGCCTGGCGGCCGGCTAGCGGCGCGGCCCCGGCGGCGGCAGCCGCTCGCGGTCCAGCATCCGCCCGGTGAAGGCATAGACGGCGGTCGACGCGCCGATGGCATTGCGGCCGAGCACGACGTCCTCGGGCGAGGAATCGAACGCGGTCAGCGCGACGTCGGCGATCGTTTGTCCGTCGAAGCTGATCCGAACGCGCTCCTTGAGCGTCGCGCGCTCGGCAAGCGACCGGTGGGCGAACCACGCATGGTTCGCCGGCGGGTAAAGCGCGCCACTCGAGAATTCCAGGACGTGGTCGGCGCGCGGGGCCGGTTTGAACCAATCGCCGACGAAACCGGGCCGGCCCCAATGGTCCAGCCCGAGACGGATGGCCCCGTCGGCGCGATAGGTGACGTAGAGCAGGTCCCCGGCCTGGTGGATGCCGGTCGCGACCAGCGGCTCCGTGACGCCCGCGCGGCCGGCCGGAAACTCGAGGCGCACTCGCAGGGGCCCGTAGGCGGGCGAACCGATCTCGCCCGCGGGCGGCGGGAGCACCGGCAGGCGTTCCGCCCGGATGATCCGCCCGGAAAACCTTTCGGTCGCGTACCCCCGCAGGATGTCCGTCTGCCCAAACGCAACCTGCCCGCCCGCGATGGAGGGAAAATACGCCGGGGCCGTGAAGACGACGCGGCCGTCCAGCCAAACCTGAAGCCGGTGTTTGACCGCGGCGATCTGCGCATCGCTGAGACCGGCCAGCAGCGGATGGGCGGAGGGGGGATAAAGCGAACCGAGATGGATCTCGAACCGGTGCGGGACGGCATAGTCCACCGCGATGGACTCGCTTTGCGGCCCCACGGACGCCGTGTCGACGAGGCCGAGCCGGAGGGATTCGCGACTCTCGTAGAAGAGGTAGAGCAGTTCGCCCTCCGGCCCGCGCCCGATGGACAGCAGCGGCTCGTAGGCGCCGGTCCGGTCGAGGGGAAGCTGCACCTGCAGGGCGACCGGGCCGTAGCCGATGCCGCGCAACCGTTCCCACCACCAGAACGGGCGGCCGAGCAGCCGGGCCAGCGGCCGGTAGGCTTCGGTGGGGTAGCGCGAAAAATCCAGGGAGAGCGCCGCCGCGATCGAGACCAACAGCGATGCGGCGAGAACGCCGCGCAGCAGGCTGCGCCTGACGCGGCCCGGATGCGCCAGCCCGTCGGCCGCCACCACACCGCAGCCGGCGAGCAGCACCGTGGCGGGCAGGAAATCGAGGAGGTACCGGGCGTTCGCGCTGGTGCGCACCACCTCCGGGTTGCCGCTGGGGAAAAGCAGGAGGAAGGCGAGGTTTCCGGCGGCGGCGGCGAAGGGCAGCAGCAAGGCGACGCGGGCGGGGACCTGCAGCCGGGGCGAACACAGCAGCCACGGTAGCAGCAGGGCAAAAAGCACCACGGGCACGTGGGGGATGACTCCCAGCGCCGTCCAGGACGGGGCGGTGACGAACGGGAAGGTCGGATGGTAGGCCCCGGGCCCGAGCAGGTAGTTCCAGGCGTTGGCGGGCACGTTGGCGAGCCCCGGTCCCGCCATCGCGCGCTGGTCCCAGGCGCCAAGCTGCAGCCGCATGCCGAATTCCCAAGGGGAATCAAAGCGGGCGAAGTTGTAGGCCAGCATGGCGGCGGCCACGGCCCCCAGGGGCAGGCCGAGGACCGCGACGTGGGCGAACAGCCGCCGGGAAATGCGCCAGTGGGCGGCGCGCCATTCGGCCAGCCACGGCACCAGCAGCACGCCGGCGCCGGCCACATAATTCGGCCGGCAGGCGATCGCGATGGCGTAGGCCAGGCTTGCCGCCGCGGTCCACCCGAGGCGGGCGCGGCTGCCGTCGGCCGCCGCCAGCGCCCGCAGGACCAGCCACAGCGCCAGCATCAGCCAGGCGAAGGCGCAGGCGATGGGCACGTGGTTGTAGCTGTCGACGCGCAACACCAGGTAATAGCCTTGGCACAGCGCCAGGGCCAGCACCGCCCCGAGGAGGACGAACCGGGAACCGTCGGGGAAACACCGGCGGCGGAACTCCCGCAGGAAGGCGAGCCCGCCGGCGAAGCCCGCCAGGCAGAACAACCAGCACGCCACGGTTTCGGACAGGTGGAGGCCGGTGAGGGCGCGCACGGGAACGAAAAGCAGGAGCGCCGGCACCGCGCTGGGATAGAAATAGTAACGCCCGGCATGGTAGCTCACGTCGTTGACGCGATAGGGGGCGTTGGCGGCCGGATCGTACGGGTCGGGCAATGCGACCAGTCGCGGGTCGGGCGTTCGCGGCAGGTACAGGTGGCCGGCGAGGAAGCCGTCGGCGAGTTCGTGATAGAATCCGACGGGCTGCTCGGTCAGCCATGGCTGCCGAAATGCGGCCGGGGTCCACGCATAGAACCAGCCCAGCGCCGCCCAGACGAGGACCCAGCCAACCAGGCGAAGGCCGGGGATGGCCCGGCGAGCCGGGCCGGGGCTGGCGGCGGCTGAGGCCATGGGCGCTGTCGGTGAGCTTGGCGTCATGACGCAAGGGCCGGCGTCAGTGGAGCTCCTTCGGCCACGCGCGCGTGACGGACAGGATTTCGCCGGAGAAGGTCGGACCGCACGATGTGGCCCGGATCTCGTTGCGCCCGACCGTTACCTGGTCGGGTGCGGATTCGTAGCACGTGCCCGCGCTGTCGATCACGGTTGCGCCATCGAGCACGACCTTGACCCGGTCTTTTACCCGCTGCACGTCGGCGGGCGCCAGGTTGACAAACACGACGTCATCGGCCGGCGGGAACAGCGAGCCCATCGAGATCTCGATCTCGTGCGGCCGGGAGTAGTCAATGGCGATCGGTGCAGTCAACGGACCGCCGGCGTACCAGTGGTCGAATCCGAGCCGGATGTGATGCGGATCGGAATAGATCACGTAGAGGATGTCGCCGGCCTCGTTGCCGCCGGTGACCACCACCGGCTCGGCCTGGTCGCCGCGATCAGCGGGGAAGCGGAGCTTCACCCGCATGCGGCCGAACGGCAGGTTGCCCGGCGCGTAGGCGACCGGCGGGGCGACGATCGGCACGACGGCGTCGCGATCGGTCGAGCTGCCCGTGACCGAGAAGGGCAACCCGAAATACTCATGGCCCGATTTGGTCCGGGTGCCGGGGCTGACCGAGAGCTGGTAACGGCCGGGGAGGCCGACCGGCAACGCCATCCGGCGGACCTGGTCGTTTCCGGGCGCGGGGGCAGCTGCCGGCAACAGTTCGCGCACCACGCCGGGACGAGTCCACTCCGCCGGGTGGGCGGCGAGGTGATCCGTCAGCCATTGTTCATAGGTGCGGCGGTCGCCTTGGACGCGGGCGGCGGCGTGGGCGGCGAGCGTGTCGGGATTGGTCCGTCGGAATTCGTCGAGCCGCACGGGCAGGGCGCGGGACCCGAGGAAATTGACCGTGTCGACCAGCGTCCACTGGCCCGCAGCCTCCTCATGGTAGAGCCGGACCGCGGTGTTCGCCTCCGGCACGCCGTCCTGCTGCGCGTAGCGATAGGCGGCTTCGACGACCGGCCGGGCGCCGGGCAGTCGCGTCTCGACAAAGAAGCCCGGGGCAAATGCCGGCAGTCGCGTGAAGCGCCCTTGCGGGGCCGACGAGCTCCACTCGAACGCGGCCTCCCGGCCGGCGAGCTCCGACAGGTCGAAGTCCTCGGCGGCATCATTGACCGTCACATGGAGACGGCCGCCGGATGCAGTACCGCGCACGCGGAGCTGCAGGTGGTCGGCGAGGACCACCCGTCCGCCCGCCGCGACGGGTGGGACCGGCACCTCGCGGCCGTCGCAAACGAGCGCCAGCGCACCCGCGGGCAGCGCATCGGCGCCGTCGAGCCGGCGCCACTCGACCCGCCAGCGGCGGTTCGTCATGCTCGCGCTCGCACTCAGGGCCAGCTTTTGCTCGAAGGTGAGCTGGGCGGCGACCTCGTGCACCTGCGCCTCGTTGCGCCGGAGAAACGGCGGGAAATCCCAATCGAGGTCGACGATGTCCAGGCGCCGGTTGTCGGTGTGCATCAACCGGTCCTGCAGGAAAGGCTGGAACCGGGAACTTGCCCGCCGGACCAGGCCGGGTGGAATCCGGGCGGCGCCGGTCGCCTGCAGCTCGCGCCATTCGGCCGCGCGCGCCCGCGCCTCGGCGACATTGGGCGTCGGGACGAAGGCGAGGGCCAGGTCCGGGCGAAGATAGTCCGGATTGGTGTCGCGGTCAGCGAACCAGAGGTATTTGAGGTCGCGCTCCACCTGGAAGCCCGACGGCGCAAGCGCGAGCAGGCCGGAAAAGATCGTGGTGTCGGCATAACCCCACGAGCCGGTCCGGGCGGCGATGGGCGCGGGATAGACGTTGGTGACGACGGATCGGCCCCGGTAGGGCTCACGTTCGAGCCGGGAGAGGAACGAATAGGAATCGGGCGGCACCAGGCGCAAAGCCTCCGCCTGCACCCCCGCCCACTGAACGGCCAGGATACCGCAATACGCCAGGCCCGCCAGCGCGGGAATCCACCGCCAGCCGGCCCGACTCGCGGTGTCGGTTCGCGGGTCGGGCGCCCCGCTCGCGGGGAGGCCGCCGACCAGCGCCGACCCGTGGTGCGCAACCGCCTGGGCCCCCAGGTAGAAGGCCAGCGCCAGCATGGCGTCCGTGACGAACACGAGCATCGGGACCAGGCGATTGAGGTAGCCGCTGAAGACGTAGCCGGTGAAAATCCGGTAAGTCAGGGCGTAGGCGGCGAGCGCCCCGAGAAAAAGTGTCAACAGACCCGCGCAGGTCCCGTCGTCGGCGGACCGGGCCGGTCGAAGCGAGGCGGCCAGGCCGACGAGAACGGCGGCGGCGAGCAGGAAGGTGCGCGCGGCATCCGATTCGCCGATCGGACCGGCCGGGCCCACGCCCCCGGCAAAGGTGTCACCCAGGGTCCGCCACAGGAAAAAGGCGACCAGCCCGTAGGTTGCCGCCGCCAGCCAGCCGCCGGCCGTCCCGCGCAGCGCCGGCAGCGACCGGCGGGCCAGCGCGACCAGCCAGCCCGGGAGGGTGAGGCACATGGCCAGCGCGAGCGGGCCCGAATAATAATCGAGGTGGTCGTGGACGAGCGACTTGCCGAACGCGGCCACATTGCGGAGGGGAGCGGCCTCGAAAAAATTGTACCAGAAAACAATCCGGTGCTCGTGGTAGAAACGGGTGACCGCGGCCAGCAACGCCGGATCAGCGGCGGCGTTGCGGGCGGTGAGAGTGAGGCGAACATCCTCCAGCACGCTGGCCCAGCCCATGTAAGCCGTCAGTTGGGCGAGCAGCAGGCCGGCGGCCGCGACGCCTCCCGCGACCACCGCGCCGGCGGCCAGCAGCAGGAGCCGGGGCCGGCGCCAGTAGGACAGGAGAGCGTAGAGCCCGCAGAGCGCGACGACGAACGTCGTGAACACGTATTCCCAGTAGAAAAGCGCCGCGCAATTCAGGAAGGTGAGGAGGAACCACCGCCCGCGCGACGCCGAGCGCAGGACCTGGACGCAGCGCAGGGACGAAAAGAAGAAGAAGACGTGCCAGACGTTGTAGAGGTTGACCTGCCATTGCGCGAACAGCAGGTAGTTGGACATCATCACCAGGCAGGCGATCACGGCGAAGCGCGGATTGGCCAGGTCGGCGAGAAAGCGGTAGGCCAGGTAAAGCCCGGCGAGGCCCACGGTGAAGGTGGTGATCCAGATCTCCGCGGCGATGGAGCGGATCCCGACGGCGTAAAGCCCGACCGTGAACAGGCGCGGGAAATTGCCCTGGTGCGAGTGGATGTACGGGCTCGCGGCGTGCTCGGGCGAAAAAACCTCGTCGGTCAGTCCCTTGGTGTGCGCCAGGCCGTTCTTGACCAGGCTGCGGGCATGCCACCAGCAGGAATAGGACTCGTTGTTGTCGAGGCCGTACGGATAGCCGT
Source organism: Lacunisphaera sp. (assembly GCA_035545835.1). Classification (GTDB taxonomy): domain Bacteria; phylum Verrucomicrobiota; class Verrucomicrobiia; order Opitutales; family Opitutaceae; genus Lacunisphaera. The sequence goes on from DASZXO010000063.1 coordinate 42,316, forward strand.
CGGTCGCGAGCAACAGGCTGCCATACATCACAAGGTAGGCCACGGCCAGCACCACCAACGGGTTGATCGACCGCACCCGGGCTGCCGCCGCGGCGAGCCGGCGGATCGCGCCACCGCCGGCTGCGAACGATGGAAGCCATGACCACGAGCCCGCGCGGCGCAGCACGAAACCGGCGCCCAGCAGCCCGCAGAGACCGGCCAGAGGGAAGGCGTAACCCGCCAGTCGTCCCGGAAACGGGCGGAATTCCAGTTCGAGGCCGGATACCCCGGGTGGGACCTCGATCCCGCGCATCACCGTGTTGACGGGAAAAATCCGCAAGGGCCGTCCGTCCGGGGTCCGCGCCTGCCAGTCGGGGTGGTAGAGTTCGTTGAGCACCAGGAACCGGGCGGCGTCCATGGGTGCAAAGCGGAGGGTAATGCGGTCGCCGCGGTAATTGGCGCTGATGGGCCCCCCGGCGGGCCAGTCGCGGGCTTCAGGCAGGCCCTCGACAAACGACTCCCGGGTCGGGTCGGCCGGCATCGGCACTGGGAAGACCTGGCGTTTCTCGAGCGGTTGCAGGGGGACGGTCCGTTGCGCGAAGAACTGGCGGGGAGTGACCGGAAGCGGGTTGGCGGCGATCTGGAGGGAAGCAAACCGGTTGCCCGAGCCGTGGGTGGGATCCGTGTTGAAATAAAGGGAAGTATCGACCGTGAGCGCGTACTTCACGTTGAGGGCCCCCAGCAGCTCCCACGGAATTTCGCGATCCGGCCGAAAGATCAGCCGGCGCATGGAAACGATGCCGTCGGGCCAGGGCAGGACGGCCAGCCGGCGCGGCACGCCGGACCAGCCGCCCTGCGGGGTTCGCAGATCCCAGGCCATCGGCACATGGAGCGTGGTCGAGTAGAATTGCGCGGCCGGCTCGAGCAGGACCGTCCGGTAGGCGTCCCGTTCCAGTCGCGTGTTCAGTTCGCGCCGCGCCGCAGCGGACGGCGGGGCCAGCGTCCCGGGCTCGCTCACGAACAAGTCGTCCTTCTGAAACGGCACCGGAAAGGACCGCGTGTGAGGACCGTTGAGCCTGAACTCGAGGCCGCTCCACGCCTCGAACATGATCGCAAAGGCCAGGCCGGACACCAGCGCGTAGCGCAGACGCGGGCGATTCCGGGTCGCGCGACAGGCCACGGTCCAGGCCACGAAGCAGACGAAAACGGCGAGGACGTACAGGACCTCGCCGCTCACGAGCCAGGTCTTCTCGTCGGAGCTCAGGCGCGGAGCCTCATCCTCGAAACGGGCGCCGGGCGGCAGCGGGGCGACCGCCAGAACCGGCGAGTAGCCCGAGGACACCCCGTCGCGCCAGGCGCGAAGGCGGAAACGATAATCGCCGTGCGGATCCAGGCTTCCCACGGTATAGCGGTTGGCGTCGTTCCGCCCCATCACCACGAACGGCTCGGCGCCATGCTGCATCTCGACTTCGACGGTGGCGTCGTCCATCGCCGTCCAGGCCAGGCCGGCGGTGCCCGGGCCGAGCCAGCGGGCCATGCCCCCGGTGGGAGCCGGGACCGGCAGCGGCCGGTTGCGCACCAGGGCGACGATCGTGCGCACCTGGTGACCCAACGGGGCCGCCAGGTCGAGGCGCGCCGGAACGGTCCGCCGGTCCCGCACGGTGCCGAGCAACACGACCACACCCAAGGCCGCCACGGCGGAGAGGGCCAGGGTCGCCCCGCGCCGCCGCGGCTCCGGCCCGGGTGGCGGCGTCAGTTCGTCCAGGGCGTGAGCGATGAGGATCGAAAGCGGAAACAACATCGCCGCGACCAGCCGGCCGTGGGAAAAATCGAGATGCAGGAAAAGCTGGTAGAGCAGCCACAGGCCGGACTTGGTCAGCACGAGCCAGGATACGATCAGGCAGGCGGCGGCGGCGAACACCACGGGCCAGCGGACGCGGCCGGCGGGCGCCGGCGATCGCCGCCGGCTTAGGGCAAGCCCGATGGAAAGCAGGACCAGCAGGCTGGCCAAGGTCGAGGAGTGGACCTGGAAGCCCTCGTTGAGGTTGATGTTGTTGCCGAGGGCGGCGGCCTGGCCGGGATGCCGGCCAAAAACGCCGTCATCGAGGAAGCGCCAGAACTCGCGCGCCGTCAGATGTTGCTGGGCGTAGGAGGACTCGAACGTGACCTTGCCCGCCGCGGCGCCCGTGGGTTGCCGCTGCAGCAGCGAGAGTTCGTGCTGGACCTGGAGGATCCGGGGGGCCGCCGCGACCCCTGCGACCAGCACCGCCGTCACCAGGACCGCGAGCGTCGAAGCCGAGCGGCGCTTCCACGCCTCGATCAGGGCAAAGGCGCCGGCGGCCAGCAGCAGATAGGCCGTTTCCTGCAGGAAGGAAAAGCTGAAGAGAAGGTACGCGACCGCGGCCAGCCCAAGGAGGCCGCGCAACGGCCGGCCCGCCCCCGGTTCAAGCAGCAGGAAAAAAAGCAGGGGTCCGAGCACGAAATTGTACGCGAAGCCCTCGCTCTGCGCGAGCCGGACGGTGAAGAGGGTGGCACACGCATAGCAGACGGCGCCGGTGGCGGACGGAAGCCGGCTGAATCCCAGTCGCCGCAGGGTGGCATAGGCGGCGAGCCCGGCGAGAGCCAGGAGCGTGGCCGCCACCGCGGCCATGACCCCGAGAAAATGGTCGGCACCGAAGCGTGCCGCCAGCCAGCTGATCGGACTCGCGCCCAGGCGATAGGCACCGTGGGAGCCGAGATCCAGGCCCATGAAGACGTTTTCCGACCAGGAGGAAACCGGTTCGCCCGACTGAATGGAGCGGAGTTCATGGACGCGCAGCGGCAGGCTTCCCCCGTTCAGCCGGTCAAAGTTGCCCACGAAGGGATTCCCCTCGATCCACTGCCGGTGAAACACGCCCGCGGCGGCGGCCAGCGCCAGGAGGAGGCAAAGAACGCTCCGGAGAACCAGCGGGCGGGCGGAGGGGGATGACGGCACAGCGGGTGTTTGCGGCACGGAAACGCAGATTAGGCGGCAGGCGCCGCGCGAGTCGAGAGTTTGCATCGCGGACCGCCGCGGGCGCGAACGCGGGCCAGCTTAAGACTTGTTGTTTTGGGCCCAGGCCGCAATTTCGCTCGTCCAACCTTGTGATCCCCCTCGAGAGCAGCACCCTGGCAAAGGAGGCGCAACAGCAACACCGGTCCGGAACCCGAGCGCGAGTCAACGCCTTTCGGATCGGAGTCGCCGTCCTGTGCGCGGCGATCCTCTGGCGGGCGTGGCCGGGCAAAGGCGCGAACCTGGCGCCGGTCTGGCAGCACCCGTGGTACCTGGCGGCCGCCGTCCTGTGCCGGCCGGCCTTCACGCTCCTGCTGGCCCTGCGCCTCGGCTTGCTCGCCCGGGGTGCGCTCGCCGGCCTGGCCGCGCGCGACTTCGTGCGGATCGCGTTTGCCGGCCAGACGTTCAACCAGTTTCTGCCGGGCGGCGTCGGCGGCGACGCGGTGCGCGCGACGATGCTGCACCGTTCCGACGGGAATTCCTGGCCCCGGGTCAGCGGGGTGCTGTTGGCTGACCGCGTGCTGGGGCTGGCCTCGATTGCGGGCTGGATGCTCGCCTTTGGCTGGCCGCTGGTGCTGGCCCGCTGGCGGAGTGCGGCCCTGGTCATGGCGGCGCTGGTACTCGGTGGAATCGCATTCCTCGCCGCCGGCGGGTCCAGCCGCGCCGGGCGATGGCTGCAGGCCCGGCCATGGGCCCGGGACCTGGCCGGTTATTTTTTGGCCATGAGCGGCCGCCGCCTGGCGGTCGCCGCGGTGATTGCGGTGTTGGCCCACGGACTCCTGCTCGCGTCCGGCGCGTGGACCTTCGACGCGGTGGCGCTGCCGGTTCCGTGGCCGGAGCGGATCGGCGCCTTGTCCGTCGCGTACTTTCTCGGTGCGCTGCCGCTCGCGATTGGCGGGCACGGCGTGCGGGAAGGCGCGCTGGTCATGCTGCTCACCCAGGCCGTGGCCGGCCCGGCGCCACTCCTGGCCATGAACGACGCCATCCTCGTTGCCGTCGCCATCCTGGTGATCCACCTCACGACCAACTTGGGCGGGGGCCTCGTGGCCATCCTCGTCCCGCCGTCCCGGGACCGCCCTGCCGCCCAGCCATGAAGCTCATCATTGGCATGCATCGGGCCGGCACGTCGCTGACGGCACGGCTGTTGAAGCAGGCGGGGGCGGACCTCGGCGATCCCGCCGGGTTCATCAAGCCGGATCGCTGGAACCCGGACGGGTATTTCGAGCAGGAGGAAATCCTGCGCCTGAACCGGTTGTTGTTGCACGGCCCGTGGGGCCGGTTCGCGCTGCTGTTCCCTCCCACGCGGGGCACGGTGATCGCGCGCGGCCGGCGCCTCGCCGGCCCGCTGGCGGCGGCGGGTCTCCGGCACGCCCACCAGGTGGTGAAGGACCCGCGCTTCTGCGTCACCGCGCCGGCTTGGCAGGAACACGGCACCCGCTTCGAAAAGGTGATCATCTGCCTGCGGGACCCGGCGGAGGTGGCCGCGTCCCTGCGCCGGCGGAACTCGCTGCCCCGGTTTCTCGGCCTGCGCCTGTGGCGGCAGCACTACGCCGACAATCTCCGCCTCGCCCAGGCCTGCCCGCATTGGTGGGTGAGCTACGCCCACCTGGTCGATCCCGAATCGTGCGTGGGTGAAGTCGCCGGCCTGGCCCGGTTTCTCGGGTTGCCCTTTGATGAGCAGCGCGACGGTCCCTGGGTGCGGTCCGTCGTCCGCCTGCGTTCGGGGGAGCAGCCGGCGGCCGCGACCGCCTACGGGCCGGAACTCGCGCGGCTGTGGCAGGAGGTGTGCGCCCGCCACCGGGCGCAATCGGCCGGCCGCGGGGGCGATTAGAGGATCATCCCGGCGGCGACCGTCGCATGGGTGAACTCGTCGATGAGGATGAAGCTGCCCGTGCTGCGGTTGACGCGGTAGGCATCGTGGAAAAGGGGGGCGGCGGTGCGCAGCTGGATCCGGCCGACGTCATTCGCCCCGAGGCTCGGGTCGTCCTCCCGCTTGTGCAGGGTGTCGATGTCCATGCGATAGCGGAGCGACCGGACCAGGCAGCGGACCTCGCGGGTGGTGTGCCGCAGCAGATAGCTGCCGCCGGCCTGCATCGGCCGCGGGTCCAGCCAGCAGACCATGGCCTCGAGTTCCTGGCTGCCCGCGGGCCGGTTGTTCAGCTTGGCCAGCAGGTCGCCGCGCGCGACGTCAAGGTCGTCGGCCAGCGTCATCACCACCGACATGGGCGCGAAGGCCTCGGCCACGGCCCCGCCCGGCCCGCGGATCGATTGGACGACCGACTCGAGGCCGGAGGGCAGCACGACCACGCGGTCGCCGGGCTTGAACACGCCCGAGGCGACGCGGCCGGCCAGCCCGCGAAAATCGTGGTGACGGTCGTTGTTCGGCCGGATGACGAGCTGCACCGGGAACCGGGCATCGATGTGATTGTGGCTGCCGCCATGGTAGACGTGCTCGAGGTGATGGAGCAGCGTGCCGCCCCCGTGCCAGGCCAGGCGGGACGAGGGCGCGACGACATTGTCCCCGTGGAGGGCCGACACCGGGATGAACTTCAGGTCCGCGATCTCGAGGCGCGAGGCAAAGGCCGAGAATTCGGCCACCAGCTCCGCAAAGCGCGCCTCCGACCAGCCGACGAGGTCCATCTTGTTGACGCACAAAACCAGGTGGGGAATGCGGAGCAGCGACGCGATCAGGGCATGCCGGCGGGTTTGCTCGGTGATGCCATTCCGCGCGTCCACCAGCACGATCGCGAGGTCGGCGGTCGACGCGCCGGTCACCATGTTGCGCGTGTACTGGATGTGGCCGGGGGTGTCGGCGAGGATGAACTTGCGCCGCGGGGTGGCGAAATACCGGTAGGCGACGTCGATGGTGATGCCCTGTTCGCGCTCGGCGCGGAGCCCGTCGGTGAGGAGCGACAGGTTGAGGTGCTCCTCGCCGCGCTGGGCGGTGATGCGGCGGATCGCGGCCAGCTGGTCATCGGCCACGGAATGGGTGTCGAGCAGCAGGCGCCCGATCAGCGTCGATTTGCCATCGTCGACGCTGCCGGCGGTGGTCAACCGGAGCAGATCGGCCCGGAGGCTGCCTGGGTTCGCGTTCATCAGAAGTAACCCGCCTCCTTCCGCGCCTCCAGGGCGGAGTCGCTGCGGAGGTCGTCCGCCCGGCCGCCCCGCTCGCCGGTGCGGCTCTCCGCGAGTTCGCGGATCACCTCGTCGGGCGTGGAGGCGTGGCTGGGCGTGGCGCCGGTGCAGGTCATGTCGCCCACGGTGCGGAAGCGCACGCGCTGCGTCTCGACGGCTTCGCCCGGCTGCAGGCGCAGGTACGGGGAATGGGCCAGCAGGACGCCGTTGCGCCGGACCACCGCGCGTTCATGGCTGAAATACAGCGCCGGCAGCGCGATGCCCTCGCGCGCGACATAATGCCAGACGTCCAGTTCGGTCCAGTTGGAGAGGGGAAAGACGCGGAAATGCTCGCCGGGAGCCTTGCGACCATTGAAGAGGTTCCAGAGTTCGGGGCGCTGATGCCGCGGGTTCCATTGCCCGAACTCGTCGCGGTGCGAGAAGAAGCGCTCCTTGGCGCGGGATTTTTCCTCGTCGCGGCGGCCGCCGCCGAGGCACGCGTCGAAACCGCCCTCGCGGATCGCCTCCAGCAGGGTGACCGTCTGGAGGGCATTGCGGGAGGCGTGGGTGCCGGTCTCCTCGGCGACGCGTCCCGCCCGGATCGAGTCCTCGACCAGGCGCACGACGAGGCGGGTGCCCGTCTCGCGGGCGAGCCGGTCGCGAAAGGCGAGCACCTCCGGGAAGTTGTGGCCGGTGTCGATATGCACCAGCGGGCACGGCAGCGCGGCCGGCGCGAAGGCCTTGCGCGCGAGGTGCAGCAGGACGGACGAATCCTTGCCGCCGGAAAAGAGCAGCGCCAGCCGGTCGAACTGCGCGGCGGCCTCGCGAAGGACGAACACGGCCTCGTGCTCCAGGTAGTCGAGGCGGTCGAGCTGGTAGTCAGGCATGGGGCGGAACCAGGCGGGGCGTCACATACGCCACCAGGCGCGCAGTCGACTCCGCGACGGACTCCGCCGAGGTGTCGAGCGTGAGCCCGGCCTCATCGAGCGGGGGCTCGAAGGCCGAATCGCGGCCGGTGAACTGGCGGAGGACGTCGGCGGCGGCTTGGGCGTACAGGCCCTTCGGATCCCGCCGGGCGCAGACCGCAAACGGCGCGGACGCATGGACCAGGGCCAGGTCCGCGGCGCCGACAATGGTGCTAACCAGCGCACGGTGCTCCCGTCGCGGGGTGATGAAGGCCGCGATGACAACGAGGCCCGACCGGACCAGCAGCTTCGCCACCTCCGCCGCGCGCCGGAGGTTTTCGGTGCGGTCGGTGTCGCTGAAGCCCAGGCCGCGGTTCAAGCCGCCGCGCAAGTCATCGCCATCCAGCATCACGGTCACGCGCCCCTGGCGGTGCAACTCGCGTTCGAGGCTGGCGGCCAGCGTGCTTTTCCCGGCGCCGGAGAGTCCGTAGATCCAGATGGCGAATCCGCGCTGCCCGGAGGCGTGCTCCTTCTCGGATTGCGTGAGGCGGCATGGTTCCGGGTTGAGGCGGCGCGAGTCTGGACCGGAAGCGAGCATGCTCATGAGCCCGGCAGCTTGGGAAGGGGCTGGGACCGAGTCGAGAATGGAGACGCCGGCCGCGGCCCGCCGGCGCCAGGGGGCAGGGCCCGCCCGTCGTTTGCGTCGTCCGGGCGCAGCGCCGGGCGGTGCCCGCGGTCAGGCGCGGGGAGCCCGCCGGCAATGCCATGCACGCCGCGGCGCCGGCGAATCACGGGTGGGACGGGAGCTCGGCGAGGCTGAGGAGCAGGAAGCCGCTGGGGGCGGAGAGGAAAAAGAAACGCCGGTCCGTGCGCGGCCACGCCGCCGGCCAGCAGCGATCGAGCAGCGATTCCCCGATGCCGCCGGGCGGCAAGGGTGCGATGAACCAGCGCAGCCCGGAGCCACGGCTTTCGAGACCGCGGTCGGGCGCGGCGAGGAGAAATCCGGCGAGGTCCGCCTGGTCGGGACTCCCGGCGTAGCGCACCAGGCGGGCGGCCTTCTCTACCGCCGGGGCGGCGGCGATGCCGGCATCCATCGGCACGGCCACGATCGTGGCCGCCGGCGGGGACGGCCACCCCTCCTCGACAAGGATGTCCAGGGCGCTCTCCCGCAGGTTCAACGTCGCGGACCGGAGGCGAACCCCGTGCAGGATGACGAAATCCGGAAAGCGGTCCGCGCGGATCCTGCCGCTGTACCGGCCATCCTCGCCATGCCAGCCCAGGCCGATGTGCGTGAGATATCCGGCGGGGATGTAGTGCGAACCGAGAAAATACGGCGTCAGGTCGGGACTGAAGGCCACGCCCACCGGCTTGGGCAGGCCGGCCAGGGCGCCGTTGAACGACCGAAATGCGGCGCCGTGGACAACCTGGTTGCGGTAAAGCCCGGCGAGGTTGCTCCAGCCAAGGGTGAGGCCGCAAGGGACGACGAACGCGAGGGCGGCCGCGGCGATCGCGGCGCGAAACATTCGCGGCGGGAGGACGCCGGGCAGCCCGCGGGCCAGCAGCAGATGGCGGATGACCAGCGCGCACAGCACAAAATCGCCGTACACCAGCGAGAACACCGTGGTGTAGCTGCCGCGCGTCTTCCAGATGTGCACATGTGCGGCCGCGACCAGGAGCCAGGCCGCCAGGAGGGCCAGCCCGGCGAAACGAAAGCGGGACGTCAGCCGGGACCACCGCACGGCGACGAATCCGCCGAAGCCGGCGAGGATGCACGCGTGCACCGCCAGGATGATGTGCACGAGGAAATAGTCGCTGCGCGGGTCGAACACCATGCGGGTGAACTGTTCGAATCCGGGCTGGGGCTGGGCGAATCCCACCGCGTAGCCGCGGGCGATGGAATACACCGCGGCCACCAGGCTGTCGGTGTCGGTGCCGAAAAACACCAGCAGGCCCAGCAACCCGCCGGCGATGCCCCCGAGGGCCCAGCGTCCGGTGTAGGCGAGAAACTCCAGGAATCCCCGGAGGGAGCCGGCGCCAAGGAAAAACGCCGGCAGCAGGAAAAGGATGTAATGGGGAATCTCGATGACGGTCACCCCGGCGAGCAGGCCCCAGTGCAGGACACGGCCGCGGGCGGGACGCCGACCCTGCAGGTAATCCTCGAGGGCGCTGAGCGACGCGAAGGCGATGACCAGCGTCAGCAGCTTGTAGGAAAGCTGCGAGCCGACGCGGAGGTGGTATATGGCGAGGATGTTTGGCGCGGCCAGCGGCACGCCGAGCAGCAGCGCACCGGCGAGGAAGAGCGAGCCCCGGTCCCGGCGCGCGCGCAGGAACCAGGCCGCGGCCCCGACCGTCGCCCCGCCGTAGACCAGCCGCGTGAGGTAGCCGAAGTGCTGGAAATATTCCAGGTCCACGAGGCGGGACCCGGTCGTCCAGGCGGTGAGCTGGTGCACCGCGTGGAGCACGCCGAGGAAATAGTAGCCGACGTGGAAACAGTAGAAACAAGGCGGGTACGCCGTCTTCAGCGGCGGCCAGAAGGACAGGTCGAAATCCTCGCCGTTGTTCAGGGGCCAGATCCCGCCCGCCAGCCAGACCAGAAGCAGGGGGGCCGCCTCGACCGCCACGCCCAGCGCGAGGACGGCCAGCAGGCCACGTCGCGACGTGAGGGCGGATCGGATCGCGCCAGTCATCGCGCCTCAGCGCATGAGCGCCTTGAGGCCCGCGGCGAAGGCCACCTGCGGATTCCAGCCCAGTTCACGGCGGATGCGCGTGATGTCCGCCAGCGTGACGTCGGCGTCCCCGGCGCGCCGCGGCACGTGCACCTGCCGCGGCGAGATCAGGTTGGCGAGCTCCTTGACCGAGAGGTTGGTCCCGCTGCCGACGTTCAGCGCGACGCCCTGCACTGCGCCGCGGTAGGCGGCGAGGTTGGCCTCGACGACGTCGGAGACGTGGATGAAGTCGCGCCGCTGCGACCCGTCGCCGTGGATGACCAGCTCCTCGCCCCGCCGCCAGCGGTCGAGGAAGATGCCGAGGACGAGCGCGTACGCGCCGGTGGCTGGCTGGCGGGGGCCGTAGACGTTGAAATAGCGCAGGGTCACGGTGGGCAGCCCGTAGAGCTTGGTGAAGACCTCGCAGAACTGCTCGCCCACGTATTTCGACACGGCGTAGGGGTTCAGGCAGTTGGGCAGGGCCGTCTCGGACTGGGGGGGCGCGGCGTTGCCGTAATACGTGGAGGACCCGCTGTAGACCAGCTTGCGGACCCGGGCATCCCGCGCGGCCACCAGGATGTTCTGGGTCCCGATGATGTTCTGCTCCGTGCAGTACTCAAACCGGTCGATCGAGGGAGCCACCTTCGACATGGCGGCGAGGTGAAACACCCCGGCCGCGCCCGCGCAGGCCCGGCGGCACAGCTCGAGGTCGGTGATGCTGCCCTCGAGGAATTCGGCATCAGGCGGGACCCATTCGCGCCGTCCTTGGGACAGGTTGTCCAGCACGCGGACACGATGGCCGAGCTGCAGGAGGCGTTCGACGAGATGGCTGCCGATGAAGCCGGCGCCACCGGTGACGAGCATGATTTCACCCATGAGCCGCGGGACGTTGAAGGAGCGCGCGGGCGAAGGCGAGTTCTTCCGGCGTGTTGATGCCAACCGCCTCGCCCGGGTCGCTGATCTCGTGGCGCCCGACCGGCCAGCCGGCGGCGAGCGACAGGTGCACGAGGAACGGCAGAAAATTGACCTCGCCGGTGGCCGCCCCGCGCGGGTTCGTCGCCAGATAGTCCCGCCAGGCGGCCAGCAGCGGCGCCCCGGCGGAGAGGATGAAGACGCCGGTGTCGGAGAAGCCCTGCGCCGCGCAGGTGTCGCCCTCGCGCGACTGGCGGACCGCCGTCAGCCGGCCGCCGCGGTCGAAGACGTATTCCACGTAGGGGCGCGGTGCGCGCACGACGGGCAGCGCCAGCGCGGGCCGCGGCAACGCGGCGTGGACGGCGAGGGCGCCGCGGTAGGTTGCCGGCGAAACGTTGAATTGGTCGCCCCAGACGACGACGATGTCGTCGTATCCGCCCCACAGGTCCGCGACGCCGAAAATGGCGTCGCCCATGCCGCGCGGCTCCGCCTGCTGCCCGAGGGAGGTGCGGTCGAAGGCGTCGGGCCGCAGCCGGTCGCGGTGGGTCGCGACGAACTCGCGCCCGCCCGGGGAAAGCACGAGCACCAGGTGGTCGACCACGGGCGCCAGGTGCCGGCGCACCGCATCCCAGATCGTGAGGCCCGGCAGGATCTCGACGAACACCTTGGGCACGTCGGCGCCCAGCCGCGAGCCGCGGCCGGCGGCCGGGACCACGGCGCAAACACGGCGGGCGCGCGGTTTTTCTCCGGGGGCGGCCGTCATGGGAGCAGCCAGGCGGCCAGCCGGCCGACGGGGCCGGCGTTGGGGATGCCCGGGACGTGCACGTCGGTGTTGACCAGCACGGCGTCCAGGCCCGCGGCCCGCGCCGAGGCGATGCCGTTGGCCGCATCCTCGACGGCGAGGCAGTCGGCGGGGCGGAGGCCGTGGCGGTTCACCACCTGCTGGTAGGGATCGGGCGCGGGTTTGCCCCGGGGGGTGTCCTCGGCGGTGATCAGGCCCGAGAAAAAGCGGGCGAGGCCGGTGCCCGCCAGCACCTGATCGGTCGACCGGCGGCTCGCCCCGGTGACCACGTAGAGCCGCCGGCCGGCAGCATGCAGGCGGGCCAGGAGGTCGGGCACCCCCGGGAAACAGGCGACTTCCCCGGCCGCCACCGCCGCGCGGTAGCGCTCCTGCTTCCCCCGGGTCAGCCCGGCAATCTCCTCGTCGCTCACGCCGAGCGAGCGGAAGACCTCCGCGGTGGGCCGGCCCTGGTGGCGCGAGTAGTCAAAGGCGCGGGCGAGCGCGGCGTGGCGCGGCTGCAGGCTCGCGACAAAGGCGGCGGCGTGCAGCGGCGACGAATCGACCAGCGTGCCGTCGAGGTCGAACAGGATCGCACGCTTAGAAGAGAATTCTCCAGGCATTGCGAACCCCCCGCAGCAGGCGCCAGCGCACGTTGGTGAAGCCCTTGAACGTCCGGTAATAGACGGGAATCTCGGCGATCTCGCAGCCGTGCCGGACCAGCGTTCGCGTGACCGCGGTCGCGGAACGGTCGTCGAGGCGGGCGAGGTCGGGCAGCACCGGGGCCAGGGTGGTCCGGCTGAACAGCCGGAAGCCCGTGAGCGGGTCCGAGAAGATGATGCGGAACCGGAGCGTGAAAAGCACGGAGAGCAGGAAGGCGCCGAGCAGGCTGACAGAATAAAGCAGGCGGCTCTCGCCGTAGGCGGAGTCCAGTGACCGGTGGAACTGGTAGCGGCTCTGGTTGCGGGAGCCGTAGACGGCGGCGAAGGGATGGTTCGCGAGCGTGTCGACCCCGAGCAGGATGTCGCGGAGTCGATACTCGCCGTCGCCGGTCAGCGTCACCAGGAATTGCGACTGCCGCCGGGCCGCCCAGTCGCGGATCTCCACGACCTCGGAGAACATGTCGTCGTGGCGGACGGACTCGACGCTCAGGTGCGGGGGCAGCGACAGGGGGGGCAGCGCGACGTTGTTGAACCGCAGCCGCACGCGGCTGAAGCGGCTCCGCCAGGGCATCTCGGTGAACTCCTGGACGAGCTGGTTCATCGCGAGGGAGCGCTTGTTCAGGTCGACGTAGATGTCGAGTTCCGGCTCGGCGGGCGTGAGCGCCTGCTCGTGGAGGGCGAGGAGGCGGCGGACCGTGAGAAATCCGCTGTGCACGCCGGCCCGGGCCGGGTTCTCGAAGTCGCCCTCGACCCAGACCGGGCCGGCGGCGCCGGCGGTCTCGACGGGGCCGCGGGGCAGCAGGCGCTCCGGCCGGACGGAGGCGCGGGTGTAGAGCACGTGCGTGACCAGCCGGCGGGGTTCGACGGAGGGGTCCAGGAGGCCGAGCGCGGTCCGCACGAGGTCGGGCGCGTCGCAGGACTCGATGTCGTGGTCCCGGTGGATGTTCACGACAAAGGCCTTCACGCGGGCCGGGCTCTCGGCGATGGCGGCAGCCAGGCCGGCGGTCTTGTAGCTCGGCATCAGCGAGGAGAACTGGGTCCCGGGGCCGTAGATGATGATGTCGGACCGGGCCAGGGCCTCGCGCGCCTCGGGCGACAAGGCGACGGGCCGCTCGAGTGCCTGGAGGGCCGACCGCCGGGCGGCGGCATCGGGCAGGGCGGCAAGGCGGGCGAGGTCGGGCGCCGCCAGCGGATGCTCGAGGAGGAAAATGTCGGTGATGCGGGCCGGGCTCTGGGGACCGACGACCCGGGCCTCGCGCTCGAGGATCTCGCCGTCGGCCTTCAGCGCGACGAGGATGCGGTTCTCCCCCTGCGTGACGTTGATCAGCTTGGCGCGGGAACCGAACACGCGCGCCAGTTCGGCGGTGGCGGCGTTGAAGTTCCGGTCGTTCTTCAGGTAGGCGCCGGCGAACACGAGGTTGCCGAGCGAGCAGTCGGGGAAGTTGAATTCGCGGCTCTGGCCGGACTGGTAGTCGAGGAAACGGGCGAGGTAGTCGCGCACGCGCTGGTGCCATTCCGGGTCGAGCTCGTCGACGATGGCCTGGAGGTCGCCGGGCAGCTCGCCGGGCCCGCTCGCCGGGGCCGCGACCCACCGCCGGAGGCGGGCGAGGTCGTCCGCCGAATACGACGCCGGCAGCCGGAACTCGAGCAGCCGGGTGACGGCGTATTGGTGGCTGCTGTGCAGGTCCAGGAGGCCGGACAGGTTCTTGCGGAAATCCGAGGGTCCGAGCATCCCGGGGATGAACCCGCGCAGCTCGCCGGTGGACAACCCGTCGTCGTACGCGTTGATCAGGGCGTTGAGCTCGACCTGGGGCTGGCGGGTGAGCTCGCGGATGAGGGAGGCACCGCCCCGGCCCCCGCAAAAAAGGCTGACGACCAGGCGGCGGGGACGGGCGATCATGGGGTGTAGGGCCGGCGCTGCAGGACCTGCAGCCGAAACAGGAGCTGCCGGAAGCCGAGGTAGGCCACGAGCAGCAGCCGATGAAGGCTCCCCCGGATGAGCGACCGGCTGCTGCGGCCCCGCCGGCGGGGCTGGTGGAGGACGGCGACCTCGCGCATCGCCACGCCGCGCTCGAGGATTTTCGAGCTGATCTCGGTGGAGTAGTTGAGGCCCTTGGCCTCGAGCGACAGGTCGCGCAGCAGCCGGCCCTCGACGCATTTGAGCGCGCAGTTGAAGTCGCGGTAACGCGTCCCGTGAAAAAGATTGCAGGCCCAGCCGCTGGCCCAGGAACCGAACCGGGCGAACGGGGAATCCTCCTTCCGCGGGCGGAAGCCGATGTACGCGGGCGCCGGGTCCCGTTCGTGGGCGGCAGCGAAGCGCTCGAGATTCTCGATCGGGAACTGGCCGTCCGCGTCGAGCAGCAGCACCCAGGCCTGGGTGGTGTGGCGGATCGCCGTGGCGAGGGCGGCGGCGGCGCCCTGGTTCACGGCGTGGTGGCAGGGACGCACCGCGGAAAACCGTCCGGCGAGCGCGTCGAGCACGCGGGCGGTGTCGTCCTTGCTGCCGTCGTTGCAGATCACGATTTCGAAGCAGCCGGCCGGGAAGCGGGCGGCGAGGTAGCCGTGCCAGGCTTCGACGAGCGGGCCGAGGTTCTCGGCCTCGTTGTAGGCGGGGGCGGCCACGGAAATGCTGTCGAAACGCCGCACGGCGGACGCGTTCAGGAGAACGCCTTGAGGATCTTGAGGGCGCCCTGTTTCCACGCCACGCGGTGGCTGGTGCCGGTGGCCTGCGCCAGGATCTTGCCCTTTTCGAGGTACCAGTCGTAGGTGCGGATCATGGTCTCGGCATTGCTGAAGTCCGGCTGCCAGCCGAGCTCGCGCTGCGCCTTGTCGATGCTGACATAGGAATCCTGGTCCGCCGTGTCGTAGACCCAGCGGTAGACGGGGGAGAGGTGCAGGCGTTCCAGGAGGCCGAGCGCGAGCTTGGCCGGGCCGGAGGGAATGTGGGCGATGCGGCTGCCGGTGTGCGCGTGGGCGAGCAGGGCGCCGACGTCCTCATTGACCGTGCCGTAGCGGGCGGCCCCGACGTTGTAGACCTGGCCGGCGCGGCCGCGTTCGACGGCCAGCACGATGGCGTTGACCAGGTCGTCGACGGCCAGCAGCTGAAACCGGTTGCGGCCGTTGCCGAGCACGTAGATGCGCTTGCCGCACTCGATCCAGTCGAAGAGGATCTGGAAGATGCCCAGGCGGCCGGTGCCGATGAAGCTCTTGGGGCGGATGACCATGGCCGGCACGGCGGACTGGCCGAGGCAGGCGCGTTCCGCGGCGGCCTTGGACACGCCGTAGTCGCCCATGGGGTCGAGCGGCGCGTCCTCGAAGATCGGGTGGAATTTGGGCATGCCGTACACTGCGGTCGACGAGATATAGACCAGCCGCTTCACCCGGTGCCGGGCGCAGGCCTCGAGCAGGTTCCGCGTGCCGCCGACGTTGACGGCGGTGATCTCCTCGGGCCGGGCCAGGGCCAGGGCCGCGGCGCAGTGCGCGACATAGTCGCAACCGGCGACCGCGGCCTCGAGCTGGGCCGGCTCGCGGATGTCGCCCCGGATCTCCGTGACGCCGGGAATCTGTTCGTCGGCCGGCATGGCCGCGATGTCGAAACTGACCACCTCATGGCCGAGGCTGCGCAGGTAGCGGCACAGGTGCAGCCCGAGGAAGCCGGTGCCACCGGTCACGAGCCAGCGGGCGGGGGCGAGAGTGGGGACGGTCATGGCGATGAGGCCGGCGGCGTCGTGGGCGCGGGTTTCTGCCGGAGAATCACGAGATTGGGATACTGTTTCAGGACGTAATGGTTCGGGTACTGCGCGGCGAGCACCTCGGGCCTGTCCGGCCCGGTCAGCACGTAGGTGAACTTCTCGAAGTGGTTGGAGCCGGGCTGGGCGAACGCGGCGATCTCCGGCCGGGACGAGAGGGCATAGGGCATGTAGAACTGGTCGATGGTATAGACCTCGGAGACGGACGGCGCGACCATGTTGGCCCAGGTGAAAAGCGTCTCTTCCGGCTTGGCGATGCGGGAGAGGTAACGGCCCGACTCGATCCAGGCTTTCATCCAGCCGGCGTAGGAGTTGAGCGAAAAGTTGTCGCGCAGGATGCAGCGGGTCATCGCCAGCGTGCACTGCTGGCCCTGGCGGGCGGTGAAGGTGAAAACACCCGCCTGGACGGCCAGCGCCGCGAGCAGGAAGCGCGGCTCGAAGCGCGCGGCCGGGACGCTGCGCCGGAGGTCGGCGAGCGCGAAGAGCAGGAGCAGGAACGCGGCGATGATCGTCGGCACGTAATACCGGAACGTAAAGGCCATGTGCTGGTACCCGCACAGGTGCGTGTAGCCGACGTGGAGCAGGAGGCCGAAAGCCACGCCCCAGTGCACAAGGGCGGGCATCCGGCGGGCGCGCGCATGGGCGAACAGCACCGCGACGAACACGGCCAGGACGAGCAGAAACAGCGTCAACGCCGCGTTGAGGTGGATCGTGCCCGTGAAGACCTCATTGATCCAGCCGTAGGAAATGCTCGAGGTCTTGTGGAGGCCCTTCATGTAGAAGGGCCGGGGGAACGGCACGCCGAACACGAGCCGGTGGAACGCGAGAAACCCGCCGATCGGCGCGGCGTAGGCGAGGACCGCCTTGGCCTTGAAGGCGAGCGATTCGCGGGCCAGGAGCAGGATCGCCAGCACGCCGGACCCGACGAGCACGAGGTCGGGCCGCACGAACATCGTTCCGCCCATCAGCGCGAGCGCGAGGAGGCTGCGGCCGCCGCGGGCGAGGAACCACAGCACCGCGAAGCTGAGGTAACAAGCCGCCAGGGACGTCTCCAGGCCGCCAAAGGACCACAGGACCAGCGGATAAAACAGGCCGACGCCGAACGCGCCGACGAGCGCGTAGACCCGGTGCGGGATCAGGCGCCAGGCGAGCCAGCCGTTGAGGGCGACGAACAGGAACCCGATGACCTTGACCGTGCTGTTCCAGTCGCCGAACAGATGCCCGACCACGCAAAGGTACGGCCAGATGAAGGAAGTGCTCAGGTTGACCTTCTCGCCGAGATTCCAGACCGGCAGGCCGGTGCGCAGGATGTTCAACGAGGTGCGATAGGTGATCCACTTGTCGTCGAGCTCGAAGCCCCAGCTGAGCCAGAACCCGACGCCGAGGCCGGCGAGGGCGGCGGCGACGGCGATCTGGATGAAGCGCCGCGGGCGGTCAACTTCCGCGCCCGGCCAGGCCCGGGCGCCGAGAATGCAAAGCACCGCGAGCCACAGCAGCAGGCCGAGGAGGCAGCCACTCGTGCGCCAGAATTGCGGGCGGAGGTAGCCGATGATCGCGTCGGGCTGCAAGCCATAGTGCTTGGCCGGCTCGGTGTGCTTGACGAGGAACTCCCACAGCCCCGTGGTGTACAGGTACGCGAGCGCAAAGCCCGCCAGCCCGAGCGCGGCGCAGGTCCAGAAGGCCAGCTGCCAGGCAAGGGTCCGCCCGGGCACCGGGCGCGGCGATTCAGGGGACGCGGGCGAGTTCATGCGGAGGAAAGGGCGGCATCAGTTGCGGTAGATGGTGCGGCGCAGACGGCGGATGAAGATTTCGCAAAGGGTGTGGCCCGTCGAGAGAAAGTTGCGCAGGTTGAGCGGCGAGCCGCGGTCCTTCGTGAGGTGAAAACCCTCGAGCGGCACCTGGACATAGGTCGCGCCCTCGTCGAGCAAGGTGGTGATCAGGTGCGCCTGGAACCCGAAGCCGTAGTTGTACGAGGCCCAGCGCATCACGTGGTAGCGCCGGTACAGCGCGCAGCCGTTGTAGTACTTGATCCGATAGCCGCCGAGCAGGTCGACGATGCGCGTGTACAGGCCGGAGATGAACTTGCGCAGGCGGCTCTTGCCGGGCAGCACCGGGTAGTAGGGAATGATGATGTCGGCCGTGCCGGCGGCGCGCAGAATCTTCAACATCGACTCCTTCGGCTCGACGTTGTCGCCGCAGACCAGGCGGTAGTAGCGCCCGCGGCCGCGGAAGGCCGTGTCGACGAAGCTGCGGGAAAGGCCGAGGTTGCGCGGATTC
This sequence comes from Lacunisphaera sp., assembly GCA_035545835.1. Taxonomy (GTDB): domain Bacteria; phylum Verrucomicrobiota; class Verrucomicrobiia; order Opitutales; family Opitutaceae; genus Lacunisphaera. The sequence continues at coordinate 60,428 of DASZXO010000063.1, forward strand.
CGGTGCAGCCGCACGGGCAAATCCGGGTGGGCCCGGCAGAACTCTTCGACCACGGCCGCGGTGCGGTCGGTCGAGCCGTCGTCGACGACGATCACCTCGTAGCTCAACGACAACTCGGCAAGCGCGGCCCGCACCGTCTCCAGGGTGGGCACGACGCGCTTCTCCTCGTTGAGGCAGGGGATGAAGATCGTGAGGTCGAGCTCCTCGCGGACGCCGCCGGGCGCCGCGTCGCCATCCCGCAGGGGCGAGGCCGGGGTGGTGCTCATGCGCGGCGGCGCGTGCAGGCGAGGCCGATCAGGTAGTGCGCCATCGGCGTGTAGCCGGTGTGCACGACCTCGTCATTCATCGAGAAGATGAAGACATTGTGGAAAAACCGCCCGAGCAGCGCCCGCATCGTGTCGCCGGTCTGGCAATTCACGTGCCCCGCCTTGCTCGGCGGCGAGGCGTAGACCTGGGACTGGAGCGACGGGCAGCCGAGGATCAGGACGCCCTCCGGCGTCAGCGACTGCACGATGTTGCCGACAAAGGCATTCTCATCCCGGGACGGGATGTGCTCGATGACATCGAGGGCGTAGGCGGCGTCGTACTGCCCGGGGAAAGGGCCGGCGAGCATGTCATGCTGCTGGCACGCGAAGCGCCATTTCGGGTCCATGCGGCGGTTGACGTCGGCGACGAAGACGGGATCGAAGTCGGTGGCCGTGAGCTGGCGGACGGTTTGCGCGACGATCCGGGTGCCGAACGCGTCGCCGCAGCCGACCTCCAGCACGTGGCCGCGGTCGGCCAGCATCTTCGCGACGAATTTGTAGCGGGACAGGGTGAAGACCAGATGGCGAGGGTCATCGTGCCAGGCCTGGTTGGTCATGAGGCCGAGGCTGGCCGGGCCGCCGTCCTTCACGAGGTCAAGGGAGGGCTGGTACTGGGGCTCGCGGGTCGAGGCGTTTTCCATGGGCAGGGGGGGAGTGGGGTTGGGCGGGGGAGGGGCCGGGCGCCCGGGCGGGGGCGGGCCGGCGGCGATCACGGGAGGATAGAAGACCCGGCGCAACCGGCGCGAACCCATCTCGAGCAGGCTGGAGCCGACGGAGAGGAAATTGCGCAGGTTGACCGACGAGGTGCCCGGCCCCTTGTCCTGGTGCACCGCGGCCAGGGCGATTTCCTGGAACGTGGCGCCTTCATCCAGCAAGGTCGTGAGCAGGTCGGCCTGGAAGCCGAAGCCGTAGTTGTAGGAGGCCCACCGCATGACATCGTAGCGCCGGTAGAGCGGATGGCCGTTGTAGTAGTGCAGCCGGTGCCCGCTCAGCAGGTTGACGCAACGGGTGTAGAGCCCGGAGATGAAGAGCCGGAACCGGCTCTTGCCGGGAACCACCGGGTAATACGGCACGATGATGTCCGCGGTGCCCAGCTGGCGCAGGATGGCGGCCATCGACTCCTTGGGCTCGACGTTGTCACCACAGATCAGCCGCAGGTAGCGACCGCGCCCCCGGAAGGACGCGTCGACGAAGCTGCGCGCCAGGCCGAGGTTCGCGGGGTTGCGATGCAGCCGGAGATCCAGCCCGGGATGGGCGCGCACGTATTCCTCCACCACGGCCGAGGTGCGGTCCCGCGAGCCGTCGTCGGTCACCAGGATCTCATAGCTGAAGGGCAGGTCCTGCAGCGCCGCCCGCGCGGTTTCGATGGTCGGCACGACGCGTTTTTCCTCGTTGAGGCACGGGATGAACAACGTGAGGTCGAGGTCCTCCCGGATCCCGTCGGGCGTGCTCCACTTCGCCGGTGGCATGGTCATGCGAAAAACACGCAGCCGTAGTCGCCGGTATAGCCGCATTTCCGGAACAGCCACTCCCATTCCTCCGGCGTGAAGAAGCACTCGCAGGTGAGCTGCCAGTAGAGGAGGTTCACCTTCTCCTGCTCGGTGCGGTAGCCGTCCATCAGGATGTACTTGCCGCCGCGGCCGACGCGCTCGATCTCGCGCAGCGCCAGTTCGAGCTCGGGCAGCCGCAGGTTGTGCAGGGTGTTGATCGAGACGACCAGGTCGAAGGATTTGTCCGGGAAGGGCAGGTGCGTGGCGTTGCCCAGCTGGAGCCGGTCCTTCACCTCGGGCTTGGCGTGCTCCAGTGCGTAGGCGGACACGTCGATCCCGGCGACGTCGGCACCGGGCACGGCGCGGGTGAATTCGTACAGGAGGAATCCCTTGCCGCAGCCGACGTCGAGGATGCGGGCCCCGGGCGGGAGGCCATAGTGCTGCGCGAGGCGCTGGGCCACGGCGAGCCAGCGCCCGTCGTAGTGGTAACCGCCATAACCGGTGTGGCGGCTGCCGTCCCAGTAGTCCCGGTCGAAGCGCTTGGCGATGGCCGCGAACTCCGCCTTGTTGCCCGCGAGCACGCGCGCGAGATAGTCGCGCTGGGTGCCCGTGTGGACTTGCTGGAGGAAATCGAGGTAGGCCATCGGCGGGAGCGGCCGGCGGTCAGTTCAGGGTGGCGCGGATGGCGGCGACGATGTCGTTCTCGTCGGGATAGTATTCGGGCTCGAGCGCCCGGCTCATCGGCGTGTGGCTGTCGGGCAGCGTGACGCGGACGGGTTTGGCCTTGAGCTTGTCGCCAAGGTTCTCGACCACGCTCGTGATGATTTCGCCGGCGGACCCGAAGGAGTGCCAGGTGCCGTCCGCGACGACCAGACGCCGGGTCTTGAACGCCGAATCGCAGATGGTCTTGCGGTCGAGCGGGGCCAGCGTGCGCGGATCGACGACCTCGACTGACACACCCTCCTGCTCGAGCAGCGCGGCGGCGCGCAACGCGAGCGGGACCATCAGCCCCACGGCCACCACGGTCACGTCGCGACCCTCGCGGCGGACGACGGCCTGGCCGAAACGAACGCGGTACGGCGCCTCGGGCACGTCGTCCGTCATCGAATAGAGTCCGCGGCCCTCCACGAACATCGCCGGGGTCTCGCCCAGGATCGCCTCGAGCAGCAGGCCCTTTGCGTCGTAGGCGGTGGCGGGCACGGCCACGCGCAGCCCCGGGATGTGCGCAAACCAGGATTGCAGGTTCTTCGAGTGCTGCGGTCCCTGGCCCCAGCCCTTGCCGACGATCGTCCGGATCGTGACCGGCATCGCCGACTTCATGTTCGCCTTGAAGCGCCAGAGCCCGAGCCAGTTCACGATGGCGTCGAGGGAGTACACCATGAAGTCGAGACGCTGGTGGCAGATCACCGGGCGCAGGCCGGTGAGGGCCGCGCCCATCGCGGTCGCGGTCATGAGGTTTTCCGACACCGGAAAATCCTGCACCCGCCCGGGCCCGTATTTCTTCACCAGGCCGGTGGTGGTGCCGAAGATGCCGGATTGGGTGTCGACGAGCTGGCCCAGCACGATGACCTCCGGGCTCAGGCCCATGGCCTGGTCGGTGGCCTCGAGGATGGCCTTGGCGTACGAAAGTTGGCGGGACATGGCGGAAATCAGTAGGGGCCGAGCCGGGCCTCGTCCTGGTCTTGGTCGAAATTGCCGCCCGCGGCGGAGACGCCGAGGAGCCGGTCCGCCAGCGGCGTGGCGTCCTCGTAGTTCATGCGCCGCCAGTTGGTGTCCGTGGGGAAGGGGCTTTCCTTGGCAAATTTGAAATTCGCGGCGATCTCGGTGGCGATCTCGCCCTCGAGGCGCGCGGCGAGCGCGTCGTCGAGGAGGCCCGCGGCCCGCAGCTTCTCGCCGAGCAGGACGATCGGGCAATTTTCCTTCCAGAACTCCATTTCACCGGGCTGGCGATAGGCGTTGGCGCTGTCGTCCTCGGGGCCGACGTGGCTGTTCCAGCGGTAGGTGTAGGCCTCGATGAGCGCGGGACCATCGCCGGCGCGCAGGCGATCCAGCTCCGCGCCGATCGTGCGCCACGCCAGCACGGTGTCGTTGCCGAAGATCGTCGTCGCGCGCACGCCGAAGGTCCGGACGCGCTCCGCGATGTTGTCCCGGGCCTGGCGCTTGAGCTGGTCGGAGAAGGTGGCGTAGCGGTTGTTCTCGCAGACGAAGAGCACGGGCAGCTGCTGCTTCCCGGCGTAGTTCATCGCCTCCCAGAAGGCGCCCTCGTCGGTGCAGCCCTCGCCGAATCCCGAGATGCTCACCTGGCGGCTCTGGCGGTGCTTGAAACCGAAGGCGGCGCCGACGGCGATGCTGACGGCGCCGGCGAGGATGGCGCCGCTGTAGAAATTCGTTGGCGAGTGGGAAATATCCTGGGACCCCGCCTTTCCGCCGCTGGCGCCGGTGGCCTTGCCGTAGATCTCGGCGAACAGTTCGCGCAGCGGGCTGCCCTTCGCAAAATAGTAGCCGTGCGAGCGGTGGTGGCTGAACAGGTAATCGTCGGGCTGCACGAGCAGGGAGAGCGCGGCCGGCACCGCCTCCTGGCCGATGCAGAAGTGGATCGGGCACCGCATCTCGTCGGCGGGGTGGTATTCCTGGTGCAGGGCCTCCTCGGTGCGGCGCAGGCGCAGCATCTGGCGGTACAGCTGCCGCAGGGTCTCGGGTGGCACGCCGGCGAGGTCCAGGTCGCGATAGCGTCCCTGGCGGGTGATGGTGCGGTGACTCAGTTCCATGGGCGTAGGCGGGCCCAAGAGCAGCGGGCTTCAGCCTTGCTGGCAAGCCCGCCGTGCGGCGAGGGCGCGGTCCCAGATGCGGGTCAGGTAATCGCGCCGCGGCAGGCTTTCCGCCTCGGCGCGGGCGACGAACCGGGCGGCCTGGCCCTCGCGGCATTCCACCCGCTGCACGCCGTCGTACTCGTCCCAGAAGAAGACCATGCGGAAATCGCCCGCATAGCCGAGTTCGCGGGCATGAAAGTCGGCCAGCGGCCGCGGGCGCGCGCTCCGGTAGCACGTTTCCTCCTCCACCTCCCGCACGGCGGCCTCCATTGGTGACTCGCCCGGTTCGACGTGCCCGCCGGGGATGACCCAGAGGCCGGGGTCGTTGATGGTGGGGATGTCGTCGCGATGCTGGAGCAAGGCCGAGCCGTCGGGCCGCAGCACGATGACGCCGCAGACCGTGGTGGTGCGTGCGCCGTCCGCGCTCATGCCGGGCCGAGGAGCCGCGGCAGACCCGTGGCCAGCGCGGTCGGCCGGTGCGCCGGGAACGCGCGCAGCAGCGCGGTGGGATCGAAGTGCCGGTGCGTGACGGGGCCCGCCCGGGGAAGGAATTCGAGGGTGACGGATCGCGGGGCGAGCGCGGAGATCTGCGCCGCGACCTCCGCGAAGCTGGCGCTGCGGCCGCTGACGACGTTGAGGTGGCCGGTGCTGCCGTGCGCCAGCGCGAGGGCGATGACCGCGGCCACGTCGTCGATCCAGACGTGGTCGCGCATTTCCTCGCCGCCGCCGAAGAGCCTGATCTTGCCGTCGGCGAGGGCGCTGCGCGCGAAGCGGTTCGGCCCATAACCGTTGTGCGTGTCACCCGGCCCATAAACGGCGCAGGGCCGCAGCACGCAAAACGGCACGCGGGCGGCGGCGGCCGCGGTGCCCAGGACCTGCTCGCGGGCGAGGTGCATGGTCGAATAGAGGTCCGTGGGCGTGGGGGGCGTGGCCTCCGAAACCAAGGGATGGCGCCAGTCGTAGACGGCGTCGGAGCTCAGATAGACCAGATGGGCGACCGGCTGGGCGGCGAGGGCGAGGGCCACGCTTTCCGCCATGCGCAGGTTCTTCATCAGCGTGGCGGGATCACGACCCCGGTCCGGCGTGAGCGCGGCGGCCATCACGACGGAGTCCCCGGGCTGGAGCAGCGCGCCGAGCCTGGGCCCGGCGCCGGGCGCCGTCAGGTCGAGTTGCGCACTGCCGAGCGCGACCCACGCCACCTGGTCCGCCCGCAACCGCGCCGCCAGCGCCCGGGGAATGAAGCCGTTCGCGCCCAGGATCACGACGCGGCCAGGCGGGACGGGGGAGGCGTTGCGGTGCGTCAGCATCCGAGGCGATGGTACGCGAGGCCGGCGGCGCGGCAGGCCTTTTCGTCGAGCGCGGCGTGCGGATCGATCACCAGCCGGCCGCGGAGCCGCGCGGCGATATCGGCCGGGGCGATGCCGCCGTAGACCCGCCACGGCGTCATCACGAGCAGCGCCTCGGCGCCGTCAAGGGCGGGGAGCGGGTCGGCGACGGTGGTCACGTGGGTGAAACCCGACTCGGGCAGCCGCGCGGCCGGATCATGGGCGCGGAAGCGCACGCCGGGCAGCGCGCGCAACAGTTCAACGGCGGGCGAGTTCTTGATCGAATGGGTGTCCTGCTTGTAGGCGACGCCCCAGACCGCGACCAGCGGGTCGCGGACCCGGGCCAGGAGCTCGCGTTGCACGCGGCGCAGGACCCAGTCGCGCCGGTATAGGCTGTTGGCCTGCCAGGCAGCGACGACACGGTCGTCCGTGCCGTGGCGTGCGGCGAGGTTGCGCACGGTCACGAGATCGCGCTCGAGGTTCCCTCCGGCGATGCCGAGCCCGGGCTTCAGGTAGGCGTGCGGCCCGATCCGGCGGTCGAGCCGCAGCGCGGGCACGATCTCGGTCCAGTCGGCGCCGATGGCCTCGCAGACCTCGGCGAGCGTGTTCGTCGTGCTGACACTCGAGACGAGAAAGAAATTGATCGCGACCTTGGCCAGCTCGGCGCTCTCGTAGCGCATGACGAGGACCGGGCATTTGAACGCGGCGTGCCAGGCAGCGAATGGAGCGGGCACCGGCGCGGCGGGATTGGCCGCACCCACGATGTAACGCTCCGGCTCCATGGCGCGCTGCACGGCGGCACCGAAGATGAGCGTTTCCACCTGGTAATAAAAAGCGCCGACCCGAACATCCGGACGCGCGGCCAGCCGGGCGGCCAGCGCCCGCGTGTAGCCGGGCGAGACCTGGCTGAGCAGCACCACGGTGGCGCCGGCGGCGAGCGCGGGCGCGGTGCGTTCGATGAGTTCCGTCAACGGCCCGGTATCGCTCTCGTTGTGCTCGTTCGTGCGGATATCGAGCGCGTAGAAGACGAGGTCGCAGGCGGCGAGGGTCGCGGGGTCGGCGGTGTAGCGCAGGCGGGCACGGTGGGCGGCGAAGAGCTCCCGGAAGCCCGGCTCCTCGATCGGAAAATCGCCGCCGGCGCACCGGGCGGCGAGCGCGGCGTCCGGATCGAAGGCCACGACGTCGAAGCCATGCGCGGCGGTGGCCAGGCTGTAGTTGAGGCCGAGGTGGGAGAGCCCGATGAATCCGATCATGCGAGTCAGGCCGGCTTGGTCGCCGCGCAGTCGCGCGCGAGGCCCTCGCGCCAGGGCGTGAATTGGAAGCCCGGGAACGCCGCGAGCGCGGCCGACGGGCCGAACGGGCGGTACCCTTGGTGCGGCATCGGGCCCGAGCGCGGCGAGCCCTTCACGGCCACCGCGGTCGGGAACCGGCCGGCGCAGAACTCCGCGAGTTCGCGAAACGACACCACGTCGCCGGAGGTCGCGTTGACCGTGCCGCTGCTGCGGTGCAACGCCACGCGCAGCGCCAGCTCGGCGATGTCCTCGACCGCGACATGGTCGCGGCGCTCCTCGCCCTCGCCGAAAAGGACGATCTCCCGGCCTGCGGCCGCGAGCCGGCGGAATCGATTCGGCCCGTAGCCGTTGTGCGGGTCATCCACGCCGTAGACCAGCGTCGGCCGGATGATCGCCAGCGGGCCGGCGAAGGCGGCGCGGAGCATGACCTCGCGCGCCAGGTGCATCACGCCGTGGAGGCTGCCCGGCTCGGCGCACGCGGACTCGGTGAGCGGCTGGTCGCTGTCGCGATAGACCGCATCGGAACTGAGGTAAACCAGGTGCCGGACCGGCTGGCGGTGCAGGGCGGCGCAAACCACCTCGGCCATGCGCAGGTTTTCCAGCAGCTGGGAGTTGTTCTTCACCGGGGCCCGGGCGGAAACGAAGACCAGCGTATCCGAGACCTGCAGGGAGGCCGCCAGGTCGGCCACGGCTCCGGGGGCGAGCAGGTCCAGGCCGGGCCGCCCCAGCGCGGAGGTGGGAATGCCCTCGGCCCGCAACCGGCGGAGGATGGCGCCGCCGATGAAACCGCCGGCGCCGAGCACGACGACGCGCGCCGGTTTTTGCGGATCGGGGTGATGGTGCTGCAGCATGGCGCTCAAGCCGCGGGCGCCGGCAGGCCCAGGTCGCGGCGCACGCGGTTGAAAACCTCATTGATCCACATGTCGTTGTCGAGGTTGTGCGCGGGCGCCGCGCACAGCCGCAGGAAATGCCCGTATTCGGCGACCCAGGTCGGATCGGGACATTCGAGGCGCTCGACCTGCTCGGCGGGCCGTCCGCTGGGGAGCACCCGGGTGCGCCGGGTATAGAGGCTCGGGCCCCATTTGCAGAGGCAGTCGATGTGGACGCTGCCCTTCTCCGCGAAGACATCGCAGCGAAAGGTGTTGCGCCACGACAGCAGCGTCATCTCGAAGTCCAGCGCCGGCCGCCCGGCGAAGCCAAAGCGGAAGTGGTCGTAGGCGCGGTTCTCGAAGCGATGCGCCGCGGTCACGACGGGCGGCGCGCCGGGCCGGCCGAAGAGCATCAGCGTCCAGTCGAGCAGGTGCGAGCCGAGGTCCGGAAAAACGCCGAGGTCCTGGTCGCGCCAGACGGAGTTGCGGACATCGCGCGCGGTGCCGTTCCCGTAGAAGAACTTCGCCAGGTAGACCTCGCCGAGTTCGCCGGAATCGAGCGCCTGCTTGAGGCGGAGGATGTGGGGCTCGAACCGGTGGTTGTAGGCGGTGTAGCAGACGGTGCCGTTCCGTTCCGCGAGTTCCTTCAGCCGCGCCAGCGGCGCGTTCGTCGGGGCGATCACCGGCTTCTCGACGAGGAGATGCTTCCGGTGGGTCAGGAGGTACTCGAGGATGGGCAGCTTGGCCTGGTCGGGGGTGCAGACGAGCGCCGCGTCGTACGCGTCGAGCGGGACCTGTTCGATCGCCTGGTAGGTGGCGCCGGCCGCCACCGGGTCGACGGTCGCGACGGCCGCCGGGCCGGCCACCGCGAGGCGCTTGCGGCCCTGGATGCCCAAGCCGACGACGACGACTCTCATTCGTAGCGGATCAGTTTTTCGATGTGATGCAGCCGCTTGCGGACCTCGGCCGGGTCGATCGGGTTGTTGCCATCGCGCTCGCAGGCGAGGCAGGCCGCCACGGTGCCCAGGATGGACGCGATCACCGGGTTGCCGGTCGCGCGCAGCGCGAGCGTCGCGTAGGCCAGCAGGGCATCGCCGGCGCCGACCGCATCCACGACCTTGTCGGTGAACGGGTCCACGGTGAAGAAGGAGCGCACCTCGGGATCGGGCGCGCGGTAGGTGATCAGGCCGCGCTCGCCCATTTTCAGGATGAGGTATTTGCACCGCGCCCGCTTGTAGAGCTCGAGCGCGAGCGGCCGGACGGTCGAGTCCTGGTCGCCGAGCGCGAAGCGCGCCTCGCGCTCGTTCGGGGTGATGAGGTCGAAGCCCTGGAACTCGAGGATATTGCCCCACCGACTGGCGACCTGGCTGTCGGCGATCCGCAGCGGCCCGGCGGGGATGGCGGCGGTCAGCTGGGGCGTGGTCTGCGGGTTGAAGATGCCGTGGCGAAAATCGCTGAACACGACGGCGTCGGAGCCGCCGTTGCGGATCGACTCGAGGAACTGCTGGAGGACGCGCTCGGAAATGGGGCGGTTGTCGAGCTTGTCGACCTTGAGCATGCGGTAGCCCCCGGTGGTGAAGAGGTTCTTCTGCGTGGTCGGCCGCGTGCGGTCGATGACGGCATCGCACCGCACGCCGTAGTCCTGGAGATCCTTCAGCACGAAATCCTTCAGGGCGTCGTCGCCGAGCACCGTCGTGAACTTCACGTCGGCGCCCGCCATCTTCATGTGCTTGGCGACGATGCCGGCGCCGCCGACGAAGTCGACCTGCTCCTCGAACTTCAGCGAGAACGTCGGCGTCTTCGTGTTGCCGCCGATGAGGGTGCAGTACGTGTAGGAATCGACGATCGTGTCGCCCACGACCTGGACCTTCACGCCGGCGAAGCGGTCGACCGCCTGGTGCAGGTCGGTGAAGCTGACGTTCTCGGCCGCCATGAGCATGTGGAGCTTGTCGGCGGCGAGATTGGGCGGCTCGCTCTCGATGATGTGCGACGAGGAGTAGACGATGTCGCCGGGGGTGAAGAGGATCTCGCCGCCGTAGGAGGCGAGGGCGTCGAACTCCTCCTTCGTCTTCGGATGCAGGCCGCCCTTGTTGTATTCATAGCCCTTGGCGAAGTAATCGGGCTGGATGTACTTCAGGTTCTCGATGGGCGTGGGATTCTCGTCGATGACGACATAGTCGACGATCTCGAGCGCCGCGAGGTTCATGGCGCGCAGCATCTGCGGCACGAACGGGCGGAAGTTGGACTTGGCGATGTGCTGGTCGGAGGTGAGCGACGTGACCAGGATGTCGGCCTTGCTCTTGGCGTAGATGAGGTGGCGGATGTGGCCGGGGTGGACGAGGTCGAACGTGCCGTGGCACATGATGACCTTCTTCTGCCGCGGGAACGGCCCGAGCAGCGTGCGCAGCTGCTCGCGGGTCTTGATCTTGCGCTCGTAGGTGGCGCGCTCGGCGTCGGTCAGTCCGGTCATGGGGCCTCCTTGCCTTTGAGGAAATCGAACCAGTTCTTGGTGGCTTTCTCGATCGAGGCAACATCCCAGACGGGGGCGTTGCGCCAATAGTCGATCTCCGCGAGCATCCGGGCCACGCCGGCCTCGAAGGAGACCTGCTGGCGCCACCCCAGCTCGCGCGTGATCTTCGCGATGTCGGCCCAGGTGCATTCGGGCTCGCCGGGGCGCTTGGGCAGGTGGATGACCGGTCCGCCCAGCAGCTCGACCAGGCGGTTGACGGTCTGGGGCTGGCCGGCGCCAAGATTGTAGATCTCGTTCACGCGCGGCGTCGTGGCCGCGAGGTAGAAGGCGCGGGCGACGTCGGTGACGAACAGGAAGTCGCGGCGCTGGGTGCCGTCGCCCACGACCGTGAAGGGCTTGTGGGCGAGTTTTTGCGCCAGAAACACGCCGAACACCGCCCCGTAGGCGCCGGAGGTTTTCGAGCGCGTGCCGTAGGCGTTGAAGATGCGGATGGAATTCACCGGCAGCCGATAGACCTGGCCCCAGTGCAGCACCGCCTGCTCGCCCTGGTATTTGCTGAGCGCGTAGGGATACTCGGGCCGGATCGGCGCGTTCTCGGTCGTCGGCAATTCCTGGGTCATGCCGTAGCACGACGAGGACGCGGCATAGACGAATTTCTTCACCCGGGCGGCGCGCGCGCCTTCCAGCGCGTGGACGGTGCCGAGCACGTTGGCCGACAGGTAGTCGATGGGCCGGTCGATCGAGGGCACGATGTCGCCGATGCCGGCGAAGTGGAACACGTAGTCCGCCCCCGCCCAGAACGGGTCCTGCGGGGCCAGCTGGCGGACGTCGCGCGTGTCGACCGTGACGCCGGGATTGGCCCGGTGCTGCGCGAGGTTCTCGAGGCGGCCGCCGACGAGGTTGTCGAGCACGCGGACGCGAAAGCCCTCGGCCACGAGCAGGTCGACCATGTGCCCGCCGATGAAGCCGGCGCCGCCCGTGACGATCGCGAGGGGCGCGCCGCTCATTTGAGGCCGAGGCCCTTGACGACCTTCACGTTGACGAAGGCCGCGTTGGTCATGGTGTCCGGCCCGAAGCGGCCGTCCTTGAAGGCGGCGCACAGGCCGCGCACGGCATCCTCGATGGTGCGCCGCGGCTTCCAGCCGAGCTTCTCCCAGATCTTGCGCGAGGAGACGTGATAGGAGCGGTTGTCATTCGACGGCGTTGTCGTGATGGTGATCGGCGCCTTCGCGGGGAACTCCTGCTCCACGGTGGTCTTCACGAACTCCGCCAGCTGGGCGACGGTGAAGTTCTCGTAGCCGACGTTGAAGATCTCGCCGGCGATCTTGGCCGCGGGATATTCGACCATCTGGACGTAGAGCTCCGTCACGTCATCGACGTGGATGTTCGGGCGCTTCTGCGTGCCGCCGAAAACGGTGATCACGCCGCGGTTCACGGCGTGGTTGGTCAGGATGTTGATCGTGAGGTCGAACCGCATGCGGGGCGAGTAGCCGCAGACGGTGGCGGGCCGCAGCACCACGCAGACGAACCCGGGCGACTGGTGCTTGAACAACAGCGGTTCGCACAGGCCCTTGTACTTGTTGTAGAGGGTGAGGGGCACCAGCGGGTGGTCCTCGGTGACCTCGGGTGCGTCGCTCACGCCATACACGGAGCTGCTGGAGACATAGATGAACCGCTTCACGCCGGCCCGCTTGGCCGCGACCACCATCGGCTCGAAGCAGTCGTAGTTGATCGTGCGGCTCAGGGCCTCGTCGAGCTCGAAGCTCGGATCGTTCGAGATGCACGCCATGTGGATGACCGTGTCGACCCCGGCACAGGCCTGCGCAAACGCGGCCGTGTCGCGGATGTCCGCCTTGCGCACCTCGAGGTGGGCGTGCCGGGGCAGGCCGGCCTCGCCGAACAGCATCAGGTCGTACACGAGCACCGCGTAGCCGGCGTCGAGCAACTTGGGAACGAGGACGCAGCCTTTGTAGCCGGCGCCGCCAGTGACGAGGACTTTTTTCATGCGAGCGGAGAATCGTGGAAACTTACGGCTGCGGCACAAGTCAATCTCGCTGGCCCCTTTCTGAAATTAGCTTCCCGGTGATGCAGTTTAAGCGGTGTTGTCGCGACCAGGTCCGGTCGGTCGGCGACCGGATGGCCGGCGAGCCCGCCGGCCGCGCCGTCCGTGCGCCGCGGTTTCGCGGCGGCGCGCGAGTGCCGCCCGGCCCGGTGGCGCGCAAAAGATTTATGGTTTGCAATGCGGTTGGAAATGAAGCGGTCTCCTGCGATTGTCCCTGCAACTGGGGACGCCAGATCATCATGTTTAATTGCCACTTCACCATCGGTTTCGCCCGGCGGGTCGCTGTCCTGATTGCGTTGGGTGCGATGCTGAGTGGCGGGGTCCGCGCCGAGATCGCGGGCACGGCGCCGCTGGCGGAGGATATCTTTCCCGCGTTGAAGCCGATCCTGGAGAAGGCGCTCACGCAGTCGCCCCAGATGCTCCAGCGGAACATCGAGCTCGCCCAGGCGGAGGCCAACAAGGTGCAGTCGCGGTCGGCCTTGTTGCCGTCCATGGGCAGCGCGGTGTCCTATGCGACCAGCACGGCGGCCGTCTCGACCAACACCAGCGTGTCCAGCCAGGCCAGCGGCATCTACTACTCCGTCTCGGTGGGCCAGCCGGTCTTCTATTGGGGGACGCTGCGGGCCGCGCTGGACGTGGCCAAGATCGGCATCGAGATCTCGAAGAAGAACCTCGCCGAAGCGTATCGCCTGCTGGCGGTCTCGATCCGCCAGCAATACGTCGGCCTGGTCATTGGCAAGATCAGCCTGCGCAACGCCGAATTCGCCTACACGCTGTCGCAATCCAACCTCGCCATCGAGGAGGAGCGGTTGAAGAACGGTCGCATCTCGCCCGGGGCCATCCTGCCGCCGCGCCTGGCGGTCGAGGAAGCCGAGCTCAATCGCGACCGGGCCCGGGCGGCATTGGATCAGGCCGTCAGTGCCTTCAGCCTCCTGACCGGGCTCGATCCGCTCAACCCGGACACGCTGCCGGAGGAGCTGTCGCTCGGGGGCCTGTACTATGACGCCAGCTTCTCGAAGCCGCTGCTCGACCGGTTCCTGCGCACGACGGCCGACGACACGCTGCAGGCGCAGATCTACCGGGATTACATCCGCCAGTCCGAGCTGAACTACAAGATCAACAAATACCGGTTGTTTCCGAAGATCGGGATGTCCGCCGGCTACAGCCTGTCCAATTCCACGAGCGCCTCGCAGGGCGTCGTCTCCCAGGCCGGCGTGACCTCGCAGTCGGTCAACGTCACGGCGTCCTGGACGATCTTCGACGGGCTGGCGACGCGCGGGGCCAAACGGGCCTCCTTGCTCACGAAGCGCTACTATGAGCTGCAGCTGGAGAATTACCTCCGGAGCAATGTCAGCCAGATCCGGAACCTGGAAAGCCAGCTGGAATTCGCCGCCCGGGCGATGAAGCTGGCCGACACGCGGCGCGACATCCAGAACAACGCCTTGAAGCTGGTGGAACAGGACCTGGCCCGCGGCGTCGGCAGCAAGATCAACGCCGACGCCACGCGATCGGTGACCTACCAGTCGGACTTGAACGCGTACGTGACCCGCGCGGAATTCCTCGCCCGGTGGTCCGAGTTCCTGTCGGCGGTGGAAATGGACCCGGCGCTGGAGAACCTTCCCGTCCGCTACCTTGACCATGCGAAATAAATCTTTCGGCCTTCCCTTGCTCATTGCGCTCGCCGTGCTCATCGGCGGCGGCTGGGCCACGTCCTACTACCTGCGTCCCGTCGCCCTCGTTGAGGTGGTCGTGAAGGGCCGGGCCGTGAACGCCGTGCCCGGCAGCGTCAACGTGACGGCGGAATACGACATGGAGCTGAAGAGCGAGATCGGCGGCCGCGTGTTGCACAGCGAGCTCGAGCTCGGGCGCGTGGTCCGCAAGGGCGACTTCCTGTGTTCGCTCGATACCGGCGACCTGAAGCTGGAAATCGCGCAGATCGAGAGCGATCTCGAGGCGCACAAGCGGCGGGTCGCGGTCGGCTCGCAGCTCAAGCTCGACCTGGCCAACGACAAGGACGACCTGGCCGAGAAGGAGCGCATGTTCAAGCTGGGCGGCATTTCCGAGGCCGAGTTGACCCGGCAAAAGCGCCTCGTGCAGCAGGTCGAGCAGCGCGTGCAGCTCGAGGATGTCGAGAACGCGCAGAAGACCGAGACCTACAACAACCAGCTCGCGGTCAAGCGCCGGCAGCTGGACAAGATGACCTTCGTGGCCCCCTTCGACGGCGTGATCTCGGCGCTGTTCGCGCGGCCGGGCGACCTCATCGGCGCCAACGCGCCGATCGCGACCATCATCTCGACCAGCCGCACCGTCGAGGCGAAGGTCAGCGAGGAAAATTTCGCCGGCATCCGGCTTGGCCAGAAGGCGGCGGTGCGCTTCCTCGGCTATGGCGCCCAGCTCTACGATGCCACGGTCAGCAAGATCCTGCCCACGGCGGACTCGGAAACCCAGCGCTACGTC
Source organism: Lacunisphaera sp. (assembly GCA_035545835.1). Lineage (GTDB taxonomy): Bacteria > Verrucomicrobiota > Verrucomicrobiia > Opitutales > Opitutaceae > Lacunisphaera. The sequence continues at coordinate 75,508 of DASZXO010000063.1, forward strand.
GTGTACCTGACCGTCAACATCGACCCGGTGAAGCTGGTACCCGGGCTCACCGGCGAGGTGTCCATCGTGCTCGGCGAGCGGGAGGCCAATGCGATCCTGCCGCGGCGGGCGCTCCGGGGGAACGAGGTCTTCGTCGTGGCCGGCAACCGGGTGGAATTGCGCAAGGTCCGGCCGGGCTACATCGGGCTGAACGTGGCCGAGATCGTCGACGGGTTGCAGGCCGGCGAGTACGTGCTCGTGGAGGAACTGGACCAGTTCAAGGCCGGCGACCGGGTGCGCACCAAGGTTGTCACCGAGTGAGCCGTCCCGCCCGCGGACGCTCCCTTTCCCCATGTCACCGACCCTGCGGATCGCCTTCCGGTTTCTGACCGCCAAGAAGCGCGCGATGCTGATGAGCCTCTCGTGCATCATCCTGGGCGTCGGGCTCTTCATCGTCACCCAGGCCACCACGAGCGGCTTCGAGGATTTCTTCATCAAGACGATCCTCGGCACCAACGGCGCCATCCGCGTCGAGGACCGCATCCAGGACACGATCCGCTCGATGGAGGCGGCGGGCGGCGGCAGCGGCTCGATGTTCCAGATCGCGCAGAAGGAGGCGGTCAAGTATGTCGAGGGCGTCGAGGAGCCGAAGCTCGTCATGGACGCGCTCCGCGAGTTCCACAATGTCGCCGGGCTCTCCGAGGTCCTGACGGGACCGGCCGTGCTGCGCAGCAGCTTCAAGAGCGATTCGGTCAAGGTCTATGGCATCGTGCTCGAGAACCACATCATGGTGTCCGAACTCGCGAACCAGATCGTGCAGGGTGACCTCGAGGATTTCCGCAATGCCCCGGCGGGCGCCCTGGTCGGCAAGGTGATCGCGGACCGGCTGCAGTTGAATGTGGGCGACTCGTTCATCCTCGATTCCACCGGCCAGTCGCGGCGCTACCGGGTGGCGGCCGTGTATGAGACGGGCGTCAGCGACATCGACAAGGAGCGCGTCTACCTCGCGCTGAACGAGGCGCGCTCGCTCCTCAAGAAACCCACCGGGGCCAGTTTCATCCAGGTCAGCCTCCGCGACAAGGATCGCGCCGTCGAGGACGCCGCCGCCATGCAGGAAGTGGTGAAGCACGGCGCCGCCAGCTGGCAGGTGCGCGAGAAGACCTGGCTCGGCGTCTTCGCCGCGCTGCGGATTTCCTCCGGCATCACCGTCTCGGTCTTCACGCTGATCGCCGGCCTCGCGATGTTCAACACCCTCGCGATGATCGTCCTCGAGAAGACCAAGGAGATCGCGATCTTGCGGTCGATGGGCTACACGCGGGAGGACATCTCGGCCATCTTCGTCTGGCAGGCGGTCATCGTCCTGTTCATCGGCATCGTGCTGGGCTGCGGGCTGGGCGCGGGCATCACGTATGCGGTCTCGAAATACCCCATCCACATCCGCGGCATCTTCGCGACCGACCACTTCCTCGTCGACCTGTCGCCCTGGCACTTTGTGTGGGCCAGCGCGACCGCCATCGTCATGGTCGTCGTGGCCAGCCTCGTCCCGGCCCGCCGGGCGGCCCGCTTCGAGCCCGGCGACATCATCCGCGGCACCGCGCAATAGGCCATGGCCGAATCCCGCCCAACCCTCGCGCTGCGCTGCGAGCAACTCCACCGGTACCTCGGGCACGACGAGGGCCGCGTCCATGTGCTCCGCGGCGTGTCGTTTGAGGCGCGCAGCGGGCACGTGACGGCGATCGTCGGCCCGTCCGGCTGCGGCAAGAGCACGCTGCTTTACCTCCTGGGCCTGCTCGACCAGCCCGACGGCGGCTCCATCTGGATCCGGGAGAAGCTCATGTCGAACAGCAACGACATCGACCGCACCGCCGCACGCTGCGAGCACATCGGCTTCGTGTTCCAGTTCCACTTCCTCATGCCGGAGTTTTCGGCGCTCGACAATGTCATGATGCCGATGCGCAAGCTCGGGCGCCTGACCGAGGCGCAAATGGTCGAGCGGGCCCGCGCGCTCCTGGCCGATGTCGGCCTGGGGGAAAAGACGCATCGGCTCGCCACCCAGCTTTCAGGCGGCGAACAGCAGCGCGTGGCGATCGCCCGCGCCCTGGCCAACCAGCCGGCGATCATCCTGGCGGACGAACCGACCGGCAACCTCGACGTGAAGAACTCGACGCTCATCTTCGATTTGCTTACGAAGCTGGCCAAGGAGAACGGCCAGGCGGTCGTGCTCGTCACCCACAACCCCGAGATCGCCCACCGCTGCGATGAGATCAAGCCGATGCGGGACGGCGAATTCCTGTCCTGAGCGGAGGCGCCGTCCGCCATGGCAAAGTCCCGGCTGGCCGCGCTGATTTGGGTCACGGGTCTCTTCGCGGTCGCGGTGCAGGCGCTCGCGGTCGCGTCGCGTTACTTCCAGCCCGGGCTGAGCGCGGATTATATCTACCCGCAGTTGTTCGCCGAGGATGTGCTCGGCGGCCGCTACCCGCTCGCCGGCTGGACGCTCAGTTCCGCGCCGTATTTTTTCCCCGACATGGCGGGGGCGATCGTCCTGCGCGCCATGGCCGGCCCCGGCACGATCCTGCCGGCTTACCTCGTCTGCTCCTGCATGGCGCTGGCGGTGCTGGCCGGCTGGTCGCTGGCGCGGGCGACCGCGACGGGCTGGGGAGGCTGGCTGGGCGGTGTGGTCCTGGTGAATGGCCTGCTGGCTTGGTGGCCGGTGGGTGACCACGCGCACTACCTGTGGCTGCTGGGCACCGCGGGCTTTCATGGCGGCGCCGTTTTGCTGGGCCTGGCGAATGCCGCCCTCTGGCTGGGCGACGGGAAGCCCCCCGCCGGCGCGCGCCGGGTGCTCGCCCTGGCGGTGATGGCGGCGGGCGCGCTCTCGGACACCTTGTTTCTGACCCAGGCGGCGCTGCCGCTCGGGATCGCGCTCTGGCTCGCAGCCGGCCGCCGGTGGCGCGACCCGCGGGTGCTCGGTTACCTGCGGGCGGGCCTGGTCGGCATCGCCCTCATGGCGGCGGTCCGCCTCGCTCTGGCGTCATCGGGCTGGTTCAGTTTTTCGCACGTCATTCGCTATGCGCCCACGCCCGCGGCCGTGGGCGGGGCGGTGACGGCGTTCGCGCGCGACCTTGCGCAGACGCTGCTGCCCGCCGGCTGGGGTTTCGCCGTGCTGGCCGCGGTGTTTTGTGCGGTGGCGGCGTTCGCGATCCGGCGCAGCGGCCCCGACCGGCCGGCGCGGGACGACGACGGGCGGACCGCCCTGATGTTCGGACTCGGGTGCCTGGCCGCGACCGTGCTGTTTCCGCTCGGCACCGCCTATTGGCGCGACGCCCAGCACGTTCGCTATGTCCTGCCTTGGTTGGTTCTTCCCGGCTGGACCGCGCTGGCCTGCCTGCTGCCGGCCAGGCGTGGCTGGGCCGGCAGCCCGCGCGCGCTCATGGCGACCGGCGCGGCCTTTGTCGGCATGATTGCAATCGCGGTTCCCGGCATCCAGCGGGCGCGGCTGGCCTGGCCCTATCCGGAACAACAAGCCCGCTTCGACGAGTTCGCGGCGGCGCACCATCTCCGGCATGGCTTCAGCGACTACTGGCATGCCCACACCCTGAACACCTTGACGCGCGCGCCGGTCCGCCTCTTTCCGCTGCGCCCGGCGGGCACCGCGAGCTTTTGGAACAGCAATGCCTATTGGTTCCACGATTCGGAGCCAGCCAACGGCGGACTGGTTGAACCGGCGTACACGTTCATCGTCACCAACGGCCTGGACGAGGTGGCGCTCCAAAAGCGGTTTGGTTCGCCCGGTTCGACGGCAAAAGTGGGGGAGTTGTCCGTCTGGATGTACGACGCACCGGCGCAGGCCCGGTTGAACGATGCCGTGGGCCGCGAGGTGCGCGCCTTTGTTGCCGGGCGCCCGGGTGAATCGCGCATCGCCGCGCGAAACTGAGGGCGAATTTCGCCCCCGAGCGGGCGGCGATTCCCAGCAGCAGCACGATAAGCACGGATGCGCGGCGACGCGTTTGCGCTAATACCAGCACGGCGGAAATCGCCGACCCAAATTTTGTTTTACATTGGTGGGACGGCTTCTTTGCTTTGGGGCGCATTTTAACCGCACGCACACCTTGAGTCCGCAAAGTTCGCGCAGAACATTCTTTGGCAAGCTGGCCGGCCTCCTGGCTGCCGTAGGACTCACCCCGTCCCTGACCACGCGGGCGGCCGGGTTCACCCGCGCCGCCGCACCGGTGGCCCTCCGCCCCGAAACGCGGGCCGTGCCCCGCAAAGACGGCACCTGCTGACCCGCGGGTCACCACGCGAACCCAGCCGGTCATCATGTCGAAGATTTTCCCCAAATCGGCCAACGCGCTGCCGCTGCAGATCGCGATTTTTGTGCTGGTGCTGGCCTGCGTCGCGGGTGCCGGCATCACCTATTACGCCACGCCGGCCTACCTGCGCGTCGGTTACCAGCCGGTCCAGCCGGTCCCGTTTGACCACAGCCTGCACGCCGGGCAGCTCGGCATCGACTGCCGCTACTGCCACGCGGCGGTGGAGAAGTCCGCCACCTCGAGCATCCCGGCGGCGCAGACGTGCATGAACTGCCACAGCATCATCAAGACGACGAGCCCGCTGCTCGAGGTGGTGCGCGAAAGCTACAAGACGGGCGAGCCCGTGCCGTGGATCAAGATCCACCAGAACCCGGACTACGTGTACTTCAACCATTCGGTCCACGTGAACCGCGGCATCAGCTGCGTGGAATGCCACGGCAAGGTCAACGAGATGACCGCCGTCTACCAGGCCAAGCCGCACAGCATGAGCTGGTGCCTCGACTGCCACCGCAATCCGGCGCCCCGCCTCCGCGAGCCGGCCGATGTCTTCAATCTCGATTCCCAGACGCTCGCCGAGCAGGGCAAGCTCGACGTGGCGAAACGCTACGTCCACGACTGGCGGCTGCACCCGCCGCAGAGCTGCTCCGGCTGCCATCGCTGATGAAACGCAAATTTGACCATTCCGCCCCCGCGGCGCTGCCGAACGGCCCGAAATACTGGCGCAGCCTCGACGAGCTCGCCGACACGCCGGGCTTCCGCGAACACCTGGCCCGCGAGTTCCCGGATGGCGCCTCGAGCCTCGAGGGGGTCGACCGCCGGCAGTTCATGAAGCTGATGGCGGCGTCGTTCGCCCTCGGTGGCATCGGCCTGGCCGGCTGCCGCCGCCCGGAGTCGCACATCCTGCCCTACGGGAAATCCGTCGAGTACACGATTCCCGGCCTGCCCCTTTATTTCGCCACCGCCATGCCGCTGCGGAAATGGGCGCTGCCGCTCCTGGCCGAGACGCACCAGGGGCGGCCCACGAAGCTCGAGGGCAACCCGAGCTACACGCCGCACGGCGGCGCCAGCAGCCTCCTGGCCCAGGCCTCGGTCCTCGACCTCTACGACCCCGAGCGGGCCGTGGCGCACACGAAGGGCGGCGCGACCCTGACCACCGGCCAGGTCAATGACCTGCTCGCCGCGATCCACAAGACCTATGCCGGCAACGGCGAGGGCCTCGCGTTTCTCGCCGACCAGTCGTCCTCGCCGACCCGCGCCCGCCTCGTGGCGAAGCTGCGCCAGGTCTACCCGCGCGCCGTCTGGGCCGAATACGAGCCCGTGCAGGATGAACCGCCGGTCGCCGCCGCGCAGGCCTCCTTCGGCCGGAATGTCCGGCCGCTCTACCGCTTCGCCGCCGCCAAGCGCATCGTCAGCCTCGACGCCGATTTCCTCCACAGCGAGGCCGGCGCGCTTTACTATGCGCGCGAGTTCGCCAAGGGCCGGCGCGTCGTCAAGGCGGACGACGACATGAACCGCCTCTATGTGGCGGAGAGCGGCTTCTCGCTGACCGGCAGCATGGCGGATCACCGGCTCCGGCTGGCCAGCAACCACATGCTCGCGCTCACGGCGGCCCTGGCCAATGCGGTGCTCGAGACGAAGGTCTTCGCGGCGTTGACCCAGGGGCTGGACGTCAACCCGGAGTGGATTGCGAAGTGTGCGGAGGACCTGCGGCAGCACGAGGGCGAGAGCCTCGTGGTGGCCGGCGCGCACCAGCCCGTGCAGGTGCACGTGCTCGTCAACGCCATCAACGCCAAGCTCGGCAACCTCGGCAAGACCGTGGATTTCGTCGCGGCGGAGCCGGACGGCGCGTCGACGATTGCCGCGCTGGCCACCGCCATCAAGGGCGGTGCGGTCCGGACGCTCGTCGTCGTCAACGGCAACCCGGCCTACAACGCGCCGGCCGACCTTGAGTTTGGCACGCTGCTGAAGTCCGTGCCGGATGTGATCCGCTTCGGCTATTACGCCGACGAAACGTCGGCCCTCGCCGGCACGCACCTGGCGGCCACGCATTACCTCGAGTCCTGGGGCGACGCCCGCACGGTGGACGGCACGATCGTGCCGATCCAGCCGATGATCCTGCCGCTCTTCAACGGCCTGATGGAGCTCGAGCTGCTCGCCCGCCTGGCCGGCGAAACCGAGGCCGAGGCCTACACGCAGGTCCGCACCACCCTCGGCGGGCTGACCGCGGGCGACCCGCTGAAGGCCTTCGAGAAGTTCCTGCACGACGGCCTGCTCGAGAATTCGGCCTTCCCGGTCGTCCCCGTGGCCTTTGATCCGCAGCGCTCCGCCGCGGTCTTCGCGAAGAATCCCGCCCCCGCGGCGCTCTCGAAGGACAATCTCGAGGTCCGCTTCATCACGGACCACAAGATGGACGACGGCCGGTTCGCCAACAACGGCTGGCTGCAGGAATGCCCGGATCCGATGACGAAGATCTCGTGGGACAACGCGATCCTCATCAGCCCGCGCCTGGCCCGGGAGATGGGCATCGCGCCGAAGGGCGGCCTGCTGCAGGTGGCCCGCGTCGAGGAGGCGGACTTTGTCGTCGGCAAGGAGAACGCCCATGTCGGCGAGGTGACGGTGAACGGCCGCACGCTGCGCGGCCCGATCCACATCCAGCCGGGCCTTTCCAATTACACCGTGGTCGTGGCCCTGGGGTATGGCCGGAGCGCCTCCGGCCACATCGGCACCGGCACCGGCTGCAACGCCTACGCGATCCGCACGAGCGACGCCATGGGGTTTGTGACGGGCGCGAAGCTGGTCCGCACGGAACAGCGCGCGCTGCTCGCGAACACCCAGGAACACTGGTCGATGGAGGGCCGCGCCATCGTGCGCGAGGCCAACCTCGAGGAGTACCATGAGGAGCCGGCGTTCGCCGCCGCGCTCGGCATGGAGGCGGAGACCCCGCCGCTGTACGGCGACATGGGTCCGGAGGAATTGGCGAAGCTTTCCCCGGAGCAGCGCACGCGGATCGCCATCGCCCGGTCGACCACGACCCCGCGCGGCAATTCGCTGTACGAGACGCCGGACTTCAGCGGCGAGCATGCGAAGTTCGACGGTGTGCACCAGTGGGGCATGTCGATCGACCTCAACACGTGCATCGGCTGCAACGCCTGCATCATCGCCTGCCAGGCGGAAAACAACATCCCGATCGTCGGCAAGGACCAGGTCCTGCGCGGCCGCGAGATGCAGTGGATCCGGCTCGACCGGTATTATTCCGACGGCCAGGCCGATGCCGCGGCCTTTGGCGCCGAGGGCAACAAGATCCTCCCCGAGGACCCGCAGGTTTCGCTCCAGCCGATGACCTGCCAGCACTGCGAGCTCGCCCCGTGCGAGACGGTCTGCCCGGTCAATGCCACGGTGCACGACGAGGAAGGCATCAACGTGATGGCCTACAACCGCTGCATCGGCACCCGCTATTGCGCGAACAACTGCCCGTACAAGGTCAGGCGTTTCAATTTCTTCGATTTCAACAAGCGCGCCCTCGATGCGCTCTACATGGGGCCGATCGGGCACCAGGACGACATGCCCGAGCTGGTCAAGATGGTGAAGAATCCCGACGTCACCGTGCGCATGCGCGGCGTCATGGAAAAGTGCACCTATTGCATCCAGCGCATCCAGCAGGCCAAGATCGCCCAGAAGCGCCAGGCCGGCGCGAGCGGCAACGTCGAGATCCCCGACGGCACGGTCCGGACGGCCTGCCAGCAGGTGTGCCCCGTCGAGGCGATCGTGTTTGGCAACGTCAAGGATGAGAACAGCCGCGTCGCGCGCCTCAAGGCCCAGGATCGCAACTACGCCGTCCTCGGCTACCTGAACATCCGCCCGCGCACCACCTACCTGGCCAAGCTGCGCAATCCGAACCCCCGCATGCCTGATTACGCCGCGCTTCCGCTCAGCCGGGTCGAATACAGCCGCAAGAACCATCCGCAGCACGGTGAAGGCAAGGACGCCAAGCCGGAACACGGGGGCGAACACGCATGAGTTCCCATTCCGCAGACACGGACGCCCCCGCCATCCTCGCCGAAGTCAACCCGGCGCCGGTGCCACGCCGCGTGCTGGTGGCGAACCACCGCGACTTCCATTGGATCACCGAGAAGGTCTGCGGGATCGTCGAGTCCAAGACCCCGCTCTGGTGGTGGTGGTGCTTCGGCGTCGCCGCCTTCGTCGCCTCGTTCACGGTCGCCGGCCTGACCTACCTCGTCGCCACCGGCGTCGGCGTCTGGGGCCACGCCAACCCGGTCAACTGGGCGTGGGACATCGTCAACTTCGTCTTCTGGATCGGCATCGGCCACGCCGGCACCTTGATCTCGGCCATCCTGTGCCTGCTGCGCCAGAAGTGGCGCACGTCGATCAACCGGCCGGCCGAGGCCATGACGATCTTTGCGGTCGTCTGCGCGGCGATCTTCCCGGTGTTCCACGTCGGCCGCATCTGGTTCGCCGTGCTGCCGGGCTTCCTCTTCCCGTTCCCCAACGCCAACGGCATCTGGCAGAACTTCCGCTCGCCGCTGGAGTGGGACGTGTTCGCGGTCTCGACCTACGGCACGGTGTCCGTGCTCTTCTGGTACATCGGCCTCATTCCCGACCTGGGCACGATGCGCGACCGCTTCACCGCGGCCGGCAATCTGCTGAAGGCCCGCATCTACGGTTTCTTCGCCATGGGCTGGCGCGGCTCGAACCGCGCGTGGAGCAACTACGAGATGGCCTACCTGATCCTCGCCGGAATCGCGACGCCGCTGGTGCTCTCGGTGCACACGGTCGTGTCGTTCGACTTCGCCGTCGCGTTGATCCCCGGCTGGCACACGACGATCTTCCCGCCGTACTTCGTCGCCGGCGCCATCTTCTCCGGCTTCGGCATGGTCATGACCCTGATGCTGCCGCTGCGCGCGATCTACCGCCTCGAGGACCTGATCACGCAGTACCACATCGACTGCATGTGCAAGATCACCCTCGCGACGGGCACCATGGTCGGGTACGCCTACTCGATGGAGTTCTTCATCGCGTGGTATGGCGCGAATCCGTTCGAGGGCTTCACCTTCATCAACCGCGCGTTCGGCGTCTACTGGTGGTCCTACTGGATCATGGTGACCTGCAACGTCGTCACGCCGCAGTTCTTCTGGTTCAAGAAGGTGCGGGAGAACACGACGCTGGTCTGGATCCTCTGCCTCTTCGTCAACGTGGGCATGTGGTTCGAGCGCTTCGTGATCATCGCGACCTCGCTCGCCCGCGACTTCCTGCCGTCGAGCTGGGGCTACTACTCGCCGTCGATCGTCGAGATCTTCACCTTCTTCGGCACCTTCGGCGTGTTCTCCGTCCTCTTCCTGTTGTTCATCCGGTTTGTGCCGGTGATGCCGATGTCCGAGATCAAGGCGGTCATTCCGCAGGCCGACCCGCACGGGGCCGATCACCACCACGGCGCCGCGGCCCTCGAATCCCAAGCCTGAACGGCCATGAAGAAGACCTACGGAATCATCGCCGCCTTCGACACCACGCCGGCCCTTTACCAGGCCTGCGAAAAGGTGCGCGACGCCGGGTATTCGCGCTGGGACGCCATCACCCCGTTCCCGATCCACGGCCTGGATGCCGCCATGGGCATCCGCCGCTCGAAGGTGCCGCGGTTCTCGCTCGCGGGCGGCATCACGGGCTTCTGCACCGGCATGACGCTGATCTGGTGGGCGAACGCCTACGAGTACCCGCTGATCGTCGGCGGCAAGCCCTACTTCAGCCCGATGTTCGCGTTTCCCATCTCCTACGAGCTGACGATCCTGTTCACTGCCTTTGCCACCATCACCGGCATGTTCCTGGTGAACCTGCTGCCGATGCACTACCACCCGGTGCTGAAGGCGCCGCAGTTCGTCCGCGCCAGCGATGACCGCTTCTACATCGTGATCGAGGCCAGCGATCCCAAGTACCACCCGGCGCAAACCCGCGGCCTGCTCGAGCAGATCGGCGGCCAGGACATCGCCGAAATCGAGGAATAAGATGCGTTACGCCTACTTCACGCTCGCCTTCCTCGTCGTGCTCCTGTTCTCGGTCATGGGCTTTCGCGGCATGCGCTCGACGCGCCCGCCGATCGAGGTGTTCCCCGACATGGACCACCAGGCGAAATACAAGCCGCAGGCGGAATCGAAGTTCTTCGGCGACGGCCGCGCCGACCGGCCGATCCCGCCGGGCACCGTGCCGTACGGCCGGGGCCGCGGGGTCGAGGTCGAGCGCAATGCGCGCGGCGACATCGTCCAGTCGCCCTTCCACGACCCGGCCTACCTCCGCGCCGACGACTTCCTGTACGCGGGCAAGAACCCGGACGGCTCGTTTGCCCGCGGGTTTCCCCTCGAGGTCACCGAGGCGGTGGTTCGCCGCGGCCAGAACCGCTTCAACGTCTACTGCGCGCCGTGCCACGGCCCGCTGGGCGACGGCAACGGCATCACCAAGTCCTACGGCATGGTGGCCACGCCCAGCTACCACGACGACCGCCTGCGCCAGATGGCCGAGGGCGAGATCTTCAACACCATCACGAACGGCAAGAACACGATGATGTCCTACGGCGACAAGCTCAGCCCGTACGACCGCTGGGCGGTCATTGCGTATGTGCGCGCCCTGCAGCGCGCGCACAACGGCCGGATGGAGGACGTGCCGGCCGACCAGCGGGGAGGGCTGAAGTGACATGAGCACATCCCACACCCTGCCGGTCCCGATTCCGTCGCTGGCGAACCGCTTCCTGATCGCGGGCCTCGCCGGCCTGGGGCTCACCGCCGCCGGTTTCCTCGTGTCGCCGCCGACGCACGTGGCCCTGGCTTACCTGACGGCGGTTTGTTACTGGGTGGCCGTCTGCATCGGCATGCTGCTGCTGATCTTCATCCACCACATCATGGATTCAGGCTGGTCGACCGTGATCCGCCGCCAGTGGGAGCACAGCCTGGCCGCCTTCCCGTGGCTGCTGGTGCTCTTCCTGCCCCTGCTCATCTCCATCTGGAGCAACCCCGGGCTCGTGTGGCCGTGGACAGATCTCGCGCACCATCTCCCGGGCCACGGCACGGTGGGCGCGGACATGCTCTACCAGAAGAAGTCCGGCTTCCTCAGCCGGAACATGCTGGCGGGGATGACGGTGGCGTTTTTCGGCATCTGGATCTGGTTGTCCGCCCGCCTGCGGAAGGCTTCGTTCACGCAGGACCGGGACGGCGATCCCAAGTGGACGTTCATGAACCGGAAGACCGCGGCGATGGGGATCATCCTCACGGCCCTGAGCCTGACCGCGGCGGCCATCTACTGGATGAAGAGCCTGGAGTACCACTGGTTCTCCACCATGTACGGCGTGTGGTACTTCGCCAATTGTGTCCGTGGCGCCCTGGCCTTCGCCGTGGTCATCACGTGCTGGCTCTACGCGCGCGGCGACTACCGGGGCATCTACAACACCGGCCACTTCCACGCGATGGTGGCGCTGGCTTTTGCCTTCGTGGTGTTCTGGGGCTACGTGACGTTCGCGCAGTACTTCCTGATCTGGAACGCCAACGTGCCGGAAGAAACCTTCTGGTACAACATCCGCGAGTACGGCGACTGGTGGTGGGTGGGCATGGTGCTGCTCTTCGGCCATTTCTTCGTCCCGTTCATCGCCTGGCTCTTCTACCGCTGGAAGTCCACCCGCGGGCCCGCCCTGCTCGTGAGCGTCTGGGTGGCGGTCATCATCCTCGTGGACATCTGCTACAACGTCCTGCCGGCGCTCAAGGACACCCACGGCAACCCCGAGCCTTTCCTCAGCGGCACCCTGCTCTGGGTCCTCTCGTCGACCATCGGCGTCGGGGGCATCTGCGCCTGGGCCTACCTGCGCAGCTTCACGACCGCCAAGCTCATCCCGATCCGCGACCCGCGCATCATCGAGTCGCTGACGCACCACGAGCCCACCGCGCCATGAGCGACTCGCCCTCCAATTTCGCCTTCCCGCACCGCACGCCTGTGTTCACCACGGTCATCGTGCTGGCTTGCTTCGCGCTCTTTGGCTGGCTGGCCCGGAAATACTATGTGCCGCGGGCGCACTGGGTGGAGCAGCCGGAAGGCATCCGGACGCCGGCCGAGCGCAAGCAGCTCCTGGCCGAACACCGCGCCAAGGAACACGAGGAACTCACCACCTACGGCTGGATTGACCGGAAGGCCGGCATCGTCCGCCTGCCCATCGACCGCGCCATCGAGCTCACCGTCCAGGAGCACGCCAAGAAATAATTCCTGCCGATGACTGACTCCGCTTCCAACGACCGCACGGAACAGATGGAGATCGACGCCTCCGCCAAATGGCCGGTGCTGGTCTTCTTCGCCGCGGGCCTGTTCTGGCTCCTGGCGGGCGGCTTGCTCCAGCTCGGCGCGTCCATCCAGCTGCACACGCCGTCGTTCCTGTCGGAGTGCGTGTGGTTCACCCACGGCCGCCTCGCCCCGGCCGCGCAGAATGCGCTGGTCTACGGCTGGGGCATGAATGCCGGCTTCGCCTTCGGCCTCTGGCTGATGGCCCGGTTGTCGGCCACGACGCTCCGCCATGGCGGCTGGCTGTTTGTGGCCGCGAAATTCTGGAACCTGGGCATCCTGCTCGGCGTGGCCGGCATCCTCGGGGGCTACTCGACCTCCTTCGAGCTGCTCGAGATGCCGCGCTTCGTGACCCTCCTGCTGCTGGCGGCCTACGCGCTGATCGCCGCCTGGTCGGTCACGACCTTCAGCATTCGCAACACCGAAAACGTGTTTGCGTCGCAATGGTACCTGTTTGGCGCGGCCTTCTGGTTCCCATGGCTCTACGCGGTGGCGCAGGTGATGCTCTTCCGCGTGCCGGTCCACGGCGTCCTGCAGCCGGTGGTCGAGGCCTGGTATGTGCAGGGCCTGTACGGCCTGTGGTTCGTGCCGGTGGCCCTGGCCGCGGCCTACTACCTTCTCCCGAAGATCCTCGGGAAGCCCATCGCCAACTACTACCTGGCCCCGCTGGCCTTCTGGTGGCTCGCCCTCGCCAGCGCGTTTGCCGGCAGCAGCCGCCTGATCGGCGGCCCGGTGCCGGTGTGGATTCCCACGCTGGGCGTGGTGGCGAATTTCCTGCTCGTCGTCCCGTCGGTCATCATCGCGCTGAATCTCTTCGGGACGCTGGCCGGCCGCTGGCGGGCGCTGGGCGGGAGCGTCACCCTGCGCTTCACCGCTTTGAGCATGGGCGGCTTTGTGCTCGCGGCCGCCGCCAACCTGCTGCTGGCGCTGCGCGGCGTGGCCGAGCACCTGCAGTTCACGCTCGCGGCGGAATTGCGCGACTGGCTCATGTTCTACGCCTGCTTCAGCACGGCGATGTTCGGTGCCGCCTACTTCATCCTGCCGCGGCTGACCGAGCGCGAATGGCGGTCGGCGGCCCTGGTCAAGGCCCACGTGGGCGCCACGGTGATCGGGGTGCTGTTCCTGGTCGTGGGCCTGGCGGCCGGCGGCTGGGAGCAGGGGCACCTGCTCAACAACGGCGCGTTGGCCTTCAGCGAGGTCACGAAGGGGATGACCTTCTGGTTCACGTGGCGGTCGCTCGGCTTCGGCCTCCTGCTGATCGGCCACCTGGCCTTCCTGGTCAACTTCGCCTGGATCGCGTTTCCGCTCGCTCCCCGGGACACCGTGGTGGCCGAGTTCCGGAATCCGCCCGACCTCGAGCTGCCGGCCGCGCCGGCGAAGGAGGGCCACGCATGAGAAACGGCCTGCTGCTTTTCCTCGGTGTGTTCTGCGCGCTGGCCCTGTCGTGGGCCGGGTTGCTCATGACCGCCAACCGCCAGCTCGGGCACCTGGGCCAGTTCAAGGACCCGATTGACGAGTCGATCAATCCCGCGCCCCTCTCCGGCGTCGCAAACGAGGGTCGCCTGGTCTACCAGGACCTCGGCTGCGTCACCTGCCACACCCAGCAGGTGCGCGGCGAAGGCTACGGCGCCGACCTCGCCCGCAAATGGGGCCAGCGGGGCGGGTATGCCCGCGATTACATCCGCGACCAGACGGTCTTCTTCGGTTCCAGCCGGATCGGCCCGGATCTGCGCAACGAGGGCAATGCCGACCTGCACGCCGGCGTTGATGCCGCCTACCTTTACCGGTTGCTCTATGCGCCGCAGTCGGTCGCGCCGGGCACGAACATGCCGGCCTATCCCTTCCTGTTCGACGTGCACCCGGTCAAGGGCCGCCAGCCTTCCGATTATGCGGTGCGAATCACGGGCCGCGCCGCCCCGCCGGACGGCTACGAGGTGGTGCCGACGCCGCGCGCGCGGCAGCTCGTCACGTACCTGCTGAGCTTGAAGGACACGTACGACTACCCGATCGAGAAGAGCCGCAACGCCCCCGGGGCGGAGCCGAAGGAGGGTGGCCACTAAGATGAGCGCCCAACCCGACAAGAACTTCCGCCTCGAGCAGGCCTGCGCCAGCGACGACAGCATCCAGCAAGTCCACGCGCAGCTGCAGCGGACCAAGCCGGAGAAGGCCCACGGCTATTCCCTGTTGCCGCTGGGCATCCTCGGCCTGATGTGCGCCGCGATCTTCTTCGGCTCGATCTACCTCGCGCACAATTCCATCCGCTTCGACCCGCTGGTCTACAACGAGCACGCCAGCCGCGAAAAGCCGGGGGCCGTGAAGGTGGCCCAGGCGACGCCGTACGATCTGGGCAAGCGCGTCTTTTCACGCACGTGCATCACCTGCCACCAGGCCAATGGCCTGGGCGTGCCCGGCGCGTTTCCCCCGCTGGCCGGCTCCGACTGGGCGCAGGGCACGGAGGAACGGGTCGTCCGCATCGTCCTCCTCGGCCTCAACGGCCCGATCACCGTCTCCGGGACGCAATTCAACAGCTCCATGGCCCCGCTCGGCAGCGTCCTCAAGGACGACGAGATCGCCCACGCACTGACCTATGTGCGCGCCGAATGGGGCAACAAGGCTCCCGAGGTGAAGCCCGAAACGGTCACCCGGATCCGGGCCGAACTCGCCGGCCGCACGGCGCCGTGGACGGCGGAGGAACTTTTGAAGATCGGCCAATAGGCCGCGCCTTCGAACTACGAACAACAAGAGGCCGGGCATTACGCCCGGCCTTTTGTTTGGGAGTTGTTCCGGAAGCGGGGTGCCCTCACCCCGCGAGAAATGATTCACCGGCGGGGTGTGGGCACCCGCCGCCAACATCCGGCTCAATTCTGCCGGAACATCCCGCCGATGTCGGGCATCTGGAATTTCTTCAGCCCGGGATCAGGCTGAAAGAGGGAATCGGGGAGGGAGCCGGGCTCGATCTTGGTGACCTCCATTTTAAAGGACTCCTTGCCCGCCGCATCATGGGAGATGACCCGCAGCGGGAAACCGCCCTTGCCCTTGAGCGCCTCTTCCCACTTGGCGCCCGCGGAGCTGCTGGCCTTGTGGCCGCCTCCGAACATCCCGCCCAGGCCGCCGCCGGACGGCCGCCCGCCCGCCCCGCCGCCCAGGCCCATGAAAGTCCCGAGGTCGGAAGCCACCCACATGTTGGTGGTCGTGCCCTTGTCCTTGACCACAAGTTCGTCGCACTTGTGGCCGAGGATGGTCTCGGTGCGGCCGGTGCGCTCGACTTCGGCCGTGCCTTCAGTCGCGTGCTGGGCGGCTTGTTCAACCGGCTTCTTGATCGGCATGACCATGTACATGCCCTGTTCCGGCATGAGCATCGTCATCTCCAGTTTGTCCAGATCCATGATCGAACTCGCGGCGTGGCCCTGCGCGTCGAAGTCCACGCGGAGCTTTTGGCCCTTGATCGAATAGTCCATGTTTTGGCCATGGCCACGATCGCCCGAGAGGGCGAAGGAGACCTTGCCCTCGAAGGCTTCGGCCCCGAATGCGTGCGAGGCGACCACAAGGCCGCCGATAACCAGAAAGCGATGCAGGAGGTTCATGGCGCGGGATGCTACCCGGGGCCGGGGTTGACACAAGCCGGCACTGACCCCGGGCGGCCCCATGTTCCGGCGCCGGCGCGGTGGAATCGGCGTTGCCTCGAGGCCGGCGTCGCGGGATGCTCACCCCATGCCCTCCGAGTTCAGCCTCACCCGCCAGGTCGAGTTTGCCGAGACCGACATGGCCGGGATCATGCATTTCGCGAACTACTTTCGCTGGATGGAGGCGTGCGAGACGGCATTCTACCGCTCGCTGGATCTGCCCCTGGTTTCGTTCGTGCCGGGCCGGATCGTCGGCTGGCCGCGGGTCAATGTCAGTTGCGACTATCGTGCGCCGCTGCGGTTCAACGACACCGTCGAAGTGAAGCTCCTCGTCAAGAAGCTCGGGAAGCGTTCCGTGACCTACGCTTTTCAGTTTTGCAAGGACGGCCGGGTGGTCGCGACGGGCGAGGTGACCGCCGTCTGCGTGGCCGCCGGGGGCAAGGATGGCATGGTCGCGCAGCCGATCCCGGCGGACGTGCGCGCGAAGCTGCAGGAGGCGCCGGCGGGTAAACCGTAGGTCGGGGTTTGCTCCCGACGACATCCTCGCGCCGAGCGCAGGGCCCGGCCGGCGCGGCTAGAACCCAAACGGCGCCTGCGATTCGCCCTTCGCGCCCAGGGCATAGATGCGCACGGCTTCGGCCTTGCCGCGCACCGTGACCTCGCCCAGTTGCCGGCTCGGCGGCGGATCGGACATGGCGCGAAGCGTCGTCTCACTGACAATGATCGGCGTGTCGTAGCTCGGCTCCTTGGTCAGCTCCTCGAGGCGGGAGGCGAGGTTGACGCCGTCGCCGATGACCGTGTAGTTGAGCCGCGTCTTCGAGCCCATGTTGCCCGCGACGACGCGCGCGGTGTTGATGCCGATGCCGAAGGCGAGCGTCGGCCGGCCCTCGGCGGCGAACTCGCGGTTGAGCTCGTTGAGCGCCCGTGCCATCTCGCGCGCGGCGGCGATGGCATGGCTGGCGGCGTCGGGCAGGGTGACCGGCGCCCCGAAAAGCGCCATGATCGCGTCGCCGATGAACTTGTCGATGACGCCGCCGTGCTGCTCGATGATCGCGCTCATGCGGTCGAGATAGCGGTTGAGCAGGTGGAGGATCTCGGCCGGGGCCATCTTCTCGCTCAAGCCGGTGAAGTTGCGCAGGTCGCAGAAGAGGATGGTGACCTCGCGTTCCTCACCCCCGAGCTTGAGGTCCGACTGGAGCAGCTGCGTGGCGATCTCCGGCGACACGACCTTGCCGAGCAGGTCGCGCACCCGGTCGCGCTCGGCCAGGCCGGCGGACATCGAGTTGAAGGCATCGGCGAGCTGCCCGAGCTCGTCGACCCGGCGGAGGGTCAGCCGCTTCGAGTAATCGCCCGTGGCGACGTGCTTCGTGTGGTCGGCGAGCAGTTGCAGCGGCTGGCTGACGCCGCGCGCGATCCACAAAGCGGCCAGCGTGGCCGCCGCCAGCGCGGCGAGTGAGATCAGCACCACGACGTTCTCCAAGTCATGGGCGGCGGCCAGTTCGCTGGCCAGCGGCCGCTGCAACACGACCGTGACCGGGCTGTCGCCGCCGAGCAGTTCCTGCGTCTTGAGCAGCGTGACATAGCGGCCTCCGCTAAGCGTGAGCGTGCGCAGGCGCACCGGATGGCGGACGTTGTCGACCACGACCGGGAGCAGTTCCCGGGCGTCACTCACCGGCAGGGTGGAGGCGAGGAGGCGCGACGCCCCGGTGTCGTCCACCGTGGCGAAGGTCACGTCGAGCAGCGTGATCCGCTTGATCTCGCGGGCGAAGTCCTCGTCGATCGGGAAGGCAAGGCCGAACCAGGCGGCGATTTCCGGGTAGGGCGCGTACAGCGGTTTGACCACGAGCACGTGCAGTTCCCCGTTGAGGTACGCGAACCCGGTCAGGAGATCCTTGTCCTGCGCCGCGGCCTGCTTGATGAGGTAAGCGAACGGGCCCTGGTTCTCGTTTTTCATCCCGACATCGCTGTTGGCCAGCAGCTGGCCGTCGGGATCGAACAGCGCGATGACCGGCGCGTGGACCCGCTGCGTGTAGCTCTTCAGGTTCGAGCTGAGCGTCGCCGTGTCGGGTTTGTCCTGCAGGAGCACTGAGCGGATCCCGTAGTCCTGCGACATGACGCTGGCGCTGTTGGCCAGCGACTCGATGCGCTGCAGGATCGCGCGGTCGAAGACACGCGAACCCAGCTCGAGGTTGGATTCGCTGTGTTCGATGGCGTTGCGCAGGTTGGCGCGGCTGATCAGCATGTACACCGACGCCAGCACCGCGGCCAGCAGGCCGAGCAGCAGGCAGATCAGCCGGGTGCTGAAGCGCCGGAACTGGAAAGGGCCGTGCGCCATCCCGGTGCTCAGTAATCGTTCGTCCGGCCGCTCGGGGCGCGCCGGATGCGCTTGTCCGGCTTGAGCGCGACCGAGAATTCCAGGACCGCCTGCTTGGTCGGGTCCGACGTGATTTCCTGCCCCAGCGGCGACGGCGCGCGCGGGTGCCAGACTTCAAGGCGGTAGCGCCCGGCGGGCAGCGGCGGGAGGGCGGCGGCGCCCGTGGCATCCGTCATGGCATAATAGGGCGTCGGCAGGACCACGATGTAGGCGACCATCCAGTCGTGGATGTTGCAGCCGATGGTCACGACGCCGGGGTTGTCGAAGACCACCGCCTGCGAGGCGCCGGATTGGTAGAGCGGGATCTCGAACCGCTTCGGTTTCGACAGCGAGTAGACATGGTGCTGCACCGTGTCGTGGTTGGGGAAATTGACCGTCGTGCCGACCTGGATGGCAGTGACGTAGGGGCGGAATTCCTGGTCCTTCTGCTCGATCTGCGCGGGAGCCGGGTTCACCGGCGGCGGCGCGGGACGATCGAGCGGCGTGGCGGAGACGACAGCGTCGGCCACCGGCTTGCCGTCGAGGGTGGTCCGGACGACGACCTTCACCAGCTCCTCGGCGTGGGCGGCCAGGCCGAACACGAGGGCGGCGACGGCGAGGATCCGGGCGGGCATGTCAGAAGCGTTTGACGAAACTGAGGGAAAGCAAGCGGGTATGAAATCCCTCGCCGCGGCCGACCACGGCCGTCTGCTCGAACCGCAACGGCAGGGAGCTGTCGCCCCCGAGCGCCGGCGAGAGTTCGACCCAGAAACTGTCGGCGTGCGCATCGATCGTATAACCGTACCAGTGCCGGCCAAAGGTCGGGATCTCCACGGCGTTCTTCCAGGTGGCGTAGGCGTAGGGGTACGCGGCGCCGGCGCCGCCCAGCCAGGCGTAGACGACCTCCTCGCCGAACTGGCGGCGCACGCCCGCGGAAAGCTGCCATCGCTCCGTCAGGTCGTAGCGCGCCTCGGCGGACAGGCCGCGGTCGTGATAGTCGTACGACGCGGCGCGGCCGTCGTTTTGCAGGTAGTTGGCCGCGACCACCGTCTGCCACGAGTCGTTCCAGCGCTGGGTCCACGAGAGGTTGGCGGTGAAGCGCGTGCCATCGTGCTGGGAATCGCGATAGGTGCTGCCCGCATAGCAGACCTCCGCCCGGAAGGCCGGCGCATACGGGCCCAGCCCGACCTTGCGCCGGAGCGCGAGCCGCAGGCTGGCGTCGGCCCGGTCGAGCCCGTCGTAGCGCGGGCAGGTTTCAAGTTCGAGTCCGGCCCCGTACTGCACGGCCACGTCGCGCGTGAGCTGGTCATGCCACTCGGCGTCGCCCCCCAGCGCATAGGTGAACGCATCGTCCTTGGCGCCGGCAAAGGGCGTGCGCGTGATGTTGTCCTCCCAGGTAACGGTCGCCGCGGAACTGACGACGGGATCGGCCACGCCGGACCGGCAGGCGCCAGCCACCGCGACCGCGACGGAGAGGGACCGGAGTAACTTCAAAGCAACCCCTTGATAACGTTCCACACGGTCTCCGCAACCATGCGATGGCCTTCCGCGGTCGGATGGATGCCGTCCGCCTGGTTCAAGCGGGGGATGCCCCCGACGCCCTCGAGCAGGAATGGGATGAGGGCAAGGTGGTTGCGCCGGGCCAGCTCCGGATAGATCGTCGCGAACCGCCGGTTGTAGTCCGCCCCGAGATTGGCGGGCAGTTGCATGCCGGCGAGGACGATGGCGGCGTGCGGGTCCCGGTCCCGGGCCTTGTCGATCATGGCCTGCAGGTTGGCCTCGGTGGTGTCCGGCGGGATGCCGCGCAGCCCGTCGTTGCCGCCGAGTTCGATCACCAGGATGTCGACCGGCTGCTTCAGCACCCAGTCGAGGCGGCGCAATCCGCCGGCCGTGGTGTCGCCGCTCAGGCCGGCGTTGACCACGCGCCACGCCGCGCCCGTCGCGTCGAGCTTCTTCTGGATCAGGGCGGGGTAGGCGTCGTCGGGGTCGAGGCCATAACCCGCGGTCAGGCTGTCGCCAAAGAACACCAGGGTCTTCGGCTCCGCCGCGCCCAGCGCCGCCGCCAGCCCCAGCCCCAGCGCGACCGTTCGCCACGTTTGGCTTTTGCCCTTTCGCGGAAGTTCACTCTTTGTCGTGGCCATGGAGCCGCCTCCAACGTCTGGCCAGTTCATCCTAAAAGTCGAGCGCCTCGCCAAGACCTACCGGACGGCGACCGGCCAGCTGAATGTCCTGCACGACGTGTCCTTCGCGCTCGCGGCGGGGGCCGCGTGCGCGATTGTCGGTCCCTCGGGCAGCGGCAAGACGACGCTGCTCGGCCTGTGCGCCGGCCTCGACCAGCCGACCACCGGCGCGGTCTGGCTCGACGGGCGCGAGATCGGGCGGCTGTCCGAGGACGAGCGCGCCCTGGTGCGCAACGACTGCGTCGGGTTTGTCTTCCAGAATTTCCAGCTCATCCCGACGCTCACCGCGGTGGAGAACGTGCTCGTGCCGCTCGAGCTGCGCGGCGCCAGCGCGGTGGAGTCCGCCGCCGCCGAACTGCTTGGGCGCGTCGGGCTGGGCGACCGGCTGGACCATTATCCCGCCCAGCTATCCGGCGGCGAGCAGCAGCGCGTGGCCCTCGCGCGCGCCTTCATCAACAACCCGCGCATCCTGTTCTGCGACGAGCCGACCGGCAACCTCGATGGCGACACGGCGCACGCCATGGTTGACCTGATCTTCGGCCTGAACCGCGAACGCGGCACGACGCTGGTGCTCGTGACGCACGACCTGGAGCTGGCACGCCGCACCGCGCGCATCCTTCGCCTGCGCAACGGCGCCGTGGTGGCGGACGAACCGGTGGGGGCCTGACCATGGGTTTCATCCTGCGCATGGCGTGGCGGGACACGCGGGCGAGCCGGCGGCGGCTGGCGCTGTTCTCGCTCGCGATCGTGCTCGGCGTGGCGGCGCTGGTTGCGGTCGGGGCGCTGCGCGACAACCTGCGCCGCGCCATCGAGGAACAGACGAAGACCCTCCTCGGCGCCGACCTGACGCTGACCTCGCGCAACGCCTTTGAGGGCGACGCCGGGAAGTTCGCCGCCAGCCTGGGAGGCGAGCAGGCGCGCGAGGTTGCGTTCAATTCGATGCTCGTGATACCCGGCGCCGGCGGCCAGACGCGGCTCGTCCAGGTGCGGGCCATCGACGGTGGCTTTCCCTTCTACGGCAAGTTCGACACGGACCCGGCGACGGCCCCCGCGGAACTGCGCCGCGGCCGGAATGCGATCCTCGAGGAGAGCCTGCTCGTGCAGTTCAACCTGAAGCCGGGGGACCGGATCCGGCTCGGCGGCGCCGAGTTCACGGTGGCGGGCGGGCTCCGGGCCGTGCCGGGCGAGTCGGCGGCGGTGGCCACGCTGGCGCCGCGCGTGTTCATCCCGCTGGCGTCGGTGGCCGACACGGGCCTGCTCCAGGCCGGCAGCCTCGCGCGGCACCGCCTTTATTTCAAATTCGCGCCGGGTTTCGACGTGGAAAAGCTGGTGCGCGACCAGCGCGACCGCCTCCGCGACCTGCGGCTCGGCGTCGACACCGTGGAGGAAAGGAAGCGCCAGCTCGGCAGCTCGATCACCAACGTCAATTCGTTCCTCAGCCTCGTGGGTTTTGCCTCGCTGTTCCTCGGCGCCATCGGCGTCGCCAGCGCGGTGCACGCGCACGTGCGGCAGAAGGTGCCGACGGTCGCGATCCTGCGCTGCCTCGGCGCCTCGACCCGGGCGAGCTTCGCCATCTACCTGCTGCAGGGCGTCGGCCTCGGCATCCTCGGGGCGGTGCTGGGCGCGGTGCTCGGGCTGGTGGTGCAGGTGGCGCTCCCGGGCTTGCTGAAGGATCTCCTGCCGTTCTCCTTCGACGTCGTGATCTCGTGGCCGGCGGTGGCGCGCGGCGTGGGCGCGGGCCTGGTGGTCAGCGTGCTCTTTGCGCTCATGCCGTTGCTCGAGGTCCGGCGGGTTTCGCCGCTGCTGGCGCTGCGGTCGGCCTTTGCGGGCGAAAATGGCCGGCGGCGCGACTGGCTGCAGCTGGCGCTCGCGGGGCTCATCGTGGCGGCCATCTTTGCCTTCGCCATCGGGCAGACGGGCCGCCTGCGCTGGGGCGTCGGGTTCGGCCTGGCGTTCCTGCTCGGCTTCGCGGTGCTGGCGGGCCTGGCGCGGTTGATTTCCTGGCTGGCACGCCGCCTCACGCCCCGGCGCCTTCCGTACGCCTGGCGCCAGGGGGTGGCGAACCTGCACCGCCCGAACAACCGCACGCTGCTCCTGCTGGTCTCGCTCGGCATGGGCACGTTCCTCATGATGACGCTCTACCTGACGCGCGACACCTTGCTCGGGCAGTTGCGCATCGCCGGCGGGAACGACCGGCCGAACCTCATGCTGTTCGACATCCAGGACGACCAGATCGACCCGCTGCTCAAGCTCGTCGCGGCGAACGGCGCACCGGCGCGGCAACACGCCCCCATCGTCACCATGCGGCTGGCCGCGATCAAGGGACGCGACGTGGCCGACATCCTGAAGGAATCGGAATCGCGCATTCCGGCCTGGACGCTGCGGCGCGAATATCGCTCGACCTACCGCGCGGAATTGAGCGACACCGAGACGGTCACGGCCGGCCGGTTCACCGGGCGCGTGTCGCCGGGGGCGCCGCGGGTGCCGGTTTCGGTCGAGGAGGACCTCGCGCGCGACCTGCGGGTGAAGCTGGGCGACGAGCTCGTGTGGGACGTGCAGGGCGTGCCGGTCAAGACCTACGTGGGCAGCCTGCGGCACGTCGACTGGCGGCGTTTGCAGCCGAACTTCTTCATCGTGTTCCCCGCGGGCGTGCTTGAGGGCGCGCCGAAATTCCATGTCGTCGCCCTGCGCGTGGATTCGCCGGAACAGTCGGCGCGCGTGCAGCAGGCGGTCGTGCAGGCCCAGCCGAACGTCTCGGCGATCGACCTCGGGATCATCATGCAGGCGATCGATGGCGTCTATGCCAAGGCGACCTTCGTCGTGGAATTCCTCGCGCTGTTCACGGTCGTGACGGGCGTGATCGTCCTCGCCGGCGCGGTGCTGATCGGCCGGGCGCAGCGGCTGCGCGAGAGCGTCCTGCTGCGCACGCTGGGCGCCACCAAGGCGCAGGTGAATCGCATCATGCTGGCGGAGTACCTGGCGCTCGGCACGCTGGGCGCCGCCGTCGGCGCGGTGCTGGCCGTCGGGGCCAACTGGGCGCTGGCCTACTATGTGTTCCAGATGAAGTGGTCCCAGCCTTCGCTGCTGGTGCTGGTGGCCGGCTGGGCGGCGGTGAGCGCCATCACGGTGGCGACCGGGCTGGTTTCGAACCGCGGCATCTGTGATCACCCCCCGCTCGCCGTGCTTCGCCAGGAAACATGAGCCGGATCCTCAGCTTCCATTTCACCCTGCGCGATGCCGCGGGACGCATCCTCGACACCTCGCGCGGGAACCAGCCCATGGCATGCCTCGAGGGCGCCGGGCAGGTCATCGACGGCCTGGAGGAACACCTCGGCCGCATGGCGCCCGGGGAGAAGCGATCCGTGACCGTGCCCCCGGAGCGCGGTTACGGTCTCCGCGAGTCCGCGCTGGTGCAAAAGGTGCCGCGAGCGCGGCTGCCGGTGGCCGAGTTGAAGGTGGGGGACCAGTTCCAGACCGGGCCCGACCGGCACGATCCCGTCGTGACGGTCC
Source organism: Lacunisphaera sp. (assembly GCA_035545835.1). Classification (GTDB taxonomy): domain Bacteria; phylum Verrucomicrobiota; class Verrucomicrobiia; order Opitutales; family Opitutaceae; genus Lacunisphaera. Next base: position 99,785 of record DASZXO010000063.1, read on the forward strand.
TGGCGATCGAGGGTGACGAGGTCACGCTGGATGCCAACCATCCGCTGGCCGGCCAGACCCTCTACTTTGAGGTCGAGCTGGTGGCGGCGCGCGAGGAGTTGCCAAGGGGCGGGCAAGCCTCCTAGCTTCCGGCCCCCATGAAAGTGCTCGGCATTGACGTCGGTGGCTCCGCCTTCAAGGGCGCGCCCGTCGAAACCCGGACCGGCCGGCTGCTCGCCGAGCGGCACCGCGTGCCCGTCGCTTCGCCGTGCCCGACGCGCCAGGGCGTGGCGGCGGTGCGTGAGATCGTGCGGCACTTCAGTTGGAAGGGACCCGTCAGCCTTGGTTTTCCCGGCATCATCAAGGGCGACTGGATTGGCGCGGTGGGCAACCTGGGCCCGAACTGGGAGGGCAGGAACGGGGCCGCGCTTTTTGGCCGCGCCGCCGGCCGCCGGGTGCGGCTGATGAACGATGCCGATGCCGCCGGTCTCGCGGAAATGAAGTTCGGCGCCGGGCGCGGGGCCCTGGGCACGGTGCTGATGCTGACGTTTGGCACGGGCATCGGCTCGGCGCTGTTCTACCAGGGCCGGTTGTTCCCGAACGCGGAGCTCGGGCACGTGCCTTGGCGGGGCAAGCCCTTTGAACGCTACGCGGCCGCCGCGGTGCGCAAGCGCCGGCGGCTCACCTGGCATCACTGGGCCCGGCGCGTGAACGTCTACTTGGCGGTGATGGAACGGCTCTTCTCGCCGGAATTGATCATCGTCGGCGGCGGGGTGAGCAAGAAGGCCGACAAGTGGCTCCGCTTCATCAAGACGCGCGCCAAGGTCGTGCCGGCCCGGATGCACAATGACGCCGGCATCGTCGGCGCGGCGCTGGCGTGGGAATTCGATCGCTGACGCCCGGGGGCGGGTGGGCGCCATTCATCCGGCCGCAGGAGCCGTTCATCAAATCTGGGTGCAACTTGCGCGAAAACCCGGGTGTATTTCGCCCATGCGCCACCCGCCCGGACAACCTGCCCGTTCGACCCCCGCATTGGGGGTGCTTGACGCCAAAAACCCCCGGCCTGTCGCTCCGGCCTTCCCGCCGTCCGCCCCCGCCGCTTACCTGACCCCGTTCGTAGTTATCAGTTGTGTTGCAGAGGGGTCCCACCGGGGCCCCTCTGTGTTTAGGGACGGAGCGGGAGACCTCGCGTAAAGCGCTGGCCAAGGCCGACCATTTGCCTTCAACCTAACCGACCACCTGTTTCCCATGCCTGACCCTACGAACCAACCTGCCCAGCCCGCCGTGCCGGCGAAGAAGAAGAAATCGAAACGCACGCTCATCGTCGTGCTCGCTTCGCTGGTGCTCATCGCCGTGATCGCCGCCGCGATCGCCAAGTCGCGGCAGAAGGAGCCGCCCATCCCGGTGACGGTCGAAAAGGCCGCGGTCCGCAACCTGACCCACCTCGTGACCGCCACCGGCAAGGTCCAGCCGGAGGTCGAGGTCAAGATCACCCCTGAGGTTGGCGGTGAGATCACCGACCTGCCGTTCAAGGAGGGGCAGCTGGTCAAGAAGGGGGACGTGCTGGTGCGCATCAAGCAGGACTATTACAAGGCCCAGGTCGAGGGGATGGAAGCCTCCCTGGTCGGCGCGCAAGCCATCGCCGTCCAGAGCAAGGCCCAGCTGCTCAAGGCCGGGGACGACTTCAAACGCAGCGAGGATCTCTACCAGAAGAAGTTGATTTCCGACTCGGATTACACCCTGGCCAAGACCCAGCTCGAGGTCGCGCAGGCCAACTACGAGAACGCGCAGGCCCAGATCCGCAGCACGCAGGGCTCGCTCAACCAGGTCCGCGACCAGCTCGGCAAGACCACGATCTACGCGCCGATGGACGGGACGATCAGTTCCCACTCCAGCGAGATCGGCGAACGCGTGATCGGCGGCGGCCAATTCGCCGGCACGGAGATCATGCGGGTGGCCGACCTGTCCAACATGGAACTGCGGGTGCTCGTCAACGAGAATGACATCGTCAACGTCAAGATCGGCGACAAGGCCTCGGTCGCCATCGATGCCTACCCGAATCGCAAGTTTGCCGGCGTGGTGCGCGAGATCAGCTCCTCGGCGCTGACCTCGGGTACCGCCACGTCGCAACAGCAGGCCCAGTCGACCGACGTCACCAATTTCCTGGTGAAGATCAGCATCACCGATCGCGACGCGCAGCTGCGCCCGGGCATGAGTGCGACCGCCGACATCATGACGGAGACGGTGACGAATGTCGTGTCGGTTCCGCTGCAAAGTGTCACCGTCCGGGCCGAGGGCGGGCTGACCTCCGAGGAGCTGCGGGCGAAGACCAACAAGGCGGCGGAAAACCGCACCGGCAGCGCGATCGATCCCGCGGCCGAGCGCGAAGCCGCCCGCCGCGAGCGCGAGAAACTGAGCCACGTCGTGTTCGTCAAGACCGGCAACACCGTGAAGATGGTCAAGGTCGACTCGGGCATCGCCGACAACACCTACATCGAAATCAAATCCGGCCTCAAGGCGGGTGACGAGGTCGTCTCGGGTACCTACGCTGCGATCAGCCGCCGCCTGAAGGACGGCTCCGCGGTGATGATCGACAAGCCCAAACCCGACGAAAAGAAGTGAACCTGGTCCTCATTCCGGCACCATGATTCCGCCCGCTCCCGCTTCCACCGCCCACCGGACGGTCCGCCCGCCCGGGGCCCTGGTCATCGACATCCGGGCCGTGAGCAAGCTCTACAAGATGGGAGAGGAGATCATCCACGCCCTGCGTGGCGTCTCTCTCGGCATCCACCGGAACGAATACCTGGCCGTCATGGGCCCGTCGGGTTCCGGCAAGTCCACCCTCATGAACATGCTCGGCTGCCTCGACACCCCCACTTCGGGGCACTACGAGTTCAACGGCAAGGACGTGGCCGCGATGACCGACGACGAACTCGCCGGGATCCGCAACCGCGAGATCGGGTTCGTGTTCCAGACCTTCAATCTCCTGCCGCGATCGGACGCCCTCCGCAACGTGGAGCTGCCCCTGATTTACGCCGGGATCGCGCCGTCCGAGCGCCACCTGCGGGCCATCCAGGCACTCGAAAACGTGGGCCTGGGCGACCGCATCCACCACCGGCCGAATGAACTCTCGGGCGGACAACGCCAGCGGGTGGCCATCGCCCGCGCCCTCGTCAACCGTCCGTCCATCATCCTGGCCGACGAGCCCACCGGCAACCTCGACTCCCGCACGGGCGAGGAGATCATGCAGCTGTTCGAGGAACTCTATGCCCAGGGCAACACCATCATCGTGGTCACCCACGAGGAGGACATCGCCCGCCACGCCCGCCGCATCGTGCGGTTGCGCGACGGCCTGATCGAGAGCGACAAGGAGGCCGGCTGAACCCGCGGCCCGGCCTCGCCCGGCGCCTTGACCCCGCCGGCAGTCGGGACACCCTGAACACACGCCTTGTGAACGGCAAAAACACCCAACCCGCGACGAAGCATCCTTTGGTCCCGCTTCATTCCCCCGGACCATGACCCGCTGGATCTACGAGTTTACCGAGTCGGTCCGGATCGCGGCGGCGCAGATCCGGGCCAACGCCATGCGGTCGGTGCTCACGGCGCTGGGCGTCATCATTGGCATCGTGGCCGTGACCTTGATGGGCACGGCCATCAACGGGATCAACGTCGTGTTCCAGAACAGCCTCGCGATGCTGGGCGAGGATGTGCTCTACGTGCAGAAATGGCCGTGGAGCGGGGTGGAGGACTGGTGGAATTACATCAACCGCCCGCCCTTTCACGTCGAGGATGCCGACAAGCTCAACCGCATCATCGAGAGCACGCCGGGCACGCTGCTGGACGTCGCGGTGCCCACCGTGGGACGGAACGGCAGCGTCTCGGCCGGCGCCAACAGCGTCAGCGGCGTGTTCATGCTCGGCACCACCGCGGACTACTCGCGGCTGGTCACCGCCGAGGTGGCGGACGGCCGGCTGTTCACCGACGTCGAGGCGAGCGCGGGGCGCCCGATCATCGTCCTCGGCTCGACCGTCGCCGAGCAGCTCTTTCCCAATGGCTCCTCCCTCGACCAGGAGGTTACGATCCGCGGGCTGCACCTGAAGGTCATCGGGGTGCTCGCCAAGCAGGGTGACTTTCTCGGGCTCTTCAGCCTGGACAACCAGGTGATCCTGCCGCTCAACACCATGAAGCGGATCTGGGGCACGCGTTATGGGGTCGAGCTGCGGGTGAAGGTCAAGGACAAGACCAAGCTGGCCGCCGCCGCCGAGGAACTGGTCGGTGACATGCGCCGCGTCCGCGGGCAGCTTCCCGGTGAACGCGACAATTTCAACGTCAACCAGCAGGAAGCGTTCAAGGAGCAGCTCGACCCGATCAAGCGCGGCGTCGCGATGGCGGGACTGTTCATCACGGGGCTGGCGTTGTTCGTCGGCGCCATCGGGATCATGAACATCACTTTCGTGAGCGTGAAGGAGCGCACGAAGGAGATCGGCACGCGCAAGGCCCTGGGGGCTCGCCGGCGCACCATCCTCCTGCAGTTCCTCATCGAGGCCGTGTCGATCAGTGTCATCGGCGGGATCGTCGGCCTGGCCTTCACGTTCGGCACGAGCGTGGTGCTCCGGCAGGCCATGCCGGCGCTGCCCATCGCATTTTCCAGCAGTCTCATCCTGGTCAGCATGCTGGTATCGGTGGCGACCGGGATCGTGTCCGGCTTTGCGCCGGCGTGGGGCGCGTCCCGCCTCGATCCCGTGGTGGCCCTGCGCTACGAATAAGGCCATGCTCCTCAACGAAATCATCCGGATGGCTTTCGCCTCCCTCGGCGTGAACAAGCTGCGCTCCGGCCTGACGATGGCGGGCATCACCATCGGCGTGTTTTCCGTGGTCGGCGTGATGACGGCCGTCTCCGCCCTCCGCGGTTCGATCGAAAGCGGGTTGAGCTTCCTCGGGTCCAACATGTTCCAGTTCGCAAAATATCCGCTGATCAACAACGAGGGCAACAACCGGCGGAAGTTCGACCTGCGGCGCAACATCACGCTGCCGGAGGCGATGCGCTACAAGCGACTGATGGAGGATGTTTCCGACATCGTTTGCCTGAAGGCCGCCTACCGGAACGGGGTGGTGCAGGCGACCTACCAGAACCGCAAGACCGAGCCCGGGCTGAGCTTCCTCGGGACGAACGAGCATTTCACCGAGTCGAACCAGTTCACGGTCGAGCTGGGCCGCAACCTGACCTCCGAGGACGTCGACTTCGCGCGCCCCGTGGTGGTCATCGGGCAGGTGGTCGTGCAAAAGCTGTTCCCGGCGGAGACGCCTCTCGGCAAGCAGATCGCGATCGGCGGCCACGCCTACCGCGTGGTCGGCGTGTTCGAGAGCAAGGGCAATTCGTTCGGCCAGACCCAGGACGACATCGCGATCATCCCCATCACGCGGTTCATGTCGGAGTTCGGCGGCGACCAGATGACCGTGAACATCGCCACGCAGGCGCCGTCGCAGGTCCGCTACAACGAGACCCTGGACAAGGCCATCACCGTGATGCGCGTCGTCCGCCAGTTGAAGCCGGAGGACGACAACGATTTCGAGGTCTATTCCAACGATTCGCTCATCGCCTGGTTCGCCAAGATCGCCGACGCGGTTCGCGCCGGGGCGCTCGTGATCAGCGGCATCGCGCTCCTCGCGGCCAGCGTCGGCATCATGAACATCATGCTCGTGAGCGTGACCGAGCGCACCAAGGAGATCGGCGTCCGCAAGTCGATTGGCGCCCGCAAGGTCAGCATCCTGACGCAGTTCCTGATCGAGGCGGTGGTGCTTTCCCTTTTCGGCTGCCTCGTCGGGATCGGCCTGGGCGTCATCGGCGGCGACCTCGTGGCGCGGTTCATCTTCAAGGCGGAGGTCGTGTTCCCGTGGGACTGGGCCACGATCGGCCTCGTGGTCTGCACCGGCATCGGCATCGCCGCGGGATTGTATCCCGCCATGAAGGCCGCCAACCTCGATCCCATCGAGGCGCTGCGCTACGAGTAGGCTTGGCAGGCCGGGATCCGCCCGGCAGTGGTTGGGCATGCAATTTCGTGTCAAGGCGGCCAGCCGCCCCGCAGCGGGCCGGTCGCCCGGGATCTGGCCGGTGCATTTCTCGGCGGCCATGAACCCCCAGGGCGAGACGGTGTGGCTCCTGGAGTTTTATTTCCGGCGGCTGCTGCTCGCCCTGGCGGTGCTGGCGGCGGCCGGCTGGCTGCTGGGCTCGCTCGGGCTGTTTTTGTGGCTCAATCGCGAGCCGCACAACCAGGTCGGCTGGCTTGATCTCGCGGCGCCGTGGCGCTGGCCGGGCCTGCGCGTCAAACGCGGCGACACCGCCATCCTGGCGGCCATGGACGAGATCCGGGCGCGCCAGTTTGTCGAGGGTTACTACAACCTCCGCGTCGGCCTGGCCCGGTCGCCCGGCAACGCCACCGGCCGGTTGCTGCTCGCCCGGATCCTCGCACCGTCGCAGCCCGAAGCCGCCCTGACGGTGCTCGAGGAGGGGCTGCCTTATGCGGGCGACGATCGCGACTTCCTGTCCGGCCTGCTTGGGTACTATGCCAGCCAGCAAGTTCATGCCCATGCCCTCGAGGTGATCGACCATTTGCTCCAGGCGCGCGCCGCCACGCTGCCGCCCTCATCCCGGCTCCTGCTGCAGTGCGCGAAGGTCGTCCAGCTGCTGGACCTCGAGCGGAACGGCGAGGCGGGCGCCCTGCTGGACGGCATCGTCGCGCCGCCCGGCGAGGTCGACGCGCGCCTGCTCGTGGCCACGCGCCTGGAATACCTCGTGCGTTGCCGGCGCTTTGACGAGGCGCGCCAATTCGCGGCAGCCCATCCCCCCGCCAACCCGGACGACGCGAGCCGGGCCCGCCAGGAGGCCGAGCTGGCGGTGGCCGCCGGGGACGGGGAGCTGCTGCAGACCGCGCTGCGGCGCCTGAAGGCGGCGGCGCCGCTTTCGCCGGCGCCCTATCTTCTTGCGATCCGGGCCTGGCACCGGCTGAACCGCCCGACGCTGCTGGAGGCGGCGCAACGCGAATATTTCCGGCTCTTTGGGGCCGATGATGCGGCCATGCAGGCGGTCGCCGCCCTGGCGGTGGAGCTGCGGCTGCCCGAGGTGATCACCCGCGCGCAGATGGTCGCGGTCGGCAACCGGCACAGCAGTTTCGCCTTCAAGGTCCACCTGACCGAGGAAGCGCTGCTCGAGGGGAAACTGGAGGACGCGATGCGCCGGCTGGGCGAATGGGAAAACAGCGTCGACACCCTGAAGCCGGCGCAGCGCTTCTATCCGGAATTCGTCCGGCGGCTGACTCGCGCCGCCTTCACCGGCGCGCCGGACCAGGTCGATTTCCTCCTGGCGCACCTCGCGGAAGGGCGGATTCAGGCGCAGCTGCCGAGCTTTCTCCGGGCGATGACCGTGTTGGAAAACGCGGGCAACGCCGCCGGGGCCGAGCGCGTGGTGCAGGCCGGGCTCCGGCGTTATCCCCAGACGGATACGCTCCTGGCCGCGCGTTCGCGCTTCGCGGCGCGGCTCGCCGCCGCCCCGGCCCCGGAGGCGAAGCCGTCGGCCACGGCACCGGCGCTGCCGGCCACCGGCGCCGAGGCGCTGAAACAGCTCGACGATCTCATGCAGGCCAATTCACCCGTGGCGGCCCGCGACCTGCTGCGGGCCATCCGGGCGCAAAAGCCGGCCTGGTTGCCGACGGTGGAAGCCGAAATCGCCCTCCGCGAGATCAAGCTCGCCTTCGTGACCCTCGACCCGCTGAACGCCCGCGGGCTCGCCCAGTCCTTCCTCGACCGGAACCGCGACGAGGCGCTGATCGTCCGCCTCGTGGAGACCGTCAGCTGGCTCGCGGACCACGGCAAGCCCGATGCCGCCCAGGTGCTGTACCGCGAAATCGAATCGGCCCCCGCGGCGACCGGCCGGGTGCGGCTGGCGTTGAAAGCCCTGCCCATGGCCGACGACCTGGCGCCGGCGGCGGCTTCGGCCGCGGCAGCCCTGGCGACGCTGGACCGCCACATTGAGGCGCGCCAATGGACCCAGGCGGCGCAGTTGTTGCGGTACCTGCAGGACAAGCCACCCGCCTGGCTCGAGGGCGCGCGCATGGAACTGAAGGCCCGCGAGGTGTCGATCCGCCTCGGCCTGTACCAACGGCCCCTCGCCCTGGACGCGCTCAAGGAGCTCGTGGTTCGCGGGGGCGCCGCGCGCAGCGCCGCCTTCAAGCTGGTGCGCGACCGGCTGGCCGGCGGTGACGAGGAGACGGCGGTCATCCTCGCGCGCGAGATCGTGCGCCTGCTGCCCGACGACCCGGCTGCGCGCCGCCTCCTGAACGAGGCGCAGGCGCCGAAGCCCGCCGAGTAACCCGGGCGACGTCGTCAGTTGTTCACGATGCCGTCGTCGGCCAGGGGGCCCTGGAGACGGCGGCGCAACCGCTGCATTTCGATCTCAGCCTTCAGGGCGGCGGCGAACAGCTCGAGGCGCCGGCGCGTCACGACGGTTTCGAGCAGGCGCTGCTTGAGCAGGCCGTCCTCGCACATGTTGAAGGCCGCGACGTCCGCAAACGTGTCGACGTCCTCGATGCTCTCGAGAAACTGGGTCATGCCCTTGGGCGCGGGCGTCCCCAGCCGGCGCCGCAGGTTGAGCAGCCGCATGACCTCGAGCCGGAGCAGCTCGAGTTCGGCTTGGTGCGCACCCGTCGTGGTCGGGACCGGTGCGATGCGGATGACGCGGTAGGGCTCCTCGCGGACGATTTCGATCACGGCGGCGCGGCAGACGCCTTGCAGCAGCAGGTCGGAAGTGCCGTGTTCGCCCTTTTGGCAGGCGCGGATGACGCCAACCGACACCATCGGGTGCAATGGCTCCGGGGACCTGGACCTGGCCTGCCGGCGGGCGTCGAGCTGGCCGACGGCGAACAGACGGTCGGTGGCCAGCACGTCCCGCAGCATCTGGCGATAGCGGGGCTCGAAGATATGGAGCGGGAGCAGCGCCTGGGGGAAGAAAACGGTGTTGGGCAGCGTCATGACCGGCACCGTGGCGGGGACTGGCAGCTGCTCCATGCGGGAATACTGGCCCGATTGCCGGGAATTTCAACCGCGCGGCGCTTGCAGCAGCGACGCGCGATCGACCATCCGGCCATGGTGAAGGACGGCATGGATCTTCTCGGTGTTGGCGACATCGACGATGGGATCGGCATCGAGCACGACCAGCTCGGCCACTTCGCCCGGATGGATGCCGGCCGATCGTCCCAGGAATGCGTCGGCGCTCGTTGTCCCGGCCGCCAGCGCCTCCCAGGGCGGATAACCGGCCTGCTGCATCAGCTGGATTTCCCGGTGGAGGGAATAGCCCTGGAAGGTGCCGAGGTTGCAGGTATCGGACCCGGCCAGCATCGGGATGCCCTGGGCCTGCAGTTTCTGGAAGGTTTTCGTGTCATTGGCCATGTCATCGCTCTGCCACCGCAGTGTGCGCCGGGCGCGGTCGCTGAAACGCGCGACGTCGCGGTAGGAGCCGATGCCGGCGGCGGGAGCGACTGCCTTGAGCAGGGGATCGTCGAGCAGGACCGGCGTCCGGACAAAATTGGCCACGTCGCTTTGCACCGCCATGGTCGGGATGGAGAGCGTCTTCTGCCGCGCCCAGAGGCCGACGAGGTCGGCGGGGACGATTTCGTCATCGTCGAAGTGCGTGATGGCATCGGCTCCGGCTGCGAGGGTATCGCGGGCATTCTGCCAGGTGCTGATGTGGACGACGGTCTTGATCCCGGCGGCTCGCGCCGTGGCGACGGCGACGCGGAGAACATCGGGCGGGATGCCGGGGCGGTTCGAGAACCGGCCGTTCAGCAGCTTGATGACGTCGGGATGCCAGCGGCTGATGTAGGCGGAAAGCGTCGCCTTGGCCGCCTCGGGTGACGACAGGCTCCAGGGTCCGAATGCCAGCCCGGCGCAGTAGATGTCGGCTTCGTTGGCGGAGGCGGTTGCGTGGGTGCGCTGGGCGTCGCGCGCGGCGAAGATGTCGTCGAGGTTGCGTGTCCCGAGCTCGAGGTAAGCCGTCACCCCGCAATAGAGCATCAGTCGGGCGGTCGCCCGCGGATCGAGGTCCTGGTCGGTCCCGTCGGCGAAAACGTTGCCATAGGAATGAACGTGGAGATCGACCAGGCCCGGGATGATCCACTTGCCGGCCAGGTCGACCACTTCGGCGGAGGCGGGAGGCGGACCGGGCGGGGTCGGGATGATGCGGCCGTCGGCCACGACGATGTCGGTCCGGATTGACGTGCGGGCGACCGGATCGACCAGCCGGCCATTCCGCAACCACAGTTCGCCGGCACACCCGTCGGCGCAAAAGATCAGCAGGGCGAGCGTGAGCGAGCGGGCGTGGAGGGGCTTCATTCAGTTTTCGATCGGGGTAAGTTGGAGCGACCGGCGAGGCCGGTAAGCTGCATATTCGGCCGGCGCTGGCAAACGACCGCGCGCCGGAGTCGGGCGCAGGTGTGACATGGTGTGACAGCATGGCGTCGATCACCGGCGGTGTGGCGCAACGCAGTGGTGCCCCTGGTGAGCTTATCTCATTGGTGATAAGCTGGTAGAAATATGGACGGTGCGAGGCACGAGCATTGCTGGGATTTGCGCATGAGCAGAATTCTCGGCATCGATCTGGGCACGACGAACTCGTGCATGGCGGTCATGGAAGGCGGCGAACCCGTGGTGATTCCAAATGCAGAGGGCGCGCGCACGACCCCGTCGGTGGTTGCCTTTACCAAGACCGGCGAGCGCATCGTCGGCCAGGCCGCCAAACGGCAGGCTGTGACCAACCCGAAGAACACCGTCTTTTCCGCGAAGCGCCTGATCGGGCGGAAGTTCACCGAGGTCTCGGAAGAAGCCCGCAATTTCCCGTTCAAGGTCGTTCCGGGCAAGAACGGCGACGCTTACGTCGAGGTGCAGGTGGGCGACAAGACGGAGCAGTTCGCCCCGCAGCAGATTTCGGCCTTTGTGCTCGGCAAATTGAAGGCTGATGCGGAGGCGTACCTCGGGGAGAAGATCACGCAGGCGGTCATCACGGTGCCGGCCTACTTCAACGACGCCCAGCGCCAGGCCACCAAGGACGCCGGCAAGATCGCCGGCCTGGAGGTGCTCCGCATCATCAACGAGCCCACCGCGGCTTCGCTCGCCTACGGCCTGGACAAGAAGAAGGACGAGAAGATCGCGGTCTTCGACCTCGGCGGCGGCACGTTTGACGTGTCGATCCTCGAGATCGGCGATGGTGTGTTCGAGGTCAAGGCCACGAATGGCGACACGCACCTCGGCGGCGACAACTGGGACGACGCCATCATCGTGTGGCTGGTGGACAACTTTAAGAAGGAAAACGGCATCGATCTCCGGAAGGACCCGATGGCGCTCCAGCGCCTGAAGGAGGAGGCCGAGAAGGCCAAGATCGCGCTGTCGTCGGCGACCATCTACGACATCAACCTGCCGTTCATCACGGCGGACGCCTCCGGGCCGAAGCACCTGACCGTGCAGCTCAACCGGGCGAAGATGGAGCAGATCTGCGACACGCTCTTCGAGCGCTGCATCCAGCCGTTCAAGAACTGCCTGAAGGACTCCGGCGTCAGCTCCGACAAGATCGACGAGCTGGTGCTCGTCGGCGGCATGACCCGCATGCCCAAGGTCGTCGAGATCGCGCGCGGCCTCGGCGGCAAGCCGCCGCACCAGGGCGTCAACCCGGACGAGGTCGTCGCCGTCGGCGCGGCCATCCAGGGCGGCGTATTGAAGGGCGACGTGCGCGACGTGCTGCTGCTCGATGTGACGCCGCTGACCCTCGGCATCATGACCGCGGGTGACGTCGCCACGCCGATGATCCCGCGCAACACGACCATCCCGACCAAGAAGACCCAGATTTTCTCGACCTACAGCGACAACCAGCCGGGCGTCGAGATCGTGGTCCTGCAGGGCGAGCGCCCGATGGCCCGCGACAACAAGAACCTCGGCACGTTCAAGCTCGACGGCATCCCGCCGGCGCCGCGCGGCACGCCGCAGATCGAGGTCACCTTCGACATCGACGCCAACGGCATCCTGCACGTCTCGGCCAAGGACCTCGGCACGGGCAAGGAGCAGAAGATCACCATCCAGAACTCGTCGGGCCTCTCGAAGGAAGAGGTCGAGAAGATGACCAAGGAGGCCGAGCTCAACGCCGCCGAGGACGCCAAGCGCAAGGAGACGGTGGAGACCAAGAACCAGCTCGACACCACCCTCTACCAGCTCGAGAAGACGCTCAAGGAAGCCGGCGACAAGCTGCCCGGCGACGTGAAGTCCAAGTTCGAGACCGCGATCAAGGATGGCCGGAAGGACCTCGAGAGCAACGACACGGCCCGCATGAAGGCCGCCCTCGAGAACCTCTCGAAGATCGGCGCCGAGCTCTACCAGCAGGCACAGGCGGCCGCGGCCGCCGCCGGGGCCAACCCGGGGACGCAGGCTGGCGCCCAGGGTGAAGCGGGTGCCGGCGAGGCAAAAAAGTCCCGCAAGGAAGGCAAGGTCGTCGATGCCGACGTCGAGATTGTCGACGAGGACAAGAAGTGAATTCGCGCGAGCCCGTTCCGGCGCCGGAACGGGCTCGCCTTTCTCCCCCCGATTTTTCAACTCAACCCCCCACCAATAACCATATGGCTAAAGTAAACATCAAACCCATCGGTGATCGCGTGCTGGTGCAGCACATCGAGGAAAAAGAACAGGTTCGCGGCGGAATCATCATTCCGGACAGCGCCAAGGAAAAGCCGCAGGAGGCCAAGGTCATCGCCTTGGGTTCCGGCAAGAAGGACGAGAACGGCAAGGTCACGCCCTTCGAGGTGAAGGTCGGCGACCGCGTGCTGATCTCAAAGTACGGCGGCACCGAGGTGAAGATCGAGGACCAGAAGTACACCCTGGTCCGCGAGGACGACATCCTCGGCGTCATCGCCTGAGGTCGCCACGGCTTCCCATCCAAAATCCCAAATCTCAAAACCACTTACCAACATGGCAGCCAAACAACTCCTCTTCGATGAAAACGCCCGGCAGAAGATTCTCCGCGGCGTCGAGGTTCTCTCCAAAGCCGTCAAGGTGACGCTCGGGCCCAAGGGCCGGAATGTCGTCATCGACAAGAAATTCGGCTCCCCGACCGTCACCAAGGACGGCGTGACCGTCGCCAAGGAAGTCGAGCTTCCCGACCCGTACGAGAACATGGGCGCGCAGATGGTCAAGGAGGTCGCCTCCAAGACCTCCGACAGCGCCGGTGACGGCACCACGACCGCCACGGTCCTCGCCGAGGGCATCTACCGTGAAGGCCTCAAGAACGTCACCGCCGGCGCCAATCCCGTCTACCTGAAGCGCGGCATCGACAAGGCCGTCGAGGCCTCCGTCGCCGAACTCGCCAAGATCTCCAAGAAGGTCAACGACCGCGAGGAGATCCGCCAGGTCGCGACCGTCTCCGCCAACTGGGACACCACGATCGGCGAGATCATCGCCGACGCGATGGACAAGGTGGGCAAGGACGGCACGATCACCGTCGAGGAGGCGAAGTCCATCGAGACGACGCTCGACGTGGTCGAGGGCATGCAGTTCGACAAGGGTTTCCTCTCGCCGTACTTCGTGACCAACGCCGAGAGCCAGGAGGTCGTCCTGGAGGACGCCTACGTCCTGATCCACGAGAAGAAGCTCTCGAACCTGCAGGAGATGCTCCCGCTGCTGCAGACCGTCGCCAAGAGCGGCAAGCCGCTCCTGATCATCGCCGAGGAGGTCGAGGGCGAGGCCCTGGCCGCGCTCGTCGTGAACAAGATCCGCGGCACGCTCAACGTGTGCGCCGTCAAGGCCCCGGGCTTTGGCGACCGCCGTAAGGCCATGCTCGAGGACATCGCGATCCTCACGGGCGGCAAGTGCATCACCGAGGACCTCGGCCTCAAGCTCGAGAACCTCACCCTCGCCGACCTCGGCCGGGCCAAGCGCATCACGGTGGACAAGGAAAACACCACCATCGTCGAGGGCGCCGGCAAGGCCGCCGACATCCAGGGCCGCGTGAAGCAGCTCCGCCGCCAGATCGACGAGACCACCAGCGACTATGATCGCGAGAAGCTCCAGGAGCGCCTCGCCAAGCTCGCCGGCGGCATCGCCGTCATCAATGTCGGCGCGGCCACCGAGACCGAGATGAAGGAGAAGAAGGCCCGCGTCGAGGACGCCCTCCACGCGACCCGCGCGGCGGTCGAGGAAGGCATCGTCGCCGGCGGCGGCGTCGCCCTGCTCCGCACTGTCAAGGCCATCGAGGCCCTCAAGCTCGAGGGTGACGAGGCCTCCGGCGCCCAGATCGTGCGCCGCGCCATCGAACACCCGATCCGCGCCCTGTGCTCGAACGCGGGTGTCGACGGCGGCGTCGTGGTCAAGGAGGTCCTGGCCAACAAGGGCAACTTCGGCTACAACGTGGCGACCGACAAGTTCGAGGACCTCGTGAAGGCCGGCGTGGTCGACCCGACGAAGGTCACCCGCACCGCCCTCCAGAACGCCTCCTCGGTCGCCGGCCTCCTGCTGACCACCGAGTGCATGATCACCGAGATCCCGGAAAAGGAGAAGGCCCCGGCCGCTCCCGCCGGCGGTGGCATGGGCGGCATGGACTACTAAGCCCGGCTCCATCGCGTTGACTTCAAGGCGCGCCCTGCGGGGCGCGCCTTTTCTTTGGCCATTTCGGGGTAGCCGCGACCGTTGACCTGCGCGGGCCGGCTTGCGTCCGTATCGGCCAAAACCCGCGCGGCTCCGGGGCCGCGCCCAATCTCCCCATGCCTTCCCGAAGAAAACTTCATCGCGGGTCTCCGCCAATCGCCGTCCGCTGGCTGGCCTTCCTCGGCCGGCTGTTCGCGACGACGCTGGTCCTGGTGCTGGTGAGCGCGGGTCCCATGGCCGCGGCCGATGCCGAAACGGCCGAGCGGATCGACGCGCTGCGGGCGGAGATCGCGCACCACGACGAGCTCTACTTCAAGCAAGCCGCGCCGGAGATCAGCGATGTTGCCTACGATCAATTGAAGCGCGAGCTGGCGGCATTGGAGCGCGCGCATCCGGAGCTGGCCGGCGCGGATGGCGGCGTCGCGATCGGTGACGACCGCTCCGGGAGGTTTCCAACCTTTCGCCATCGCCAAAGGATGTTGAGCCTGGCCAAGAGCTATACGGAGGCGGAACTGCGGGCGTTCGCCACGCGAGTCTCGCGCCAGCTCGGCCGGAAGGAGGTGACCTATGTCATCGAGCCGAAGTTCGACGGGGTGGCCATCAGTGTCACCTTTGAGAACGGGCGGCTGGTCCGCGCCGTGACCCGCGGCAACGGCGACGAGGGCGATGCGGTCACCGCCAATGTGCTGGCCATTCGCGGGCTGCCGCGGCAGTTGCGACCAACCTCGCCGGAGGGCACAAATAACCCGATTCCCGGCCTGATCGAGCTGCGCGGGGAGATCTATGTCGGCTTCGCGGAATTCAACCGGATCAACCGGGAGCGCGAGGCCGCCGGCGCCACCTTGTTCGCCAACCCGCGCAACCTGGCGGCGGGCACGCTGCAGCAGGCTGATCCGGCCGTGGTCGCGTCGCGGCGCCTCGAGATCGTGTTTTACGGTCACGGGGCCTGCGAGCCGGCGGCGACTTGTCCCGCTTCCCAGTCGGATCTGCTGCGCCAATTGCGCGCGTGGGGTTTGCCGACCGTGGAAAACCCGCGGAGGGCGACGGATGCCGATGGCATGTGCCAGGCGGTGCGGGCCGTGGGGCAGGAGCGGGGGCGCTACGCCTTTCCCACGGATGGCGCGGTGGTGAAGCTTGATGACGCCGCAGCACAGCGCGAGCTGGGGGAGGCCAGGAATGCGCCGCTTTGGGCCGTGGCCTTCAAATTCGCGCCGGACGAAGTCGAGACCCGGCTCCGGGCCATCGACTGGCAGGTGGGCCGGACCGGGGTGATCACGCCGGTGGCGGAACTCGAGCCCGTCCAGCTGGGCGGATCGACGGTTTCCCGGGCATCGCTCCACAATGCCCGTGAAGTCGTCCGGCGCGACATCCGCGTCGGCGATTTCGTCATCGTCGAGAAGGCCGGC
Organism: Lacunisphaera sp.; assembly: GCA_035545835.1. Taxonomy (GTDB): domain Bacteria; phylum Verrucomicrobiota; class Verrucomicrobiia; order Opitutales; family Opitutaceae; genus Lacunisphaera. The sequence continues at coordinate 115,840 of DASZXO010000063.1, forward strand.
GAGATCGTGCCGGCCATCACCGGCATCAACCTCACGCGACGGTCGCCCGCTTCGGCGCGCTATGTGTTGCCCATGACCTGCCCGGAATGCCGCACGGCGTTGCTCCCGCTGGCCGACGGCGCGGCGGCGCTGCGCTGCACGAACGAAGACTGCCCGGCGCAGGTGCGCCGGAGACTCGAGCACTTCGTCTCGGCCGACGGCATGGATATTCCCGGCCTCGGGCCCGCGGCGATCGACAAGCTCGTGCAGTCGGGCGTGGTTCGCTCCCCGGCGGACCTTTTCCGCCTGCGCCGCCCGGACTTGTTGGCCTCGGGCGTGGCGTCGGGAGAGCGGGCGGACCGCCTGCTGGCGGACATCGCACACAGCCGGCGTGCGGAGCTGTGGCGGGTGCTCAACGCGCTGGGCATTCCCCGCGTGGGGGAAACGACGGCGCGCACGCTGGCGCTGCGCGTCGGATCCCTCGAGCGCCTGGCGCGCTGGCCGGGGAGCGAGGGCGGAATGGGCCGTGCGGCACCGGGCTCCGGTCGCGACGGAATCGATGCCCTGGATGAATACCTGCGCATCCCCGCCCATCGCGCCCTTGTGCAATCCCTGGCGCAGCTCGGGATCGGTCGCGCCGAACCGCACCAGGCGGGCGCCGTTTCCCGAACCGTGGCCGGCAAGGTGTTCGTGCTGACCGGGACGCTGCCGCATCTCAGCCGGCGAGAGGCGACCGAGAAAATCGAGCAGGCCGGAGGCAAGGTCGCGACCGGGGTGTTGCGCCAGACAGATTACGTGGTTTTCGGGGACGGCAGCGGCGCAAAGCTCGACGCCGCCCGGAAGCTCGGTGTCGCCGAGATCGACGAGGAGGCGTTGCTCCGCATGCTGGCCGGCGAGTGAGGCGGAACCTCGCCCCGCGCCGCGCAATCCGGTCATATGTTAGGACGCCCTTGAATTTTGACGGTCCCGTGCGTCTATTATAGAGGATTCTGACCTGATGAACCCTGCCCCGCTTCGTCCCGGCCCTTGGGCCACAGTTGCCGCGATATCGGCGCTCTTCCTTCCCCTGGCGGCACCCGCCCAGAACGTTGCCCTTGCCGTCGACGCCACCAAGAGCGTGCGCACGGTCGACGAGCGCGTGTTCGGGGCCAACGCGGTCATGTGGGATTCGCAGGCCTCGACCGACCAGACCGTCTCGCTCGCCCAGGCGGCTGGCATCCGCACCTTCCGCATGCCGGGCGGCTCACTCTCCGACGAGTACCACTGGCTGTACAATCGATCGTTCGAGAACAACTGGACTTGGATGACCGGCTTCCCGGGCTTCATGAAACTCATCGCCGGGGCCGATACGCAGACCTTCGTGACGGTCAACTACGGCTCGGGCACACCGCAGGAAGCGGCGGCCTGGGTGGCCTACGCCAATGCCAGTTCATCGCTTCAGGGCAAGGCGAACGATGTGGCCCTCGGGGTCGACAGCGAGGGCTTCGACTGGAAGACGGCCGGATACTGGTCGGCCCTGCGCAATTCGCCGCCACTCGCCACGGACGACGGCAGCAATTTCCTCCGCGTCAGCCGCTCGAATCCCTACACGCTCAAATACTGGGAAGTCGGCAATGAGTGTTACGGCTCGTGGGAGACGGACCAGCAGGCATCGCCCCACGACCCGGCGACCTACGCCACCCGCGCCGCGGACTACATCACGCTGATGAAGAAGGTGGACCCGACGATCAAGGTGGGCGTCGTCGCCGTCCTGAGCACGGAGAATGGCAGCTACCACAACTGGACGCCGGTGATGCTCGCGAAGCTGAAGGAGCTGAGCGTCCTGCCGGACTTCATCATTTATCACAGCTACCCGCAGGCCCCGGGCAATGAGTCGGATGCCACGCTCCTCCAGCTGTCCCTTAAATGGCCGAGCTTTGCCGCCGACTTGCGGCAGCAACTCACGAGCAACCTGGGCGCGGCCGGCGCCGGCGTCGAAATCATCGTGACCGAGAACAACTCGGTGTTCAGCGATCCCGGCAAGCAGAGCACGAGCCTGGTCAACGGCCTCTTCCTGGCCGACAGCGTGGCCAACGTGCTGCAGACCGAGATCAACGGCTTCATGTGGTGGGCGCTGCGGAATGGCACCCCCACCAGCAACGGCGCGATCGTCGGCAACATGAGTTCGTCGCTGTATGGGTGGCGCAACTACGGCGATTACGGCATGATCTCCACGCCGGTGAGCGGCGGCGCCTCGACCTATTACGAGGCGTATCCGACCTACTACGCGATGAAGCTGCTGTCGGATTTCGCGCGGCAGGGCGACACGATCGTGCAGGCGACCAGCGGCAGCACGCTCCTGTCGGCTTACGCGGTCAAACGGGCCGGCGGTTCACTCGGCCTGCTCGTGATCAACAAGAGCCCGAGCGCCACTTTCACGGCGGACGTGGCCCTGACCGGTTTCACACCGGCCGCATCGGCGAATATCTATTCCTATGGCATGGCGCAGGACAACGCCGCCAAGTCCGGCGGAACCGGGTCGACTGACATTGCGACGTCGACCCTGACCGTGGGCAGCTCCTTCTCGACCTCGTTCACACCGTATTCGATGACGGTGATCTCGATGGCGGCCGGCTCGAGCTCAACCCCATCCACGCCCAGCACGCCGAGCACGCCGTCAACTCCGTCCACGCCCTCGACACCCTCGGGTGGTGGTGGCGGGGGCGGCGGGGGTGGGGGAGCGATGGACGTCTGGTTCCTCGCCGCGATGGGCGGCCTTGGGCTGGCGCGTCTCCTCCGGCGCCGTTCTCCCTGAAGGACGTGCCGGCGGTTCTTGGCTTCCGTTGGAAGCGACCGCCTGTTTGTGTCAGCCCCCATGGAAGTCATTTTCATGGGCACAGGCACGTCGCAGGGTGTGCCCATGATCGCGTGCCACTGCCGCGTGTGCACCTCGACCGACCCGCGGAACCGGCGGATGCGTTCCTGCCTGCATATCGTCATCGACGGGCTGCACGTGCAGGTGGATGCCGGGCCCGAGTTTCGGCTGCAATGCCTGCGCGAGGGAGTGGAGAAGATGGATTTCTTCATCCTGACGCACGGCCACTCCGATCACGTGACGGGCATGGACGACCTGCGCCGCTTCTGCGACCTGCTCGGCGGCACGGCTCTCACGGTTTTCACCACGGACGAAGGCATGCGGCGCGTGCGCGCGATCTACCCCTATGCCATGGGCGAGCGACCGGCGGCCGCCGGCTACGCTGCATTCAAGCTTGAGCTGATGCCCGCGACGCTCGAGCTGCCGCAGGGCATCATTCGCTCGACACCCCTGCCGCACGGGAGCATCAGCACGCTCGGGCTGGTGTTCGAGGAAAGGTCGTCGGGCCGGAAACTCGTCTATTACAACGATTGCAAGAGCGTCCCGCCGGGGGCGATCGAGCTGGCGACAGGAGCCGACATCGTGGTCCTCGACGGATTGCGGGTGGAGGAGCATCCCACCCACATGAATATCGCCGAGGCTTGCCAGGTTGCCGCCGCGATCGGTGCACCGGCCAGTTATCTGACGCACCTGACCCACCGAATTGATTACGAGGAGTGGACCGGTAAGCTCCCCGGGGGCGTTCAGCTTGCCTACGACGGATTAAGGCTCAGGCTTTGAGCGTAGCGTAGATTTATGACAAGCCATTGAGATAGAGCTTGATTTAATTCCTACTAATCCAATGTAGTTTATTTCGCTCGACTATGAAACTTTCCAAGAGAGGTGAATACGCCCTGCGTTCGCTGATCAACCTGGGCATTGCGTCCAAGGTTGGGCGTTCGCTCGTGCGCGTTACCGAATTGGCCAAGGCGGAAGAGCTGCCGGTCAAGTTTCTCGAGCAGGTCATGCAGCAATTGCGGGAGGCCGGTTACGTCGAAAGCGAGCGCGGCAAGCACGGCGGGTATCGGCTGGCAAGAACACCGGAGACGGTGCGCATCGGGGAGATTGTCCGCTTGATCGATGGGCCGCTGGCCCCGATTGGCTGCGTCAGCCAGACCGCCTACGAACCGTGCAACTGCCCCGACGAGGCGCATTGCGGCCTCCGCATGTTGATGCTCGATGTGCGCAACGCCATCGCGGCCATTCTCGACCGGTATACGCTCGCGGATGTCGTGGAGGTCACGACGCGGAAGATGATGCGCGACGGCATTCCACTCCCGTTCAGCGCCGAGGCGACGCCGGCGGCGACCAGGCGCGCACCGGCCACCCGGCAAGGCGCCGCGCCGTCCAGCCCCGCCGAGGGAGTCATCCATCAAATCCTCGGAGACTACGCCATATGAACCAGGCCAGCCCACCCCTCCAGCCCGCCGCGCCGCCCGAGTGGCTCCGCCTCGTCCAGCAAAAGGTCGAGTCGCTCAGCTACGGCATCGTGCAGCTGGTCGTGCACGACGGCCGTGTCACCCAGATCGAGCGCACGGAGAAGACCCGCCTGGCGCCCGCCGCGCGCCCGCCCGGGGCCGAATGAATTCCAGCCGACCATCACCCATGGAGGCTCCGCCACAGATCCACGATCATCGACTGACCCGACCACGGGAAGTTTCCATGAAGACCAGACACCGACACTACCATGAGGAACCCGTTCCTTCGCAGATTCACACCCGTCTTGCTCGCCTTGCCGGCGTTCTTGACCGCCGCCAGGGCTGACGAACTGTCGCAGCTTCGCGACCAGCTGCAGGCCCTTGAACAGAAAATACTCGTGCTCGAACGCAAACAGGAGATCAAGGACGAGGACGCCGCCGCGGCCGCCAAGAGCGCGCCGAAGCTCAGCCTCACCGACAAGGGCTTCACCCTGGCGTCGGGCGACGGCGCCAACTCCATCAAGCTGCGCGGCCTCGCCCAGCTCGACGCCCGGCTGTTTTTCGACGACAACGGGGCCGCGACCAACACCTTCGTGCTGCGCCGCGCCCGGATCATCACGGAGGGCACGTTCGCCAGGAACTTCACCTTCCAATTCGTGCCCGAATTCGGTGGCAGCAGCGTCAGCATCCTGGACGCCAACCTGGGCCTCGCGCTCAGCCCGGGCCTGCAATTCAAGGCGGGGAAGTTCAAGTCGCCGGTCGGACTCGAGCTGCTGCAGTCCGACTCCTGGACATTCTTCAACGAGCGCTCGATCGTCACCAACCTCGTGCCGAACCGCGACCTCGGGGTGCAGGCCTCGGGCGACGTGCTCGGCGGCACGCTCAGCTACACCGCCGGCATCTTCGGCGGCGTGCCCGACGGCGCCAGCACGTCCAACTCCGACTTCGACAACGACAAGGACTTCGTGGGGCGCCTGTATTTCACGCCCTTCAAGAACGACAGGGACTCCGCGTGGCGCGGCCTGTCGTTCGGCCTCGCCGGCAGCCTCGGGCGCGAGAAGACCGCCTCCGGCGTCACCGGCGGCTACAAGACCGACGGCCAGCAGACGTTCTTCAAGTACGTCTCCACGGCCGTGTCCGACGGCCAGAGCTGGCGCGTGGCCCCGCAGTTCGAATACCGCAGCGGCCCCTTCGGCCTGCTCGGCGAATACGTGCTGTCCACCGTCAACCTCCGCCCGACCGCGACCGGACCGAAGGCCGAGCTGCAGAACCGGGGCTGGCAGCTGGCCGGCGGTTATGTCCTGACAGGCGAAGATTCCTCGTTCAGCGGCGTCGTGCCGCGGACTAATTTCGATTTCGCCAGCGGCACTTGGGGAGCATTCGAAGTCACCGCCCGCTACGCCGACCTGAAGATCGACGACGCGGCCTTCCCGCTCTACGCCTCCGCCGCCAGCAACGCTGACGAGGCCTCTTCCGTCGGGCTCGGCCTGAACTGGTATCTCAGCAAGGCGGTCGCGCTCAAGCTGGACTTCTACCAGACGAAGTTCGACGCGCCGCCCGGCGCACCCGCGGTCCCGACCACCGCTTTCCTCCGCCAGGACGAGAAGGCCCTCATCACCCGCTTCCAGGTCTCGTTCTGAGATCACCGCCACCTTCCATCCCTCGAAGCCATGAAAATTCTCCGCCGACTTTCCGTCCTCCTGGCGCTCGCCCTCGCCGCGGGCGCCTCCGCCAAGACCATCGAGCTCCTCAACGTGTCCTACGACCCGACGCGCGAGCTTTACGTCGACTTCAACGCCGCCTTCGCCAGATACTGGAAGGCCAAGACCGGCGACGACGTCGTGGTGAAGCAGTCGCATGGCGGCTCCGGCAAGCAGGCCCGCGCCGTCATCGACGGCCTGCCCGCGGACGTCGCCACGCTGGCCCTGGCCGCCGACGTTGACGCCCTGCACAACGTCGCCGGGCTCATCCCCGCCGGCTGGCAGAAGCGCCTGCCGGACAACTCCGCACCCTACACCAGCACGATCGTGTTCCTGGTGCGCAAGGGCAACCCGCGGCAGATCCGGGACTGGGACGACCTCGTGAAACCCGGCGTCGGCGTCATCACGCCGAACCCAAAGACGTCCGGTGGGGCCCGCTGGGCCTACCTTGCGGCTTGGGGCTACGCCGAGAAGAAATTCGGCGGCGAAGGCGCCGCCCGCGAGTTCACGACGAAGCTCTACCGGAACGTGCCGGTGCTCGACAGCGGCGCCCGCGGCTCGACGACCACCTTCGCCCAGCGCGGCATCGGCGACGTGCTCCTGTCCTGGGAAAACGAGGCCTACCTCGCCCTCAAGGAATTCGGGAGCGACAAGTTCGAGATCGTCGTGCCCTCCGTCAGCATTCTTGCCGAGCCCACGGTCACGGTCGTGGACAAGGTCGTGAAGCGCCGGGGCACCGCGGCCGTCGCCCAGGCCTACCTCGAGTATCTCTACTCGGACGAAGGCCAGGAGATCGCCGCACGGAACTTCTACCGTCCGCGCAACGCGCAGGTCGCCGCCAGATACGCGGCGAACTTCGCCCGCCTCGACCTCTTCACGATCGACGACCTCTTCGGGGGCTGGGCCAAGGCCCAGAAGACCCACTTCGCCGACGGCGGCGTGTTCGACCAGATCTACCAGAAATAACCCCGCCACCAGACCGGGGCGCGTCCGACCCACGTTCACGAGGGCGACGCCGGACGCGCCTCCGGCCGACAGCAATGCCGGTCATGAAAACAAAACCATCCACCACCCGAAGGACCGCGTCGTCCTTCCTTCCCCCCGTTGGGGTGTCGCGGCAGCTGAGCCGGCTCTACGAGCTGGCCCAGCAGTCCGACCACCTCTTCGGGTCGCCGCTCGGCCCCTTTCACGAGGAGGGCAACGCCTACTATCTGCCCCAGTTCGTCCACTTCGACGCCCGGGCCGCCGAGGAATCCCTGCGGCTGGCGGTCCTGGCCGGATTCGGCCGCCATGATCTGCCCGCGGCCCGCGCCGTCCTGGCTTTCCTCGAGGATCTGGTGCGCCACCCGGACGACAGCCAGGGGCTGAACGTCTCCGTGTTCCCGGTGGCCAACGTGGCCGGCCTGCTCGGCGGCGCGGAGGAACGCGACCTGGCGAACGAACACTGGCGGAGGTCCGACCGGCCCGAGATCCGGCTGCTCGACCAGAACGCGCGGCTGCGCGGCTACCAAGGCTTCGTGCGCGTCGTTACCACCGCCGACAGCGAACCCGCGGCCTGGGTGCGCACCGTCTCCAGCACCTCGGCGCACGCCACGGGCGTGGAGGTCTTCACCTCCGAGGATTTCCATCCGTGGCCGGTGTGGTTCGAGACCGTCGCCGCCGCGGCGGTGCGCAGCGGGCCGCTGAGCATCGCCGACGACCTGCCCTGCGCTCCGTTCGAGGTCGAGCTAGCGCTGCCCGCCGGCTGGCCGCAGCGGCATGCGGACCGGACGCTGGCTCCGTTGCTGCGTCGTCTCATCACGCGCTACCGCGCCTTCCTCGCCTACGGGCAGAACCTTTGAAAACCGAAAGCTCCAGTCACTCCGCAGTCCGTGGGATTCATGCCGGCGAAGTGCGTCATCCGGCGGTCCCGGCTTGCCCCGCGCCAAAACCTGTCGGCATGCTGGCCCGTTCATGAGTGTCGCCCTGCCATGGCCGCGTTTCCGCCGTCGCGTGCTGCCCGGTTTCGGGCTGTCGCTCGGCTTCACGCTGGCCTACCTCGGGCTCATCGTGCTGCTGCCGCTCAGCGCCGCGTTCGTCAAGACGGCCGGGCTGAGCTGGGCCGATTTCAGCGCGGAGGTGACCGCGCCGCGCGTGCTCGCCTCGTTCCGCGTGAGCTTCGGCATCTCCTTCATCGCCGCCCTGGTGAACGCCCTCTTCGGGGGCATCCTGGCGTGGGTGCTGGTGCGCTACAGCTTTCCTGGCCGCCGGCTGGTGGACGCGCTGGTCGACCTGCCGTTCGCCCTCCCGACCGCCGTGGCGGGGATCGCGCTCACGGCGATCTATTCGCGGAACGGCTGGGTGGGGCAGTGGCTGGAGCCGCTGTGGACCGGCGGGGTGCACCGGCTCGCGGTCGTCGTCCCTTGGGTCGGATGGGAGGAATGGCTGGGCGGCAAGATCGCCTTCGACCGCCCGGGGATCTTTCTCGCCCTGACCTTCGTCGGGCTGCCGTTCGTCGTGCGCACGCTCCAGCCAGTGCTGGCGGAGCTCGAGCCGGAACTGGAGGAGGCGGCCGCCACCCTCGGGGCCAACCGCTGGCAGACGATGACGCGCGTCATCCTGCCGGAACTGATGCCGGCGATCCTCACGGGCTTCGCGCTGGCCTTCGCCCGGGCGCTGGGGGAATACGGCTCGGTCGTGTTCATCGCGGGCAACATGCCGCTGCACAGTGAGATCACCCCGCTGCTCATCATCACCAAGCTCGAGCAATACGACTACCGGGGCGCGACGGCCATCGCGGTGGTGATGCTCGTGGCGTCCTTCGTCCTGCTGCTGCTCATCAACCTGCTGCAGAAGTGGAGCCGCCGCTACTACCGGGCCTGAGCCATGTCGCTGACCGCCACCTCCACCATCGCCATCCGGTCCCCGCGGGCCCGCAAGGCCGGTCCGCGGCTCATCCGCAACCCGTGGTGGGTCCGTCTGCTCTTCATGACGGTCGCGCTGACCTTCGTCGCGGGCTTCCTGGTGCTGCCCTTGGTGGCGGTCTTCACCGAGGCGTTGCGCAAGGGCCTGGGCGCCTACTTTCACGCCTTCGCGGATCCCGACGCGCTGAGCGCCATCAAGCTCACGCTGCTGACGGCCTCGATTGCCGTGCCATCCAACCTCGTGTTCGGCGTCGCGGCGGCCTGGTGCATCGCCAAGTTCGATTTCCGCGGCAAGAGCCTGCTGACCACCCTCATCGACCTGCCGTTCGCCGTGTCCCCGGTCATCTCGGGGCTGATCTACGTCCTGATCTTCGGCCTGCAGGGCTGGCTGGGGCCTTACCTGGCGGCGGGCGAACACCCGTGGTTCGGGGAGTGGCTGAACGGACGGGACATCCAGGTCATCTTCGCGGTGCCGGGCATCGTGCTGGCGACCATCTTCGTGACCTTCCCGTTCGTCGCGCGCGAACTCATCCCGCTCATGCAGTCGCAGGGCAGCGACGAGGAATACGCCGCGATCACCCTCGGGGCGTCGGGCTGGCAGACGTTCTGGCGCGTCACCCTGCCGAACATCCGGTGGGGCCTCTTCTACGGCGTGATCCTGTGCAACGCGCGGGCCATGGGCGAATTCGGCGCGGTGTCCGTCGTCTCCGGCCACATCCGCGGCGAGACCAACACCATGCCCCTGCACGTCGAGATCCTCTACAACGAATACAACTTCGTCGCGGCCTTCGCCGTGTCCTCGCTGCTCGCCCTGCTCGCCCTGCTGACGCTGCTGCTGAAGACCCTGGTCGAGTGGCGGGCCCGGAGCGGTCAGGCGGCCTGAAGCATGAGCGTCCAGGTATCCAACATCCGCAAGACCTTCGGGAGCTACACGGCCCTCGAGGGCGTCAGCCTGCAGGTCAAGTCCGGCCGGCTCACCGCGCTGCTCGGCCCGTCCGGATCAGGCAAGACGACCCTCCTCCGGATCATCGCGGGCCTCGAATACCCCGACGAGGGCAGCGGCCGCATCCATTTTCACGGCAACGACGTGACCGACGTGCCCGCCGGCCGCCGGCAGGTCGGCTTCGTCTTCCAGCACTACGCGCTCTTCCGCCACATGACCGTGTTCGAGAACATCGCGTTCGGCCTGCGCGTGCGCCGGCGGAAACGCCCGCCCAAGGCGGAGATCACGGAGCGCGTCCACCGGCTGCTCAAGCTGGTGCAGCTGGAGAACCTGGCCGAGCGCTATCCCCACCAGCTCTCGGGCGGCCAGCGCCAGCGCATCGCACTGGCGCGGGCGCTGGCGGTCGAGCCCAAGGTGCTGCTGCTCGACGAGCCGTTCGGCGCCCTCGACGCCAAGGTCCGCAAGGAGCTGCGCCGCTGGCTGCGAAAGTTCCACGATGAGATTCACCTCACCACGCTGTTCGTGACCCACGACCAGGAGGAGGCCCTGGAAATCGCCGACGAGGTCGTGATCATGAACCAGGCGAAGATCGAGCAGGTCGGCACCCCGCAGGAGGTCTACGACCGGCCGGCCTCGCCCTTCGTCTATCAGTTCCTGGGCAACGTGAACGTCCTGCGCGCGGCCATCATCGAGAAGGCGGGGGTGCCCACGAATCCCCCGCTGCTCCAGAGCAACGGCCGCATCTACGTCCGGCCCCACGACATCGAGGTCGCGTTGCACGAGGGCGGCGGTCCGGGCATCGTCGCCATCCTGCGCTACATCCACGCCGCCGGGCCGCAGGCCCGGCTGACGCTCGAGGACGTGGAGACGCGCGAGATGGTGGAAGCCGAGATTTCGCGCGTGGAGCTGGACCGGCTCGGCCTGCGCATCAACAGCCTGGCTTTGCTTCGCCTGCGCCAGGCCCGCTCCTTCGGCGAGGACTACACCATTTAGGACTGCACTTTAGGTTGCATTGAAGACAAATTCAGTAATGTAATAAACAATAGCCTTTCACTGAAACAACCCCGCAAATACCATGGCCAAGATATACAACGACATCACTGAAACGATCGGGAACACGCCTCTGGTCCGCTTGAATCGCACGGCTGCCGCCCATGGCGCCCAGGCCGAGATTCTCCTCAAGCTCGAGTTCTTCAACCCGCTTTCCAGTGTCAAGGACCGGATCGGCTTCGCCATGATCGATGACGCGATGAAATCCGGGAAGATCACCAAGGACACCGTCATCATCGAGCCGACCAGCGGCAACACGGGCATCGCGCTCGCCTTCGTCGCCGCCGCCAAAGGCCTGAAGCTCATCCTGACGATGCCCGAGACGATGACGATCGAGCGCCGCAAGATCCTCAAGATTCTCGGCGCGCGCGTGGTCCTCACCGAGGGCCCAAAGGGCATGAAGGGTGCCATCGCCAAGGCCGAGGAGCTGCAGGCGAAGATCCCCGGCTCGATCATCCTGCAGCAGTTTGCCAACCCGGCCAACCCCGCCATCCACCGGCGCACGACCGCCGAGGAGATCTGGCGCGACACCGACGGCAAGGTCGACATCATCGTGTCCGGCATCGGGACCGGCGGCACCATCACTGGGGTGGGCGAGGTGCTGAAGCCCCGCAAACCGAGCCTGAAGGTCATCGCGCTCGAGCCCGAGACCTCGGCGGTGCTGTCCGGCGGCTCGCCCGGCCCGCACAAATTGCAGGGTCTCGGCGCCGGCTTCGTGCCGGCGGTGCTCAACACCAAGATCTACGACGAGGTCATTCGCGTGAAGGAGGCCGATTCCGGCCCGATCTCCAAGCAAGTGAGCCAGCTTGACGGCATCCCGATCGGCATTTCCTCGGGCGCCGCCGTCTGGGCCGCCCTCCAGCTCGCCAAGCGGCCGGAGAACAAGGGCAAGCAGATCGTCGCGGTCATCCCGTCCAGCGCCGAGCGCTACCTGTCCTCGTGGCTGTTCGCCGACCTCAACGTCGAGAGCGACAACATCGACGACCTCGTCCCGGCGGCGACCACCTGAACCGGTCGCGGGCGGCTGGATCTCACCGGGCGGACTTAGGTCCGCCCGTTTTCTTTTCCGTCGACCGGTACCAGCGATAGAAGCTGATGGTGAATGCGCCAATCAGCACGCTCATGCCGATGATTTCCATCATCACCCCGCCCAGCAGCTGGTCGTCTTTCGGCGTCATCCAGGTGAGGCGCGGGGCGAATTCGTAGGTTGGGTAAAGAATGTCGGATGAGAACGTGATGTAGGCGAAGACCGGCGTCATGCCGATGTTGACGGCGATGTAATAGAACATCTGCCAGGCATAGTGTATGGGCGGATAGTCCTTGGAGGGGCTGTAACTGGGCCACCAGAGAAACAACGCCGAGCCGAACATCATGAAGTGTTCAAGGATGTGGATGCGGCGGTTCTGCAGGGCCCAGTCGTAAAGAAACGGGAAATGCCAGCCCGACATGACCACGACGTAGGTGGCTCCGCAGAACAAAGGATGCGTGAGAATGCGAAGCAAGACACGCAGTTGCGGCCGGGCGGTGACCGGTCGCAGCATCCAGTCCGGCAGGCCATGGAGGAACAGCAGGGCCGCCGGGAAGGCCAGCAACTGGTGCTGCAGCATGTGCGCACTGAGGAGGAAGCGCTCGGCCACCTGGTCGAGCGGCGAGCCGACCGCCAGGTAAAACACGACGAGGGCGGAGTAGAAGCGAATGGCCTTCCAGCGGGGGTAGTTTTCGCCCGGAGCGAGGCGGGCGCGCAAGGGACCGGCTAGAATGGCATAAAGCCAGCCGAGGAAGATCAGGCCGCCGACCAGAAACGGTTCGTTGTGCCAGTGGGCCCAGTCAATCATGGCGATGTGTTCAAGGCTGCATGCTAGCCAAGCCATTAACCGGCCGGTGGCGAGTCTCAGTTCCGCGCCGGTCTCGCGGCGCCCTCCCCGAGGTGGAAACAAAAAAGGCCGCGCCTGGGCGCGGCCTCGGGTCGGGCGGGCCCGGGATCAGCCGATGGCGACACGCGCGAAGTCGAGGGCGGCCGCGCTCAAGGGCTTGCTCGCCTCGGCCCCGAACAGGTGCAGGAGGGCGAACATGGTGAAGCCGGCGAGAATCAGGCCGATGAAGAAGAGGATCGTGCAAAACACCTTGTCCCACCGCAAATGCATGAAGAAGAAGATGACGAACATGAACTTCACGGCGGAGAGAATGACGAGGGCCGAGACGACGAACCACTTCACGATCGGCAGGTAGACGAGCACGACCTCGACGCCGGTGATGACGGCGAGGATCATCGCGATCTGGATGAAGATATGGAACTTGCTCGGCTCGTGGTGAACCGGGGCGTCGGCGGTGGTGGTGGCAGCGGACATGTTAGACGTATTCGAGGAGGTAGACCGCGGTGAAGATGATGATCCAGACGATGTCGACGAAATGCCAGTACAGGCCGATCGCCTCGACATCGCCGGCGTTCTTCTCGCCGAACTCAACCGCCGAGCCGGTGCGAGCGAACCAGGCCAGTGCGATCAGGGCCACGGCGCCCACCGTGAAGGGGACGGCGTGCAGCGAGAGCAGGTGGCCGAGGCTGGCCCCGTAGATGACCTGGATCATTGCGGGCACGAACCAGATGAATGCCACCGCGGCGGCGATCGCGAGGGCGCCCAGGTGCAGGAAGTTCATGCCCAGCCCGCCGCCCGCGGCCGGCTTGAAGGTGCGGACATACATCATGCCCAGGAGCAGCACGCCGATGGCGACGTGCGTGCCGTGCGTGCCGGTGAGCGTGAAGAAGGTGGAGCCGAAGATGCTGTTCGAAAGCGTCATGTGCTTCACCTCGACGAAGTGCGTGAACTCGAACACCTGGCCGCCGAGGAAGATGCAGCCGAAGAACATGGTCCCGAGCAGCATGGTGCGCGTGCTCTTCACGTTCCCGCGCTGGATGGCATTCACCGCCAGCGCCATCAGCAGCGACGACATGAGCAGGATGAACGTCGAGAAGGACGTGAGCTCGATGTTGAAGATCTGCGTGGGGACCGCGTTGCCCGGGGGCGGGTTGAGCCGGTAGACGAGGTGCGTGGAGATCAGCGCGCCGAAAAACATGCAATCCGACGCGAGGAAGGCCCACCAAAGGAGCTTCTTGTTCGGGATGCCCGTCGAGGTCGTGCTGTCGTGGTGGTGGTCGATGAGACCGGTGGCCGCTTGGCTGCTCATGAAGATAAGGTCTGGGATCTGGAGTCTGGGGTCCTGGTTCTCAGGTTGGGGGCCGGTGCCGGCGCTCAGTGGTGGGCGCCGTGGGACTCGATGGGCTTGCCGTCGGCATCGAGGTGGATGTGGTAGCCGCCCGGGCCCTCGAGCGACCAGAGGTAGCAGGAGAGGAGCATGAACCCGAGGCCGGCGATCGCGAGCGGCAGGTGGCTCGCCAGGACCTGGTTGCCGAACATCACCACCGGATGGTGCAGCTGGGCAAAGTTGTAGGCACCGAACAGCAGGCCGAAGGCGGCGAGGAACGGGTACCACGACTGGTCGGGCATGTGGATGCCGCCGTGCTCGGACTCGGCCTTGATGTGCTCGGCCTTCTCCTTCGCGATCTCGTCCTGGTGGTGCTTCTCGTACCACCAGGCATCGCGGGCATGGACCGTCGGGATGGCCGCGAAATTGTGCTCGGGCGGCGGCGAGGGAATCGACCACTCGAGGGTGCGGCCGTCCCACGGGTCGCTGCCGGCCGGCTGGCCCTTGAGGAAGCTCCAGACGAGCACGGCGAAGTAGGTGAAGATGCCGACGCCGAGCAGGTACGCGCCGCAGGTGGCGAAGAGGTTGCCCTCGTTCCAGCCCATGTTGGAGTCATAGGTCCAGGTACGGCGCGGCATGCCGTTGAGCCCGAGGAAGTGCATCGGGAAGAAGGTGCAATTGAAGCCGACGAAGATGAGCCAGAACGACAGTTTGCCCCAGAATTCCGGCACCATCTTGCCGAAGAACTTCGGAAACCAGTAGTGGATGGCCGCGAGCAGGGCAAAGGTGGCGCCGCCGATCAGCACGTAGTGGAAATGGGCGATGACGAAGTAGCTGTCCTGCTGCTGGGCGTCGGCCGGGGCCGCGGCGTGCATGATGCCGGAGAAGCCGCCCATCATGAACATCCAGATGAAGCCCAGCGCGAACATCATGGGGACGCGCGTGACGATGCGGCCGCCCCAGAGCGTGCCGATCCAGTTGAAGATCTTGACGCCGGTCGGCACGGCGATGGCCATGGTCGCGAGCGCGAAGGCGGCGGTGGCGACGTTGCCCATGCCGGTCGTGAACATGTGGTGGCTCCACACGCCAAAGCCGATGAAGCCGATGGCGGCGCCCGAGAACACCACGATGGGATAGCCGAAGAGCGGCTTGCGCGAGAAGGTCGGGAGAATCTCGGACACATAGCCCATCGGCGGCAGGATGAGGATGTAGACCTCGGGATGGCCGAAGACCCAGAAGAGGTGCTGCCAGAGGATCGGCTGGCCGCCGTTGGACACCTCGAAGAAGTTGGTGCCGAAATTGCGGTCGAACATCACCTCGACGAGCGCGATGGCGATGGCGGGCAGGGCGAGGATGAGCAGGAAGCTGGTGACCAGCGCCATCCAGGTGAACACCGGGAGCCGCATCATCGTGAGGCCGGGTGCGCGGAGGTTGATGATCGTCACGATGAAGTTCAGCGACGCGACGATGGACGACAGGCCGAGGACCTGCAGCCCCAGCACCCAGAAGTCGGTGGCGAGCTCGGGCGTGAACTGCTTCGAGGTCAGCGGGGCGTAGCCGAACCAGCCGATGCTGGGGGCGCCGCCGAAATTCCAGCTCGGAAACAGGTGCGACAGCCAGCCGACGTTGAGCAGGATGGCGCCGACGACCCAGACCCAGAGCGAAAAGGCATTGAGTCGGGGGAAGGCAACGTCGCGCGCGCCGACGTGGAGCGGAATCAGCAGGTTGAAGAACGCGGCGTTCAACGGCATGACCGCGAGGAAGATCATCGTCGTGCCGTGCATCGTGAAGAGCTCGTTGTACGTATGCGCGGTGACGAAGTGGTTGTTCGGCACGATGAGCTGGGTCCGGATCATCAGCGCCTCGATGCCGCCGACGAGGAAAAACAGGATGGCGAACCCGCCGTAGAGCATCCCGATGCGCTTGTGGTCGACGGTGGTCAGCCAGCTCGCCAAGCCGGTCTTGGCCGTCGGGCGGGCGAACAATTCGAAGGACTTCGCGGGGGGCGATCCCGCTCCGGTATAGTCGGATCTGACGAGGGCTTCTGCCATAGAATCGGGGGGACGAGGGCTTATTTCAGGCTGTGGAGATAGGCGACGAGCGCATCGATCTCCTGGTCGTCGAGGTGGAACTTGTAGGCGCCGGTGTCGACGTCGGTGTAGCCGCCGTTGAACATCTTGTTGCCCGGCTTGAAGTGGTTCGGATCCTTGATCCAGGCGTGCATCCGCTCGTGCGTGTTCTCGAGCACGCCGGCGGCGATCGTGGTGCGGGCGCCGACGTGGGTCAGGTCGGGACCGGTGATGCCGATGCCCTCATGGCCGCGAATGGTGTGGCAGGTGATGCACGTCTTCTCGGAAAAAAGCTTCCGGCCCTGCGCGACCAGCGCGGCATTTTCGCCGGGTTCGACCTTTTGCATTTCATGCCAGGCCGCGAGCGGGTCGGCATCGAACTGCGGCGAGGCCGACAGCGCTTCGCCCGGGGCCATCTTCAGGCTGGCGAACTGGACCTTGGGTTCCGCGGCGGCCCCGGCCGTGGCGGCGTTCACGGCGCGTCCCGGCTGCTTTTGGTTCTCGAGCCAGCGGGCGAAATCGGGCGCGGACAGCGCGATGACGCGGAAGCGCATGATCGCATGGGACTCGCCACAATACTCCGCGCATTGCCCGTAGAAATAGCCGGGCTTGTCCGCCTTGAACCAGAGGAAGTTCGCCCGGTTGGGCACCATGTCCACCTTGCCGGCCAGTTTCGGAATCCAGAAGCTGTGGATGACGTCGACGGTGCGCAGGTGCACGCGAACCGGCACGCCAGCCGGCACGACGAGTTCGTTGCCCGTCACCAGCGGCGCTTCGCCCCCGGTCGCCTGCTTCACCATCTCCGACGTGTATTCGAACTTGAACCACCACTGGTAGCCGGTCGCGGTGACCTCGTAGGCCGGGCCGTTCTTCAGCTCTTCCTCCGGCACGTCATGCGTGTACCAGATGCCCTGCACGGTCGGGACCGCGATGATGACGAGCAACAGCACCGAGCCGACGATGAGGCCGATTTCGACCAGCGGGTTGCCATGCCCCTGCGGCGGCGGCTCGGCGTGCTCCTCGGTCTCGGACTTGGCGCGGAACTTGATCTGGGCGTAGGCCAGGACGCAACCGACCACCACGAAGATGAACGTGCAAACGTAGACCGTCACCATGAACAGGTTTTGCTGGTGCTGCGCGACCGGGCCCGCGACGTTGACCGTCGACTGGTGCCCGTGGAGGCTGAACACCTCGGCCAGGTTGCAGCCGGTCAGGAAAAACAAGCCGGAAAGGGCGAAAAATGCCGTGGCAATACGGAGGATACTCCGGTGGACGAAGCGTGATCGGATCATGTGTAGCAGTGGATGCGGCAGGGCGGTGCGCCGCAGAAGGAAATCAGCGCGAGAGTTCGCAAATACTCCGGCATTTCAACTACAAAACCGCGTGCCCAAATTACCTATTAGCAACACGTCTGGGATATTATTTCAGGGCGGCGTGGTATTAGGAAATACACCACCTCGCACTAGGCCATTGCACGGCCCGGCGCGTTGTGCGATAGT
The DNA here is from genome assembly GCA_035545835.1 of Lacunisphaera sp. GTDB lineage: Bacteria > Verrucomicrobiota > Verrucomicrobiia > Opitutales > Opitutaceae > Lacunisphaera. Next base: position 133,495 of record DASZXO010000063.1, read on the forward strand.
CGCCAACCCATGAAAAAATCCACTCTTCTCCCGATCCTGGCCGCCGGCTTGATCCTCGCCGGCTGTGGCAAGAAAAATGAGACGGAAACCGCGGCGGCGGCACCGGCTGCGTCCGAGGCGAACGCGGCGGCTGTTTTTGAGTTCACGGCCAATGATTCGATGAAGTACAACCTGACCCGCATCGAAGTGAAGGCGGGACAGGACGTCACGGTCAGCCTGACCAACATGGGGGCGATGCCGAAGGCGGCGATGGCGCACAACTGGATCCTCCTGAAGAAAGGCGTCGACCCGAAGGCGTTCACGGATGCGGCCGTCATGGCGGCCAAGTCGGACTACGTTCCGGCCGAGAAGGCGGATCAGATCATCGCCCACACGAAGCTCCTCGGCCCGAAGGAAACCGACGAGATCAAGTTCAAGGCGCCGACCGAACCGGGCGAATACACCTTCCTCTGCAGCTTCCCGGCGCATTTTCTCGCCGGCATGCACGGCGTCCTGGTGGTCAAGTAACCTTGGCACAGGGAGCGGCCCCATGCCGCGCTTGTGTTCAAAGCCGGTCCTCGGACCGGCTTTTTTGTTGGGCGGGCCCGCGTCCCCGTGGGCCGGGGCCCGGCAGGAGCCCGGCCCTCCACAAAGTTTGCTCCGCCGAGTGCATGCAGCTGCACGCGCTTGATTGCACGGAATCCGGCAAACTTGTCGGTGGAACTCGCACCTCGTGCACCTGGCATTAACCTGCCGATCCCTTGGAGGGTTGGCCTCCCGGCCGACCGTGCCTCGCCATTCCGGCTGGTCAGGAGACCAGCCCTCCACGGCAACACGCGCGTACGGGCAGAGCCCACACCCGGGCGGGCTGAACCCGCACAATTCCGGCTACACCTTCAAATGCATGATTCCGGCTCAGGTCGCCGGCGCCGCCGGCCACCAAACGTAGAGAAAGAAATACACCAGCACGCCCGTGACCGAGACATAATACCAGATCGGAAACGTAAACCGGGCCCAGCGGCGATGGGTGACGTAGTCGCCCTGCAAGGCGAAGAGAAACGTCCGCGGCACCAGGTAGGCGATGGCCATCGCGAGCACGATATGGGTCGTCAACATCGTGTAGTACAGCGCCCGGAGCGCCGGATTTTCGCCGCCGAAGGGAGTGTGCACGCCGTGGATGAGCGCCTTGTGCGCGACGTAGCCGACCAGGAAGAGCGCCGAGACCGCGCCCGCCGTCAGCATGAACACGCGGTGCAGGTCGCGCCGGCCCTGCTTGATCAGGACGAAGCCGACGGACATCAGGACCGTCGCGGTGGCGTTCAGCGCCGCATTGAGAGTCGGGATATCGTGAACCGTCATCAGGGGAAGTGACATGTGACCAGTGAAGAGTGACAAGCAGGGAAAGGCGGAAGGTCAGGTCTCGTCACGTGTCACGGGTCACTCATCACAGCTTGAAGATCATCCGGTCGGCCACGAGCAGGCCCAGCAGCAGGGGCAGGTAGGCGATCGAAATCAGGAAGAGTCGCCGGGCCTCCACCTCGCGCCGCGCCGGGTCGAGAAAATGGAAGGCCGACTTCGTGATCCACAGCCCGAGCGCCGCCGCGAAGGCGAAATAGTACCACGTGCAATAGCCGAGCAGGGTGGGCAGGACCGTCGCGGTCACGAGCAAGCCCGTCCACACAAACGTCCGGCGCGACACCTTCCGGCCGCTCGGATCGACGACCGGCAGCATCGGCATGCCGGCGGCGGCGTAGTCCTTGCGATAGGTCCAGGCCAGCGAGAAGAAGTGCGGCATCTGCCAGGTATAGAGGATGGCGAACAGCGTCCAGCCCAGCGCGGGATTCGAGCGGCCCGCCGCCGCCCAGCCGATCATGGGCGGGAGCGCGCCGCTGATCGCCCCGATTTCCGTCGACCAGCGCGACCAGCGCTTGGCCGGGGTGTAGATCGCGAGGTAGGCCACCACGGTCGCGAGCCCCAGGAAAGCCGACATCCCGTTCACCCCCTTGAACAACACGGCCAGGCCCGCGACGCACAGGGCCCAGCCGAGCACGAACGCCGAGCCGGGCTGGATGATGCCCCGGGGCAACGGCCGGTCGGCGGTCCGCTGCATCAGCGCGTCCACGTCGCTCTCCATCCACATGTTCAAGGCGGCCACGCCGCCGGCGCACAGGGCGGTGCCCGCCACGACCAGGACCGTGCGCGCCCAGTCCCAATAGGAATACGGCACCGCCGCGAGGTAACCGACCATCGCGGTGGTCACCGACAGCATGCTCAGGCGCGGCTTCGTCAGCTCGAGATAGTGCCGCCAGTTGGCCTCGGACGCGGCGGGCAGGGCCGGGACGGGGATCTGTTCCTGGGTGGGCGTCATGCGGGCGGGACCGACTCCATCGAGGCGCGATGCGTGAAAAACACCACCACGAACGTCGTTGCCAGCGTCAGGGCGCCGACCAGGACATGGCTGGTCGTCATGGCCACGCTGCGGGCCGTCCAGATGATCTGCGCCCCAAGCGAAACCTGCAGGGCGACCAGCGCGATCGGCAGCAGGCTGCACGCGCGCAGGAACGGCGGCAGCGTTTTTTCGCGCCAGAGGAAATGGCCGTAGACCAGCACGGCCACGCCGATCATCGCCGCCAGCCCGCGGTGGGCAAACTGCAGTTCCACCCGGTAGTCCCACTGCGCCGGCAGCAACCCGCCCTCGGGCGTGGACCACGGGAACGTCGGGATCGCCATGCCCGCGTAATTGTGGCGCATGGTGGCGGCCACCGTGAGCTGGACGAAGAGCAGCGCCACCGTCCACCAGCCGAGCCGGCGCACGCGCGTCCCGGCCCGCCCGACCCGGTCGTCCACCCAGGGCCGCGACAACCCCGCGGCGATGGCGAAGAGGACGCACACAAACACCTGCGCGAGGACCCCGTGCGGGATGCGCAGCATCTGGCCGAACGACATCGTGAAGCCGGGCACGTGGATGCGGTCGAAGAGCACGCGCGTGCCGCCGAGCACGCCCTGGAAAACCACGATGGCCAGGGCCCACCAGCCGAGCCGGCGCAGCCACGCGCGTTCCTCCCGGCGGTGCAGCCACACCGCAAGCACGAGCGTGATCAGGCCCATCATCGTGCCGCTGATCCGGTGGGAATGCTCGGCAAACTTGTCGATCTGGGTCAGCCAGCCGTGCGGGTTGACCGAACCGTTCGACAGCGGCCAGTCCGGGAAGGCCATGCCCGCGCCGATCGTCGTGGTGAACGCCCCGAGCGCGACCAGCACGAACACCCACGCGCTGCCGAGCGCGGCGAACCAGGCGAGGCCGGGTTGATAGGTGGCGGTGCGGGACATCGGCGGGTGGTGCGGCCCGGCCTCAAGGCGTGGCGAGCGCGCTGCGATCAGCGCGCTCCACCCGTCGGGCGGCGTGAAACGTGGTTGGCATGAAGGGCGAAAGGGCCGAGGTCAGCGCCCGGGGGAGCGCAGCGCAAACCTTTTGACAATTTGCGGTGTTGGCAAATGGGTGTGGAAGATGAAGTCCAGTTATTCGCCCCGCGTGCGGCCGGTCGCACTCCTCCTAATGGCCGGCGCCCTGGTTGTGGCGGCCGGATGCGCCCGGCAGGAAGCCGCGGCCGTGGCCGACGCCCCGCCGGCCGCTTCCGGCGAGAAGCGCTTTCCGCTCAAGGGCGAGATTGACGCCGTGAACAAGGACCGCGGCACGCTCACCGTCACCCACGAGGCGATCAAGGACTACATGCCGGGCATGACGATGGAGTTCAAGGCCGCGGCGGGCGACCTCGCCATCGCCCGACCCGGCGAGCACATCCGCGCCGAGCTGGTCGTGCGCGGTCAGGAATTTTCGCTCGAGAAGATCTGGCCCGACGACACGGCGACCGCGACCGCCCTCGCGGCCTCGGCCAATGCCCTCGCCCAGGACACCGTGATGCGCGGCAAGGGGGCCTATCGCGAAATCGGCGAGGCGCTGCCGGATTTCACCCTGCTGGACCAGGACGGCCGCACGGTGGCGGGCAGCCGGTTCCGCGGCAAGCAGGTCGTGCTCAACTTCATCTTCACCCGCTGCCCGGTCGCCAACATGTGCCCGGCGGCGACCCTGCGCATGATGGCCCTGCAGAAAGCCGCGCGCGCCGCCGGGGTCAGCGACCTCGAGCTGGTCTCCATCTCGCTCGACCCCGAGTATGACACGCCGGGCGTGCTGAAGGACTACGCGGCGGCGCGTGGCATCGACACGTCGAACTTCAGCTTCCTCACCGGGCCCGATGCCGCCGTGCGGCAGCTGCTCGCCCAGCTGGGCATCCTGCGCGAGTTCGACGGCCCGACGATCAAGCACACGCTCGCCACCGTGCTGGTCAACGAGCAGGGGAAGATTTCCTACCGCGTCGACGGCAGCACGTGGACCCCGGATGAATTCATCCAGCACCTGCGCAAGGGATGAGGAACTTCGACCAGATCATCACAGGCCAGCCCGAGGCGCCGCCGGCCCGCTGGTATGACTGGCTGAACGCCGCCCAGCGGCGGTCGGTCGCGCTCATCACCCTCGCCGCCCTCGCGTTGTTCGTCGTGGTCCGCCTGCTGCCGACCGGCACGAACCTCAACCACATGGATTTCCGCGTGGAAGGGAAGGGTGCGCTCGAGTTTTGCGATCCGGCCAACCCGCAGTTCATCCCGGTCGTGGCGGTGAGATCGCCGGTCGTGCTGACGCTGCGGTCCGACCATCCGCCCTCCCAGTACCAGCCAGTCAATTTCGTCCTTTCCCTGCGCACGGCCAGCGGCAAGCCGATCGCGCCGGAAGACCTGGTCGTCGCGCACACCCGCAAGCTGCACCTGCTGGTCGTCGACCCGACGCTGACGGACTACCAGCACGTGCATCCCGAGCCGGGCCGCACGCCGGGGGATTGGGAGTTCTCGCTGACGCCGGCGCGCACCGGCACCTACCGGGTCTTCGCCGACTTCACGCCGGTGGCGACCGGGCGCGGCTTGTATGCCTCCGCCGATTTCGACGTGCCGGGCGCGGTGGCCCGGGTCACGCAGACGCCCAATTCCCGCTGGCAGGACTCCGGCCTCAATTTCGAACTGGAGATGCCGCCGCTGTTCAAGGCGCGCCAGCCCGCCGACCTCGTGTTCCACGTCACGAACCAGGGCGCCGACAACGAACCCGTGCCGCTCCAACCCGTGATGGGCGCCTTTGCGCACCTCGTGGCCTTCGATGTCGCGCGCAGCGGTTTTGCGCACCTGCACCCGCAGGAGACCGACCTGGCGAAGCCGCCGGACCCGGTGCATCCGGCCCTGCATTTCAAGGTCACGATCCCGACCGCCGGGCGGTACGTCATCTGGGCGCAGGTCAAGGTGCACGACCGCGAGATCTACGCGCCGTTCTGGATCGACGTGCTGTAGACGAATCTCCGCGGGTGAATGGTGTAGGTCGGGCTTCATGCCCGACTCGTCGGGCGTAAAGCCCGACCTTCAAACAGGGTCTCACACCGGCTCGCCCGACAGCGCCAGCGCTTCGCCGGACACCGCGCCGAGGAAGCGCGGCAGCTCCGAGCCGGGAAAGCTGCCGAACATGCCGGGGTGGCACCGGAGCAGGCCTTCGCGCGAAAGGCGGAGCAGGCTGCGCGCATTCAACTCGGGGTCGTTGCAGAAGAAATGCGGCGAGGCGCGGTTGGGCCACACCATGCTGCCGCGCAGCACATCGCCGATGATCGCCTCGCCCGAGGCCAGCACGACCGACACCGAACCAGGCGTGTGGCCCGGCGTGATCACGACCTTGGCCGGGATGCCATAGGGTTCCAGCGGGAAGCCGGCACGGAAGGCCAGGTCGGGCTCGAACGGCTCGTATTGTTCGTCCACGAACGGCCGCACGAGCCGGCCCAGCGCGCCCTGCGCCGCCATCACGCCGTTCCCGCCCTGCGCGGCCAGCGGGCGGTCCCCGACGTGCAGCGCGATGTTCGCCCCGCTCCGCCGCCGCAGTTCCGCCGCGCCGCCGGCGTGGTTGCTATGGCCGTGCGTGAGGAGAATCAGCCCCAGTTGCTTCGGCTCGACGCCGCTGGCCTGGAGCGTCGCGAGGATGCGCTGCAAGTCGCCCGGCGCGCCGGTGTCGACCAGCACCGGCCGCTCGCCGAGCAGCAGGTAGGCATTGGAGACGGCGCATTTGATCCGGACGAGCATCGCAGGGTTGGTGATGGGTAGGGCGGGACCGCTGGGCCCGCCGTCAGGCTGGCTCCCAGACAAACTTCCACTCGGCAGCATCACGGACAAGCGCTTTCCGGACCGGGTTCTGGCGAATGTATGCGGCCTTTTCCTCGTGGCTTTCAAGGGACCGAAGCCGATGGTCGAAGAAATCCCTTTGCCAGTGCACCGATGTCCTTTTGGCCACCATCTCCTTCCAACCGGCCAACACTCTCGCGGGCCGGACTTCGCGCGGAAACGAAATCAATGCGTGAAAATGATCCGGCATCAACAGCCAGAGGTGAACGTGCCAGTCGCCTCGCGTTTGTCGGAATTCGATGGACTCCCAGATGATCGAGGCGACCGGATCAAGGCAGAGTTGATTGACACCCTTGGGCCTGCAACAGGCGGTGATGAAATAAATGGCATCATCACGAACCCAGGAAGGCGTGCCGTGCGGCAAGTTTTTGCGTTGGGGCAGGCCTTCCATTGCGGTTCGCGGCGGGCCCGGCGGTCCCGCCCTACCTTGGTCCACGTCGCGCCTCAGAACTTCAGGTGTTTCACCGTCAGGCCGCGGTTGATGAGCTGCTTGAGCGAGTCGATGCCGATGCGGATGTGCATGGTGACGTGCTTCTCGTCCACGGCCTTGTCGCTCTCGGCGGTCTTGACGCCTTCGGGTGTCATCGGCTCGTCGGAAACGAGCAGCAGCGCCCCGGTCGGCACCTCGTTGGCGAAGCCGGTCGTGAAAATCGTCGCCGTTTCCATGTCGACCGCGATCGCGCGCACGCGCTTGAGGTACTTCTTGAAGTTGGCGTCGTGCTCCCACACCCGGCGGTTGGTGGTGTACAGCGTGCCGGTCCAGTAGTCGCGGCGATGGTCGCGGATGGTCGTGGAGATGGCCTTCTGCATCGCGAAGGCCGGCAGCGCGGGCACCTCCGGCGGCAGGTAGTCGTTGCTCGTGCCGTCGCCGCGGATGGCGGCGATGGGGAGGATGAGGTCGCCGATCCGGGCACGGTGCTTCACCCCGCCGCACTTGCCGAGGAACAGGATGGCCTTGGGGGCGATGGCGGTGAGCAGGTCCATCACGGTGGCGGCCGCCGCGCTGCCCATCCCGAAGTTGATGATGGTGATCCCGCCGGCGGTGGCGCTGGCCATCGGCTTGTTGCGCCCGTGGATCGGCACGCGGTGCCACTGGGCGAACAGTTCCACGTAGCGGTCGAAGTTGGTCAGGAGGATGTAGCGGCCGAAGCCCTTGAGGGGCACGCCGGTGTAGCGCGGCAGCCAGTTCTCAACGATTTGTTTCTTGGTTTCCATGCTTTGCCCGCGAAATTTCGCGCCGGGTCCCGGCGAAGGCAAAGCCAAAGGGGCCGCGGCCGATGCGCCCCGAGCGGCGGCGGCAAGGAAAGCCCAGCAGTGGACAAGAAATGGTGAGCGGGACCGGGCCATCAGGCGTACCTTTCCCAACAACCGGAATCAGTGCCGTCCGGAAGCGCGCGGCCTGGACCTTCCCTGGAGGCGCGCCGCATGCGGCCAGGCGGATCGATCCCCGTGCCCAGGAGCATGCTCATGAATACCCCCTCGCTCTTCTGGCTGGCCCTGCCGTCGCTCGCACTGCTGGCCGCCTGCAACCCGGGTCCGAAGTCGGGCCGCGGGTTTGTCCTGCCCGAAGGTGACGCCGTCCGCGGCGAGAAAGCCTTCGCCGAATTGAAATGCTGCGAATGCCACCGGGTCGACGGCGTCGCCAGCCTCCCGGTCCCGGCCGACCCCGCCCACACCGTGCTGCTGGGCGGCCAGGTGTCGCACGTGCGCACGTATGGCGAACTGGTCACGGCCGTGATCCATCCGTCCTATGCTCGCACGGTCCTCGTGCCGAAGATCGACGGCAAGGAGCTCGCGATGCCCAACGTCAACGACACCATGACCGTGGCCCAGCTGCGGGACATCGTGACCTTCCTGCAGCCGCATTACCGGCCGCTCCCGCCGGCCGATGATCGTTACACCCGTTGACGCATGCGCCTCATTCTCCCGGCCCTCGTTTTCTCCAGTCTCCTGGCCGTGGCGACGGCCGGGGCCGCCGCGCACGTGGATTTCATCAAGGTGGATGGGCCGATCGGGCCGGCGACCGCCGGCTACATTGATCGCGCGCTCCACCAGGCCAAGGCGGACGGGGCCGAGTGCCTGGTTATCCAGCTCGACACCCCCGGCGGCCTGCTCGAATCCACCAAGGTCATCGTGCAGGCCTTTCTCGCCTCGCCGGTGCCGGTGGCGGTGTACGTGGCGCCGGCGGGGGCCACGGCGACGAGCGCCGGCTGCTTCATCGCCCTCGCGGCCGACATCGCCGCGATGGCCCCGACCACGAGCATCGGGGCCGCCCACCCGGTCGAGATCGGCTTCAACCCGGTCGGCGGCGGCGAGAAGACCGACGACACGATGAAGACGAAGCTGGAGAACTACGCGGTCAGCTACATCGAGACCATCGCCGACCGCCGGCACCGCAACGTCGACTGGGCGAAGTCCGCCGTGCGCGACAGCGCCTCGATCACGGCGGACCACGCGCTCGAGCTCAAGGTCATCGACCTGATCGCCCCGGACCTGCGCGAGCTCTTGGCGCGGATTGACGGGCGGGTGGTCGGCGGGCGCACGCTGCAGACCCGCGGCGTGGCGGTCGTCGACATCGCCATGACGGTGGGCGAGCGGGTGTTCCAGCGGCTGTGGCGCCCCGAGGTCATGTTCATCCTGATGCTCATCGCGATCTACGGCATCATCGGCGAACTCAGCACGCCCGGGGCGATCCTGCCCGGCGTCCTGGGCGCCATCGCGCTGATCCTCGTGCTCTACATGGCGGCCATCCTGCCGATCAACCTCGCCGGCCTGGCGCTGATCGCGCTGGCGGTCGGCCTGTTCGTGGCGGACGTCTACGCGCCGACGCACGGCGTGCTGACCGCGGGCGGGGCGGGGGCCTTCTTCCTGGGCGCGCTGATGTTGTTCGACCGGACCAACCCGGCCTTCCGCCTCTCGCTCTCGCTCATCGTGCCGGCGACGGTGGTGACGGCCCTGTTCTTTGTCGTCGTGGTCGGGGCGGGCCTGCGCGCGCAGCTGCTGCCGGTGCGGACTGGGCGCGAGGCCATGCTCGGCCGGGTCGTGGTCGCGTCGGCCCGGATCGACGCCAGCGGCGGCTGGCTGTTTCTCGACGGCGAACGCTGGAGCGCGACCAGCGACACGGCCGTGGAGCCTGACCAGCTGGTCGAGATCGTCGGCCTCGAGGGCCTGACCCTGAAAGTGAAACCCGCCCACCCTTGAAAAGGAGACTGTCATGAATGAATCCAATCTTCGGCTGTTCAGCCTCGGCTCGTGGTTCCTGCCCCTGTTCATCCTGCTGGTCCTCCTGCTGCCGCAGGCCTTCCGCATCCTGCGCGAATACGAGCGCGGCGTGATCTTCCGCCTCGGCAAGCTCCACCGCCTCGGCGCCAAGGGGCCCGGCCTCATCCTGCTCATCCCCTTCGTCGATCGCATGGTGCGGATGGACCTCCGCGTGGTGACCATCGACGTCGCGAAGCAGGAGGTGATGACGCGCGACAATGTGCCGGCGACGGTCGACGCCGTTGTCTATTTCCGCGTGATCGACCCGGTGGCCGCGGTGGTGAAGGTGGAGAATTTCCTCAAGGCCACCGCCCTCATCGCCCAGACCACGCTGCGCAGCGTGCTCGGCCAGGCGCCGCTCGACGACCTGCTCTCCCAGCGCGAGGCGATCAACCAGAAGCTGCAGGAGATCATCGACCGCCAGACGGAGCCGTGGGGCATCAAGGTGTCCGCCGTGGAGGTGCGGGACGTGTCCCTGCCCGACACGATGAAGCGGGCGATGGCCAAGCAGGCCGAGGCGGAACGCGAGCGGCGCGCCAAGGTGGTGAATGCCGAGGGCGAGTACCAGGCCGCGGAAAAAATGGTCCAGGCCGCGCAGATGATCAGCACGCAGCCGATCGCACTGCAGCTGCGCTTCCTGCAGACCATGCGCGAAATCTCCAGCGAGCACAACACGACGACCTTCCTGCCGGTCCCGCTCGACCTGTTCGCGCCGTTCCTGAAGAAGGACAACCCGCCGAAGGCGTAGCCCGCATGTGGAGGCGGGGTGCCCTCACCCCGCGCGGCGCAGGCTCCCCGCCCGCCGACGAGGAATCCGGCGCGCCAGCCCGGCTCCAACCCGGCCCGCGCTACCAGCGGCCGCTCACCTCGACGCCCCAGGTCAGGGGCGCGCCCGGCGTGGCATGGCCGACGCCAGGCGTGATCGCGCTGTAGTAGGCCTTGTCGCCCAGGTTGCGGGCAAAGACCCTTACCTCGCCCGCGGCGAACGCATAACCCGCGTGCGCGTCGAGCAGCGCGTAACTTGCCTGCGCGAACAGCGCGGTTTGGTGCTCATCGTAGAAAGTCCGGCCGGTCAGCGTGACGCCCGCGCCGCCGAACAGTCCGCGCGCCGGCGCGTAGTCGACGCTCAGGGCGGCATTGCCCCTCGGCACATAGGGCGCCTGGTTGCCGGAGTAGTTCGCCCCGGTGAACGGATCCGTGAAGTTCTCCAATCGCGCCCCGGTGAGGCCGGCAGCGAGCCGCAAGGTCACGTCCGGCGCCGGCCGCCACGCCGACTCCAGTTCGAGGCCCAGCAGGCGCGCCCGCCGGGCGTTGACCACGAGATACTCATCCGTGCCGGTGTTCGGCACCGCAAAGGAGCGCTCGATCTGGTAGCCGCGCACGTCGTACGCGTAGGCGCGGGCCGTGGCCGACCAGGCCGATCCCGGGTCGGTCGTCGTGACGGCGGCTTCCGCTCCCCACGTGCGCTGCGGATCATAGCCGGCCAGGGCGGGCTGGCCGGTGTACGCGGAATAGCCGCCGGCCTTGAAGCCGCGGGCGAGCGTGAAGGCGGCGTCGGTGTTCGCGCCGAGGCGGCGCGTGGCGGTCACGCTGGGGAGGAAGGCATTCCAGGCGTCATCGCGATCGAACACCTTGCCCGTGGGCACGACCTCCGTGCGGGTGAAGCTCTTCTCCGTGCGCTCGACTCGCGCCCCGGGCGTGATCGTCCAGCCCTCGGCCGGCTGGAATTTCGCCTGCCCGAACAGGGCGAAGGCGTCGCTGCCGAGGGTGAACCCCGAGTTCTCGTAGGGAAACCCGGCGAACGTGCGATTGGTCGAGCCGTCGGTCCGGGTGTGCGCATAAAAGGCGCCGCCGGTGAAGCGCTCGCCGGCGAAGCGCACCTCCTCGTTGAACGCGTGCTGCGACTGCGTGAGGCTCGAGTCGAGATTGAAGCCGCCGAAGACGACGAGCCGGTTCGCGTACGGTGAGAGCTCCCAGTCCGTGAAGCTCGTCGTGGACGAGAGCGTGCCGGCGGCGAGGTGCTTGGTCACTCCGACCGAGCCGGCGGCGAAGTTGGCATCGACCGCGCCCTCCCGGCCGCGGCTGACCGTGTCAAGCGGCCCGCCGAGCGGCACGAGGGCCTGCGCACCGTCGCGGCTGCGCACCCCCAGCGCCTGGAACGACAGCTCGATGTCCTTGGCCGGCCGGTAATGCAATTGCACGCGGCCGAACGTCGACCGCTGGTCGTCGACCGGCTGGTGCAGCTGGGTGTTGGTGATGTAGCCGTCGCGGCGGTCGAGGCCGACATTGGCTGAGGCATCGAAGTCCGCGCCGCGCGCGGTCTCCGCTGTCGCGGCGAACGCCCGCTGCCCGTAGTTGCCCGCGGTGCCTTCGAGGCGCAGCGCCGGCTGCGCCGCGGCCGGGGCCGAGGTGAATTCGACCACGCCGGCGTCGCCCGCGCGGCCGGACTCCGCCGCCGCCTGCGGGCCGCGGTGCACCGTCACCTGCGCGAAATCGAACAGCGCCGACGGAAACGTGAAGCCGCTGGCCAGGGGGATGCCGTCGAGGTACACGGGCGCGGAGGCGTCACTGAAATACGGCGTGTTGCCGAGACCGCGCAGCGTGGTGGTGGTGCCGAAGCCACGCGCACCGGCGTCGTTGACGGCGAAGCCCGGGGTCTGCCGGGCGAGGTCGGAGAGGCTGCCGGCGTCGTCGTTTCCCACGGACACCACCGAGGCCTGGTTCGTGCTCGCGGGCACCTGGTCGCTGACGGAAACGGCGGGCAGGACAACCAAGTCGGCGCCCGCGGCGAAGCCGGCGAGGGCGGGAACGAGCACGAACAGGAGGGCGGGGCGACGAAACGTGGAACTCATCGGCGTAAACCGCTGAATGGGACTTCGACGGGTCAAAAGCGCAAGCCCGGCGTGCGTCTTCAGATTTAGTTGAGTGGCTTTGATGCGAGCCACACACCCCGCCCTTTCGGGCACCCCTCTTGCTAGAGGGGAGCTCCGGAGGCATGATTCTTGATCCCCTCTAGCAAGAGGGGTGGCGCTCGCCGCGCCGGAGTTTTACGAAGGCGGGCGAAGCGACGGGGTGTGAGGGCCGCTGCTTTGCATTGGCGATGGGTTCATCACTGCATGGTGCAAGGACCGTAGAACATGCTCGCGGGTTGCCAGCGTCGGAAAACTGATTCTCTCTGGACGGAGTCCATGCTCCGCGCCGCTCTGTTACCCCGCCCCGGCCCGCGCCGGGCCGCCCTCCGTGCCATCGCGCCGGGACTGGCGATCCTCGCGTCCCACCTCCTCGGCGCCGCGGACACGCCCTTGCAGAGTTTCCAGCGCGACATCCAGCCGGTGCTGGAGGAGTACTGTTACGACTGCCATGGCGACGGCGCGAAGAAGGGGGGCGTGCGGCTCGATGGCTTCGCCACCGACGCCGCCATCGCCGACCACGCCCTGTGGCTGCGGGTGATGAAAAACGTTCGCGCCGGCATCATGCCGCCGGCGGATGAGCCCCGGCCTCCCGCCGCGGACGTGGCGAAGCTGATGGGCTGGATCAAGACCGAGGCCTTCGGGCTGGACCTGCGGCACCCGGATCCCGGTCGCGTCACCGTGCGCCGGCTCAACCGGGTCGAGTACCGCAACACGGTCCGCGACCTCCTTGGCGTCGACTACGACACGGAGAAGGAATTCCCGCCCGATGACACGGGCCAGGGGTTCGACAACCTGGCCGACGTGCTGACGATTTCGCCGATGCTGCTCGAGCGCTACCTCGACGCCGCCCAGGCCATCGTGGCCGAGGCCGTGCCCACGCAACCGCGCGCGGTGGCCGAGGAGGCTCTCCGCGGCCGGGACTTTGCCACGATCAAGGCCGACGCGCCGGCCACGCTCGCGGCTGCGCCGGCGGCGCTGGTTGCCGAGGGCGGGGAGTCGTCGGCCCCCGGCCCCGTGCCGGCGGCGGCCACCGGGCCGTTCAAGCGGCCGGTGCCGCAGGTGGCCGGCGAGGGGCTCGAGCTGAGCTACTACACCCCCGCGGTCGTCGCGGCGCGCTATGCGGCGAAGGACGCCGGCGAGTACCAGGTGACGATCAACCTGCGCGCGCTCGAGAGCTACGTCGACGACCAGTTCGACCTCAACCGCTGCCGTCTGCTGTTCAAGGCCGACGGCGAGACGCTCTTCAACCAGGAATTCGTGCGCGAGGGCGACAAGACCTTTGAGTTCACCTTCGATCGCACCTGGACCAAGGGCCCGCATGAGCTGGCGTTCGAGGTGCAGCCGGTTGGGCCCGACCGCGACCAGAAGCGCATGCTCCGCGTGCGCATCAACACCGTGACGGTGCGCGGCCCGCTCGCCGAGAAATACTGGGTGCAGCCGAAGGCCTACGCGCGGTTCTTCCCCCGCAAGGTGCCCGGCCGCAAGGCGGCCCGCCACGCCTATGCCGCGGAGCTGCTGCGCGACTTCGCGACCCGCGCCTACCGCCGTCCGGCGGACCCGGCGACCGTCGAACGGTTGGCCGCGATGGCCGACCGCATCGCCGGGCAACCGGGCGGGACTTTCGAGGCGGGCGTGGCGCAGGCGATGGTGGCGGTGCTGGCCTCGCCCCGGTTCATCTTCCGCGAGGAGGACGTGGAACCGCTCCGGCCCGGGCAGGCCTACCCGGAGATCGACGAGTACGCCTTGGCGTCGCGCCTGTCGTATTTCCTCTGGTCGTCGATGCCAGACCCGGAGCTCTTCCGGCTCGCGGGCGCGCACCGGCTGCGCGCCGGGCTGCCGGCGCAAATCGACCGGATGCTCCGGGACCGGAAGGCACACGAATTCGTGCGGAATTTCACCGGCCAGTGGCTCGAGGCGCGCGACATCGGCAACGTCCAGATCAATTCCTTTGACGTCTACCTGCGCGAGCACCCCAACCCGGCGATCGAGACGGCCCAGGCCACGTTCCGGCGGATCAACCAGATTCCCGAGGACCAGCGCACGCCGGCGGAAAAGGCCGCCTTCGCCGAGGCGCGCCAGACCTTCCTGGGTGTCCTGCGCGCCCCGCGGCCCGACCTCAACTGGCGCCTGCGCGACGCCATGCGCCGGGAAACCGAGATGGTCTTCGCCCGCGTGATCGACGAGGACCGCAGCCTCGTCGAGTTGATCGAGAGCGATTACACCTACCTCAACGAGGAGCTGGCGAAGCACTACGGAATCCCGGGCGTCACCGGCCCCGAGATGCGGCTGGTCACGCTGCCGCCCGGTAGCCCGCGCGGTGGCGTCCTCACCCAGGGCACCGTGCTGGCGGTGACGTCGAATCCCACGCGCACCTCGCCGGTCAAGCGCGGGGTGTTCGTGCTCGACGCCATCCTCGGCGCCCGCCCGCCGCCGCCCCCGCCGAACATCCCGGCGCTGGAGGACGCCGCCAGCCCGGAGAAGCTCCGGCAGATGTCGCTGCGCGAGAATCTCGCCCTGCACGCGAGCAACGAGATGTGCGCCTCCTGCCACAGCCGCATGGACCCGCTCGGGCTGGCGCTGGAGAATTTCAACGCCATGGGCGCCTGGCGCGACAGCGAGTTCAACCGCCCGATCGAGCCCGCCGGCCGGCTCATCACCGGCGAGAAGTTTTCCGACGTGCGGGAACTCAAGCACATCCTCGCGCACCAGCACCGCCGCGACTTCTACTACTGCTTTGCGCAGAAGCTGCTCACGTACGCGCTCGGGCGCAGCCTCGAGTACTACGACACCGAGACGGTCGACGAACTCGTGGCGCAGCTCGAGGCCGCCGGCGGCCGGCCCTCTGCACTCTTGCAAGGCATCGTGATGTCGGCACCGTTCCAGCAGCGCCGCCCGGTCGAGCGCGAGCAGGTGGCATCCGCGTCCCCCGGCCCCGTTTCCACGCTTCACCTCCATTAAGCCGAATATTTCCGTCCGCATCCATGTCCGTCCTGCACACCCCGGCGCTGCGCACCACCCCTCTTCCTAGAGGGGACCTAATATTGCGTGTCCGAGGTCCCCTCTACCAAGAGGGGTGCCCAGCCGGGCGGGGTGTGTCGGTTTTCCTCTCTGGTAGGGGATGAGTAGTGACGCAATCGCGACGCTCACCTGCCCAGCTCACGCCCACTTCAAGCCATGAAACACCCCGCCACCGCCCCGACCGACCGCCACCTCGCCGCCATGAGCCGCCGCCACTTCCTGCGCGGGGTGGGGGCGTGCATCGCCCTGCCGGCTTTCGGCTCGCTGCTGCCGGGTCGGATGTTGGGCGCCGCGGCCGACGCCGGCGAACTCGGGCTCGCGACGACCGCCACCGGCGCGCCGTTGCGCACGGCCTTTGTCTTCTTTCCCAACGGCGCCATCCCGAGCCATTGGTGGCCCGAGGGTGGGGCGACGGCCTTCAAGCTCAACCCGACGCTCGAGCCGCTCGGCGCCATGCTGCCGCACGTGCAGATCCTTGGCGGCCTCGCCCAGCACAACGCCGAGCCCGGCAACGACGGCGGCGGCGACCACGCGCGCGGCAACAGCGTCTTCCTGACCAGCGTCCGCATCAACAAGAGCGCGACCGAAATCCACGCGGGCGTGTCCATCGACCAGGTCATCGCCAAGCACGTCGGGCACCTGACGCGCTTCCCCTCGCTCGAGCTTTGCTGCGATTCGAACCGCCGGTCCGCCGACTGCGATTCCGGCTACTCCTGCGCCTACCAGTACAACATTTCCTGGCAGTCGCCCACGACGCCGATGCCGCCCGAGTCGAACCCGCGGCTGGCGTTCGAGCGGCTGTTCGGCGCCGGCGCCCATGGCGAGCGCGCCGCCAACGCGCAGCGCCGCATGCTGGACCGGCGTTCGGTGCTGGATTTCGTCCTCGCCGACGCGAAGTCGATGCAGCGCCGCCTGTCGCGCCAGGACCAGGAGAAGCTCGACCAGTACCTCACCGGCATCCGCGGCGTCGAGGCGCGCATCCAGCAGGCCGAGCGGTTCGGCGCCAATGTTGACCCCAACCTGGCCACGCCCGCCGGCATCCCGGCACGCCATGCCGAGTACGTCGAGCTGATGTACGACATCATGCTGCTCGCCTTCAAGACCGACTCGACCCGCGTGGCCACGTTCGTCCTTGGGCACGACGGCGACAACCGCTCGTTCGGCGAGATCGGCATCACCGAGGGCCACCACGACCTGTCGCACCACCAGAACAATCCCGAGCGCGTCGAGAAGGTCGCCCAGATCGACCGCTGGTACGTCGAGCAGTTCGCCAAGTTCCTTGCCCGGCTGGAGGCGACGCCCGACGTCGATGGCCACTCGCTCCTGCACAACTCGCGCATCCTCTACGGCAGCGGCAACGCCGACGGCAACCGCCACACGCATACCAACCTCCCGTTGCTGCTCGCCGGGCACAACGGCGGCCTCTACCCGGGCGGCCGCTACCTGCGGCACGAGGACGTGCCGCTCGCAAATCTTTACCTGAACCTCGCTGACACCGCGGGCGTCACCGGCCTCGAGCGCTTCGGCGACTCCACCGGCCGGCTGGCGACCGTGGCCTGAGCTATCAATGGAGGCGGGACGCCCTCGTCCCGCGAGTCAGCCCGTTTGAACCTGGAGAATTTCCACCTCTAGGTTGGTCGAATGCAGGACATCGGGCTGGGGTCTGCCCTTCTGATCGGCATTCGCGCCCGAAGAGGTCTTTTCCTCCCGCGATTTCAGAGTGAAAAGTCGGTGCTGCCGTTCTCGGCCAGCACTGACACCTCGCGAACAAGCTCGAGCACGAGCGGCACATTGAGGTCCTCGAGGCGCTTGAAGCGGATGCACGCTTTGCCGCACGATACCTTGCCGAGCTTTGCCTTCGCGGCTTCAGCGACGCTCTTGCCGTCGCGGTGACCCAGGATATAGAGGCTGATGTACTGCGCCCGGCTCGAGATGGCGACGATGGGACAATCGCCCTCGCGGCCGCTGGCATACTTGTAGTGGTAGGGCCCGTAACCGATCATGGTGCCCGAGTAGGCGACGTGGGGTTTGAGTTTTGGCGCCGCTTGGCGAATTGCGGCGTCCAGGGACTTCAACTCCGTGCGACGCGGCTCGCTCAGTGCCGCGAGATACTCAGTGGGCGTGGCGGGTTTTGTTTTCGAGGGCATCGAAGACGTCTAAACGGGGGGCGGCTGGTTAGGGCTTCTGCCTGAATTCCCTGAACTTCGCGTATCGCTCCACATAATGCTCGGTGCTATCGAAGACTCGGTATGCGCTCACCTGATCCCAGGCGAGAGCTACTTCAATACTCTGGTCCCAATCGCCCGTAGAAACTCCCTTCGGAGTATTGCCGACCAGAAACCAACGCCCCGCCTGCAGCCTAAACACTGGGCTGAAGACAATGTAATTGTGCTGACCTGACGCTACGTGAACCGTGAGCAGCTTGTTCGTGAAGTCCGGAAATTCGGCAGGGTTCATGTTTTCCCTAACGTTCAAG
>DASZXO010000064.1:0-15080 GCA_035545835.1 Lacunisphaera sp.
CGGAGAGAAGCGCGACACGCTGGGAAGACGGCGCACGCCGGTGGAGCGGCGGGGTGAACTGCTGGCCTTATACCGGCAGAGCGGGTTGACGCAGCGGGCGTTCGCGCGGCGGGAGGGGCTCAACTATACGACGTTTTGCACATGGGCGCAGGCGGAGCGGGAGGCCGGCCGGCTGCCGGCCGCCCCGGCGGGCCGGTCGGACAGGGTCAGGCTTTGCGCAGTGCGCATTTGGGAGCGAGCATGTTTTTGGTCGGGAGTTCAAGACGGCGCCCGCTGGGCGAGGTTGGGTAGTAAGCGTCAGCTTGGGTGCCTTGTAGCTTTATGCCGGGTTTTTGCGGGCAAGAGATAGCCGTCGCATCGACAATTGCGCAAACATACGTGGCAAAAATGTTAGCTAAAGCGTTTGCTGCGAGCCCGACTCTCAAGAATACTATAACTGGCATAGAAAAGGCGTTTGCGTCGGGGTTGACCTCGCAACTAGGTGGAAAAACCTTCATAGCGGCGTTTCTATCCGCATTGGCATCGACAGCTATTGGAGATCTCCCGGGAATCATGGGAAATATGACTGAGAACAAGCAAGTTACGAGCGCGGTCGGAAATGGGTTCAAACTCATGCAACCGAAGCTGAGCCACAGTCGTCTTACCCTTCCGTTAGACAGCATCACTGGAGGCTATTGGGCAAATGGAGCAAATTGGGCGCAATTGTACTAGCGCAAGCATAGTAGCATGATTGGAAGAAAATACCGACGCGGGGTTCAGGTCTCATCGCCAGGCTGGGGAATTCGTGCTGCCGTGAGGACGGCGGTCATGGTTTTGGCGGTGAGTTTGTTGGGGTGCCAACTGACCGGGCACTATGCTTCAACGAAGCAGGGTAATTCAGCGACGTTGATCGTCGGTCCAACCTCGGACGAGAGTCCTTCGGCCGGAGATTTGGTGGTGGGAGTCGACTACATTGACCAATTGGTGGCGCCGACAGCCCTATTGTGGGGAGGCCTGCCCTCGACTCCCAGGGACGTTTATTTGCCCCCGGGCACGCACGCCATAGCAATATATATGGTAACTAGTGCGGACATGTCATACGGCAAGAGCCAGGGGCGCAATACAAACAGTGTCAACGAAAGCGTGAATTGTAATTTGGAACCAAATGAGACGTATCATTTCCTCGGAACCTATGGTCGCGATGGATTCACCCTAAAATTGCTCGGCAAGAGCAAAGGTAGTCAGGATTGGGCGTCGGTTCAAGAATGGCATTTTCAGAGTCCGGGAGTTTTCGAGCGATATTGAAGGCTGGGTGCTGCGACCGGAATTCCCTGGAGCGTGTTACCACCTGATAAACCGGGGTAACTCCGGCGGAGAACCTTCAACGTGAAGGGTACGGCCGGCGCCTTCGAACGCTGCCTCATCGAAGCCGCGGCCCGCTTTCATTGGCGGGTCCATGCCTGCGTGATCTTGACCAATCATTTCCGTCTGGCCGTGGAAACTCCGTAAGCGTCGTTTCAGGTGCCCCGCTTGACGGCATCGTAAGTACGAGATGTACGATCGGTCACGAATCGTAAGTACGAGACATACGATCGGGATGCTCGCTTGCGCCCGTGACTAGGGCACGGGTTTCCAGGCGCCGGGCAGCAGCGGTCCGAGATCATCCTGGTTGGTCATGCGCGGCAAACGCGCGAGCACGTCGCGCAGGTAGTCGTGCGGATTGTGCCCGTGGCGCTGGCAGGAGACGATCAGCGAGTAGAGCACCGCGGCGCGGTCGCCGGCGTCGGGGTGCCCGACGAAGAGCCAATTTTTGGCCCCGAGCTTGCTCGGCCGGATGGCGTTCTCGACCGCGTTGGGAGCAACCAGATGGGGTCAAGCAACCAGATGGGGTCAGGTCATGCGGCGTGCGGTCGGGCTGCTGCACTCGCCCCGTTCGTCATGACCAAGCGCACTGCGCCCTAGCTGACCCCATCGGATCGGCCCGAGTTGACGGACAGTGGACGCGGTGGCCGAGGCGACACTGAACGCCTACGGCGCGATATGCCAGGCGGGGTCCACGAAGGCGAGGTACGGCGAGGAGAGTAGCGTGGCGTTGTTCATCAGCCAAATGGCACGGTCGCCGGTGGTGCGATTTTCCCAGACCAGGTCGGGGTGTCCGTCGCCATCCATATCCGCCACCATGGCGATGTGCCAGGCGTCGGGGACATTTCCGATGTAGCCAAAGCTGCTGAGCGTCGCGCCGTTCATGTACCAGATGGTCCGGTCGCCGGTGGTGAGGTTCTCCCAGACCAGGTCCGTTTGACCATCGCCGTCGAAATCGGCGGCGCCGACGATGTGCCAGACCGGGTCGATGCCGGCGATGTAGCCGAAGCTCTTGATAGCGACGCCGTCGAGGAACCACACGGCGCGGTCACCCGTGACAGTGTTTTCCCAGACGAGATCGGGTTTCCCGTCGCCGTCGAAATCGCCGATGGCGGCGATATGCCAGGCGGGGTCCACGAGGGCGAAGTAGCCGAAGCTGGCGATGGCCTTGCCGTTCATGTACCAGCAGGTGCGATCGCCGGTGGAGGTGTTTTCCCAGGCGATGTCGGTCTGCCCATCGCCATCGAAGTCCGCGGTGCCTACGATCTTCCAGACGCCGTCAATTCCAGCGAGGTAGTCGAAGCCGGCAATGCTCGCTCCGTTCATGTACCAAATGGCACGGTCGATGCCCGCGGTATTTTCCCACAGGAGATCGGGATGGCCGTCGGCATTGAAATCGGCGGCCTTAACGGGAATGGAGGTTACGGTCAGGGTGGCGGGATCGGTGGTGATTGCGTTGCTATTGGCGTCGTAGATGGTGCAGGTGAACTGCACGCCCGAGAGGTTTTTCGAGCAGTCCGTGATCGTCAGCGTGGGTCCGAGATCACCCGAGTAGCTGGTGCCGTGCAGCATGCCGATCGGCTGCCAGCTCCCGGTGGCGGACGCCCGGCACAGCCATTGGTAGGAATACGGCGTGGTGCCACCCTGGACCCCCGCATTGAATATCGCCTGGCCTCCGGCCGGCACCGTAACGGACGCCGGCTGCAAAATCAGCGTGGGTGGAAGGGGCACTCCCGCCGCAAGCAGCTGCGCTTCCGCGCTGATCGCCTGTCCGGCGAGATTCGTCGCGATGCACCGAAAACGCCATCCGGGGTTTCCCGTCAGCGTCGCATGAACGGTCAGGCCGGCCGTATTAACGCCGGTAAAGGTAGGGTTCAGCGGCCCCAGATTTATCCACTGCGCGTCCGTGCCTCCGCGGATTTGCCACCGATAATCCGGAGTGGGAGCGCCCCTCGCCGCCACCGACAATTCGGCCTGACCGGCCACGTTTAGGGGCAGCGTGGCGGTGACGGGTTGCTGGGTGAACACCGGGGCCACGCCTGACAACGCCTGGCCCGACGTGGCTACTCCCGCGGCGCTGGTGCCCGCGGAATTGCTTGCGGTGACCCAGTAAGAGTAGCTGACGCCGGGCACGGCCGTGGCGTCCATGAAGGCAATCTGGCCTCCATCGGAGCTGCCAATTTCAACACCGGAACCGGGAGCGGATGAGGGTGCCCGCCAAATGTGATAACGGGTGGTGCCCAGCTGGCCGGACCAGGCCACGAATACGCCGTCGACCGTAGCCAAGGTGTGAATATTGATGGGCGCCTGCGGCGTTACGAGGGTTCCTTGAGTGATCAGGGTCGGGGTTGGGACCTGGTAAGCATATGCCGAGCTCACTTGATTCCAGGAATTGAGTCCCATGCCCCACAGCGATCCATCGTCGGTCACATAAACCGTATGCCAGCTGCCGACCGCGGCCGCGGCCACGTGGTCCGCGATTTTGATGGGGGTTTGATAGAGGTTATTTGCGCCAATGGCGACGCCGAGCTGGCCGTCGGAATTGTCGCCCGCTCCCCAAAGAGTTCCGTCGGTCTTGATGAAGACATAGTGGCTCGGTCCGGCGGCGACGCTGGTCACGTTGGTTGCCACCTGCACGGGAGCGGCCAACTGCAGGTTGTCCATGGAGCCCACCTGCCAGAGGCTCCCATCATTCCGGAGAAAAAAGCTGCAGTGGGCACCGGCAAAAACCTTTGCCACGCCGCTGGCAATCTTGAGGGGAAGGGCGTTGATCGTCGAAGCCGCCAATAAGGGGGGAGCCAATTCTCCGTTGAGCTGATCATATTCCGCGTCACCCGCGCCCCAGGCGTCGCCGGACACATCGACGTAAAGTGAGTGCACGCCCCCGGCGGCGAACGAGCGGACGTTCTTGGTCATGATGATCGGAAACGAGCGCGAGGTCGTGGTCCCGTCCCCGAATTCGCCATTGGCATCGTTGCCGACAGCCAGAATGGAGCCGTCGGCGAGTTCAAACAGGCTGAAGTCCTGGAAAACGCTAACGGCCACGACCCCGAAGCCGCCCTGAACGGCAGCCAGCGTAGCCCGGTTGTTTTGCGTCCCGTCCCCGAGCTGTCCGTGTCCATTGTCTCCGCTCATCTGTAGGGTGCCGTCGGTTTTCACCACGGCCATGTCCGCACTGCCGGCAGCGATAAACAGGTTGTTGCCATCAATCTGGGTCGGAACCGCGAAAGTGGTCGCGGTATTCGTTCCCAACTCGCCGGAAAAATTGGCCCCCATCACCCAGCGGGTTCCGTCGGCGCGGAGAAAAATCGTTCCGGCGCTAGTTGCCGCCACACTGACCACGCCGGAGGGGAGCTGCACGGTGAGAACGGCTCCGGTGCTGGTCGCGGCGGGCGGAACGCCGTTCGATGCGGTGACCGTGTAAGTGCCCGCACTCCCGGCGGAGACACTGGCGATCGAATAGGTGGCCGCGTTCGCTCCGGAAATGGGGCTCCCGTCGAGGTACCACTGGTAGCTTGGCGCGGGCACGCCCGTGGCACTGACGCTGAAGGCAACCGGTGAACCCAGCAGCACTGTCTGGCTGACCGGTTGCAAGGTGATGACCGGTGGCTGGGGAATCACGAGAGAAACGTTCAGCGAAATGCTTCCGTAGTCCGCGCTGTATCCATCGATGGCGATGTAGTAGGTTGTTCCGCCGGTGACGCTTGCGGAGACGGCACTTGAATGCTGCGCGGGACCGATGTGGATGTCCTCAGTCACCAGATTGAGGGTGTCCACGGATTGGCCGGTATAGACCGCCAGCGTCGTGTCAAAATTGCTGCCGGCGGTCGTGAGATTCAGCGTTCCGGACTGCCCCGGCGTCATCTTCCACCAGACCGAATGGCCGCCGCGGTCGCCGCCGTGATTGGGTTCGTTCGTTTCCTTGGTGGCTCCGAGATTGGAGCCCGGAATCGTCTGCGTGGCGATCGACGCATCGATCGTGATGGCGGCCGAAAAATTGTCGTTGGCAGGACTCTGCCCGGCGACTCCATAGAGCGCCTGCGCCCCGGCGATGTCGTCGGCCTGGAGCGAGTCGGTGTCGCTGATCACGCTGTTCATGATCGCCGTCACCGATTGACCATGTTCATCGGGGTGATCGAGGCCAAGGACGTGGCCGAGCTCATGCAATACCACCCGCTGCAGGTCGAACACTCCGGACTTTTGCGCGCCTCGATAGGAATCCCAGGCGAAGGCGTTGTTCAAGAGGATGTCGCCCTCGACCCGCGTGTCGCCGTTTTGGACCCAGACGGTCGTGACCGCCAGCGTGCTGTCATCCCAGCTATAGTCGTAGGCCGTGCTGGAGAAAAAGATTTCGTTGGCGTTATTTCCATCGTGTCCGGTCGTGCCGGTCCCGATGGTCGGAACGAACGCGATTCCGGAAAGGTATTGGTTCCATCCGCGCGAGGAACTCGTCATAGCGTTCTGGATACACGTCGCCTGGGTCGTCCCATCCGTCAGCGTGAAGAAGTTATTGACGTTGATCGTCACCGGAATCGCGTTGCTCCGCCACTTGACGGCGAATCCCGCATCGTTGGTGATGAAGACGTACGATTGGGCAATGGTGGCGACCACGAGTGCCACGAGGCCGGCAATAAGCGTTCTCATCGGTTCAAGGGCGCTCCGGAACGCGGGTTGTCGCCCTCAGGGGCGTCCGACGGCACGGGCAGTGTGTCGGACGACGATCTTCGACTGAGTGCGCGGATCACACTCGACGAATTCTCAATGGCGGGAGGGCGTCGGACGATAAGCATGGGAATATTCTAGGGCGCGATGTGCCAGGCGGGGTCGACGAAGGCGAGGTAGGGCGAGGAGAGCAGGGCGGCGTTGTTCATCAGCCAGATCGCGCGGTCGCCGGTGGTCCGGTTTTCCCAAACCAGGTCGGGGTGTCCGTCGCCATCCATGTCGGCGACCATGGCGATGTGCCACGCGCCGGGGACATTGCCGATGTAGCCGAAGCTGCTAAGCGTCGCTCCGTTCATGTACCAGATCGTGCGGTCGCCGGTGATCTGGTTTTCCCAGACGAGATCGGTCTGGCCATCACCATCGAAATCGGCAGCGCCGACAATATGCCAGGTCGGGTCGATGCCGGCGATATAGCCGAAGCTCTTGATAGCGACGCCGTCGAGGAACCAAACTGCCCGGTCGCCCGTGGTGTTGTTTTCCCAGATCAGGTCCGGTTTGCCGTCACCGTCGAAATCGCCGATGGCGGCGATATGCCAGGCGGGGTCCACGAGGGCGAAGTAGCCGAAGCTGGCGATGGTCTTGCCGTTCATGTACCAGCACGTGCGGTCGCCCGTGGAAGTGTTTTCCCAGGCGATGTCCGCGTGGCCGTCGCCATCGAAGTCGGCCGAGCCGGTGATCTTCCACTCGGCGGCGATGCCCGCGAGATAGTCGAAGCCGGAGATGCTCGCGCCGTTCATGTACCAGATGGCGCGATCGATTCCGGTCGTGTTTTCCCAGAGGAGGTCGGGGCGGCCGTCGCCGTTGAGATCGGAGACGGTGGCGCCGCTGGTCACTTTCAGATTGAGCGTCGCGACATTGGGAAACCACTCGACGTTGTTCTCGAGGCCCTGGATGTAGTAGACATAGGAACCCAGGGCTGACGGCGCCGCCAGACTGAACGACCCGGTGATGCTGCCGCCAGGCGCGACCCCGTTGACCGAGAAGAACTGGAGATTATTCTGGTTCGCGTCGCGCAGCACCAGATAGTGATTCGGTCCCCAGGCCTGCGAACCCTGGTTCGTCACGGAATAGGTGAATTGAATCGTCGAACCCGGCGCTGCCGCGTCCGGGAAGTTCGTGGAATCATAGCTGATCGCGTCGGCGGGCTTCGTGACGGTGAGCGCGGCGGCGTTGCTGGTCGCCGAACCCTGGCTGTTCGTGGCGACCATTCGGAACTGGTCGCCATTCATCGCCTGCGTCACGCCGATCACGGTGAGCGACGAAAGTGACGAGCCTGAATAGTTGGCCGAATCCGTGAGATTGGCCCACGTGCCGGAACCCGCGGCGTTGCGTTGCCACTGGTACGTGGGCGCCGGCGTTCCGTTGGCGCTGCCGGTAAAGACGGCATTCGCGCCGATGGCCGCGCTGGCCCCGGCGGGCTGCGCGGTGATGGCGGGCGCCGTGGGAATCGCAAAATCCAGATTGAGATCGATGGCTCCGCTGTCACCGCCCCAGCCGTCGACCGCAAAATAATATGTGGTGCCGCTGGTGGCGGTGAACGAGAGCACGCTGTAGTGGATCACACCGTCCTGGAGATCGTCATTGGAAGCGATGGTCGTCAGGGCGGACACCGAGCTGCCCGTGTAGACACCGAGGAGCGTGTCGAAATTGCTGCCCATGGTGTCAAGGTCGACGACCCCGTTCGCCGGTGCGGTCCACTTCCACCAGACGGAGAGGCCACCGGCGTCGTTCGCGTGGTTTGGCTCGCCAGACTGTTTGGTCGCGTTGACGCTGGAACCATTCACCGTCTGCACGTAGGTCGCCGCATTGATGGTAATGGCATTCGCGAAATTGTCGTTGGCCGGGTGAACGCCCGGCGCGCCATAGAGCGACTGCGCGCCGGCGATATCGTCGGCCTGCAGCGAATCCGTGTTTCCTTCGACGCTGTTCATGACCGCGGTGACGGTCTGGCCATGCTCGTCCGGATGATCCAGTCCGAGCACGTGGCCGAGTTCATGGAGGGCCACGCGCTGGATGTCGTCGGTCCCGTTGGATTTCAGGTTGCCGCGATAGGAATCCCAGGTGAACGCGGTGTTGAAAATGATGTCCGCCTCCACGCGCTCGTCGTCGCCGACCCAGGCCGTGGTGATGGCGAGCGTGTTGCTGTCCCAACCGTAGTCGTAGGGGGAAGCGGCAAAGAAGATCTGGTTGACCTCGTCGTTGTCGGTACCTGAACCGACGGCCGAGATGACGGGCACGAACTGGATCCCGCCGAGATACTGGTTCCAGCCGCGGGTGGGGTCGTTCATCGCCTTTTGGATCGACGTGGCGCGGGTGTTGCCATCCGACAGCACCGTCGTGTTGTCGACCTTGATCTGCATCGTGATGGTCGGGCCATACCACTTGATCGGGTAGGCGTTGCTGTCATCGGTCGTCATCAACGCATAACCCTCGGCTCGCGAGAGCAGCAGCGCAAAGCACGCGAGGGCGAAAAACGTTTTCATGGGCTCAGTTTTGCAGCGAGGAACGGGTGGCGGCGGACTTCACCGAGTTCTGGATGCGGCTGACGAAATCCTCGGGCGAGAGGGCGGGAGCGGCGTGCTCGGCCAGGGCGCCCGATTTCGGCGCCGCGAACGGCTGCGAAACATCCTGCTCGCTGTAGAGTGGCGCGCCATTCGCGCGCGCGACATATTCGCGGCCGGTGGTGTCCTTGAGGATCGGATAGCGTCCATGCATCAGCGCGACGAGCGGGCTGAAATTCTTGCCGTTGCCGTGGACAAAGAGGATGTCCTCGTCGCCGACCTGGAAGGTGGGCACGCCATCGACCACCATGCGTTCGGCGCCGACCTGTCCGCCGAGCTGCTCGAGCACGACGGTCGAGGGCGCCGTGCCGTTGATCACCTGGCGCACCTGGATGGTGATTTTGGTGGTGATGTGCCGGCTGGAGCCCGTGCCGATGATCTCGGCGCTGACGTTGGTGACCACGGCGCGGACAATGTAGTCCGACTTGGAAACCAGTTCATCGAACTTCGGCGGGATGACGGTGGTGGCGTGGGCGGGGGTGGCCACCAGCGCGAAGGTGCCGACGAGGGTGATGAAGCCGAGGAGCGCTCGAAGCATCTTCGGAGCGGAGGCGAGGGAGCGTGAGGTCATGGGATTCGAATGATTCAGGGTTATGAAAAGCTGATTGCCGCGGACCGAATCCGCAGCGGAGTGAGGGCCGGGTATGATGATGGTGGACTTCGTGTCAGGGATTGATGCGCCAGACGGGATCGATGGAGGCGAGGTACGGCGAGGAGAGAAGCGTGGCATTACTCATCAGCCAGATGGCACGGTCGCCGGTGACGGTGTTTTCCCAGACGAGATCGGGGTGTCCGTCACCATCGATGTCGGTCACGGTGGCGATATGCCAGGCGCCGGGAATGTTGGCGATGTAGCCGAAGCCGCTGAGCGTGGCTCCATTCATGTACCAGATCGTGCGATCGCCGGTGGCAAGGTTCTCCCACACCAGATCGGTCTGGCCATCGCCGTCGAAATCCGCCGCCCCGACGATGTGCCAGTCGGTGGGAATGCCGGCGATGTAGCCGAATGATCCGATGGCCTGGCCGTTGAGATACCACACTGCGCGGTCGCCTGTGCTGGTGTTTTCCCAGATGACGTCCGGCTTGCCGTCGGCATTGAAGTCTCCGATGGCGGCAATGTGCCAGGCGGCGTCGACCTGCGCGAGATAGCCGAAGGAGTCGATCGCGGTGCCGTTCATCTGCCAGAACGTGCGATCGCCGGTGGTGAGATTTTCCCACACGAGGTCGGTCTTGCCATCGGCGTTGAAGTCGCCCGTGCCGACGATGTGCCAGACGGGATCGATGTTGGCGAGGTAGCCGAAGGAATCGATCGCGGTGCCGTTCATGAACCACACCGAGCGGTCGCCGGTGGTTGTGTTCGTCCACACGAGGTCGGTCTTGCCGTCGGCGTTGAAATCGACGGCAGAACCGCGAATTTGAAGGGTGACGGCATCGCTGGTTGAGGAACCGGCCGCGCTGCTCACAACGCAACGGAACTGCGCGCCGTTGAACGAACCATCCGTGGCGGTGACCACGAGGTTGAACGATTGCGCTCCGGAATAGCTGCCGCCGTCCACAAGATTGTTCCATGCGCCTCCGGCGCCCAGCCGCTGCCATTGATAGGTTGGGGTCGCCGAACTGAGTGCATGTACGGTCAGCGATGCGGAGCCGCCAACGGCGACCGTCGAGCCCTGGGGTTGGCCAGCGATGGCCGGCCCATAGGACACCGTCGAGGAATTGATGAAGGAACCAGTGAGATTGAAGTTGGCGTCGAATACAAAACACCCGAGGTAACCTTGAATCGAAGTCACCACGACAAACCCGTCATCCGGCAGGCTTCGAATCGCGACGGGATAACCGGGTACCGACGCATGAGCGTTTGGGGCGAGGGTCGACACGGGCCAGAGTTCAACCAGCGTGCCGGTGGCATCCCGACGCAAGGTGGCGACGCTGTCCTCGAGCCAGGCCGCGTCAAGGACGGCGAGCCCGAGGTTTCCCGTCGGATTCAGATTCTCGTCGAAAAGGGTTCCATCGAGGGAAAACACCTCCGACCCGTCCGCCTTGAAACGGAGAACGGGCGATGTCACCGATGCGCTGGAGGCATGCTGCCCGGGAAGGATTCCCGTTGTCGGCACATTCTCGTAACCCAGGTGATTGGAAAACGCGGTGAACGAATACAGTCGTTGGGTGACCGGCTCCCAGTCCAGTCCGGCGCCCGAATAGAGTCCCGCATTGGACCAGTACGCGGTGGCGCCCTGGGCATCGACAACGACCCGTGCGTCCCCCGTATCCCCTGCGTCGTGCAGGTTGATTTCCACCAGATCGTCCATCGTGACGAAAGCGAACTGCCAGTTGTACTCGCTGGTCCACCCGAAGACATGCTCGTTGCCGTCACCGGCAAAACGGACGTTGGTGAAGGCGCCGTCGGTATAGTCCAGGACGGCGCGTCCATTGCCCCAATCATAACTGAATGCGAGTGGTCTTCCGCGCAAGGGCACCGAGGTGGTGAAGGCGGTCGAGACCGGATCCCATCGGAACAGGGCCTGGCCGGAGCGGCTGACGACATTCATCACCCCGGTGGGATCGACAAACACTCCATCCAGGGAAAACCGCAGATTCTGCGGGCTCGAAGGGACGGTAGGTGCGGCCGGCAACAGCGTGGACGGATCAACCTTGGTAACGACCGGAGGGTTGGCGGTGACCGTTGGCGCGCCGAAGACATAGATCGATCCGGCGCGGCAAAATACGGCGAGGCCGCTGGCGGCCAGAGTGGAACGTCCGGACTCCAGGTAGTGTGTGCTGTCGAGCAATTGCAGCTGCGCACCCCGAAGGACTACGGCGCGTCCATCGTCGAGAAACGCGAGATCGTCAAAGGCCGTTCCAATCGTCCGCGCATAGGTCAGATCGGTCGTGCGATAGGCGACCCCGCTCGAATCGAAAAGCAGTGATTCATCGGGGGAAAGATACTGCCGTGCCCCAACCTGAAAATTGCCGTGATAGGGAGAATCGGAATCGCTGGGGAAGCTGCCATCCGTCGCCACGACGATCTTGATGATGTCGTCGGGAGACACCTGGGGCCTCGAGGTGAATCCACAATTCAGCTTCGTCGAAAACACGGGACGAGCCGGCCGGGTATAGCCGCCGTAGCCCGCCCAGAAGGTGGCCGCGAACGCAGGCCCGGCCGTGCGATCCGAGCTGCGGATCGATTTGATGCCGCTTTGGTCCTGATAGTAAACAAAACCGCCTTGGGCAAACAGATCGGTCACCGACACGGCGGCGGTGGCGAGAACCGTCTCGGTTTGCAGGTCGGGCGGCCGAAAAACGATCGTCGCGCCATACGCGAGAAAAACGCCGTCCGAGGTCGGGACGAACGCCGTGGGTGTCAGGCCGTTGGTCAGCGCGACATCCGGCAACCAGCTTTCCTGGGCGAGACTGTATCGCCGAAGGACGCCGGGACTCGAATAGAGGAAATAAACGACATCGCCAAGCCGGGCGGACGAGATCCAGGGCGCGGTGGCGCTGGCGAGAGTCACGAACATGTCCGGCGAGCAATCCATGCCGCTGGCATTGGTGACCTCCACGAAATAGTCACCGGCATCGGCAGCGGTCACATTTGACTTCGAATAGCCCGCTGACGTGGCTCCGGCGATGGGCGCTCCATCCTTGAACCACTGATACGAGAAGGGCGGTGTTCCACCCGGGTTTCCCGCGTTCAAAGACAGGCTGGCTCCCGGGGTGATGCTGATGGGAAAATTTTCGACGGCCGCAAGGAGCGGAGGGATCGGTGGTGTCAGGGTGAGCGTGACCGTGTTCGTTTGGACGCTCCCCGCCACGTTGGTCAATATGGCATAATAGCTGCCCGCGTTCGCGCTCGAGACGGGTGAGAACGAAAGGGTGGTCTGGCCCACGTAGCCGACCGGCACGCCATTGCAATACCACTGGCATATCGGGGCCGGAATTCCCGTCACGCCGACGGAGAACACCGCGTTATCGCCTGGCGCGGCGAACAGGGACACAGGTTGCCGGGTGATCTGCGGAGCCACGGCCGGATTCACGGTCACCTGAAACGGCGCACTCGTGACCGTTCCGCCGGCATTGGTGGCGGCGACCGTATAGGATCCGCTGTCCCCGGTCGTCGCGCTCGGCTTCCAAAAGTTGGTGGTGACCTGACCCACGACGGCGACGCCGTCCTTGTACCACTGCAACGTGATCGGCTGACTGCCGCCCACGGACGCGTAGATGCTGAACGTGTCGCCGTAGTTGAACGAGGAACTGCCCGAAATGCTGACGGTCGGTGGCGTGGCGACGAGCACCGTGAGGCTGGCGGGCGCCGACATCACCGCGCCGGCGGCATTGGTCGCAACGCAGCGAAACTGGTCGCCGGTCATTCCCACGGTCGCTGCATTGACCCACAGGTTGGAGGTCGACGTATTGCTGTAGTCAGAACCATCCGACAGGTCGGCCCACGTTCCCGATCCGGACGGCAGGCGCTGCCAGTGCAATGTCGGGGCAGGCGAGCCGTTGGCATTGGCCGAGAAAACGGCGGTCTGCCCTGCGATCACGGTTTGCGGCGAGGGATTGGAGGAAAAATTTGGCAGCACCGGCACCACCAGGTTGAACGTCACGACGAGCGCGCCGAAATCGCCACCCTTGCCATCGACGGCAATATAGTAGGTGGTCCCGACGGTGACCGAAACGGTCACCTCGCTGAAACCGGTCGAGTTGGCGGACCAGTCGTCGTTTGCGGCGACCGACGTGAGATTGGCGACCGTGGATCCGGTATAGACTCCCAGCAGCGTGTCGAAATTGCTGCCGGTGGTATCGACGGTCAGTGTTCCGTTTTGAGCCGCCGTATATTTCCACCACACCGAGTGTCCGCCGGGATCGCCGGCATGCGCGGGCTCGTCGGCTTCCTTGGTCGCCCCGGCCGTGGTGATTCCGGTTCCCGAGAAGGCGACGGTCGAACTGCCGGTGAAGGACACCGTGGTCGCATTGGCGAAATTGTCGTTGGCCGGACCGACGCCGGGCGCGCCGTAGAGGACCTGAGCGCCCGCAATATCGTCGGCCTGCAGCGAATCCGTGTCGCTGATGATGCTGTTCATCACCGCGCTCACCGTTTGGCCGTGTTCGTCGGGGTGATCGAGTCCCAGGACGTGACCGAGCTCGTGAAGAGCCACCCGCTCGATGTCGAACACCTCTCCCGTCTTCAGGCTGCCGCGATAGGAATCCCAGCTGTTGGGCGGATTCGTGTTGAACAACACGTCGGCCTCCAGGCGTTTGTCTCCGGTATACCACGCTGTCGTGATCGCGAGCGTGCTCGTGTCCCAGTTGTACGTGTAAGCGGTCGGTGTAAAAAAAGCCTCATTGATCAGGTCAGCGTCGAAACCCTGGCCCGTCGTTACGACCTGTGGCACGAATTGGATTCCTCCCAGATAGTGGTTCCAGCCGCGCGAGGCATCGGTCATCGCCGCCACAATCGCCCCGGCCCGGGTGTTTCCATCGGACAAGTGGGTGGTGTTGTCCGCGATGACCTTCATCGGGATGGTCGTGGATTGCCAATGCAACGGCACGCCGGCGTCATTGGTGATGAACGCGTAGCCGTAGGCGCTGCGGTATCCAATGGCCACCGCCAGAAGCAGCAACGCCACCGTGGCCTGACGTCTGAGGCGCCGCGGAAGGAGGAAAAATGCCATGGAAGTCAGAATGCCAGGCATTCTGGGAAATAGGTGAGTGTGTATCCGTCGGGTTACGACGGGGCCGGTTTACATCGTCCCGCCTCGTCGGAAATCAGCTCTAACTCCCGCCGGGCCCATGGCGTTCCAATGCTCCTAACATCTATGAGCAGCCTCGTTGCAACTCAAGCGCGATTGGGCGAGCGCCTATGCCGCGATGAGGCCAACGCCTAAGACAATTTCCGCCACAATTTCATCGATCAGGTCTCGTTTGTATTTGGCGAGAAATTTGTTAACAATTGTCGTTAAAAGAATTGAGTACAATATTTTGTCGCAATCCGATTTGGGGTCACTCGAGCGAACACCGTTGCTGAGAGGCCCCGCGAGCGTTCGGCCGGCCGCCGGTCAGTGATCGAGTTCCTCCGTCAGCCGGGATGCGTGCGGCCGGCAATGATATTTGGAGCAATATGAATATCAGGGGTTTATACTCCAAGCGGGATCGATGAAGGCTAGGTAGGGCGAGGAGAGAAGCGTGGCATTGTTCATCAGCCAGATGGCGCGATCGCCGGTGGAGGTGTTTTCCCAGACGAGATCGGGGTGTCCGTCGCCGTCGATGTCGGTGACGGTGGCGATGTGCCAGGCGCCGGGAATGTTGGCGATGTAGCCGAAGCTGCTCAGCGTCGCCCCGTTCATGTACCAGATCGTGCGATCACCGGTGGAGAGGTTTTCCCACACCAGATCGGTCTGGCCGTCGCCGTCGAAATCCGCCGCGCCGACAATATGCCAGGCCGGATCAATGCCGGCG
>DASZXO010000065.1:0-67091 GCA_035545835.1 Lacunisphaera sp.
GGGGGGTGGGGGCACCCCGCCTCCATGCGTTGGCACCACCACCCGCGGGGCGGTCCGGCCTCAGCTGGCGAAAAACTTCTGGAGTTTCTTCAGCGTCGCCACGAGCCGGTCGATCTCGGCCTCGGTGTTGTAGAGATAGAAGCTGGCGCGGGAGGTCGAGCTCAGCCCGAGTTTGCGCATCAGCGGCTGGTTGCAGTGGTGGCCGCCCCGAAGGGCGACGCCCTCCTGGTCGGCCAGGGTCACGACATCGTGCGCGTGCACGCCGGCCAGGTCGAAGCTGACGACGCCGCTGCGGTGGTGCGCCGGGCCCAGGATGCGGATGCCGGGCACCTCGGCCTGGAGGCGGGCGTAGGCGAGGGCGGCGAGCTTCTCGTCATGCTGCGCGATGGCCTCGCGGCCGAGGTCGTCGAGATAGTCCATGGCGCGGGCGAGGGCGATGACATCGCCGATGTTCGGCGTGCCGGCCTCGAACTTGGCCGGCGCGGGTGCCCACTTGCTTTCGAAGTACTCGACATTCGAGATCATGCTGCCGCCGCCGCGGTAGGGCGGCATGGCCTCGAGCAGCGCCTTGCGGCCGTAGAGAATGCCGACCCCGGTGGGCCCGCACATCTTGTGACCGGAGAGCGCGAGGAAATCGCAACCCATCGCCCGCACGTCGACTGGCATATGGCCGGCACTCTGCGCGGCGTCGACGACGGTGAGCGCGCCGACTTTTTTCGCCGCGGCGCAAAGCTCGGCCGCGGGATTGATCACGCCGAGGGTGTTGGAGACGTGGGTGAAGGCGAAGATCTTCACCTCCCGCGTGAGCACCTGGTTGAGCTGGCCGAGATCGAGCAGGCCGGTGTCGCCGGCGACGATGGGCAGAAAACGCAGCTTGGCGCCCGTCCGGCGGGCGAGCAGCTGCCACGGCACGAGGTTGGAGTGATGCTCCATCTCGGTGAGCAGGATGACATCGCCGGCCTTCAGGTTTTCGTCGCCCCAGGCGTTCGCGACGAGGTTGATGCTGTCGGTCGTGCCGGCGGTGAAGACGATTTCGCCCGGCTCGGCGGAGTTGAGGAACTTCGCGCTCCGCTCGCGCGCGGCCTCGTAGGCAAAGGTGGCGCGCATCGAGAGCGCGTGGATGCCGCGGTGGACGTTGGCATTGTCCTTGAGATAATACGATGACAGCGCGTCGATGACGCAGCGCGGCTTCTGCGAGGTCGCGGCATTGTCGAGGTAAACGAGCGGCTTGCCGTTGACCTGTTGGTCGAGGATCGGGAAGTCGGCGCGGATGTTCTTCCAGGCGGCGTTCATCAGGAAAGGGACAAGTGCGATGTGACGAGTGGCGGCTTGCAGGCCGGGCTTCGTATCCGACAGGTCGGGGACAAGGCCCGACCTGCGGGCAGACGGTCTAGTCGCTCGGTTTCTCCGTCGTGACGGGCGCGGCGTCGCCCTTGGCGGCGTTGAGCGCGGCATGCCAGGCGAGGGTCGCGCACTTGATTCGCGCCGGGAACTGGTGCACGCCAGCGAGCGCGGCGACATCAGACATCTCATCCTCGTCCACTTGGCCGGTGGTCACGAGCCGGTGCAGTTCGGCGTAGGCCGCCTCGGCCTCGGCGATGGTCCGGCCCTTGAGGGCGAGGGTCATGAGCGAGGCGCTGGCCTTGGAGATGGCGCAGCCGCTGCCCTGGAAGCTGATGTCGGCGATCCGGTCGCCCTCGAGTTTCACGTACACCGTGATCTGGTCGCCGCACATCGGGTTGTTGCCGCTGCCGACGCGGTTGGCGGTGGGCAGCACCGAGTAGTTCCGCGGACGGCGGTTATGGTCCAGAATGACGGTCTGGTAGAGTTCGGTGAGGTCTTGCATCGGCCGAGACGTGAACGGATGAAGCTACGTCGGCCGCCCGGTTTGGCAAACAGAGTTTGGCGGCGGAAAGGGCAGGAGGCGAAGCAAGTGCCCTGGTCGCCCGGGTGGATGGCCGCCGGACCGGATTCTCCGCTGCGCCCAGAATGAGCGTACCGCGGACGGACTCTTGAAACCTGTCGATTTGCGCGAGACGAAGCATCCGGCATAGGGGCCGGCGGCCTCACCTTAAGCGGCCGGCGGGGTGCCCGCCGGCTCGTCAGGCATGGGTGCCTGCGTGAGGGTGTTGGGCGGGCCGACGACCTGCATGATGCGGGCGATGAGCTTGCGGGCGCGCATGTAGCCGACGATCTGGCGACGTTCGCGATCATCGACGACCGGCATCCACTTGTGGCCGTGCTCGCGGAAGGCCGACGCGGCGACGATGCACGAGTCGGAAGCCGCAATGATGGCCGGGTTCCCGATCATGAAATCCTTGAGCGGTGTCTCCGGCGGCAGGTTCGACGCCTGGGCGTGCAGGAGATCGGTGAGCGTCACGAGGCCTTCGAGGCGCTTGCCGTCGGCCGACACCATGAAGAACGGCGCCTCGTTTTCGCCGAAGATCCGCGTCACCTCCAGCAAGGTGGCGGCGGGTGAGAGCAAGGGCGCCGGCGCCGGCTCAATGAAGTCGGCCAGCTTGAATTCCCGCAGCGCGGCGCGCACCCGCGGGCGCTCGAGCGCCGAATTGGGCGCGCGTCGCGTGATGGCGCCCATGAGGGCCTGCTTCAACGGGGCGAGCGATTCCGAGATCGACGTGAACACGTGGCGGCCCATGACGACGATCTCGGCGGTCGTGCGGGCGCGCACCGAGGCCGTGCGCGGCTGGTTGCTGAGGAGCGCCGCCTCGCCGAAGAAGTTCCCGGCGCCGAGCACGGCGAGCACCTCGCCCTCCGGGTGCTCGGGCGTGGCGCGGACGATCTCCACCTCGCCCTGCTCGATGACGAAGAACGCGGTGGGCGGCTCGCCCTGCTTGATGATGTAGTCCCCCGGTTCGTAATGGGCGTGGGTGACGCGGTCGGTCGTGTCGGTCTTGATGCAGCTCAGGTCGCGCGGGAAGACGAGCAGCCACGCCCAGTCGAAGCCGACCTGGACGCGCCGCGACCACGTCGGGAGCTTGAACAGGTAGACGCCGCGCCAGGTGAACCACGCCCAGAAGCCGGAGAGCCGGAAGCCGAACATCTCGGCCACCGCGCTGTGGCCGCCGATCGAGCAGAGCTGGCCGAGGACCTTAAAGGCAAAGGGCCGCGTCGGCTCGCCGCGCAGCACGCGGAGGATGTTCTCGGCGCACTGCCGGCCCTCGCGCTCGGCGAACTGCCCGGTCGGCGGCGACGGCTGGCCGTCGACGGCATTGATGATGCTGGCGCAGTCGCCGATGGCCCAGGCGTTGTCGCGGCCGCGCAGGCGCATGTCGGCATTCGTGAGCAACCGGCCCTTCTCCTGCGGCGTGTCCAGCCGCTTCACCACCGGGGCGGTCGTGCTGCCGATGGTGCAGACGATGGTGCCGCCGTGCACGAAGCCATCCTTGAGGCCGACGCCCTCGCCGGTGGCGAGCTGGACGCGCGCATTGAGCCTCATGGTGACGCCGGCCTTCTCCATCTTTTCGCGGGCGAACTCGCGCAACTGCGGGCTGATCTCGGGCAGGAGCTGGTCGCGCGAGTGGATGAGCGTGACGGTGATGTCCTCCTCGCGGATGTTGGAATAGAAGCGGGCGCTGGTACGGACGAGGTCGTTGATTTCGCCGGCGGTCTCCACGCCGCTGTAGCCGCCGCCGACGACGAGGAAGGACAGGTACCAGCGGCGCCGGACGGGGTCGTCGCAAACCTCCGCCTTTTCCATCATCGAGAGGATGTGCGTGCGGAGGACCGCGGCGTCGCCGACGGTCTTGAGCGGGAAGGCGTGGTCGGACATCCCCGGCACGACGTTCAGGTTGGAGATGTTGCCGCAGGCGAGGACGACGTGGTCGTAGTCCAGCCGGCGCGGCTGGCCGTCGAAACCCTCGTACTCGATCGAGCTGGCAGCGAGGTCGACGTTGCGGACCTCCTCGGTGCGGCAGATGACGCCCGGCAGGAGCTGCCGCAGCGGCACGATGACATCGAGGAGGCTCAGCGACGAGCCGACGGCATCGGCGAGCAGCGGGCTGAAGACGAGATGGTTTTCCTTGTTGAAGAGGACGATCTCGACGCCCCTCTGCCGCAGTTTCCTGGCGAGGACCTGCGCGCACTTCACGCCGCCAAAGCCTCCCCCGATGATGACGATGCGTTGCGTGGCCATGGCGTGGGTGGGCACGGAAGATACGCGGGGCCGGGTCGGAATGGCAATCCGCCATTGCCCTGGCGAAGGATGGCGGAGAGGGGGGGATTCGAACCCCCGGTAGGTTTCCCTACGCCCGCTTTCCAAGCGGGTACTTTAAACCACTCAGCCACCTCTCCGGGACCAAACAGGAGGGCAAATAAAGGTCGGCGGTCCCGGTGCGGTCAACGGTAATTCCGATGCGGCACCGCGGGCGCCGGTCCGCCTCCTAAAGGCCGCGTCCCGAGGGTCCTTCCGCTAATGGCCGCGGCAGCAACCGTCATAATGCGGGTCGCGAAAACAAAAGCTCCTTGCACGGGTTTGGACGGCTGGTAGGTTGGGTCGATTTTTCGACTTCAGTCCGCGCACATGGCCACCACCGACCAAGAACTAGCTTACGATACCAAGATCGAGGGGGATGTCGTCGTCACCAAACTCGACGCGGCGGTCAACTGGCTGCGGACCAACTCCATGTGGCCGATGCCGATGGGCCTGGCCTGCTGCGCCATCGAGCTGATGGCGACCGCCTCCAGCCGTTTTGACATCTCCCGCTTCGGGGCGGAGGTCATGCGCTTCTCCCCCCGCCAGTCGGATTGCATGATCGTGGCCGGGACCGTGACCTACAAGATGGCGCCGGTCGTCCGCCGCATTTACGACCAGATGGCGGCGCCGAAATGGGTCATTGCCATGGGCGCCTGTGCTTCGTCAGGCGGCATGTACCGCAGCTACGCGACGCTCCAGGGGGTCGATCGCATTGTGCCAGTCGACGTCTATATCAGTGGATGCCCCCCGCGTCCCGAGGCCCTCTTGGA
This sequence comes from Lacunisphaera sp., assembly GCA_035545835.1. GTDB lineage: Bacteria > Verrucomicrobiota > Verrucomicrobiia > Opitutales > Opitutaceae > Lacunisphaera. The sequence continues at coordinate 4,984 of DASZXO010000065.1, forward strand.
CGGGTTGATGAAGCTCCAAGCCAAGGTCAAACGCGAGCACTCCGCCGCGAAACTGCTGAGCGCCTGATCAGCCGCCCGCGCGCATGACCACCGACGTCGACCTCGCGACCGCCGTTCGCCAGCAATTTCCCTCGGTGACGCCCCGGGACAGCCTCGATTGCCCGGCCTTCAATGTGCCCGCGGCCGACATCCTGCCGGTGCTCCGGCACCTCCGCGACCAGCACGGCTTCGATATCCTGACCGACGCCACCGCCATCGATTGGACCGCCGCGAAGTCACCGCGCTTCACCGTGGTCTGGCATCTCTATTCGAGCCCGGGTCACCGCTACGTGCGCCTCGCCGCCGACTGCGCCAGTGACGCCGAGCCATCGATGCCGAGCGCCAGCGGCCTCTGGGCCGGCGCCAACTGGCTCGAGCGCGAGATCTACGACATGTTCGGGATCAGGTTCGACGGCCATCCCGACCTGCGCCGGATCCTGATGTGGGAAGGCTACCCGTATTTCCCGCTGCGGAAGGAATTTCCGCTGGCCGGGCTGCCGACGCCGTTGCCCGACGCCGACATCGCGGCCGAGACCAAGGCCGGCCTCATCGCCGCGCCCATGGCCGGCGGGCCGTTCGTGGCCAAGCCGGGCCGGCCCATGAGCGAGGCCGAGCCGCGGGCCAAGGACGAGGCGTGGAACGAGCACCGCCCGAAACCGGAATAACGCGATGGCCCCCGAATATTCATTTCCCGACGCGGCCGCCAAGGCGGCCAGTGTGCCGAAGGAGTTCGAGCCGGAGAAGATGTCGCTCTCGATGGGTCCGTCGCACCCGTCGACCCACGGCGTCTTGCGCCTGCAGTTCGAACTCGATGGCGAGGTGGTGACCAGGGCCGACCCGGTCATCGGCTATCTCCACCGCGGCGACGAGAAGATCGCCGAGAACATGACCTACAACCAGTTCGTGCCCTACACGGACCGGCTGGATTACATCGCGCCGCTCGCGAACAACATGGCCTACGCCATTGCGGTCGAGCGGCTGGCCAAGCTCGAGGTCCCGCCGCGCTGCCAGGCCATCCGCGTGCTCACGGCGGAGATGGCGCGCGTCTCCTCGCACCTGATGGGGCTCGGCGCCTACGGCATCGACGTCGGCGCCTGGTCGGTGTTCATGTACTGCTTCGAGGAGCGCGAGAAACTCTACCGCCTCTTCGAGGAGCTCACCGGCGCGCGGTTCACGACCAGCTACACCCGCATCGGCGGCCTGCAGCGCGACGTGCCCGAGGGCTGGACCCAGCGGGTCGGCGCCTTCTGCGACCAGTTCCTCCCGATCCTCGACGAAATCCTCGGCCTGCTCTCGCGGAACAAGATCTTCCTCGATCGCACGGTCGGCATCGGCGTCATCTCGAAGGAGGATGCGACGGCCTACGGCCTGACCGGGCCCAACCTCCGCGGCTCGGACATCCCGACCGACCTGCGCAAGGACCGGCCGTACTCCGGCTACGAGCAGTACGAGTTCGACGTGCCGGTCGGCGCCACCGGCGATTGCTACGACCGCTATCTCTGCCGCGGCGAGGAGATGAAGCAGTCCGTGCGCATCATCCGCCAGGTGTTGAAGAATTTCCCGGGCGGCGACTGGTACGCGAGGGACGCGCGGAAGATCTTTGCGCCGCCGAAGGACAAGGTCCTCACGTCGATGGAGGAGCTCATCAACAACTTCATGATCGTGACCGAGGGCCCGCAGATGCCGCCGGGCGAGGTCTACTTCGAGGCGGAGAACCCGAAGGGCATCCTCGGCTTCTACATCGTGAGCACCGGCGGCGGCGTGCCGTACCGGCTGAAGATCCGCAGCCCGTCGTTCTGCAACCTTTCCATCCTCCCGAAACTCTGCGTCGGCGCCATGGTGTCCGACGTCGTCTCCATCCTCGGCTCGCTCGACTTCGTCATGGGCGAGTGCGACCGGTGAGCCCCGCGCGATGAACCTGAAGCCCGACACGCTCAAGCGCATCGACGAGGTGATCACCCATTACCCGGTGAAGCGGAGCGCCGCGCTGCCGCTGCTGCACCTGGTGCAGGAGGACGCGGGCTGGATCTCGCCGGAGGCGATCGAGTGGATCGCGCAGAAGCTCGAGCTGCAGCCGATCAATGTCTACGAGCTGGTGACGTTCTACCCCATGTTCCGGCAGCACCCGATCGGGCGCCGCCACATCAAGGTCTGCCGCACGCTGTCGTGCGCCCTGACCGGCGGCTACAAGGTCTGCGAGCGGTTCGAGCAGGAGTTCGGCTGCCAGCGCGGCGGGATCTCGGCCGACGGCGAGGTCACGATCGAGTTCGTCGAATGCCTGGCGAGCTGCGGCAGCGGGCCCGTGGTGATGATCGACGACGACCTGCACGAGCGCGTCGACGCCGCCAAGGTGAAGGAACTCAGCGACCGGATCAGGGCCGAGGCGAAAGCCCGGGGAGGGAAGCCATGAAGAAATACCGCCTGCTCCAGGTTCCGCCGATCCGATTCGGCATCGTGCTGGCCCTGATCAACGGCATCGCGGGCATGGTCATCGCGCCGATGTTCCTTATCACGCTCGGCATCGCCTTCACGGCCGAGACGAAGGGCTACGTCCCGCACGTTTTCCCCGCGGTGCCGTGGTTCCTCGCCGGCGGCCTGGCGGTCTTCACGCCCGTGATCAACGCCATCGGCGGCTTCATCACCGGCGTGCTCGTGGCCATGGTCTACAATTTCGCCGCCCGCTGGACCGGCGGCATCGAGGTCGTCCTCGAGGAAAAGCAAGTCCGCCAGGAAAAACCCTGATGCCCGCTCCCGCCCAACGCCGCCTGATCTTCGCTCACATCGATGAGCCCGGCTACACGCGCGACCTCGCTTGTTACCGGCGGCACGGCGGCTACGAGGTGATGAAGAGGGCCTTCGCCCGCCCGCCGGCGGAGCTGATCGACGAGGTCAAGAAATCCGGCCTGCGCGGCCGCGGGGGCGCCGGTTTCTCCTGCGGCCTGAAGTGGACGCTGGTCGACCGCAAGAGCGGCAAGCCGATCTACCTCATCGTCAATGCGGACGAGTCCGAGCCCGGCACGTTCAAGGACCGCTACATCATCCACCAGGACCCGCACCAGCTGATCGAGGGCACGATGATCGCGTGCTTCGCCAACAACGTCCAGCAGGCCTACATCTACATCCGCGGCGAGATGCCGCACGGCGCGCGGATCCTCGAGGCGGCGATCCAGGAGGCGCGCGACGCGAATCTCGTCGGCAAGAACATCCTCGGGACGAACTACAGCTGCGACCTCTTCGTGCACCGCGGCGCCGGCGCCTACATCTGCGGCGAGGAGACCGGCCTGATCGAGTCGCTCGAGGGCAAGCGCGCGAACCCGCGCATCAAGCCGCCGTATTTTCCCGCGGTGCTGGGCCTTTACCAGTGCCCGACGATCGTCAACAACGTCGAGACGCTCTGCCACGTGAAGCACATCGCCGACATGGGCGGCGAGGCGTACGCGAAGATCGGCACGCCGAACAATACCGGCACGCGCATCTTCTGCGTCTCGGGCCACGTGCAGCGGCCGGGGTACTATGAGTTCGAGTGCGGCAGGATCACGCTGGGCCAGCTGCTCAACGAGGTGTGCGGCGGCCCGCTGCCCGGGCGGAAGTTCAAGGCGGTGATCCCCGGCGGCTCGTCCGCCAAGGTCCTGCGCTTCGGCGAGCGCTTCAAGGGCAAGCGCAAAGTCGGCAACGAAATGGTCGATTACGACTGGGGCGTCGAGGACCTGCCGATGGACTTCGACTCGCTGGGCATGATCGGCACGATGGGCGGCTCCGGTGGTGTCATCGTGATGGACGACTCCGTCAACATGGTCGAGGCCCTGGCCAACATCAACGCCTTCTACTCCCACGAGAGCTGCGGCCAGTGCACGCCGTGCCGCGAGGGCTCGCTCTGGATGAAGAAGATCACGACGCGCATGGTCCACGGCGAGGCGCGGCCGCAGGACGCGGCGCTGCTCAAGGGCGTCGCCGACCAGATTCCCGGCCGCACCATCTGCGCGTTCGGCGAGGCCTGCTCCTGGCCGACGCAGAGCTTCCTCGCGAAGTTCGGCGACGAGTTCGGCGCCTACCACGAAACGAAAAAGACGAAGGCCGCCGCCGAGTCTCCCCTGATTTGATCCTGACGAAACGCAAAGAAGCGACGACGCCAAGAGCCAGCCAAACCATAATCCATCCATCCTTCGCACCTTTGCGCCTTCGCGTTTGATTTCACTTTCCGCAATGTCCCAAGCCGCCAGACCCGCCGACCTCGTGACCGTCAATGTTGACGGCAAGGACCTCGCCGTGCCCAAGGGCACGAACATGATCGAGGCGGCGCGGCTCGCCGGCGTGGAGGTGCCGCACTATTGCTACCACCCGAAGCTCTCGGTCGCGGGCAACTGCCGGATGTGCCTCGTCGAGATGGGCCTGCCGGCGGTGGACCCGGCCACGAAGGCGCCGATCATGGACCCGGCGACCGGCAAGCAGAAGGTGAACTGGATGCCGCGGCCGACGATCGCGTGCGCGACCAACGCCGCGCCCGGCCTGCACATCCGCACAAACACGCCGCTCGTACAGGACTGCCGCAACGGCGTGACGGAGTTCCTCCTCATCAACCATCCGCTCGACTGCCCGATCTGCGACCAGGCCGGCGAATGCAAGCTGCAGGAGCACTCCACCGCCTACGGCCGCGGCTACTCGCGCTTCGTCGAGCAGAAGAACGTCAAGCCCAAGCGCACCCAGCTCGGGCCGCGCGTGACGCTCGACGACGAGCGCTGCATCCTCTGCTCGCGCTGCGTGCGTTTCTGCAAGGAGATCGCGAAGGATGACGTGCTGGGTTTCGTCGACCGCGGCAGCTACAGCACGCTCACCTGCTACCCGGGCCGCCAGCTCGAGAACAACTACTCGCTCAACACCGTCGACATCTGCCCGGTGGGCGCGCTCACCTCGACCGACTTCCGCTTCAAGATGCGCGTCTGGTTCCTCAAGCACACGCCGGGCATTGACCCGGAATCGTCCGTGGGCGTGAACACGGAGGTCTGGAGCCGCGAGGGCGTCATCTATCGCATCACCCCGCGCCAGAACGACGAGGTGAACGACACCTGGATGGCCGACTCCGGTCGCATCCTCTACAAGCAGGTCAAGGCGCCCGACCGGCTGCTGGCGCCGGCCATCGATGGCGCCGCCACCGCGCCCGCCATGGCGCTCAAGGCCGCCGCCGACCTGCTGTCCGCCGGCGCCGGGGTGATCGTCGGCTCGGGCCGCAGCAGCGTCGAGGAACAGTTCCTGACGAAGAAACTGGCCGAGGCGATCAAGGCCCCGGCCATGCTGGTCAGCCGGGTGGGGAAGGGCGACGGTCTCCTGATCTCGGCCGATCGCAACCCGAATGTCCGCGGCGCGCTTGTGACCGGCTTGATCAAGGCGCTGCCGTCGGCGCAGCTCGCCGGGCTCGCGGCCGACATCGACGCCGGCCAGGTGAAGACGGTCCTCGCAATCAACGAGGATCTCACCGCCGCCGGGCTGACTGCGGCGCAGCTGGCGAAGGTTGCCGTCATCTTCGTCGGCACCCACAGGAACGCCACAAGTGACGCCGCCCGGGTCGTCATCCCGGCGCTGACCCTGTTCGAGAAATCCGGCTGCTTCGTGAACCAGCAGTTCCGCCTGCAGAAGTTCGCCAAGGCCGTGCCCGGGCCGGCGGACGTTGCCGACGATCTGGTCACGCTGGCCAGCCTGCTTGCGGCGGTGGGCGGTCCGGCGGTTTCATCCGATCTCGGTCCGTTGTGGTCCGCCCTTGCCGCCGAAGTGCCGGTGCTCGCCGGCGTCTCGTACGCCAACCTGCCCGCGACCGGACGCGTGCTCGATGCGTCGGCTTGGGCCGGGTTGCCCTTTGTCGAGGGCGGGACGCTCCACTACCAGCCTGCGGCCGTGCCGGCCGCCGCGAACGCATAAGATGACCCTCCGGAACCAGATCAATTGGGTAGGGACGGATCGCCGGGCCGTCCGTGGTTGCCGTTCGGCGCGCCCAGCGGTCGCGCCCTACCAAAGGCCAAGCGCATGAGCGCGGTCATCCAGTTCTGGTCGGGTCTTCACCCGCTGCTGCAGATGGCCGTGAAGGGTCTCTGCGTCATCGGCGTGCTGTTTCCGATCGGCGGCGCGTGCTCGCTGGTGGAGCGCAAGGTTTCCGCCTGGATCCAGGGCCGGCCGGGCCCGAACCGCGCCATCCCATTCTGGTTCCAATGGGTGCCGGTGGTCGGGCCGGCGCTGCAGCGCCTGGGCCTGTTCCATCTCCTGGCCGACGGCGGCAAGATGTTCTTCAAGGAGGACCCGGTCCCGGGCCACGTGAACAAGGTCTACTTCGTGCTCGCGCCGGTGGTGGCGATGATCCCGGCGCTGACCACGATTGTGGTCGTGCCGTTCGGCGCTTACCTCGACGAGGCGGGCCGGCTGGCGCCGCTGGTCCTGGCCAACGTCGACGTCGGCATCCTCGCGGTCTTCGCGGTGTCGTCGCTGGGCGTTTACTCGCTGATTCTCGCCGGCTGGGCCTCGAACTCGAAATACCCGTTCCTCGGCGGCGTGCGCGCGTCGGCCCAGCTGATCTCGTACGAGCTCTCGATGACGCTCGCGGTGCTGCCGGTGTTCCTGGTCGTGAACACGCCGGGTTCGTCCGGTTCGCTGAGCCTCTTCCACGTCGTGCAGGCGCAGTCCGGCTTCGGCGCCACCTGGCACAGCCTGTGGTTCATCTTCACCATGCCGGTGTCCGCGCTCGTCTTCCTCGTCGCGCTGTTTGCCGAGACGAACCGCCTGCCCTTCGACATGGCCGAGGGCGAGGCCGACCTCGTGGGCGGCTTCCACACCGAGTACGGCTCGCTCAAGTGGGGCCTGTTCTTCGTCGCCGAATACGGCCACATGATGGTCGGCTCGGGCGTGTTCATCCTGCTCTTCCTCGGCGGGTGGAACCCGCTGCCGGGCCTGCCGCTGTGGAAGGTCGCCGCGGTCCTGCACCTTGCGCCGCACCCGGTCCTGCTCGGCCTGCTCTCGATCGCGATCTTCGTCGGCAAGGTGGTGTTCTTCATCTTCCTGTTCATGTGGGTGCGGTGGACGGTGCCGCGCTTCCGTTACGACCAGATCATGAAACTCGGCTGGCAGAAGCTGCTGCCGCTCGCCATCGGCAACCTGATCGTCTATGCGATCGCGATCGCGCTGCTGCAAAAACCCGTTTCCTGAGCGCCATGCCCTACGTCGTCGAACGCAAACCCCTGACCCTCGCGGAGCGGCTCTACCTGCCGCAGATCTTCGCGGGCATGCGCGTGACGCTGAAGCACCTGTTCGCGCCGAACGTGACGATGCAGTACCCGGAGCAGCGGCCGCCGATCCCGCCCGGCTACCGCGGCGTGCCGACGCTGGTGAAGGACCCGCACGGCCGCGAGAAGTGCGTCTCGTGCCAGCTGTGCGAGTTCGTCTGCCCGCCGAAGGCCATCCGCATCACGCCCGGCGAAATCCCGGCGGACGCCCCCGGCGCGCATGTCGAGAAGGCGCCGCAGGAATTCGAAATCGACATGCTGCGGTGCATCTACTGCGGGCTCTGCCAGGAGGTCTGCCCCGAGGAGGCCATCTGGCTGCAGAACCAGTATTCGATGAGCGGCTATTCCCGGACCGAGATGGTCAACAACAAGCAGCGCCTCTACGAGCTGGGCGGCACGCTGCCGGACCAGCATTTCAAGTGGGACAAGAAGAAGGACGCCGCCGAACACGGCAACGCGGCGCACTGAGCCATGGCCAATCTCCTCTTCTTCCTTTTCACCTTTCTCACCCTCGGCGGCGCGGCGCTCGTCGTGGTGAACAAGAACGCGGTCAATGCCGCGATGTTCCTGCTGCTCTCGCTGGTGGGCGTGGCCGGCCTCTTCGTCCTGCTCGATGCCGCGCTGCTGGCCTTCGTGCTGCTGCTGGTCTACGCCGGCGCGGTCGTCGCCCTGTTTCTTTTCATCATCATGCTGCTCGACACGCGCCCGGCGGCGCTCAAGCCCTTCGCGCGGCCCACGGTCGTGGCGGCGGCGCTCGGCGGCCTGCTGCTCGCGGCCGGCGTGGTGATCCTCCACCGGCAGGCGGAGCTGCCGGCCGCGGCCACCCCCGCGGCGAGCCCGACGCTGAGGAACTACGCCGAGATGCTCTTCACCACTTACCTGCTGCCGGTGCAGGTCGTCGGCTTCCTGCTGCTCGCGGCCATGCTTGGGGTGATCGTGCTGAGCAAGAAATTCGCCCCGCCGGAGGACGCGCCATGATCTTGAGAATGCTGCCCATGGCCTCCGCACTCGGAATCGTCGGGCTCAGCCATTACCTGCTGGTCAGCGCCGTGCTATTCGCCCTCGGCTTCCTCGGCGTGCTGCTGCGCAAGAACACGCTCGTGATCTACATGTGCCTCGAGCTGATGCTCATCGCCTCGACCATCGCGCTCGTCGCCTTCTCCCACTTCAACGGCACGCTCGACGGCAACGTCTTCGTCTTCTTCATCCTCACGATCGCCGCGGCCGAGGTGGCCGTCGGCCTGGCCATCATCGTCGCGCTCTTCCGCCAGCGCCACACGGTGCAGGTGGAGGAGCTCAACCAGTTGAAGCACTGACGCGATGCACTCGATGCCCGAGCACGCCCTCCTTGCGCTTCTCCTGCCGCTCGCCTCGGCCACGGTGATTGCGCTGTTCCTGCGCCGGCGCGGCGCGGTGGCGGCCTGGCTGTCGGTGGGCGCGGCGGCGCTCGTGGCCGTCCTCTCCGTCATCCTGCTGGTGCACGGCGAGCGGTTCTCGACCTCGGTCGAATGGCTGCGTCTCGGCGACTTCGCGGTCTCGCTGGGTTTCAAGTACGACGACCTGGCGGCGCTCATGCTGTTTGTCGTCGGCGGCGTGGGTTTCCTCATCCACGTGTTCTCGCTGGGCTACATGCACGACGACAAGGCGCGCGCGCGGTTCTTCGGCGGCCTGTCGATCTTCATGTTTTCCATGATCGGCATCGTGCTCGCCGACAACCTGTTCATGGTTTTCGTGTTTTGGGAGCTGGTCGGTTTCAGCTCGTGGCTGCTGATCAACCATTATCACGAGAAGCAATCCGCGGCCGACGCGTCGAAAAAGGCCTTCATCGTCAACCGCGTCGGCGACTTCGGTTTCCTGCTCGGGATCATCATGTGCTATTGGGACAACGGCACCGTGAACCTCGACGAGCTGGCCCGCCTCGGCGCGGCCAACCAGCTCGCGCTGGGCGCGGCGATCCCGCTGCTGCTCTTCTGCGGCGCGGTGGGCAAGTCCGCCCAGATGCCGCTGCAGGTCTGGCTGCCCGATGCGATGGAGGGCCCGACGCCCGTGTCCGCCCTCATCCACGCCGCCACGATGGTGGCGGCGGGCATCTACATGCTGTGCCGCGTCCACATGCTCATGGTGTTCGAGGCGCTGCAGGTCATCATGTGGGTCGGCACGATCACGGCGCTGTATGCGGCCCTGTGCGCGGTGGTGCAGCGCGACATCAAGAAGGTGCTGGCCTACTCGACGCTGTCGCAGCTCGGCTACATGGTCGCGGCCTTCGGCCTCGGCGCGGGCTGGGTGAGCGAGGGCGTCGGCGGCGGCCCGGTCGACATGCTCCATCTCGCGCCCGACCCGGCCGGCATCGGCGCGGCGATGTTCCACCTGACGACGCACGCCTTCTTCAAGGCGCTGCTCTTCCTTGCGGCCGGCTCGGTCATCATCGGGTGCCACCACGAGCAGGACATCTTCAAGATGGGCGGCCTGCGGCGGAAGATGCCCGTGACCTTCATCACCTTCACCATCGGCGTGCTGGCCATCACCGGCGTGCCGTTCCTGGCCGGCTTCTACTCGAAGGACGCGATCCTCTACCTCGCGATGAAGAACGACACGACGGTCTTCGCGCTCCTGGCCTTCACGGCGATCCTCACGTCCTTCTACATGTTCCGCCTGTGGAAGCTGGTGTTCCTCGGCGCCGCGCGCGGGGAAGCCGCCGGCCACGCGCACGAGACGGGCCTGAGCATGACGCTCCCGCTCGTGCTGCTGGCGGCGCTGTCGGTCGCCGGCGGCTGGTCCGGCGTGTTCGGGCGGCTGGCCGGTTCCGTGGCGCACCTGGTGCCGGAGGCCGAGGGCCCGGCGCACGCCACGATCCTCGTCACTTCGCTGATCGTGCTGGCGCTCGGCGCCGGCGGCGCACTGCTCTTCTACCGGACGACGGAGAACGACACGCTGGAGGAACGCGCGCCGTTTATCTTCGGCGGGCTGGTGCGGCTGAAGGCCTCGTTTGACAACATCTACGACTACTACGTCGCGAAGATCCAGCAGCGCTTTGCGATGCTGCTGAACTTCCTCGAGCAGATCTTCCTCGCGGGGCTGATCATCCGCGGGCTGGCCGGCGTCGTCGGCCTGCTCGGCTACGGCGCCCGGGCGCTCTATTCCGGCAGCGTGCACGCCTACGTCTACTGGTTCCTGCTCGGCGCCGTCCTGCTCTGGGCCTACGCGACCGGACACTTCTGATGCCGTGAACCCCTCCGACGCCCATCTCCTGCAGCTCGCCATCGCCACCCCGCTCGGGGCCGCGCTGCTCATCGCGCTCGGCCTCCCGAAGCGGTTTGCGACGAAGCTGGCCGTCCTGGCGTTCAGCGTGCCGGCGCTGATCGCGCTGTGGTTGTGGCGCGAGTTCCCCGCCGAGGGGGCGGCGCGGTATTTCTTCGCGAGCAACACCGACGTGGGCCTATCCGATCCCTTCGGCATCTCCCTCAAGCTCGGCCTGAACGGCGTGTCCCTGCCGATGTTCCTGCTCGCCGCGATCGTCGGGCTGGCGGCCGGGCTCTATGCCCTGCGGTCCGGGGCCGAGCGGCTGAAGATCTACCTCATGCTCCTCCTCATCATGCAGGGCGGGCTGCTCGGGGTGTTCTCTTCGGTCGACATCTTCTTCTTCTATTTCTTCCACGAGCTGGCGCTGATCCCCACCTTCATCATGGTCGGCGTGTGGGGCGGCCGGGACCGCAACTACGCGGCGATGAAGATGACGATCTACCTGACCGTGGGTGCGATGCTTTCGCTGCTGGGCCTGATCGCGCTCTATGTGAAGAGCGGCGCCAATTCCTTCGACCTCGAGACGCTGCGCGCGGCGCTCGCGGCCGACCCGCTGCGGACCACCCTGCAGAAGCACCTGTTCGGTCTCCTGCTGTTCGGCTTCGGCATCCTCGTTTCCCTCTGGCCGCTGCACACCTGGGCGCCGCTCGGGTACGGCGCGGCGCCCAGCTCGGCCGCGATGCTGCACGCCGGGGTGCTCAAGAAGTTCGGCCTCTACGGCCTGATCCAGATCGCGCTCCCGCTGCTGCCGGCCGGCGCCGCCTGGTGGGCGTGGAAGCTCGCGCTGCTGGCCGGCCTGGGCAACGTGATCGTCGTCGGCTTCGTCACGATGGCCCAGCGCGACCTGAAGCAGATGCTCGGCTACAGCTCGGTCATGCACATGGGTTATTGCTTCCTCGGCGTCGCCTGCCTCGGCGTGACCGGCCCGGGCGGCGTGGTGCTGCTGATGGTGGCGCACGGGCTCTCCGTGGCGTTGCTCTTCCTGCTCGCAACCAGCATCCATCACCGCACGCATACCTTCGACCTGGCCGACATGGGCGGCTTGGCGCAGCAGACGCCCGTGCTCGCGGCCTTCTTCGTGGCCGGCACGCTCGCCAGCATCGGGCTGCCGGGTTTCGCCAACTTCTGGGGCGAACTGACCATCTTCGTCGCCCTGTGGAAATTCTCGCCGGCCATCACCGCGGTGGCGGTGGCGGGCGTCGTGATCTCCGCCATCTACGGGCTGCGGGCCGCCGCGCGCGTGTTCTTCGGGCCGCCGACCGAGCAACTGCAGAGAGTCACGGCGGAGAACCCGCCGGCGGACCTGGCCTGGAGCGAGCGCCTGCCGGCGCTGCTGCTGCTCGCGGCGCTCCTGTTGTTCGGCTTCTTCCCGCGCCTGCTTTCGCACACGGTCAACCAGGCGCTCACCCCGCCGGCGGCCATTCCCGCGGCCGTGGTCCATCCGCACCGCTGAGCCTCCGCCGCCATGACGACCGAACTCCTCCAGAAGATCGCCGACACCAACGAGTGGTGGGCCATCGCGCCGGAACTGCTCCTGGCCTGCGGCGCGCTCCTGCTGCTCGGGCTCGAGATTTTCCTGCCGAAAAAGGACCAGCGTTTCATCCCGCACTTCGCGCTCACGGTGCAGGCCACGGTGTTGGTGCTCCTGGTCGCCGGGTTTTATTCCGGCTTCGCGGGCGCGGTCACGTTCGGCGGCCTGCTGCGGCACACCTTCCTGGGCCATGTGGGGCGCGTTTTCTTCCTGCTCTCGTCGCTGCTGGTGTGCTTCCTGGCCGGGATCTGCCTGCCGAAGTCGCGGATGCCGCGGGTCGAGTTCTACCATATCGTGATGGTCGTGGCCGCGGCGATGATGCTGCTCGTCCAGAGCAACCATTTCGTGATGTTCTTCGTGGCGCTCGAGACGGTGACGATCGGGTTCTACATCCTGGTCAGCTATTATCGCGACCGGCCGCTCACGCTCGAGGCCGGGCTGAAGTACCTGGTGCTCGGCGCGCTCAGCTCGGGGATCATGCTGTTCGGCATCGTGCTGCTCTACGGCGCGGTCGGCCGCGTCGAGGCCGGCGGCGTCGTGCACACCGGGTTTGAATTCGACGTCGCGGCCGATTTCCTGCGGCAGAACCCGGACAGCTTCCTGGGCCGGGCCGGTGCGCTGCTCGTGCTGGCCGGCGTGGCGTTCAAGATCGGCGCCTTTCCCTTCCAGGTCTGGATCCCGGACGTCTACCAGGGCGCACCGACGCCCACGACCGCGTTCCTGGCGGTGGCCTCGAAGGCGGCCGGGTTCGGCGTCCTGCTGACGCTGGTCGGCACCGTGTTTGCGCCGCTGCAGTCCCTGCTGGTCCCGGTGCTCTCGCTGCTGGCGGCGGCGACCATCCTGTTCGGCAACCTCTCCGCCCTGACGCAGCGCAACGCCAAGCGCCTGATGGGCCTCTCGGGCGTCTCCCACGCCGGTTACCTGCTGCTCGGCGTCGTGGCTTCGTTCACCGTGTCGTGGGCGGCCGCGGCGGTGTGGTTCTACCTGTTCACCTACCTGCTCGCGTCGATGGCGGTGTTCGGCGTGATGGCGCATGTCGCCGGCGCGGACGACGCCAACCAGGAGGTGGACCATTATGAGCGGCTCGCGCGCCACCGGCCGTTCCTCGCCGCGGTGCTGGTCGCCGCGCTCGGCTCGCTGGCGGGCATCCCGCCGCTGGCCGGCTTCATGGGGAAGCTGCTGGTGTTTGTGGCGGCGTTTCAGGCGCACCTCTACGGCCTGCTGGTCGTCGCGATCATTGGCGTCGTGCTCTCGATTTACTACTATTTTGGCTGGATCAAGGCGGCGGTCTTCGAGTCCCCGGCGGTGGAGGAAGCCCCGGCGGCGGACACGCCCGTCCCGGCGGCGCCCAACTGGACCGGCCGGCTGGTCCTCGGCGCCCTCGCGCTGGCCTCGATCCTCCTCGGTTTCTATCCGGGCCCGTTGACGAACTGGCTGCCGTTCCAGTGATCGGCCCGGCAGCGCGTTATTTCCTTCGCACGGGCCGGCGAATCTGTTTCGAGTGAGCCCGCGCATGAAGGTAACCGGTCTCGCCCTGGTGCCGCCGCCCGCGGCCGCCGATCTCCCCAAGGTAACCCCCGAGCTGCTCGCTTCCGTCCTCGCGCGCTACTCGCGCAGCAACGACGGCATCGGCCGGATCATGGAGAAGGTCGACCTCGCCAACCCGGACGAATCGATCGACCGCATCCTGAAGTTCGTCGACTACGGTCACGCCTCCATCGGCGGCCTGACCGGCGGCCTGGCCATCGCGATCGACGACGTCTCCATGTGGCTTGCATACAAGATCTTTGAGATCGCCCAGATGGCGGACGGCCAGGAATCAAGCACGCGCTACATCACCATGGCTGCGACGAACCTGCCGGCCCCGGACGAGCTCGGGCTGCCGGCGGATCTCGCCGGCCGCTGGGCGGACGTGATGGCCAGGGCCTTCGCCGCCTACCACGCCGAATACACCCGGCTCGACCAGGCGGCGCTGGCCAACCCGGGGCTGGTGCGGGTGCCGCAGGATGCGAAGCCGGCCGTGGTCAACCGCCTGCGCAAGAACTACGCGCTGGACCGCGCCCGTTATTTCATTCCCCTCGCCACCCGCACGAACCTCGGGCTCGTGCAAAGCTCGCGCATGTGGGCCGCGACCGTGAAGCAGCTCGATTCGCTGCCGATGCCCGAGGCGCGCGCCGCGGCGAAGCTGATTCGCGACGAGCTCCTGAAGCAGTCGCCGCGCTTGATGCGCCACAGTTTCGCCGAAGGTTCGTACCAGGAGCAGGCCCGGCAGGAACTCGCCGCCAGCCTCCGGCTCGGGCTCGCCCGCCTGTCGACGAAGCCCCTGCCCGACGAAGTCTGGGTCAAGGTCGACCGCGACGCGCCGCCGTGGCTGCGCGAGGAGCAGCCGGTCACGGAGGCGCTGCGTCATCGCACGAACCGCTACGGTTACCAGGGAACGGCGACCCGCCGGATGCGGGTGAGCTTTGCCTGGAACAACCTCGCGATCGCCGAGCTGCGCGACCTCAACCGGCACCGCACCGGCCACCGCTACACGCCGCTCATCCAGGCCGGTTTCTACCTGCCGCCGGAGATTCCCGCCGCGCCGCACCAGGCGTTGCTCGAGGAGCAGGCGGCGCTGGCGCGTGAACTGATGACCCGCGGGTCGCCCGCGTATGTCTATGCGCTGCTGCTCGGCGCGCAGACGCCGTTCGAGCACAGCACGCACGCCGACAAGTTCATCTACGAGGCCGAGCTCCGCACCGGCATGGGCGCGCACTTCCGCTATGCCGAGCACCTCAGCGCGGCGCTGCGCGAATTCAACCGCCAAGTGCCCGAGGCGAAGGACTGGATCGTCGAGGGCACCGCGGAGCCGGAGTAGCGCGGCCGGAGGAGCGAGCCATGCCGGCGCCGAATCCCGAACCAGCGACCGCGCCCGCGGCGCGCGGGATGGCCCCGTGGTGTGGATGGTTCCTCGGCGGCGTGGCGCTGGTGCTTGGCACCTGGTGGCTGTTCCAGCGGGCGCGGCACGGCGAGTTCCTGGCGTTCGACGACGACCACAACATCACGCTGAACGCCAACCTGGGCACCCTGAGTGGCGACATGGAGCGGTGGGCTTTCACCGACGCGGCCTACGCGCGTCGCTATATGCCGCTGGGCTGGCTCGCGTTTTCGGCGCTTGTCACCGTGGGCGGGTTCAACGCGGCATGGTTCCACACGGCCAGCTTGGTCCTGCACATCGCAAACGGGGTCCTGCTTGCCGGCTTGCTGCGCCGCCTAGCCGGGCCGGCCGCAAACCGCCGGGCCGAGTGGCCCTGGGCGCTGGCGGTGCCGGTCGCCTGGTGGCTCTGGCATCCGCTGCGGGTCGAGGCGGTCGCCTGGGCGTCGTCGTTGCTTTACGTCATGGCGACAACCTGGATGCTGCTGGCGGCGCTTTTATTTGGCACGGGGCTCGAGCGCGGGCGCGCCTGGCAGTGGCTGGCTTTGGTCGCCTACGGATGCTCGTTGCTGACCTACGGGATCTGGCTTGGCGCACCGGTCGCGCTGGCGGCGCTGGCCTATGTGCATGGCTCGCGTCGCGCGCCGGAGGCAGCGCCGGCCTGGCGTGTCGCGGCGAAGGCATCCTGGCCCTTCTTTCTGCTGGCCGCCGCGGATCTGGCGGTGAACCTGCTGGCGCGGGGCGAGGCCGCCGGGCAGTGGGGACGAGCGGTGCCGTTGCAGGCGGGGGCAATCGGCCTCGCCGGCCTGCGGTCGCTCGCCACGCTGGGGTGGTTCCTGCTGAAGATGGTCTGGCCGGTGCGGCTGACGCCCGCCGACGACATCTGGGCCGGCGGCACCCTGGCGCCGATGCCGCTGGCGATCGGGCTGGGCACGCTGGCCTTGGCGACGGCGCTGGCGGCCGGGCTGACGAAGCGAGCTGGCGTTGCACCGCTCCTCTTCCTGGCCGCCTTCGTGGCCGTCGCGCTGCCGGTGACCGGCGTGACGGAAACGAACTTTCTCCTGTCGGATCGCTACACCTACGCCGCCCAGATCGTGGTGGCGGCGGCGCTGGCGGCCGGCCTGGCCCGGGGCAGCAGACGTTGGGTGTTTCCGCTATTGCTGGCCGTGGCGGGCGTGACGGCGGCGGGCGCCTGGCGCGCCTGGCACCAGGTCGCGGTGTGGCATGACAACGACGCCCTGTTCACGCACATCACGGCCACGGCGCGTCACGACGAAACCCGCTGGTCTTATCGCGAACGGTGGCTCGGCATCGACCTGGGTGCGGGTCGGCTCACCGAGGTGGAGGTGGCGTTGGCGGGCGGCGGCTTGCCGGCGCCGTCGGAGGGATTCCGGCTGATGCTCAACGACGCCCGCCGGCTCCAGGCCGACGCGGAAAAATCAGGCAGCGCGACCTGCACCGTGGCCGTGGCGCATCACCAGCTCGGTCGCGACGCCTGGCGGCGCGGCGACACCGGCATGGCGCTGGCTCACCTGGAACGGGCGGTCCGGCTGGCCCCGCGCGACTGGCCGGCCTGGGCGGATTATGCAGCGTTGCTCGCCGGAACGGGAAGGCAGGCGGAGGCCAGGAAGATCCTGGTCACGATTCCCGATACGGGGCCGGCGGCGGGTGTTCACCGGGCGCTGCAACAGCTCCTCCGGCGGCCGTGAATGCCGCCGTCATCGCGGACCGAACGCGGGCAAGCACCCAGCGAAATTCAGTCCCGGGTCGGGGCCGCATTGGCCGCCGCGACTGGGGGACCTCCCCCAGAATTGGCTTGCCGCTGTTTTCGCGCCCGCGAACATCCGTACCCGAGTATTCTATGCTTTCTCGGACGAAAATCCGCGAAGTCACCCCCCCGGCTGGCATCGTGAAACTCCAGATCCGGACGCGGAATTGGCAGCCGACCAGCAGCTAACATGGCCAAGCAATTCAAAATTCTGCAGTTCAACATGCAGTACGGCCAGATTTGGGACGATGCCTATCCCGACCATGCGCCCATCCGGCTGGCATCCACGATCAAGGAAATCCGGTCGCACGGTGCCGACATCGTCATGCTGCAGGAGGTGGAGCGCACGCTGCCCGGCGGCGCCCAAGCCGACCCGCCGCCGCATTACAGCAAGCTGAAGCAGGCCTTCCCGGAGTACGACAGCTTCTTCTGCTATCCCCGGCCCGATTCCCGCGAGCTGCCCTTCGGCATCGGCCTGGCGATATTCTCCAAGACCCCGCTGCGCGAACAGATGTGCCTGAACCTGCCGTCGCCGCCGGTGGAGTTCGACTTCTTCGGCGAGAAAAAGACGCCGACGGATCGCGTGCTGATCGGCGCCGCCACGACGATCGGCGACCATCCCGTCCGGTTGTTCAACACGCACCTGCTGGCTTTCTTCATGCTCAACGCAACCAGCGAGGAACACCGCGGACAGCGCATCCTGGTGGAGCAGCAGTTGCGGGAGGCGGCGGGCATGCCGACGCTGCTCACCGGCGATTTCAACGTCAGCAAGCACGAGTCCCTCATCGACCAGTTCGCGCAGGCCGGCTACCGCACGGTCCAGTCCACCGAGATCACGTGGCGGCGGCGCCCGTACGTGCTCGACCACATTTTCTACAACGACTGGCTCCGGCCGGTCAGCTGGCGGGTGAAGCCGACGCCGGCGTCCGACCACCACACGCTGTCGGCGGAATTCGAATTCGCGCGCTAGACGCCCCCGGCGTGGCCGCGCTCAGCCGCGCCGCACCTTGTCCTTCTCCGCCTCGCATTCCTCGGCCAGGCGCGCCTTCTCGCCCGCGATCTGTTTTCGCACCTGGTCGGCCTCGTCGAATTTCTGCGCGCCCAGCGCGGCCTGCAGTTGCTGTTGCAGGAAAATCTCGCGCTCGGCGATCCGGCCCTTGTAGACCCGCTCGATCTCCGCCAGCCGGGCCTTCTGTTCGGCCGTGAGCGGGCGGGCCGAGGGATCGGCTTTGGCGAGGCGTTCCATCGCGAGTTCGTAGGCGCTCTTCATGGCCGGCCAGCATGCGACGCCTCAGCCGAATTTCACGAGAAAAATCAGCGTGGCCGCGAGCAAGGCGACCGGCGGCCAGTAGCCGCCCCAGCGGGGCGACCAGCGCACGGCGGCCCCCGCGAGCAGGACCGCGGCCATCGCCGCCATGGCGGCGGGAGCCATCCACCCGGCGCGGAAGTGCGCGGCGAGCCAGCTGCCGGGCAGTTGCGTGCTCAGCGAAACGGCCCAGTTGATTGCCAGCAGGATCACGGCGGCGGCCGAGTTGAAGAGCGCGCTGAGCGGGCCCAGGCCGGCGAGGCCGGCCACCAGCGAAACGAACCCGCTGATGAGGGCGAGGGATGCCGCCGGGATGACCACGAGATTCGCCGCCAGCGCGCCGGGTGAAAACAGTTGGAAATAGGCGATCCCGGCGGGCGTGCTCGCCAGGAAGGCCACGAGACAACCGGCCGCCGCGACCAGGAATTTCCGACCGAGGAAGTCCGCGACATGGTGCCGCCACCGCCAGCTGGCACGGGGCAGGTTGGAAAACGGATGCCAGCCGGCCGCCCATTTGTCCCCCAGGGGAGTCGCCATGGCCATGAGGGCCAGCATGACCAGGTACGACATCTGGAAGCCGGTGGTGAAAAGCTGCATCGGGTCGAGCAGCAGCGTGACCAAGGCGGCGACGGTGAGCGCGGCCAGGTGGTTGCCCGGCAGCCGGAAGGCCCGGGCGCCGAAGACGAAGAAGATCATGAGATAGGACCGGATCGATGGGGCACCGCCACCGGTGACATCGACGTACAGCCAGAGAAGCGCGAGGGTCAGCAGCGTCGTGGTCCGCCGGGGCACGCGCAGCAGGCTGATGCCGGTGTAGATCGCGCCGGCGATGACGCCCACGTGGAGCCCGCTGACCGAGAAGATATGGAACGTGCCGCTGCGCATGAAGGCATCCTGCTGGTCGCTGGCGAGCATCGCCTTTTCGCCCAGCACCATCGCGAGGTAGAGCGAGGCGATGGGCGCATGGCGCTCCAGACCCCGCCGGAGGATTCGCTCCAGCCGCCCGCGCGCCGCGACACGCAGGCGTTCTAGGGCCGGCGGCGGGCTGACTTCGCGGCGGATGATCGCCCGGGCCAGCTGGAGATGGATGCCGAGATTGTCCAGGTAGTCGTTGAAACCGGCGTCCACCGGGTCGGCCGAGAGCGGCTGGAGGATGCCCTGCACCACATAGCGTGCCCCGTCGCGGGGCAGAACGCTGACCTTGCGAATGGCCGAGAACTGGACGGTCCGGCCGGGCAGGTCGCCATCGTTCCGGCCGGCGGCCGTGATGCGTCCCAATCCGGAGAGACTGCGACTGCCCGCGCGCGGGGAGAAGAGCCGTGTGACCTCCAGCTGGAGCGTCACCTCGCGTGGCGGGCGGTTCGGGCGCTCCTGCAGGAAGGGATCGCGCGCATGCAGCAGCACGAAGCCGGTCAGGCCCACGGCGCCGGCCAGCGCGATCGCCCAGCCGGCGTGGGCGCGGCGGCCGGCCTGCGGCGCCAGGACGAGGGCGACCAGCGCGAGAATGGCGGCGGCGCCCAGGAAAGGGCCGGGTCCGGCGGCGGGCAGCGGCCAGTGTTTCGCGGCGGCGAACCCGGCGGCCAGCGGCAGCAACAACCAGAGCAGGGGCGCACGAAGATGCGACGAGGGCGAGGGCATGAGGGCTGCGCCCCCGGCCCGGCGGTGCAGATGGCGGGAGCGAACCCGTTTTTCCTTCCGCCTTCAAACTTGTTTCTCGGAACCGCCCGCACCACCTTGGTGGCTCATGGTCCCTTCCGCCGACGACACCGGCTCGCTTTTCGAGGAGGCAGCGCCTCCGCCGGGGGTGGTGTTGTCCGACGAACCCGCGCCCCACCAGCCGCTCGCCGCCCGCATGCGGCCCCGGCGCCTGGCCGAGATCGCCGGGCAGGCCCACCTGCTCCGGCCCGGCAGTCTGCTCCCGCGCCTGATCGCGAGCAACCGGTTCGGAAGCCTCCTGTTCTACGGCCCGCCCGGGTGCGGCAAGACGAGCCTGGCCGAGGTCATCGCCCGGGAGACCAGGAGCCGTTTCGTGCGCGTGAATGCCGTGATGTCGAATGTCGCCGAGCTGCGCGAGATCCTCGCCGCCGCGCGCC
Source organism: Lacunisphaera sp. (assembly GCA_035545835.1). GTDB lineage: Bacteria > Verrucomicrobiota > Verrucomicrobiia > Opitutales > Opitutaceae > Lacunisphaera. The sequence continues at coordinate 25,200 of DASZXO010000065.1, forward strand.
GGCGGCCGGAGGCCTCCACGATCCTCTTCATCGACGAGCTGCACCGGTTCAACAAGGCGCAGCAGGACCTGCTGCTGCCGGACGTGGAGGAAGGCGCCGTCCGGCTGATTGGCGCGACCACGCACAACCCCGGCTTCTACGTGAACCCGCCGCTGCTGAGTCGCAGCCACCTGTTTCGTCTCGAGCCGCTCGGGGCGACGGAGGTGGCGGGGGTGTTGCGCCAGGCCCTCGCCGACCCGGGGCGCGGGCTCGGCACCCGGGGTCACTCCGCCGGCGACAAGACGCTCATGGACCTCGCGGTGTTATGCGACGGCGACCTGCGGCGGGCCTTGAACGCCCTCGAGGTGATCGCCCTCAGCCTCCCGGAGCGTGCGCCGATCACCGAAAAGGAGCTGGAGATCTTCGCGCGGGAGCGGCGCATCCGCTACGATGCGGACGAGGACGAGCACTACGACACCATCTCGGCCTTCATCAAGAGCTGTCGCGGCGGCGACCCCGACGCGGCGATGTACTGGCTGGCGAAGATGCTGGCCGGGGGCGAGGACCCGCGCTTCATCGCGCGGCGACTGGTGATCCTGGCGAGCGAGGACGTCGGCCTGGCGGACCCGCAGGCGCTGCCGCTCGCGGTGGCGGCGCACCACGCCTGCGATTTCATCGGGCTGCCCGAGGCGGAGCTGACCCTGGCGCACGCCACGCTGTACATCGCCACGGCGCCGAAGAGCAATTCGGCCACGCTCGCGCTGGGCGAGGCGCACCGGGTGCTGAAGGAAGAGCCCGTCCAGGCGGTGCCGCTGCCATTGCGGGACAAGGGCGGCCAGGCGAGCAAGCGCGCCGGCCATGGCCAGGGCTATCTGTACAGCCACGATTTTCCGGAGGCCATTTCCGGCCAGGCCTACCTGGAGAAGCCGCGGAAGTTGTACACCCCGAAGGCGGTGGGGTGGGAGGCGAAGATCGCCGACCGGCTCGCCCGTTGGCGCGAACTGCGGGACGGCCTGCAGCGCAAAGGGAAATAAGGCACGGCTGCGCGCGGCCGTCGACTTGGTAAAGCCGTGTCAAACCCGGGGCCGTGCGGCAGCGGGAGCTTGCGCCCGTTCCAGCGCGCGCTAGGGTGAGGCCATGAAAAAGTTCGCCGTCCTCGTCGCGGCCCTGCTGGCCGCCGGTCTGACCCACGCGCAAACCAGCACGCCGGCGACGAAGGCCGGTCCCACCACCGCCACCGGGGCCAAGGCGACCGACCCGAAGGCCGCCCAGAAAAAGGAAGCGGAGCCGAAGATTCCGGGCGTGGTCATCAATCGCCCGAACGGCACGTTTCTCGGGCTGGAGATTGCGGACGCCAAATTCAAGCTGAGCTTCTACGACAAGAAGAAGAAGCCGATGGCCATCGACGTCACACGCGCGACGGCGCGGTGGCCCAACACGCGCTCGGCCACCGTGGCCTGGAATTTCACCGTGTTGAACCCGAGCGGCAAGGCCTTGATTGGTGCCAAGCCGGCGTTGCCACCCTACGCCTGGAACGTGATTCTCACATTGCTGCAGGGCGAGGGCGAGGATGCGAAGGCGGTGGAGACCTACACGGTGCCGTTCCACGGCTGACGCGGAGCGCTGGCGGCCAGGGGGTTGCCGCCGGATTTGACAGCGCCGGGCGCCTCGCGGATGCTCGCCCCCCGCCCATGTCCCAATCCGCCGCCTTTGATTCGATTGAAACCGCCATCCAGACGATTGCGGGCGGCGGCTTGGTCATTGTGACGGACGACGAGGGGCGGGAGAATGAAGGCGACCTCGTGATGGCGGCTGAGAAGGCGACGCCCGAACTCGTCAACATGATGATCCGGCATGCGCGCGGGCTCATTTGCGTGCCGATGACGGAGCCGCAGTTGAAGCATCTCGGCATCAATCCCATGGTGCAGCAGAACCGCGAGTCGCACCGGACGGCATTCACGGTCTCGGTGGACGCGGCGGAAGGCATCACCACCGGCATCAGCGCCTTCGATCGCGCCCGCACGATCCAGCTGCTCGCCGACCCGGCCACCACCCCGGCCGCGCTGGTGCAGCCCGGGCACGTGTTTCCCCTCTGCTCCCGGCCCGGCGGAGTGCTGGAGCGGGCCGGACACACCGAGGCGGCGGTGGACCTGGCCGCGATGGCGGGCCTGCGCCCGGTCGGCGTGATCTGCGAGATGCTCAGCGAGGACGGCACGATGGCGCGCCTGCCGGAGTTGATCGCGTTCAAGCAGCGCCACCGGCTGCCGCTGGTCTCGATTGCGGCGTTGATCGAGTACCGGCACCGGCGCGAGCAGCTGGTCGAATTGCTGGCCCGGCGCCCGTTTGCGTCCGAATACGGCGAATTCCAGCTGCATGTTTTCCGAAGCAAGGTGGACGGGCGGCACCACTTCGCCTTCACCAAGGGTAACCTCGACGCGTCACCCACGCTGGTGCGGGTGCACACCGAGAACCTGCTCAGCGATGTATTCCATGCCAAGGGCATGGACAGCCACCACTCGCTCCTGGCCTCGTTGCAACACGTGGCGCGCGCCGGCCACGGCGTGATTGTCTACATGGAGCAGACGGGGCGGATGCAAAACGTGCTGGCGGACGGTGCGCCGGCCGGCGATGCCGGCCGGGTCAACCTGCGCGACTATGGCATCGGCGCGCAGATCCTCACCGCCCTCGGCCTGCGCAAGATCCGGCTGATGTCGCACTCACAGCGCCGCGTGGTGGGCCTCGACGGGTACGGCCTGGAAATCGTCGAACAGGTGCCGGTCTGAGAATTTGTTTGCCGCGGTCCCCGTTCTTACCTGCGCTGAACCTTCCATGAGCCAGTCCGCCCCCACGCCTGTTCCCATCAACGGTGCCCCGTTTGGCGTCGGCATCGTCGCGGCCCGGTTCAACGGCGCGCTGGTGGACGCCCTGTTGCATACCGTCTTCGACGAGCTTGCCGCGGCCGGTGTGAAGGAGAAGCGCATCACCCTGGTGCGGGTGCCCGGCTCGCACGAGGTGCCGTGGGCCGCCCGGGCGCTGGCCCGCCGCCGCGGATGCGATTGCGTGATCGGTCTCGGCGTGCTCATTGCCGGCGACACCAACCACCATGAGATGGTGGGCCAGAGCGTGTCGCACGCCTTGCAGCGGGTCGCCCTCGACACCGGCGTGCCCGTCATCAATGGCGTCATGGTGGTCGACAACCTCAAGCAGGCCGAACAGCGCTGTCGCGGCACGATCGGCCGGGGCGGCGAGTTTGCGCGCGCGGCGCTCGAGATGGCGGCGCTCAAGCGCGAGCTGGGAGGTGGGGCGTGACGAGCCAGTTCAACCAGCGCCGGGAATGCCGGGCGGCGGCGTTCCAATACCTGTACGCCTGGAGCGTGAACCGCCCCGCCAACCTGGCCGAGGACCTGCGGTTGTTTTTCGAGCACCTCGACCAGCCGCGCGATTACTACGCCTTTGCGGAGGAGCTGATCCACGGCACGATCGAGCACGTGGAGGAGCTCGACGGTCACATCCGCACCCTGGCGCACAACTGGGAATTCGAGCGCATCGCGCGGATCGACCTCGCGATCCTGCGCCTGGCGATTTTCGAGATGCTCCACCGCAAGGACATCCCGCCAGTCGTGTCGATCAACGAGGCCATCGACCTGAGCAAGCAGTTCTCGAGCGCGGACGCGAAGCGCTTCATCAACGGGGTGCTCGATCGCATGAAGGACCGGCTCGGCCGCGACGCCCGCAAGCCGTCGACGGAATAGGTGGCGGGCGCATGCGGTCGCTTTTTCGGAAATTCAAGGAGGGGTTGACCCGGACCGTCGCGGCCATCGCGACGAAGACCCACGGGTTGTTTGGCGGCCGGCGCATCGATCCCGCGTCGCTCGAGGAACTCGAGGAGGCCCTGTACACGGCGGATTTCGGCGTCGAGACGACCAACGAGATCCTGGCCGAGATCAAGGCCGCCTACCGCCGGGACGCCGGCCTGCAGGGCCGCGACGCCGCGGCCATTGGCGCCGCCGTCCTGCAGCGCGTGCTGGCGGGAGCCGAGGGCCGCCTGGGCGCCGCCGGCGCGCGGCCGGCCGTCATCTGCATGATCGGCGTCAACGGCTCGGGCAAGACCACGACCACGGCAAAGCTCGCGCACTGGCTGAAGGGCGACGGCCAGAAGGTGCTGGTGGCGGCCTGCGACACGTTCCGTGCGGCGGCCGTGGAGCAGTTGCGCAGCTGGGCCGAACGGTTGCAGGTTGAGATCGTGGCGAGCCGCACCGGGGCTGACGCCGCGGCCGTGGCCTTCGATGCCTGGAAGGCGGCACATGCGCGCGGCCATGACTGGCTGATCGTGGACACCGCCGGCCGGCTGCACACCAAGGGCAACCTCATGGAGGAGCTGGCCAAGATCCGGCGGGTCCTGCAAAAGAACGACCCGGCGGCGCCGCAACACCGGTGGCTCGTCATCGATGGCAGCCTCGGCTCCAATTCGATCGAGCAGGCCAGGGTTTTTCACCAGAGCTTCGGGCTGACCGGATTGGTGGTCACCAAGCTCGACGGGACGAGCCGCGGCGGCGCCGTGGTCGGCATCTACCGCCAGCTCAGGATTCCCATCTATTTCATTGGGCTGGGCGAGCAGCCGGACGACCTCCAGCCGTTCTCGATCGAGAACTATGCGCGGGCGGTGTTCGGCGCGGAGGATGCGTGACGGTGCGGAGGGGCGCGGGAGCCCGCCGGGCAAGCCGGGGCTGACCACCTAAATTTAGGTGGTTTGGGTACTCCCGGAAAGGCGGGCCGTATGGTTCCATCGGCGCGTAATTTTCGCGCCTGTAACACGGCGCGAGAGGTGACCAAAGGGGTTCGCGTGTTGCTTGACTGGCCCGTTGTGCGCGCGCGAACCCCCATCTTTTTTCGGGAACGAGCAGCGAGTCCATGCAGGCGCGGTGGAAGCCGCGCCTGCTTCTTTGCCGCCGGTCAGTGCACGCCGCCCATCAACTTTCGCACCCACGGGACCAGGGCGAACAACGCCAGCGTGGCGACGCCGACCCAGATCGCCTGGTGCAAGAAGAAGCCGGTCAGTGCCGCCGGATTGTCGGCTTCGAAATCGCTGGCGAAAACCCCGGCCAGCTTGTTCCCCAGGGCGGCGGCGAGAAACCAGATGCCCATGACGAGACCGTTCAACCGGGCGGGAGCGAGCTTGGTCATCGTGCTGAGGCCGACCGGGCTCAGGCACATTTCGCCGGTGGTCTGGAGGAAATACAACCCGAGCAGCCAGATGATGCCGACCTTGCCGCCGGCGGTCAGCCTGGCCGCCGGCATCATCCACACGAAGGAAAGCGCGACGAACAGCAGGCCCAGCGCGAACTTGGTGGGGCTCGAGGGCTGTTTCTTCCCGAGCCGGATCCAGAGCCAGGCAAAGGGCCCGGCCATCGCGATCACCCAGATGGAGTTCACAGACTGCCACCACGAGGAAGGGAATTCCCAGCCGAGGATCCGATTGTCGGTCAGGCGATCGGCGAACAGCGTCATGGACGAACCGGCCTGTTCGTAGATCGCCCAGAAAACCTGGGCCGCGAAGAAGAAGACCAGGATGGCGGCCATGCGCCGGCTTTCGACTCCCGGGCGGGCTGCAAAAATCGCGATCGCGATGAACTGCAGGATGAAAAGCGCATAGACGATCGCACGGTAATAGTCGGCGGCGATCATCAGCCCGATCAGGGCGAGGGACGCGAGCCCGACCAAGGCCAGCCGGCCCCACGGCCGGGTTTCACCATGGGTTGCCGGTGGCTGCCCCACGGTCCGGAGGGTGGCGGCGCGCCGCAGGTACGTGATCAGGCCGAAGGTCATGCCGACGCCCGCGGCCCCAAACGCCCAGTGCCAGCTCATGTTCGGATTCAGGCCGAGGTCGCCGAGGAACGATTTGAATCCGGCATCCTGGGCCAGGTATCCGCAAACGACGGCCGACAACAAGGCGCCCAGGTTGATGCCCATGTAGAAAATGGAGAAACCGGCATCGCGCCGCTGATCCTCCGGCGGATAGAGCCCACCCACCATCGTGGAGATGTTGGGCTTCAGCAGGCCCGTGCCGATCGCCACCAGGCAGAGGCCGAGGAAGAACGTCGGCACGCTGTGAATGGCCATCGAGTAGTGCCCGCTGGCGATGATGGCTCCGCCCCAGAGCACGGCGCGGCGCGCACCAATGAAATTGTCCGCGATGTAGCCGCCCACGATGCTCAACAGATAGACGCTCATCGTGTACGTGCCGTAGATGGCCGCGGCTTTCTTGTCCGGGAATTCCAGCCCGCCCTCCGACACCGCCAGGGTCATGAACAGCACCAGCAAAGCCCGCATGCCGTAATACGAAAACCGTTCCCACATCTCGGTGAAGAACAGCGTGGTGAGTCCGCGGGGATGACCGAGGATGCCGCCGGTGGCATCGGCCTCGGGGAGGGAATTTTGCATGCGCGGGATTCGGACGGCCTTTGCCCCAAAGCGCAAGTCCGGCGTCCGAAGAACCGGGATTCGTCACGGCCACACCGCGGCCGACCTGGTGGAAGCGCGGGCCGCGCGAGGATTTCAGCGCGGAGCAGAGCTGGTTGGGTGTGATCGACGGCGGCGCACGCGAAGCATCGACCGGGGCGCGGGCCTGGCCGCGTTTCCCGCTCCATGCCGGCCCGGATCAACGCGCCAGCGTGGCGAGCCGCGGCACCGGCCCCGTCGCGACCGGGTGGAACGCGGCAATGACCACGCCAACCAGGTTGCGCGACAACACCGGCTCCATGTCGTGGGTCCGGTTGTTCAAGCCCGCCACCCGCCAGCCATCGCGGGCCTTGGCGATGAGCACATGGGCGACGATCTGGCCGTCGTGATTGCGGTAGATCGCAGTCTGCCCCCGCTGGAGCAACCCATAGGACCATCGCTGCATCACGAGGATGGTGCCCGGGGTGTAGAGGGGAAGCATCGAGTCGCCGCCGCCGACCAGCACGAAAGCCCCCGGCGTGTGCAACGCGAGATCATTGGCCCGCCGCCAGGCTTCGCGTTCCGAGACAGGGACCGGCCGCGGTGACTTCCCGGTATAGATGCCGTGCATCCACGCCTGGTCGATTTCGCCGCCCTGCAGGACTGCTCCAGCCAGCAAAAGCAACAACAGGCATCCGGATGGCAGTGGCAATCGGCGGACCATGCCCGAAGTTTCGGCGCCGGCATCGCCGACACCAGTAATCATTCGTAGTGTTGTTACCCTAAGCCGTTCGGCTCTGCATTGGTCGGATGTTTTTTCGTCACGGATGCGGGGCCGCACAAAGGCGAACCGCGGGTTGCCGAGCAGGCGGCCGCCGGCGAACGGCCCGCCGAGCCGGCGTGCTTCGCCCGGACCGGAATGCGAACGCCGCGCGCTTCGCGGGTCCTCAGAAATTCGTCCGGAGCATCACCCGCAGCGCAATCGGTGAACCGGGCGAGATGTTCGTGTTGCTGTCGGCGTTGACGAAGTACCGCCGGTTGAGGAGATTCTCGACGTTGGCTTGGAGGCGCCAGCGCGGACTGAAAGCGTAATAAGCGGCGGCGTCCATGCGGGTGTAACCGGGGAGGGTGACTTTGTTGTCGATCGCCGCGTAGGTGTCGGAGCGGTAGATGGCGCCGAGGCCGAGCCCGAGCTTGCTCGAGAGATTCCAGCGATTCCAGAGCGAGAAGCTGTGCGCGGGCACCTGTGGCACGCGTGCGCCGGCCGGGGCGGCTGTTGTGGCCGAACGAATGTAGGCATCCTGGTAGGCGTACCCACCGGTGATGCTCCAGTTGCGCGTCAGGCTGCCGCTCAGGCCGAGCTCGAAGCCCTGGGTGCGAGTGCTGCCGGTCTGGACAATGCGGGTGGGATCCAGAGGATCGGTGGAGCGGGTGTTGGTGCGGTCAAGCTGGTAGGCTGCGGTTGTGAAGGACAAACGCGAGGTGAGGTCCCATTTGGCGCCGAGCTCGTAATTGGTGAACTTCTCCGGCTTCACCTGCTCGGTGACGACGGTCAATGAAGAGAACTGGTCACCGGAACTGGGCAGGTAGGACACGCTGTAGTTGGCGTAGAGCGAAGCCTGGTTGACCGGCTTGAAGATGATGCCGGCGCGAGGTGAAACGAAATCATCGTTCCGGCCGAGCGTGTCCCCGTTGCGATTGTTGTGATAGCTGAGGTCGAAGGAATCGTAGCGAAGACCGACGATCGCGAGCCACCTGCGGGAGAACTCGATCTGATCCTGTGCATACACGGCGGCCAGGTCGGTCGTGAGGTGATTGTTCACGTCGGTGGCACTTTGCCGGAAAGTGGCCGGCGTGCTGATCGTGGACTGATCATACGGCACCAGGATGGAGGTGGCCGTGTTGTTGAAATAGCCCGTGTTTCGAAGATTGCTCGTCAGTTGCTGGCCGAGTTCGATGCCGCCCAGCAATTGATGATGGATCCGGCCGGTGGTAGCACGGCAGGTCAGGTCGGTCTGGTTGAAGAGGTTTTGCCGCTTGGTGGCATTGTTGTAGGCCGTCAGGGTCACGTGCGTCTGCGTCGCATCCACGGCGCCCGGGACGTAGTTTTGGTAGCCGCGGTCGTAGTCGCCGAACAGGGTGCGGTTGCGCACGAGCAGGTCTCCCGCCTGATGTTCGATCATGGCGGAAAGAAAATTCACCTCGGCCCGCACGTGGCTGTCCTCGGGGTCGCCGTAGTAGGTGCTGACCGGCACGTCGACCGGCCGGCCTTGGAAGGAAGTGATGCCGCGATCCGCCACGCGAGTGTCATGGAGGTGTTCGTAGCCGAAGGTGATTCTGGTCCTGGCGGAAGGGACCAGGGTCAGCGTCGGGTTTATCGCCGAGCGCGTCAGGTCGACATGGTCGCGGAAACTGCCTGAACTCTCGTCGAGCGTATTGAGGCGGAAGGCGACCCGGTCGCTCCACGGCCGGTTGACGTCGAGGGTCACCCGCCGGCTGTCCCGTGAACCGGCCTCGACCGTGATTTCGCCGGACGGGGTGAAGCCGGCCTCCTTGGTTTCGCGATTGATCAGGCCGCCGCCATTGCCGCGGCCGAAGAGCATGGCATTGGGCCCGCGCAGGACCTCGACGCGGTTGAGGTTGTAGAGATCGCGATAGTACTGGACGTCATCCCGCACGCCATTGAGGAAGAAGTCAGCCGAGGAGCTGTTGCCGCGGAAGACGATTTGATCGCGGTTGTTTTCGCCCTGGTGCGCGGTGATGCCGGGGACATAGAGTACGACATCAGCCAGGCTGAGCATCTGCTGGTCCTTGATTTGCTCGCCGGTCACGATCGAAATGGACTGGGGGATGTCGAGCAGTGCCGTCGGTGTTTTGGTGGCGGACAGGCTTTCGGTGACTTGGTAGTATTTCGATTCGGCGTGCTGGCCGGTGACCTCCATCTTTTCCAACGAGATGGCCCCTCCATCTGTGTCGTCACCGGAGTCGGCTTGAAGGGCCGGAACCAGCAGCATGGACGCAATCGCGAGCAAATTGACGCAGGTTTTCATCGAAGAGTGGCTGTCAAAGGTGGACTTGAGCGGCGTTATCTGATGATGAGACGCAGTATCACGTCAACGTAAATGATGAGATTTCGTCTCAGTATCAATAGTTGTTTGTATCATTGACCTTCGCAAGTACCTGTATTTTAAGGCGTATATGTCGTCGGAGCTTTTGGTGAGCGTAACCGGTTCGTCCTATCCAATTCGCTTTGCGGGTGACCCGAGGCGCATTGCGGGCGAACTGCTTGGCCAGCTGACGAAAGGAGGGCGTGCTTCCGTCGTCATTTCGGACGAGGGCGTCGCGCTCTCGCAAGGGAAGTTCCTCCGGGAGATTTTCGGCCACAGCCCGCAATTGATCCTGCCTGCTGGCGAGCAAACAAAATCCCTGTCGGTTTATGGCCAAGTGCTCGATTTTCTGGCGGCGAACCAAGTCAATCGCCAGGCGGTGCTCTGGGCCATCGGTGGCGGCGTGGTGGGAGATCTTGCCGGCTTTGCCGCGGCAAGCTACTTGCGCGGCATCGAATGCATCCAGGTCCCGACCACGCTTTTAGCCATGGTGGACAGCTCGGTCGGCGGAAAGACCGGCATTAACCTGGCAGCCGGCAAGAACCTGGTCGGCGCATTTCATCACCCGCGAGCCGTCATCGTTGCCACGGAATTTCTGGCCACGCTCCCCGAACGGGAGTTTGCCGCGGGCATGGCTGAAGTGATCAAATATGGCCTGCTCGGTGACGCGACCCTGTTCGGGCGCCTCGAGCGCGGGCCAATGACGGTCCGCTCCGCCGATTTGGCCGCGGTGATCCGCCGTTGCTGCGAGATGAAGGCGGAGGTGGTCCGGGCGGACGAACGCGAGACCGCTCCGACGGATGGCCGGGCGCTGCTGAACCTCGGTCACACTTTCGGCCACGCCATCGAGCAGGTGACCGGGTTTCGGGATTACCTCCATGGCGAAGCGGTAGCCGTGGGCTTGGCGGCGGCGGCCCGCCTGTCGGCGCGGCTCGGCCTGATACCGGAATCCGACGCAGCGCGCGTCGAGCCGGTGTTGACCGCGCACCATCTGCCCGCCCGGTTGCGCTCGCCCTTGTCGAGCAAGGCCCTCATGGAGGCCATGCAACACGACAAGAAAGCCCGGTCTGGCCGGCTTCGCTTCGTGGTGCTGGCGGCCGTCGGCCGGGCGGCGACCCGCACCGATGTCGATCCGGCGATGGTCGAGCAAATCTGGCGGGACATCGGCGCCACGTGAGTTTTTGAGTGCCACGGGCGGGCAAGGCGTTAAGGTAGAAGACCCATGTCAGCCATCGACGAAGGCATCGTCCGCGAATATTTCGAACAGAACGGATTCCTGGTCCGGCAGGTCCGCAAATACCAGGTGCAGGCGCGCCGAAAAACGGGCGACGAGGAGGTGGACTTGGTGGTTTACAACCCGGCCTACGTCGCGCGGGGCGCCCGCAAACCCGACTTCTTTCTCTTCGCCAACGAGCTGGCCTACATTCACCGCGCGATCGTGGTGGTGAAGGGGTGGCATACGGGTCGGTTCACGCCCAACATGCTGAAGAGCAGCCCGGAGATCTTCCGTTTCCTCGAGGAGAATGTGCTCAAGGAGGTCACGCGGTTTTTCCCGGTTGATGCCGAGGAGCCCGGCAATTCGCCGGATGTGACCAAGATCCTCGTCTTGCCCAGCCTGCCCACGGCCGAACCCTTCCGCTCGCAGAGCGTATCGCTGCTCAAGGAGCATGGCATCGACGGCATCATCTCCTTCCGCTCGATGCTGCTGGACATCATCGAGCGCGTCGAAATCAACAAGAGTTATGGCAAGTCCGATACGCTCCAGGTCATCCGGATCCTCAAGAACTACGACCTGCTGAAGGACGCCCAGCTGGACTTGCTCGCCGAGCGCCAGGCCAGCCCGCGCAAAGGCGGAGGGCGTCCATGAGCGTCCATCCGACGGCGATCATTGAGGACGGCGTGCAACTCGGCTCCGGTTGCGTGATCCATCCGCACGCCATCGTGAAGCGCCACACGGTCCTGGCGGACGGCGTGGTGGTCCATCCGTTCGCCGTCATCGGCGGCGATCCCCAATATCTCAAGTTCGATCCGTCCACGGCTTCCGGGGTCCGGGTCGGAGCCGGCACGGTGATCCGCGAGCACGCGACGATCAACCGTTCGATTCACGCCGGCCAGCATACGGTGGTGGGGGCGCGCTGTTTCATCATGGCGGGAGCGCACGTCGGGCACGATTGCGTCGTGGCGGACGACGTGGTCCTGGCCAACAACGTACTCCTGGCCGGCCACGTGGCGGTGGGCGCCTTTGCCTTCCTGGGCGGCGGGGCGGCGATCCACCAGTTCTGCCGCCTCGGTGAGGGCGTCATGGTGGGCGGTCTGGCGCGCATCACCCGCGATGTGGCCCCCTTTCTCATGATTGCCGAGCGGGACGAGGTGCCGGGATTCAACCTCGTCGGCCTCAAGCGCCGTGGCTTTCCCCGCTCGACCGTGCTGGAGATCAAGAGCTGCTACCACGCGGTGTTTGCCGGGGGTGATCCGCGCGGGCTGGCCGCCGGTCGCCTGGCGGCTGGCGTACAGAGCGCCGAGGCACGCCGGTTCCTGGAGTTCTTTGCGGGCGGCAAGCGGGGCTTTGCGCGACCGTCCGCGGCCGGAGGTGAGGCGGCCGAAAATGACGCCTAGGCTGGCCTTCACGTGCGGCGATCCGGCCGGGATCGGCCCTGAAGTGGTCGCCGCCTGGCTCGATGCCCATCGGCCCGAAGCGGACGGGGTGGCGGTCATCGGCCCGGCGCGATGGCTGGATTCGCTCAACACCGCAGCGGTGAAGATCCCCGTGGGCCTCGAGGATTTCTCGGCGGTCCCCGGCCAGCCGACAGGCGAGGGTGCGCTGGTTGCCTGGGCCGCGATGGAGCGCGCGGCGGCCGGCTGCCGCAGTGGTGAGTTCACGGGTGTCGTCACGGGCCCGGTGCACAAAGCCGGGCTGGCCGCGATCGGCTACGGGTTTCCGGGGCAGACCGAATTCTTCGCGGCGCGCTGGGGCGGGGAACCAGTGATGGCCTTTTGCGGCGGCCGGTTGCGCGTGGCGCTTGCGACCTGGCATGTGCCGCTGCACCAGGTGGCGGGCCTGTTGGGTCCGCACCTGCTGCAGCGTGTCGTCGCGGCTGCGGACGCCCTGGCCCGGGCGGACGGCGTCACCGCCCCGCGGATCGGGGTATGTGGGCTCAATCCCCATGCGGGCGAGGCCGGACTGCTGGGGTATGAAGAGAAGGATTTCATCGACCCGGCGCTCGCGCACCTCAAGGCCGCCTTCCCCGGGCTCACCTCCTGCCAGCCCGGCGACACGCTGTTTGCCCGCGCCCTCCGCGGGGAGTTCGACGTGGTGATCGCGCTCTATCACGACCAGGGGCTGGCCCCCCTCAAGGCCATCGACTTCGACGAGGCGGTCAACGTGACCCTCGGTCTGCCGCATGTGCGCACGAGCCCGGACCACGGCACGGCCTTTGGCCTCGCCGGGCAGGGCCGGGCCAGCCCGCGCAGCTTTGCGAACGCCGTGGCCGTCGCCCGGCGCTTGATAAAACTCCGTTCCGGGCAATAACTGCTGGCGTGTCCGCACCTCCCACCACCGCCAACCCGCTCGAAGGCGTGCGCGAAGGCAACGAGAACCTCGTGCGCCTGACGCCGCAGGCCGCGGCCAAGGTGACGGCGCTGATCGCGCGCGAGAAACAAGGCGAGTATCTCCGCATCGCCATCACCGGCGGCGGGTGCAACGGCCTGAGCTACAAGCTCCGCTTCGCGCCGGAACCGCGGCGGGGCGACATCCTCGTGCGCTCGGCCGGCGTGCCGGTTCTCGTCGATCCCAAGACCGCGCTTTACCTGAAGGGGACGCGGCTCGATTACTCGGACAAAATGGTGGCGGGCGGGTTCAAGTTCTCGAATCCCAACGCCAAGGCGAGCTGCTCGTGCGGCGAAAGCTTCAGCGTCTGACCGGCGGTCCCGCGGCGCCAGGAGGTCCCGGTGCGGGCGCCGGCACCGGGAAATCCCCCCTGGCCGGGGCGGCGGTGCCCCGGCCAAATAGGTGTTGTGTTCACCCGGCTTAGAGGCAAAAACCTGCGCGACCCATTATCCAAGCAATCCTGAAATCCTGAATGGCACTATCTTCTCCTTCGCCTGGCGGCCGCGCGCCCTATAACCGCGATTTTCGTCGCAACAACGATCCCTTCGCCGCCATCCGCCGCAACATGCGGATCAAGTCGCCTCAGGTGCGGGTGATCAGCCCGGAAGGCCGGCAGCTGGGCATCATGGAAACACCCAAGGCGCTCGCCCTGGCGATGCAGTTCAACCTCGACCTCGTGGAGGTCGCCGCCACGGCCAGCCCGCCGGTGTGCCGCATCATGGATTTCGGCAAGTACGTTTACGAGGAGCAGAAGAAGCACGCCCACAGCAAGCCGGCCGCCGGCAAGATCAAGGAAATCGAGTTCACCGTCCGCATCGAGCAACATGACTTCAGCACCAAGATCCGCCACGCCGAGGAGTTCCTCGACCACGGCAACAAGGTGAAGCTCCGGCTCAAGTTTCGCGGCCGGGAGATGGCGCACACCGAGATGGGCTTCGAAGTCATGCAACGCGCACTCGCCGAACTGGCGACGATGGGACACCCGGATGCGCCGCCGAAATTGAACGGCAAGCAGATCAACGTCATGCTGACGCCGCTGCCCGCCAACAAGCGCAAGCCGAAGTTCCACGTGCGCGAGGCGCCCCCCCCGGCGGCGGCCGCCGAAGCCTGAGCCCGCGTTCGCCATGAGCGGGCGGCCTCTGCTCCGCAGCCTCGGCCGGGCGTCGGCCGGAATCCTGGCCGCCACCCTGCTGCTGGCGCTGCGCGCGACCGCCGCGTCCGAACTCTGGCCAGTGACGCGCCTGCACAACGCCGACTTCGTCTCCGCGCGCGAAATCGCGGGACGATTCGGCTTCAAGCCCGCCTGGGCGAAGCCGGAAGTGGAGCTGACGCTCGAGGACGCCACCGGGCGGCACTGCACCTTCGAGGCGAACCAGCGCGACTTCTATCTCGACGGCCTGCGCATCTTCCTGGGCGATGCCGTGGTGCTGCACGGCGACACCCTCTGGGTCAGCAAACTCGACTTGATCAAGGTCGTCGCGCCGCTGTTCCGGCCGGCGGACCACGTCGCGCAGCTTCCGCCCGTCGCGCAACGGGTCATCGTGCTCGACGCCGGCCACGGCGGCATCGATCAAGGCACGGAGAACCGCCGGGCCAGCATCACGGAAAAGGCGGCGGCCCTCGACGTGGCGCTGCGCCTGGAGAAGATCCTGACCCTGCAGGGCTGGAAGGTGCTCATGATCCGGACGGAGGACCGCGAGCTGTCAAAGGACAAGAAGACCGACCTCCAGATGCGCGACGAGTTCGCCAACACGAACCACGCCGAGCTTTTCCTGAGCATCCACTTCAACTCCGCCCCGGAATCGATCACGGGCGTCGAGACCTATTCGATGACGCCGCAGTTCATGCTTTCGAGCGCCGACGACACCGGTGATGCGATGACCCGGGTGGCGTTTCCCGCCAACCGCTTCGATTTCGCCAACCTGCTCTTCGGCGCCGAACTCCACCGGGCCATGCGCCAGGCGCTGAAGACCCCGGACCGCGGCTTCAAGCGCGGCCGGCTCGCCGTGCTGCGGATGCTTGACTGCCCCGGCGCGCTCGTGGAATGCGCCTACCTCTCCAACGACGGGGAAGCCCGCCGGGTGGCGACGCCGGAATTCCGCCAGCAGATCGCCGAGGCCCTCGCCCAGGGCATCCAAAGCTACGCGGCGCTGCCGGCGGCGGCGCCGCGCAATTAGACTGTCCAAGGCCGCCGGGGCGCGTCAAATTGCCGGGATGCGTCCCCGTAAATTCCTCCGCCTCGTGCTGGCCGGCCTGGCCCTTGCGCCCGCGCTGCGCGCCTGGGACCACCCCGGGCACAGCATCGTCAACCAGATCGCGCTGAATTCGCTGCCGGCTGACTTTCCCGCCTTCGTGCGCGAACCCGCGAACGTCGAGCGCATCAAATATCTCGCGGGGGAGCCGGACCGCTGGAGCCATTCGCCGGACCTGCCGCTCGCACACGACAACTGGCCTGAACACTACCTGGATTACGAGGAGCTCGCCGCGGCCGGCCTCGACCTGAACACGGTGCCGGGCCTGCGGTACGATTTTGTGCTGGCCTTTGCGGCTGGGCGCGCGGCCCACCCGGAGAATTTCCGGCGGTCCGAGCCGCTGGGCGTGACGCTGCACACGGACAAGCTGCCGGGCCTGCTGCCCTGGGTGATCACGGAGACCTACGGCAAACTCAAGGCGGCCTTCACGTCCCTGCATGTCTACGAGGAGCTGGGCACGCCGGACGAAGTGGCCAACGCCCGCGCGAACGTCGTCTACCAGATGGCGATCCTGGGGCACTACGTCGGCGACTCGGCCCAGCCGCTCCACACCACGATCTACCACAACGGCTGGGCGGGCGACAACCCGCACGGCTACACGACCTGGACCAAGTTCCACTCGTGGATCGACAGCGGCTTGATCAACAAATCCCACCTGGTCTTCACGGACGTCGCCCCGCGCATCGTGCCCGCCGCGACATTGTCGCTGGCGCCGCGACCCGACGGGCGCGACCCGGTGTTCGTGGCCTCGCTCGACTTCATCGCCGCGCAGAACAAGCTGGTCGAGCCGCTCTACCAGCTCGAGAAGGACGGCAAGCTCGGCAACCAGGACCCGAAGCAGGCGGTCAGTCCCGAGGGCCGCGCGCTGATCGAGAACCAGTTGCTCAAGGGGGGCGAACAATTGGGCGCGCTCTGGCTGGCGGCCTGGCGCAACGCCCCGGTCACCGACGCCTACCTGCATGGCGTGCTGCAGCGGCGGGTCGAGGCCGCGGCAAAGAACAAGCCCTGACGAACCGTCAGGCCGGTCCCGACGGCGGCGTGCGATAATGCACGACGCTCACCTTTTCCGTGGTCACCAGCCCGCCGCCCATCGCGCGGTCGAGCCAGGGCAGGAAGGCGTTGATCTTCTCCTCGCTGTCGACGATCTCGATCACCAGCGGGAGGTCGGTGGAAAGGCGCAGGATCTTGCTCGTGTGGATGCGGCTGCTCGCGCCGAAGCCCATGCCGCCGCGCAGGACGGTGGCGCCGGCGAGGTGCTCGGCGCGCGCCTGGAGGACGATGGCCTCGTGCAACGGCTTGCCCTCGTGCCGGTCGGACTCGCCGATGAAGATGCGCAGCAGGATGGATTCGCGGGGGATTTGCATATCAGGCGCCCTTGAGTTGGTTGACGGCGGCCGCGGCGAGATGCCCGAGCCAGACCGCCACGAGGCAGGCCACCACCGAGCCGGTGATGTTGCCGCCGGCCCGCAGCCATTCGCCCTCGCGGGCGAGGTTCAGGGTCTGCAGGCTGAACGAGGAGAAAGTCGTGTAGCCGCCGCAGATCCCGGCGAGGACAAACTGACGGGTGTTGGTGCTGGCGAAGGCCCGCCCGCCGGGCTCGGTCAGGGTGAAAAAGAAGCCGATGATGAAGGAGCCGGTGACGTTCACGCACAGCGTGCCCCAGGGAAACGTCTCGCCAATCTGGGAGGCGACGAACCCCGAGAACCAGAAGCGCGCGACGCTGCCGAGCGCGCCGCCGAGGCCGACCAGGAGATAAAGCATCATGATGAACTGCGGGTAGGTGAGTTTGCCCAGGAGTCATCAGCCGGCGCCGTGCCGGCGGTTTACCCTTGCGGGAGGGCGGATTCCATCGCCGCGCGCAGCAAAGGGAATCGGGCGCTCGTTGGCAAGAGCCGGGTCCGGGGAGAAACCAGGCTGGAAAACCGGCTGTCCTGCCGGCAACGTCGCGGACGTTGCCTTTCTCCCGGACCATGGTTCTCGGCCTCGCCGCCCTGGCGCTCCCGGGCGGAGCCTGCCTCGGCGCCGACGACCTCGCGGCGCGGGTGATCATTGTCGCGAATGCCCGCGAGCCGGATTCCGTCCACCTGGCCGAATTCTACGCCGGGCAGCGGGGCGTGCCGCCCGCCAACATCGTGGCCCTGCCGCTGCCGGAAGCCGAGACAATCACCTGGCGCGAATTCATCGACCAGGTCTACCAGCCGCTGCAGGACGAGCTGTATCGCCGCGGCTGGCTCGAGGGCACCGCGACCAGCCTGGTCGACAAGCTGGGCCGCAAACGCTACGGGTTCACCGGCCACCGCCTGTCTTACCTGGTCACGTGCCGGGGCGTCCCGTTGCGCATCTTCAACGATCCCACGCTGCTGCCCGCGAAGCCGCCGGCGCAGATCCCGGCGCAATTCAACAAGAACGAATCCGCGGTCGATTCGGAGCTCAGCCTGCTCGCCCAGAGCGGCTACGACATCACCGCCACCGTCCGCAACCCGCTGTTTGCCGCGGAGAATCCCTCGGAGCTCGATGCGGAGATGGTCGTGAAGGTCTGCCGCCTCGACGGGCCGACCTTCGATGCCGCCCGCCAGCTCGTGACCTCCGCGCTGGCGGGCGAAGCCACCGGCCTGATCGGACGCTCCTACCTCGATCAGGGCGGCCCCGTGGCCGAGGGCGACCGGTGGCTGCGCCTGGTTGAAAACCAGCTCGCGGAGCTGGGATTCGACGGCGACGTCGAGCGGACCGACGCGCCGCTGGCGGCGACGTCGCGCTTCGACGCCCCCGTGCTCTATTTCGGTTGGTACGCCGGCAAGCTCAACGGGCCCTTCGCCCGCGACGGCTTCATGTTTCCCGCGGGCGCCATCGCCATGCACATCCACAGCTTTTCCGCGTCCACGCTGCGTTCCGCCACGGAAGGCTGGTGCGGCCCGCTCGTGGCCCGCGGGGTCGCCGTCACGGTGGGCAACGTATTCGAGCCTTACCTCGAGCTGACGCACCGGCCCAACCTGCTCCTGGGCGCGCTCAGCCGCGGCCGGAATTTCGGCGATGCGGCCTATTATGCGCTGCCGGTGCTCAGCTGGGAGGCGGTCGCGATCGGCGATCCCTTGTATCGCCCGTTCAAGGTCTCGCTCGAGGCCGAGGAGGCGAACCGCGCGAAACTGACGCCGCTCCAGGCGGCCTACGTGGTGATGCGCCGCGCCAACCTGCTGGCCCGCCAGGGACAAAAGGGCGGGGCGCTCGCGCTGTTGCGGGACGAACTCCTGGCCAACCCGTCGCTGCCGCTCGGCCTCGCCGTCGCCCGGCACGCGCTGGCCGGCGACGACGCCCGAACCGCCGTCAACGCCCTGAAGTTCGTCGCGCTCCTCAAACAGTTCCGGCCCGAGGACTGGGTGCTCGCCCGCGAGGCGGCCGGCATCCTCGCCGCGCACGACGACCGCCAGTCGGCCCTCCAGATCTACCAGGTGTTGCAGCTCACGGAAGCGCCCGGCCTCGAGGCCCGCAAGGCGCTGCTCAAGGAGGCCCGCGACACCGCCGCCGCCGCCGGCGACCTCCAGCTTTCCATCGAGTTCGGGCGCAAGCTGGCCGAACTCACTGCGCCGGCGCCGCCGCCGAAATGACGCCGCGCCGGAAATTGCGGCGGGAAGTCTGCGGACTCTTTCGAGGGAGCCTGCAACCTGTGCGGGCTTGAAGACCACTGGCTGGAGGCGGGACGCCCTCGTCCCGCGGGTTGCCATTCGCGCCCTTGCCTCGTGGGGTGAGGGCACCCCGCCTCCAAGAGCGGCAAACCTGCCCGGAGTGCAGGTTCCGCCTTCCGGGGCCTGCGGCCCGCCTAGATGCTCTCGACAATCTTGTCGGCGAGTCCGTAGGCGATTGCCTCTTGGGCGTTCAGGTAGAAGTCGCGATCGGAGTCCTTGGCGATCTTCTCCAGCGACTGGCCGGATGCGGCCGCGAGGATCTGGTTCAACTCGTTGCGAAGCTTCTCCATTTCCTTGGCCTGGATGTTGATGTCGGAAGCGGGCCCGACCATGCGGCCCGTGATGAGCGGCTGGTGGATGAGCACGCGCGCATGCGGGTAGATCAGGCGCCGGCCCTTTTTCGCGGCGCAGAGCAGGATCGAGCCCATCGAGGCCGCCATGCCCGTGACGACAATCGTGACAGGCGAGGTGATGAGCTTGATCGTGTCGTAGACGGCCATGCCCGCCGTGATCGAACCGCCCGGCGTGTTCATGTAGAAGGTGATATCCCGCCCCGGGGCGGACGTCTCCAGGTAGAGGAGTTTCTCGGTCAGGTCCTTGGCGGACTCGTCCGTCACGGCGCCCCAGAGAAACACCTTCCGCTGTTCCAGGAACTTCTTCTGGATCATCGCGCCCACCGGCGCGGGGGTGTTCTTGACGCCCGTCTCCTCGGGTTCGTCGTCATCGTCGTCATCGAGCCGGGGAAGGACCGGGTTCTGGTATTCGCGGGTGAGATTCTGGGCGGACATAGGTTCGAAAACGTGCACCGCCAGGCCGGTTTTGCGAGTCGTTTTTCGCCGGGCGCGCACCGGGCGAACCGCCGCGGGCGGACCGGTGCCGTCCGGGCGCACCCCGCGCCGCGGCCCAAAGCAGGCTCGTCTCCCCGGCGGCGGGCGGCCTAGGCTGGCGGGGTGAAATCGCATCGCCTGGCCGGCAACATCGTCGATCTGCATGCCCGGCGGATCTATCCGGGGAGGGTGGAATGGCGGGGGGGCCGCATCGTCCGCCTGGTCGCCACGCCCGGGCGCCGCTACCGGCATTTCCTCGCACCGGGCTTTGTCGACGCCCATATCCACATCGAAAGCTCGATGCTGCCACCGGCGGAATTTGCGCGCTGGGCGGTCGTGCACGGCACCGTGGCGACGGTCAGCGACCCGCACGAGATCGCCAACGTGCTGGGCGCGGCCGGCGTCACCTACATGGTGCGCGACGGCCGGCGCACGCCCTTCAAGTTCAATTTCGGCGCGCCGTCCTGCGTGCCGGCGACGACCTTCGAGACCGCCGGCGCCGCGCTCGACGCGGCCACCGTGGCGCGACTGCTCGCACGGCCGGAGATCAAGTACCTGAGCGAGGTCATGAACTTCCCGGGCGTGCTCGGCCGCGACCCGTCGCTGCTCGCCATGATCCGGGCGGCCCGCCGGCAGCGAAAGCCCGTCGACGGCCACGCCCCGGGCCTCCGCGGCCGGGCGGCGGCGCGCTATGCCGCCGCCGGCATCACGACGGATCATGAGTGTTTCACGCTGGCGGAAGCGCGCGACAAGCTGAAGGCCGGCATGAAGATCCTGATCCGCGAGGGCTCGGCGGCGCGCAATTTCGCCGCGCTCGCGCCCCTGCTGCGGTCGGACGCGGCGCGGTGCATGTTCTGTTGCGACGACCTGCATCCCGACCTGCTGATGCAGCGGCACCTCGACGAGCACGTCCGCCGGGCGCTGCGGGGCGGCGCCGATCGCTTCGACGTGCTGCGCTGCGCGTCGGTGAATCCCGTGGAGCACTACCGGCTGGACGTCGGCCTGCTCCGCGCGGGCGACCCGGCGGACTTCATCGTCTTCGAGGGCTGGTCCGACCTGCGGGTCCGCCGCACCTACCTGCGCGGCGAACTGGTCGCGCGCGACGGCCGCAGCCTGCTGCCGCGGCTGAAATCGAAGACACCGAACCAATTCAAGGCGACGCCGCGGCGGCCGGAGGATTTTGTCACTCCGGCAGGGCGGCGAGTCCCTTCGCCGCCGTTCAACCGCGGCGCGGAACGGAGTCCGCGCCCTACCATCAACGTCATCGAGGCCATCAATGGGCAGCTCGTGACACGGCACGTCCGATTGGAGGCAGGCATGGCCGGCGGGTTGCTCCGGCCCGACCCGCAGCGCGACCTGCTGAAGCTGGCCGTGGTCAACCGCTACGTGCGCCGTGCGCCCGCGGCGCTGGCTTTCATCCGCGGCTTTGGCCTGCGGCGCGGCGCCATCGCCTCGTCGGTCGCGCATGATTCGCACAACATTGTCGCCGTGGGCGCGGACGACGCCTCGCTGGCTGCCGCCATCAACTTGGTGATCAAAAACCGCGGGGGCATCAGCGTCGTCGCCGGCCGCCGCCGGGCGGTGCTTCCGCTCCCGATTGCAGGCTTGATGTCGGATGCGGACGGCCGCGTCGTCGCGCGCCGCTACGCCGCCCTGGATGCCCGGGCAAAGAAACTCGGGTCCAGGCTGGACGCGCCGTTCATGACGCTGGCCTTCATGGCGCTGCTCGTCATCCCGGACCTGAAGCTGAGCGATCGCGGCTTGTTTTCCGCCGCCCGGTGGGGCTTCGTGCCGCTCCTGGCCTGAGCCCCGCGGTGGTGCGGCCGGGCTGGCCGGCGCGCGGGAGCGCCTCAATACTTCACCTTGTCGGCTTTCTGCGTCCAGGCGCGAAACGTCGCCTGGGCGACGTCACGCAGCAGGGGTGTCATCCGGATGGCCCGCCGCTCGGGCGCCAAGGGCACTTGCTGGTAGATGAAGTCGTCGTCGAAGCCGATTGCGGCGGCATCGCCACGGGTGTTGCCGTAGTAGACCACCGGGATGCGCGCCCAGTAGATCGCCGCCAGGCACATCGGGCAGGGTTCGCAACTCGTGTAGAGTTCGCAGTCGGTCAGCTGAAAGGTCTCGAGGTGCGCGCACGCGTCGCGGATGGCCACCACCTCGGCGTGCGCCGTGGGATCGTTGGTGGACGTCACCCGATTGTGCCCGCGGCCGACGATCTCGCCCGACCGGACAACCACGCAGCCGAAGGGGCCGCCGCGGCCGGCGCGCATGCCGTCCTCCGCCAGCCGGATGGCCTCGCGCATGAAATGGTCGGGATTCATCGGGGCGGATGAGAACAGACGGTCCGGGGCGAGGCGAGCCCGGAGCCGCGGCGCGCCGGCGGATCGGGCTCAGCCGCAGAACGAAGTCCGGTGCCACTCCTGCCAGCGTTCGCGCCCGGCGAACAGCGGCAGCGAATCGGCGACGGGCTCGTCCTTGCCGAGGAGGAAATAGCGGGCGAACAGCTCGTCGGCCGAGCCCCAGGCGAAACCGAAGGGCGGGCCCTCGGCCAACACCGGCGGCTGGTAATAGAAATAGCCGAGCAGCGTGCCGCGGTACTTCAGCAACTGGGCCACACGGTCCCGATAGGCCGGCCGGCGGTCCGGCGTGATGGAGCACAGGAACGTCCGTTCGTAGACGACATCGAACGAGGCGGCGGGGAAGTCGTAGTCGAAGAAATTCCCCTTGATCACGTGCTTCGCGAGCTCCGGGCCGGCGTTCTTCCGGGCGAGGTCAACCGCGACCGCCGCCATGTCGAGCGCCGTGACGTCAAAGCCCGCCGCGGCGAAGGCGGCAATCTCGTACCCGGCGCCGCAGCCGGGGATCAGCACGCGCGGCCGCGAGGCGGGGTTGCTGCCCTTGGGGCGATGCTTCAGGTACTTTTTCACCCCGGCCGGAACGCCGCCGAAATCCCACGGAGTCTTGCCGGCCTGAAAGCGGGAATTCCAGAAGTCGGGATGATTGGGGTGGGACTTGTCCATGCGGGGGAAGGAAAGACGGTAACCGCCGCCGCGGTTAGTCAAGCCGGACCAAGCCGACCTGCCGCACCTCGAAGGCCGCGCCTTCGAACTGGAAGCCGATCCGGCCCGCGGCCGGCGCCACGTGGGTCACACGGTTTTGCACGACCCCGTTGATGGAAACCTCCACGGTATCGCCGCGGCAGACGATGTCGCAGCGGTTCCATTCACCGGGCGGGTGTTCGCTGTCCGCCGCCTGGTGCGGACGCTGCGGGGTTTTCTGGTCCGGCGCGAGCGGCTCGGCAAAGGTGGCCCCGGCCATCGGCAACAGGTCGCCCGCCGCGCCGTGCTTCAGCTGGATCTGCAGGCATAGCGGCCACGCGCGGTCCTTCGGTCCCGAGCTGATGTGGACGAGGATGCCGCCGTTGCCGGGTTTTCCCGGCCAGCGCCATTCGGCGTGCAAGCGGTAATTCTCGTATTGGCCCGCGGCGGCGATATAGCCGACCGGCTGGCCTTGGGCGGCCACGACGCCGTCGGGCCGCACCTGGCAGACCGTGGCGATGGCCTGCGCGGGAATCGTCACAAACTCCCACCCGGCGAGATCGCGGCCGTTGAACAGCGGGATGGAATCGGCCGCAGAGGCGGCGGAAAGCAGGAGCGCGCCGGCCAGGCCGAGCGCGGGAAAAGGAAGGCGCATTCGTCCCGAGGGTAGCAGGTTTGGCCCGCAGGTGGAGCGTTATTTGGCCGGCGGGCGGAATTTGCAGGCTGTTTACCGCCACCCGCTTGAACCGCGTCTCCGCCGCCACCAAGCGGCCCAGCCGAGCGCCGCCAATCCGGCCAGCGCCGCATAGGTGGCCGGCTCGGGCACCGCGCTGACCGAGTACACCAGGTTCAGGCTGTTCCCGGCCTCCGCGACGGACCACGAGCCGCCAAAGCTGTTGGCCAAACCGGTCGTATCGACGGTGAACGCCGCGGCGCTGAAGCCGAGGATGCCATCGTCCGCCCGCGCGAAGGTGAAGTAGGTGCTCTGGCCGGGATCGAAGTTGGCGAGCGCGCCCGGGAGATTGCCGGCGGTCAGGGAAACCACGGAGAGATGGAACGGGTTGCCGGCCGTGGCCGAGATGTTGAGCTGGCCGCCGGCGGTCAGCGGATCGAATTTGGTGACGCTGAGCAGGTCCCAGTTCGTGCCGGCGATCCCGGCGGCATCGTTGATCTCGAACACAAACGTGCCGCCCGGGCCGAAGGTGGCATTGCCCTGCGCGACCGTGAAGGTGCCGGGCGAGTCACCCGGGCTGAACGTGCCGCCGGTCAGCACCAGGTTGCCGCGGGTGAGCTGGCCGGAGCCCTTGAACATGCCGCCGGTGAGGTTCACGTTGGCGCGGCCGCCGTCGCCGTCCAGCCGGACCACGCCGCCGGAAACATTGAGGTTTCGGACGGCGAGGGAAGCGCCGGGATCGACGGTGAGCGAGCCGGCGGTTTGCGTGAAGGTCGTGGCGGAGCCGCCCGATCCGACGCGGAGGGTGGCGAGGTTGCCGGAAACGTGGATGACGCCGGTATTGGACATCGTGGCCGAACCACCGACGCCGGCGCTGAATCCGGAATTGTCGCCACTCACCGTGATCGTGCCGCCGTTGGCGAAGCCGGAGCCCACGGAGAAGTTCGCGCCGTTTTCGGCCGTCATGGTGCCCGAGTTGGCCGTCATGGCACCGGTCACGTTGTTGCTGCCGTAGAGCTGGGCGCCGCCCGCGAGGAGCTTGATCGTGCCGGCGTTGGCGGTGAGGTCCTGCGTCATGCCCATGACCTCGACGTAGCCGTTCGTCTCGAGGTCGGCATTGAAGGTCGTGCCGCCCGAGGTGACCTGGCCGACGCCGACGTGCAGCGTGCCGCCGGTGTTGTAGAGATCGGTGGCATCGACCTTGAGCAGGGTGCCCGGCGCCACGCTGCCGTCGAGATAGGCGTCGCCGCCGTGCACGGTGACGCTGCCGGTGCCAAGGCTGCCGGTGATGTGCGAGGTGCCGGCGTTGTTCACGAAAGCCGCGGCGGTGACCGCCCCGAGTGTCGCGGTGCCGCTGCCGTCCTTGAACAACGTGCCTGTGGTCGAGATGGCCCCGGTGTAACTGGCGTCATTCACCGACAGGCTGGACGAACCCAGCGCGAGCGCGCCGTCACCTGAAAGCGATTCGAGCGAGATGCTCCCGCCGCCACCGACGACGTCGATGCTGGCGCCGGCGTGCAGATTCAAGCCATGGCCGGAGAAGAAGCCGGAATCCGCGGCCAGGGTGCCGGCGCGGACATCGACCTTGCCGGACCAGGACGAATAGTCGCCGGTGAACGTGACCGTGCCGGCGCCGACCTTCGCGAGGTCGCTGTTGCCATCCGCCGGGCCGTTGAGAGCGAGGTTGCCGGCGCCGCCGACGAGGAGCGTGGAACCGGCGGCATTGAAACCGTCAAAGTGCACGTTCGGGTAATTTGGGCCGGCGGCGACGTTGAGCGTGACGGTGGTCCCGACCGCGGCGTTGAAGAGCCCGGCGGTGTCGCCCGCGGCATTCTGGCCGTCGAGCGTCAGGTTCGAGAGCGTCAGGCTGGCGTTGCCGCCGCTCAATTCGATCCGGCCTGTTTGGTAGGCCTGCAGCGAAGTCAAGGCGGTGAGCGAAGAGGCGCTCTCGATGGCCAGCGTGCCGCCATTGGCGGTGAGCGTATTCACCGACGCCGCCGGCGCGGCGGCGAGCGAGACCCGGCCGGTGCCTTCACCGTAGACGTTCATCGCGGAACTCAGGGCCCCGCTGTTGCCGATGGTGCCGGTGAACCGGAGATCGCCGCCCGTGCTCTTGAGCGAAAGATAGCCCCCCGTGCTGGCCGTGCCGGAGAAGGTGCTGGCGGCGGCGCCGGAATTGGCGATGCCGCCCTGGTTCACGGTGAGGGCCGTGCTCCAATTCTGGCCGTTCAGGTCGAGGTAGCCACCATTGACGACCACCTGGCTCGAAGTGAGCACGGAGGGTCCGCCCAGCACGACCGACCCCTGGTTGACATAGATGGAGCCGGCGCTGGAGACCGTGCCGGCATTGGCCGGCGCGGCGTTGAGCACAACGCTGCCGCTGCCCGATTTGATGAAGTCGCCGGACCCGGTGATCGGGACGTCGATGGTGGCGGCAGCATTGCTCGCGACGGAGAGGAACCCGCCTCCGTGCGCCAGTTGGATCGGGCGGCTGGCGCCGAATGACAGGTTGGACTGCAGCGAAAGCGTGGGGTACCCCGAGCCGCCGTCCAACAGGACCGCACCCGTGCCGAGCGCGGAGGAGTTGGCGACAATCAGGCTCCCGCCGGTGAGCTTGGTGCCACCGGTGTAGGTGTTCTGGCCGGTGAGCGTGAGCGTGCCGCCGCTGCCGTCGACGACGAGTCCGCCGGTGCCCGTGATGTTGCCGTCGAACCGGCTGTCGAGCTGCCCGCCGTACGAGGTGTGCGGGCTGATCGTGAGGTGTCCCGCGCCGAGGTCGATGTTGCCGCCGGCGGCCCCGCCACCGTTGAGCGAGAGCACCGTCGTATCGTAGCCGTCGAGGTCGAGCAGGACGCCGGCGACATTCGCCACGACGACGGAGCTCTCGGCCGAGAGCGCGTTCTGGGCCCCGAGCTGGAGCGTGCCGCCGTTGAGATGCGTTGCGCCCGTGTGCGTGGCCTGGCCGGCGAGGACCAGGCGGCCGCTGCCGTCCTTGATGAAGTCGAGCGCGCCGCTGATCCCGCCCGTGTCGGTGGCCGTGGCCGCATTGTCGAATTCGAGCGTGCCGTAACCGGAGACGCTGGACGCGAGCCCGCCGCCGACGATCATCGTGGGCGCGGCCTGGGCGGCGACGTCGAAGTCCAGCGTGGTGGCGCCGGAATAGCTGCCGCCGCCGGCGAGCACCAGCGTGCCGGCGCTCGTGACGTGCAGCGCGCCGGCGCCGGTGACGAGGCCGTTCAACGTCGTCGTGCCGCCGGCCGGCGCGATCTGCAACGTTCCGCCCGCGATCCGGGTCTGCCCGGTGAAGTTGGTGTTCGCCGGCAGGGCGGTGATGCCGGAGGCAGCGGTGACGACATTGCCCGTGCCGCTGATGGAGGCATTGGCGCCGAGGATGCCGTAGTCGAGGCGCAGCGTGCCGCCGTTCAGCACGACCGCGCCGTCCACCAGCGTGCCGAGGGCGAGCGTGCCGGCGTCGATCCGCACGTCACCCGAGAAGAGGTGGCTGCCGTTGGTGAAGATCGTCGTCCCCGGTCCGAGCTGGTGAATGGCGCTGCCGGAGAAGCTGCCGTCGTAGGTGAAGGTATCGCTGCGGTTGAAGCCCAGGGTGCCGCTGCCGGTGATGTCGCCGCCGAGCGAACCGGTCGTGCCGCCGTTGCCAAGGGTGATGTTGCCGTTGTCGACGGTGTGGATGAAGCCGGTGTTGCCGACGAGCGTGATGTCGCTGCCGCCGAAGACCTGCAGGTTGTCGGCCGCAAAGGACCCCAGCGTGCCGCCGCTGAAGACGCGCACGGTGCCCCCGACATAGGAGATGTTGCCCGAGAAATCGACCGGGTAGCCGGTGCCGCCGGCGATGTCGATCGTATCCGCCGGGTTGCCTTGGTACGGCTTGGAGAGCGTCCCCGCGCCGGTGAGCCCGAGGTTGATGGCCCACGAGCCGGCGCGGGTCGAGATGAGCGTGCCATCGACCGCGAGATGGCCGACGACACTGCCGGTGGCGCCGCCGAGACCGAGCTGCAGCTCGGCGCCGGGGCCGACGTAGACGTCGCCGGTAAAGGTGTTGTCGTTGACCAAGGTCAGCCGGCCTGACCCGAGCTGGGCGATGCCGCCCTGGCCGGAGATGGCATTCGGCATCGTGATCGCGTCGGCGTGGTCGATCGCGAGCGTGCCGCCCTGCAGGTCGATGTTGCCGGACGAGATGCTGCCGCCGATCGAGCCGGTGGATCCGCCGTTGCCGAGCTGCAGCGTGCCCTGGCCGACGGTCACGCTGCCGCTGAGCGAGCTGTCCGCCGTGAGGATCAGCGTCCCGGTGCCGAGCTTGATGAAGTTGCCGCTGCCGGACAGCACGTTGGTCAACGTGCTGGTCTGGTCGTTGAAGAGCTTGAGCGTGCTGCCGTTCGCGATCGTGGTCTGGCCCGTGTAGGTGAGGTCGCCGACCAGGCGAAGGGTGCCGCCGCCATCGACGGTCAGGCCGCCGGTGCCACTGACGGAGACCGGCAGGTCGCGACCGAAGCCATCGTTCGGGTCGGTAAGAATCGTGAGGGTGCCGGAATTGACGACGGGACCGGTGAGGGTGGCGGTCATGCCCAGCGCGAGGTTGGAGCCGGCATCGATGATCGCCCCACCCGTGGCGGTGTGCTGGCCGGTGAGGGTGAGCAGCCCATAGCCCGCCTGCTCCAGGACGCCGGAGCCCGAGGTGTTGCCCGCGAAGGTGTAGGCGTCGTGCCGGTTGAAGATCAGCGTGCCGTGGTTCACGACATCGCCGCCGAGTGACCCTGTGGTGCCGTCGTTGCCCACCTGCAGGGCGGAACCGGCCGCGATGGTCGTGCCGCCGGTGTAGGTGTTGTCGTTGACCAGGACCAGCGTCCCGCCGCCACGCTGGGCGACCGCGCCCTGGCCGCTGATGGGATCGGCGTACAGCACCTGGTCACCGCGATCGAAGGCCAGCGTGCCGCCGCCGTTGAGCACGAGCGGGCCGAAGAGCCGGCCGGAGGTGCCGCCGCTGCCGAGCTGGAGGGTGCCGCCATTGATCGTGGTCGTGCCGCTGAATGAGTTCTGGGCCGAGAGTACGAGCGTGCCCTGGCCGCTCTTCACCAGGTTGCCCGTGCCCTGGATCTGTCCGGAGATTTCGCCGTCGCTGTCCGAGGAAAACTCCAGGGCGCCCGCCGCGATGCCGATCTGGCCGGAGAACGACGGCGCGGCCGTGAGCGTGGCGATGCCGGCGCCGGTCTTGGCGATGCTGCCCGCACCGGCGAAGCTGGCGGCCAGGGTGTGGTCGGAGGCATAGGCCAGCTGCAACTGGCCGGTGGCGCCGAGGGTGATCGTGCCGCCGAGGCCGCCCGAACCGGTGAAGCGCAGCGTCGCGCCATTGGCGACGCTGGCGCCGCCGTTGCCCGGGTTGTCGGCGGTGATGATGAGCGTGCCCGCCTTGACCTCCGTCAGCCCGGAATAGGTGTTGGCGCCGTCGAGCGTCACCGTGCCGTGGTCCACGGTGAGGTTGAGCGTGTCGTCCTTGGTCACCTTGCCCGTGCCGCTGATGACGTTGGCGATGGTCTCGGTGCCGGATTTGTCGAGCAGGAGGTTGGCGTTGGTGACGATGTCGCCGGCGACGCTGCCGGTGTCGGTCAGCCGGATCGTGCCGTTGTTCGCGATGAGGGCGCCGGTGAAGGTTTGCGCGCTGTCGATCGTCAGGATGCCCGGCCCGGCCTGCTTGAGGCCGCCGGCGCCGGTGACATTGTTCGGGAGGACAAAGTCGCCGCTGTGGTCGTAGCTGAGGTAGCTCTGCAGGTAGGTCTCGACGTCACCAAGGATCGAGCCGGCGGTGCCGCCGTTGCCGAGGATGAGGTCGACGCCGCCCGACACGCGCGTGCCGCCGGTGTAGGTGTTCGTGCCGAGCAGCGTGACGTTGCCGTGGAACAGGGTGTGGTCGACCCAGAAGGCGCCGCGCGAAGCCGGGTTTGAGATGAACAGCGAGTTGACGTTGTCCGTGATGTTCCCGGTGTACGTGGTGTCGGCGGTGCTGACCTCGGTGAGCCAGCCGTCGACGACCTTGAAGGAGCTGCTGATGGTGCCGCTGCCCGCGAGGGCGAGGGTGCCGGCGCCGGTCTTGGTCAACAGGCCGGGACCGGAGATCGTGCTGCCGATGCCGAAGGTGGCATTGGCATCGGGCAGGTCGATCGTGCCGCCGTTGGCCGTGACGGTCACGCCCTGGTTGCCGCCGACGCCCCCGCCGTAGGTGCTGGTGAAGCGCAGCGTGCCGCCGTCGAAGGTCAGGCCGCCCGCCCGGTAGTCATCCGGCGCGAGGCCGAGGTCGGAGTAGGTGGCGAGCTGGAGCACGCCGCCCCGGAGGATGAGCGAACCGCGGTAGGCGGTGAAACCGTTCGGCGACTGGGCGATGGTGGTGGTGCCGGCGAAGTCCTTGATGATCGTGCCGTCGCCGTACAGGCCGCTGACGGTCGTGGTGTCGCCGCGCCCGAGCTCGAGCGTGCCCAGCACGTTGGTGAACGCGCCCAGCGAGCCCTGGGCCGCGCCGGCGCCGAGGCGGACCGTCGAGCCCGCGGCGATTTCGGTGAGGCCGAGCATCGCCCCGGTGTTGCGCAGCATCGTGCTGCCCGCACCGGCGAACCGGACGGTCGAGTTGACGGTGCCGCCGAGCGCATTGGTGAAGACGACGTCGTGGCCGGCATTGTCGAGCACGAGCGTGCCGAAATTCCCCACGGAGAAATCGTGCGGGCCATAATGGTCGCCCATGAGGACGCTCAGGGTGCCGACGCCCGTGTAGTTGATCGCGCCGGCGCCGCCGAGGTTGTTTCCCACATCGAGCGATGCCCCCGTGATGGTCACCGTGCCGCCGGTGGTCAGGCCGCGGGTGGCGGCGAGGGTGGTATTGGCGAGCACGTTGAGCGTCGAGCCGTCGTTCAACAGGAGCTGGTCGGCGACGAACGAGGCCGGCGCGGTGCCGAGGCTGGAATCGCCGGTGATCGCGAGCGTGCCGCCGCCGGCGCTGGTGCCGGTGTTCGGCACGAAATCGGCGCCGACATAGGTCTTGCCCGAAAAGGTCTTTGCTCCCGTGAGGATGAGCGTGCCGCTGCCGATGTGCTCCAGGCCGCCGGTGCCGCTGAGGGCGCCGGTCAGGTTGATGCTGCCGGCGTGGTTGAACCAGAGGGAGCCGTTGTCGACGATCGGGGCGCTGATCGTCCCGTTCAGCGCGCCGCCGGTGCCGATCATCAGGTAGCTGTCGGCGTAGGCGATGTCCAGCCCCCCGGCGAGGCCGAGGTCAGGCAGCGTCAGGAAACTGTTGTGGCCGCCTTGCGTGACGCCGCCCGTGCCGCTGATCGAACCGGGCAAGGTGAAGGTGTCGCCATCGTAGGCGAAGGTGAGGTTGCCGTTGTCGACGATGGTCCCGCCGAGCGTGCCAAAATCGCTCAGGGTCAGGGACGAGCCGGAGTCGATGGTGGTCGTGCCGCTGAAACCATTGAAGCGCGTCAGGTTCAGCGCGGTGCCGTTGGTCAGCCGGAAGGTGCCGGCGCCGCTGAGGTTGCCCTCGTAGGTCAGGCTGCCGCCGCCATTGAAGATCATGCTGCCGTCGTTCGTCACATCGGGCGTGAACACCGGCCCGCCCATCAGCAGCAGGCCGCCCGTGGAGTTCGAGATCGAACCGTTGAACGAGGCGCCGCCGCCGAACGACAGCGTGTAGCCGGAAGGATTCGCGATGGAACCGCTGCCGTCGACCGCCTGGCCGAAGAACTCGGCCTGGGTCATCGTCAGCGCGCCGGCAAGGTGCAGCGCGGCGGAATTCGGCAGCGAGACCTGCGTGGTGACATGACCGACGAGCGTCAGGTCGCCGAGGCCGGAGACGCCGGCGGGAATCGCGGCGTCGCTCGTCGTGCCGTTGATGGTCGCGCCCGCGCCGGCGAGGACCGAACGGTGGGTGGCGAGCGGACCGGCGAACGTCAGGGCGGCGTCGTGGCCCAGCGTCACCCAGGGATTGACGCTGGCGGACGGCGCGGCGCCAAGGTTCGCGTCGGCGCCGACGATCAGTTCGCCGCCATCGTCGACATACCACCGCGCGGTCAGGTTGGGATTGGCGACGGCCGGCGTCACGGAGGCGGCGGCGAGCACGTGGACATCACCCGAGCCGAGCAGGTGGTTGGCGTAGTTGCCGGTATTCAGGCGGAGCGTGCCGAAGTTGGCGATGTCCGCGGGGTGGCTGCCCGCGTCGACGAAACTGCTGCTGCGGATGGTGAGGTCGCCGCTGTTGTTGACGTAGCGGCCGACGGTGAAGGCATTGAAGCCGGCCTCGAGCGTGCCGTCGTTGTTGAAGTCGCGCCCGACGGAGCCGGTGCCGGAGAAGGTCGCGCCCGAGTCGTTGAAGAAGTCGTTGGTGGCGGAGAAGGAGCCGGTGAAGGTGGCGCCCTGGGTGTTGTGGAGGTCGCCGGTGACCACCATGTTGCCCACGATGTCGCCGTGGTTGTAGAGGTCGCCCGAGAACTGCATCCAGGTGGAACCGCCGACCGTGTTGCTGGTGCGGAGCGTGCCGTAGTTGCCGAATGAGCCGAAGAACTCCGGGTGGGTGTTGACGAGCTCGATGGTGCCGTCGTTGGTGACCAGGTGGACGAGGGCGGACTCGTTGGTGGTCGCGTTGACCAGCCGCGCGTCGTTGCGCAGGCTGATGTCGGCGGTGTTGTTGGTGCCCAAGTCCAGGCCCGAGGCGGAGAAGGTGATGCCATCGAGGTGAATCGGCCGGCCGCCGTTGGTGGTGAAGCCAAACGTCGCGTTGGTGAGGTAGAGGGAATGGGTGAGGTCGAGTCCGCCCACGACATTCACCGCGCCGCCGCTGAACGTCAGCGCGCCTTCGGAATCGGCGAGGGTGCCGTTCAATTGCAGCGCGCCGCCGGAATTGATGCGGACGGTGCCGCTGGCGTCGAACGTGCCGGCGCTGGTCAGGCCGCCGTCGATCAGGAGATTGCTGAGCGTGAACGCGCCGCTGGAACCGTCATCGGTCGCGCCGCCGTAATAGCGGATGGTGCCGGTGTTCTCCCAGATCACCGGGGTGCCGGGCGAGCCCGTGAAGGTGACCGAGCCGGCGGAGCGCAGGGTCGAGCCATCGGCGCCGATCGCATGCGAGGAGCCGATCTGCCACGTGCCGTGGTTGATGAGGCGGTCCGCGTAAAGCGGCGAGGTGTAGGTCGCGCCGAAGCCGCCGGCGAAAGTCAGCGAACCCGCATTGGCCGAGATGGGCGTGGTGGCGCCCCCGACCGCGAGCGTCGCGGCGGGCCCGTAGAGCGTCACGGTCGTGCCGTCGGTGGTGAAACCGGTTCCGCCGGTCACGGTGCCGCCGATCCAGTAGGACGGGTGGTCGGCCGCGACGTTGTTGATCGCGGCCGGGCCGAAGTTGAGCGTGCTGCCGGCGGCGACGTTGATCGCGCCGCGCTGGTTGAACGTGGCGACGCCGGCGCCGACGGTGAAATTCGCGCGGGTCCGGAGGCTGAACGTGCCGGTGTTCGTGGCGAGGTGGGCGAGCGCGTTCTGGCCGGACTGGTCCTGGACCTGCCCGCTGGCGCGCAGCGTCAGGTCGGCGGCGTTGGTGACGATGTCGGCGTTGTCGAACTGCAGGACGCCGGCCACCTCGTAGCGGCCGCCGGTCAGCGCCTGGTTGGCGAAGTTGGTGAAATAGCCGCCGGTGATGGCGACGGTGCCGGTCGTCACGGCGTTGTCGCCGACGCTGCCGGCGCTGAGGAGGCCGGTGTTGGTGAAGGTGCTGCCGGCGGTGGTGGCAAAGGTCGTCGTCCCGTTGACGCGCGTGAACGAGCCGCTCGCGAGGATGTTGTGGAGCGCCACGGCCTGGTCGTTTTCATTGACGATGGCCGGGCTGGCGCCGTCGAACGTGATGGCCACGCCCGTGTCGAAGCTGGCGCCGAGGCCGGGGATCTTGAGCGTGCCGCCGACGCGGTAGGTGCCCTCGGTCAGCGCGCCGTTTGCGAGCGAAAGGAAGGGACCGCCGGTGAATGCGAGGGTCGCGCCGGTGCCGACCTCGAGGGTGCCGCGGTTGCGGAAGCCACCGGAGTTCGTCTGGATCGTGAGCACCGACCCGCTGCCATAGGTGCTGATCGTGCCTCCGGCCTGGTTGTCGATCGCCAGCGTGCCGGCGCCGAAGTTGCCCTGGCCGACGAGCTTTTGGCTCTGCAGCGTCAGCACATGGTCGCCGTTGGTGCTGAGGACCGTGCCGCTGCCGGCGTTGGCCCAGGTCACGTCCGCGACATTGATGGCGGCGCCATTGCTGGCCGTGGTCGCGGTCGACGAGATGAAGCCGCCAAGCTGGATCGTGCCGCCGCCCGTGAGCGTCAGGTCCTGGTTCACGAGGAACGTGCTCGCCGAGTGGGCGAGCGTGGCCGGGTCCTCGCCGGAGAGGTGGATGAAACCGGCGTTGGCGAACGATGACGTGGCGAGGTTCAGCGTGGAACCGTTGAGGAGGTCGATCAGCCCCGAGGCCGTGTTGTCGATGTTGTTCAGGTTGGTCGTCTGGCCGGCGCCGAGCTCGACGCGACCCTGGTTGACGATGGTCAGGCCCGTGATGGCGGTGCCGCCGCCGAGCGTGATCAGGCCCTGGTTGACGAAGGACGAGCCGGTGCCGAAGGCGAGGACCGCGGGGGTCGCGCCGGTTTCGAGGGTGAGCGTGGAACTCGGCGAAAAATACGCCGGGCCGGTCACGCTCGTCGTGCCGCCCGCGTGGACCACGAACGCGCCCTCGACGTTGAACTGGTCGACGCCGAACGTCGAGGTGGTCGACTCGAGGGTGCCGCTGGCCGTGACCAGGATGGTGCCGCCGGCAACGGTGGAATTGCCGAAGGCGACGTTCGACCGGGCCTCGATGCGCCCCGAGGTTTCGGTGCCGTTGACGGAGCCGTGGTTCTGCAGCGTGACGGCATTGAGGGTCAGGCTGCCGGGATGGGCGGGGGTGCCGGTGGAGCCCAGCAGGCCGGTGTTCACCAGGGTGCCGTCGAGGCCGCCGATCGCGAGCGTGCCGCCGCCCGCCATGAGCGTGCCGCGGTTGGTGAAGCTGCCGCCGGTGATGGCGCCCGCGCCGAGGATCGAGGCGCCGTTGGTCCAGCTTTGGCCGCTGCCGATCGTCAAGGCCCCCGAGCCGGTCGTGGTCAGGTACAGGCCGGCGCTGTCGTGCCCGTAGGCGGTGACGCCGAGGGAAAGCGTGCCGGACGAGAAGTTGAAACCATCCGCGAGGGTCCAGCTGGTCTGGCTGCCCGCGCCGCCGAGGATGAGTTCGCCACCCAATGTGAGTGTGGCGCCGCTCGCGAGCGTGAACGCCGGGCCGGTGACCTGCAGCGTGCCATCGGCGCCGAGGTTGAGCGTGCCGCCCGGGGCGATCGTGAGCGCGGCATCGGTGACGACACTGCCGCCGGAGGCGAGGTCGAGCGTGCCGGCCACGTTGGCCAGCGAACGCAGGCCGTTGCCGCCGTTCACGAGCGAGCCGCCGCTCCGGGCATTGAGCCGGGTGCCGGCGCCGAGGCCGGTCACGAGCGGGCCGCCGTAGGTCAGCGTCCCGCCCAGCGTGAGCGGCCCGGCGAACGAAAGCGTCGCACCGCCCGGCAGGCCGCCGGTGAGCGTGAGCGCGGCGCCGGTGAGGTCGAGGCCGGAGCCGATGGCGGAGACGCCGGCGGCGGACACGCTGGCGCCGGAGCCGAGCGTAAGCGCGCCGTTGAGGGCCAGCGTGCCGTCGGTGACCAGCGCGGCGCCATTGGCGAGCGTGAGGCTGCCGTTGAGCGTGGCGAAGTGATCGAAGGCATTGGAACCCGCGTTGCGCAGGCCGTTGCCGCTGCCGTCAAAGGTCACCGCGGTGCCCGCGGCGATGGCGGTGATGTCACTGCCGGTGTAGTTGAGGATGCCCCCGAGGGTCCAGGTTCCGCCCGCCAGCGTGCCGCCGGAGAGGTTGCCCAGCGTGCCGGTTGCCGTGATCCCGCCGCCGCCGGTCAGGCTGACGGTGCCGGTGTTGGTGAGCGAGCCGTTGATCGTGAGCGCGGTGCCCGCATCGGCGACCTGGAGGCTGCCGCTGCTGGCGAGGCTGCCGGCGAGGGACTGGGTGGCGCCGTGTTGCAGGCGCAGCGTGCCGGCGTTGGTCGCGAGGCCGGCGACCGCATCGGTGAGCCCGCCGGCGCCGCCGAGCAGGTAGCCGTTGGCCACCTCGGTGTTGTTGTTGTCGTACAGGACGGGGCGGCTGCCGGAGAGCGTGAGCGACGTGGTGGCGGCCAGCGTGGTCGGGGTGGACCCGACGTAGCGCAGCGTGCCGCCGCTGGTGGTGCCGCCGAGCGTGAGGTTCAGGTTCGAGAGCGTGTTCGACGCGAGGTTGGTCCACGTGCCGCCGATGGTGAAGATCGAGGCGTCGCCAACCGTGACCGCGGCACCGTTTGCGTTGGTGAAGTTGCCGGCGGTGGAAAGGTCGTGGCCGTTGGTGACGATCAGCGTGCCCGAGTTGGTCAGCGCGCCGGTCAGGGCGAGATCCTGGCCCGCGATGAGGAGATAGCCGGCGTTGCTCGACAGCGCGCGCAGGCCGTCATGGCTGGCGCCGTTGTTGTTGTCGAAGCGCCAGCCGAGGTCGGAGAGGTAGCCGGAGGGCAGCAGCTCGAGGTGGACGCCGCTGGCGATGGCGGTGATGTCGGCGCCCGTGTAATGGATCGTGCCGCCGATCTGGTAGGTGCCGGTGGCGATCGTGCCGTCGGCCGCCACGAAGCCGGGCGTGCCGGTCGAGCCGACGAAGATCTCGCTGTCGGCGTCGACGACCACATGGCCGGCGGCGGCGACGTTGAGCGTCGGCGTGTAGAAGGCGTTGGTGCGGCCGTCGAGGTCGAGCGTGCCCTTGACCGTGATGGCATTGTCGGCGTTGAAGAGCGCGTTGCGCAGGACCAGGGTGCCGTCGATCGCGGTGGTGTTGAAGTTGCCCGACTGGTCGAAAAGCTGGACCACGTCGCCGGCGTCCACCGTCAGGTTCTGCTGCACGCCCGCGCCGAACAGCGGCTTGGGGTTGCGGTAGACGCGCGACAGCTCGCTGGACTGCAGGTCGACGAGGGTGGAGAGCAGGAGGATGTCGAGGCTGGAGAGGTTGAGGTTATAGTTCTCGTTGACGAGCGGGCCGAAGCCGGCGCTCGCGCCGTACGCGCCGATGCTGGCGGCGAGGGCCTGGAAGTTGATGTTGCCCGAGATGGTGAGGTAGAGCTGGTTCAGCAGCTGCGGGTCGATGAAGATGCTGGAGTAGAGCTGCCAGTCGGACTGCGTCGGCCGGCTGGTGATCTGGAGCGTCGAGGCCGAGCCGTCGTCGGGGAGCAGGTATTGGAAGTTGGTGACGTTGGTCGCGGTATGCGCGCCGCCGGCGTCGGTCCACGCATAGGAGACCGGGTAGTTGCTGGTCAGGCCGACGTAGGTGTGCGGCAGGAGGGTGAGGGACTGCTTCAACCCGAGGTTGATGCCGGCGTTCACGTCGAGCAGCGTGGCGTCGAGGGTGATGGGCGTGCCCGGGATGGTGATCTTCGGTTCGAACGGATTGATCGGCAGCCCCATGGCCAGGGAGGCGAGGCCGAGGATGTCGACGCCGGCGCCGACCAGCGTGGTCTGGCTGACCGTCTTGGTCAGGCTGCTCCCGGAGCTGGCGTTGAGCGAATTGTTGATCGGGTTGATCGTGACGCTGCCGAACTCGACCTGCGTCGGGAAAATGGGAGAGTCGGGGACGTAGGCGACGTCCTTGGAGTTGAGCTGTTTGGTGAAGCCGTTGCCGAGATCCTTGCTGAGGCCGAGGACGGTGAGGGTGTGGTTGCCGTTGACGTTGTACGAGATGAGATTCAGGTCGTTGTTGAACGGATCGGTGGTGGCGAGGATCGGGTTGGCGCTGGCGAGGCCGTAGAGGCGCGCGAGGTCCTGGATGGTGACCGTGCCGCTCGAGCTGCCGACGCCGTAGGCGATGCGGCCGCTGACCTGGGCGTTGACGTGGAGATACGTGTCCAGGCCCAGCTCGATGTTGGGAAACTGCGTGGTGAAGAAATCGCGGTTGCCGATCGCGCTCCGGTCCTGGGTGAAGCCGAGGCTCGGGGTTGTGTTGTTCGGATCGGTGGGGACGGTGATGCCGATCTTGTTGGGCAGGTCGACGTTGATGGAGCCGCCGTTGACCTTGAACAGGACGCCGAAGCCGATGCTGCCGCTGGTGCTGGCCGTGCCGCCGGCACCCCACTCGTCGCCGAAGAAACCGGTCGTGAAACCGCCGAAGTCATACGAGGTGCTCCAGGACGTCCCGAAGTTGTGCTCGTAGTCGATGATGGTCGCCGAGCCGGAGGAGAACTGGTTCATGCCGGTCGCGACGTAGTGGGTGTCGTACGTGAGCGTCGTGACCGTCTGGGCCGTGACCCGTGCCGCAAA
This sequence comes from Lacunisphaera sp., assembly GCA_035545835.1. Taxonomy (GTDB): domain Bacteria; phylum Verrucomicrobiota; class Verrucomicrobiia; order Opitutales; family Opitutaceae; genus Lacunisphaera. Next base: position 63,213 of record DASZXO010000065.1, read on the forward strand.
AACAAGGCTCAGCGCCAGGCCGCACGCAAAGACGCGGGCGCGGGCCGGGGACAGGCGGGAAAAACTGGGTAAGGGCTTCACGCAGCGACGTGGAACGCGGCCGAAGGCTGCCGATGAATCGTGGAGGGCGGCCCTAGGCCATCAGCCCGGCCGGACGTTCACAATGCCATTCACTCCGTTGCCGGCTTTAATTGGCTCGACTCCAACGACCTGAACTGTCTGGCCGCGGCGCCGGTCCGGGCGGCAAGACACCGCCGCCGCCGACCTGGCGACATCGGCCGGCTGGGGCGACGGTTTGCCTGGTCCGGAGGTTGCGGACCTAAATCAGGCCGAGCTTCATTTTACCTTCCTCGGAGATCATGCTCTGGTTCCAAGGCGGCTCCCAAGTGATGCGCACGTCGGCGGCGTTGACGCCGGGAACGAGGAGGATCTTGGACCTGGCGTCCTCCGCAATGGCGGGGCCCATGCCGCAACCGGGCGCGGTGAGCGTCATGGCCACGTCAACCTTGAAGCCGTCGTCCTCCTTGAAGACGTCCATGCTGTAGACCAGGCCGAGGTCGACGATATTCACCGGGATCTCGGGATCGAAAACCTTGCGGAGCTGGTCCCAGATGGCGTTGGGATCCGGCGCGCCATCGGCGAGCGTCGCGGCCTCGACCTTGTGTTCGGTGACGGTCTCGCCGATCGCGTCGGCATCCCTGCCGTCGAGCCGGAAAAGGCCGGTGGATGTCTGGATGGTGTAGCTGCCGCCGAGGACCTGGTGAATGAAGACGGTTTCCCCGGGGAAGAGCGTCTGCTTGTCGCCGCTCGGGATCTGGGTGACGGTGACCTGGCGGGAGAGGGTGCGGTCGCGGGTGTCAGTGCTCATGGGAGTCGCGGTTAAGCGCAAAGTCGCAAAGGCGCTAAGGGATAGGTTGCGTCGCTTCGCATCTTTGCGCCATGGCGTTTAGGCTTTGAATTTCTCGCGGATGATCGTGGCGAGGACGTCATGGAGCTGCGCGTGCTCGACCTTGCCGAGGACTTCCTCGAAGAAGCCGAAGACGAGGAGCTCCTGCGCCTGGGCGGGCCTGATGCCCCGGGATTCGAGGTAGAATTCCTGCTCCCGGTCGATGCGGGCCGACGTGGCGCCGTGGGTGCAGCGCACGTCGTTGGCCTGGATCTCGAGGCCGGGCAGCGAATGCGCCTCGGCCTCGTCGGACAGCATGAGGTTGCGGTTGCTCTGGTAGGCGTCGGTCTTCTGCGCGTCGGGATCGACCACGATCAGGCCGGAGAAGATGGTCTTCGCCTGGTCCAGGAGCGCGTTCTTGTAGAGGAGGTTCGAGCTGGTGTTCGGCGCCTGGTGGATCTGCAGCGTGCGCTGGTCGAACTCCTGCGTGCCGTGCGCGACCGTGAGCGCGAGCATCTCCGAGTGCGCGCCCGGCGCCTGGAGCTGCGAGAAGCTCTCATGGCGAGCCTGGCGGGCACCGGCGTGGAGATTCAATGACAGGACGCGCGCATCGCGCCGGACGACCTTCGCGTCGAACTGGAACGACAGGGCCTCGCGGCTCCAGTCCTGCATCGCCAGGTAGGTGACCTGCGCGCCGTGGCCGGCATAAAGGTCGTGGCCGCCGCAGGCGAACTGGGTTTCGGGTGCCGGGTTCCCGGGCCGGGCCGCCCGGGCCGAAAGGAACAGGTCGGCGATGGTGACCTTGGCGTGGTCGTCGACCACGAGCAGCGTATGGGGGAACACGGCCGCGCCGGCGCCATGGGCGTAATGGAACACGCCGAGCGGGAGCGCCACCTCGACATTTTTCGGCACGTAGATGAAGGCGCCATCCTCGAGGAAAGCCTCGTGCAACGCCGCAAACTTGTCGGAGCCGAGCTTCGAGGGCTGGGCGAGCAGGTGGGCTTTCACCAATTCGCCGTGCTGCCGGAGCGCATGCTGCAGCGAGTCGAAGATCACGCCCTGCCGGGCCAGCTCGGGTGCGAGCACCTCGCGGGCGATGAGGCGGTTGTTGGCGAGGACGATGTGGCCGGCGCCGGTCACGCCGAGTTCGCGGTGCGCCATCTGTTCGAGGCGGACGGCCGGCGGCAGCGCAAATCCCTCGAGGGTCAGGCCGCCGAGTTTGGAAAAGCGCCAGCCCTCGTCCGTGCGCGCCGGCATCGGCAACGCGGCGAAGCGCTCGTAGGCGGCGCGCTTGCGCTCGAGCCACCAGGCGGGCAGGTGGGCGACACGGGCCAGATGGGCGTCAAAGGCCTCGCGGGTGAAGGAGCCGACGGTGGAAGTGGAAAGGGATGCGGATGCGGGCATTTTGTTTTAGCGCAAAGGAGCGCAGAGGAGCGAAGTCGGGAGACTTGGCGTCTTCGCGCCCTTGCGTTCAAGTTTTCAACCTACCGATCCCTCCATCTCGAGGTCGATGAGCCGCTTCAATTCCACGGAATATTCCATGGGGAACTGGCGGGCGAGGTCGTTGATGAAGCCGTTCACGGCGAGGCTCATCGCCTGGCCTTCGGTCAGGCCGCGCTGCTGCATGTAGAAGATCATTTCCTCGTTCACCTTCGAGACGCTCGCCTCGTGCTGCACGTAGTTGCGGTCGCCGCGGACGGTGATCGCGGGATAGGTGTCGGTGCGGGAGTTCGAGTTGATCAGCAGCGCGTCGCACTCGGTGTTGTTCTTGCAACCCTTCAGGTGCTTCGGGATGTGGATCTGGCCGCGATACGTGCTGCGGCCCTGGCCGACGCTGATGGATTTCGCGACGATGTTCGACGTGGTCTCGTCGGCCGCGTGGATCATCTTCGCGCCGGTGTCCTGGTGCTGGCCGTCGTTGGCGAGCGCGATCGAGATGACCTCGCCGCGCGCCTTGCGGCCTTTCAGCACGACGCCGGGATACTTCATCGTGAGGCGCGAGCCGATGTTGCAGTCGATCCACTTGATCTCGGCTTCCTCGTGCGCGACGCCGCGCTTGGTGACGAGGTTGAAGACGTTGTTCGCCCAGTTCTGGACGGTGATGTATTGGATCTTCGCGCCCTTGAGCGCGACGAGTTCGACGACGGCGGAGTGCAGCGTGCTCGTGGAGAATTTCGGCGCGGTGCAGCCTTCCATGTAGACGACCTCGGCGCCCTCGTCGGCGATGATGAGCGTGCGCTCGAACTGGCCGAAGTTTTCCGCGTTGATGCGGAAGTAGGCCTGGAGCGGCTGCGCGACCTTCACGCCGGGCGGCACGTAGATGAACGAGCCGCCGGAGAACACGGCGCTGTTGAGCGCGGAGAACTTGTTGTCGCCGGTCGGGATGACCTTGCCGAAGAATTTCCGGAAAATCTCCGGATGCTCGCGCAGGCCTTCGGTGGAATTGACGAAGATGACGCCCTGTTTCGACACGAGGTCCTTGATGTTCGAGTAGGCGGCCTCGGAATCGAACTGCGCCTCGACGCCGGCGAGGTATTTGCGCTCCTGCTCGGGAATGCCGAGGCGCTCGAAGGTTTTCTTGATGTCGTCGGGCACTTCGTCCCACGTGCGCTTGGGCTTCTGGCCGCTCGCGAGGTAGTAGCGGATTTTGGCGAAATCAATCGCCTCGAGATCCTTCGTCGCCCAGTGCGTGGGCATCGGCTTCGCGAGAAAAGTCTTCAGCGCGTTCAGGCGAAACTCGAGCAGCCACGGCGCTTCTTTTTTGACCGCGCTGATGTAGCGGACGACCTGCTCGGAGAGGCCGGTGCCGGCGTCGAACTCGTAGGCGACATCGTATTTGAAGTCGCCCTTCGTCTGATCGATGCCCGCGACGGGATTGTCGAGGACCTCCTCGGCGGGCGCGTCGGTTTCGGTGGGCGGTTTCATGGCGGAATTGATTTTGAGTTGGTGGCCGTAGGAGCGGCTTTACGCCGCGATTTCGATCGGTCGCGGCG